>JAFQFD010000056.1 GCA_017415715.1 Bacteroidales bacterium | reverse complement strand
TTAGGGAATAATCATATAATTGCTCATCATCTGGTTGAGGAACTGGACTGATCAGCGATTAGAGTCTTTTTCGTTCCGCTCGTGGTTTCGGCCGACGGGCGGAATTTCGTTTCCAGTAGGTCATAGGAGGGATTCCCGGTCAAGCCCGGGATGACGGGACAGGGACCGGGGATGACGGATGGATGGAATCTTCTATAGCGCCTTTGAGGTCTTGACGAGGCTGTCGCCCAGGCCTATGCTGTAGCCCTGAGAGAAGAATACCACTCGGTTGAAGGTGTCGGCCAGCACTATAAGCGGCAGGCGGCCTCCCTTGTCCAGTTTCATCTCGGTTGCGATCATGTTCCTCATCTTGCCGTCGATGTCTATGCCGAAGTGCACTGTTGACGGAAGATTGAAGTCCTGTGCGCGGAACTTCCTGTAGTCATCTTCTGTAGCGAACACCACAAGGATCGGTCTGCCCCACGCCTCAAGATCAGCGGCAGCGGCCGAGATGTCCATGAGGGCATGGTTGGTAGGCTCTGTGCCGTAGTCTACCAATGCTACGGCGAAGTAGCCGCGGCCTGTGGTTTCGAGGACGGAGAGATCCTCACGTCGGGCTCCGCCCTCCTCAGGATGACAAGAAGAGGCTCCGCCCTCCTCAGGATGACATGATGAGTATTTGATCTCCGAATCGAAGCTTCCTATGACGCGGATCTGGTCTTTGATGTCGCGCATCACAAGTTCGCGGACTGTCGTCTTTCCTTCCTCTACTGTGAAGAATTCCACATCTGCAAAGACATTTCCGCCTGACATTCTCGAGCCACTAACGAGCATGTAGTAGCCGCAGTCCATAGGCTGAGCCTCCTTGAAGAGCGAAGCCCATGTGCCGTTGTAATTGAGCAGTTGGAAGTTGCCGTTCACATATTTCGAGAGGGTGAAATGAGTCTTGTATTTAGGGTCATCCAGGAGAGGAATCTCATTGTAAGTCAGTTTCAGCTTGCCCTGCGGAGCCACGGTCTGCTCCTTGGCATCGAAGTCTACGTCGTAAGTGAGACCGTCTGCGCCAACATACTTCACGACTCTGGTTACAGGATCCATCCATGCCGGCACTCCGAAGCTGCGGCACATTGTGACGAAGAAGATTTCTCTTGATCCCTTGTCAGCAAGCCTTGTCTCCCAAACCCTTTTAGGATCAAGCTGAACATAGCGAAGGCTGATGTCATCGTGCATCGAAAGATTTTCCTTACACCATTTCACGAACGATGCAGGGTCTGTCTTTATCATATTGGAAAGAGAATCTGGAATATTCTCATGAAAATATTTCCTGAACGGTCGAAGAAGTTCAGTGTCTACCCTCGGACCATACACATTGGCATCCCCGACAGTCTCCATGCATGAGAAATGATCATCCAATACTGACTTTGGAGTGTCCCTGAGGTCTTTTTCTGACAATGACGTGAGCAGTGCATGAGCCTCAGGCAGCTTTCCCTGCTGCTCCGCCTCCTCAAGAAGAGCAACGATCTCCTCATGATTGCCACGAGATGCAACAAGAATCTCAGCAATTCCCTTCCTCAAGGCAGGATCTTCATACTGACCCGCAAAAGCCTCTGCACGCGCCTTATCATAGAATGTAGCCACATAAGCATTTCTCAGAGAATCTTCATATTCCATACGGCGTGTATTCTCCGCCCTCTGCTCATCTGTAACATCCGGAAGCTGAGCATTTTCCACCGGTGGCACCACCTCCATTTCCATATGCGGAATCTCCGAGCCTTCCTCATATTCAAGGACTATGGACACAGCCTCGTCCTTGCCGTATGTAACCTTTGCAAATCCGAAGCGGCCGTCCTTTGTTGCATAGACCATCATATCGCCAAGGCCAGCGGTGAGAGCGGTCTTTCCCTGCGCATCGGTGAGCTTATACGCGACGCTGTTGAACTCGGAATAGTTATAGATCTTATAGTCTACCTTCGCTGCCTCAACAGGAGCGCCATCTTTGTCCACGACTGTCACATCAACAACCGCAGACTCCGGTGCATAATGCTCTATGACATTGATTTCCGTATAGTTAGGAGTCTCACGGACAATCTCCTCCGGTCCGTTGTATCTTCCGAACACATTGGTATGCATCAGCATTCCCCTGCTGGCTGGAGCATTGAACCAGCCGAGGTTGAGCACCGGCTCAGGCTCGCATGCACCGAGGAAGTACCACTTGCCGTCAACCCATGCCTCAACCCATGCGTGGTTGCTGTCTGTGTGGGCCCATCTCGGAGTATATACCTGGCGGGCAGGGATTCCGACCGAACGGAGAGCCGCTACGAGGAGAGTAGACTCCTCTCCGCAGCGGCCGTATGCGGTCTTGACAGTCGCAAGCGGAGAGCTTGTGCGACGGTCTGAAGGCATATAGACGGCCTTTTCATGACACCAGTGGTTGACCTCCAGCACTGCATCGTGCATAGACATACCTTTGATTCTTGGAGCTAATTCCTCATAGAATACATATCGTGCAGAATCAAGATTTTCGTTGTTGACGCGCACAGGGAGCACGAAGTGCCTCATCTCACGCTCCGGCACATTCTTTCCCCAAGGCATCTCCTTAAGGGCCCTGCGGGTCATCCTGTAATGGTCCAGGTAATACTCCGGAGCATTGTTGACGATGTCTCCAAGCGGCATGTACGCATATAGGAATTCGAGAGCCTCTTCTTCTTTCTGATTCAGGTCCATAGAGGCCAGGTCTATCCCTGCCGCCTGCATGATGGAACTGCGGGACTGGAAGTCATCGGCCACGATGTCGCGGTACTCTTCGTCGGTGATGAAATGTGATGTGCAGGCTGTCAGAGCCAGCATAAGAATCAATGAAAATCTTGATTTCATAGTGTTATCCTGATTATTGATGTGGTCCTGTCGGACACTTTATAGTGATCGTCTATTCTTACTCCGAGCAAGGCTGCAACGTGCTGTTTCTCAGCCCTGTCGCCGATGCAGTCAACCAGAACAAGGGCGTTTTCCTTGTCCTGATAACTGTATTTGAGGTCAGTGAACATGTCACTGAGTTTCTTCTTACCTTTCATTCCGAGAGGTATCATCCAGTCTCCGTTTCTCCATCCGCGGCAGACAAACGGGAACTTCAGTTTGTCAGCATCGAAGATGAGCGTGCCTGCAGGCTGCTGCAGAGGCATTTCTGCCGACCATGGCAGGACTTCAACGACAAAGCGTCTGCCGTTGCAGTGGTATGCTCCGGCTCCGCGTACCGGGACGAAGGGATCCCCGATCAGGTCGGGGATGACGGCAACGTCACGGGCAGGGTGTCCGGGGACGTCATGGCCGGCGTGACCGGCCATCTTTGGAACGACCACGAGACTCTGACGTTCAGTACGGAGAACATAGCCGGAAGACTCAAAGCGCTTGCCCGAGATGGTCCTGTCGGACATGAGCAGGTTCTCGAGGGACTCGAGGGCCGAGGCGTTGAAGCCGTATGGCTCAAGGATATAATATAATAGGTATCGCCATTGAGGGATTTCCAGAAGGCGGGGAATGGAGATTGCCACGGCCTCTTCGAAGCCTCGCAATGACGTGTGGGGGCCTTCTGGTGTCATCCTGAGGAGGGACGAAGTCCCGACGTGAGGATCTATAACAGCAGAAAGCTGCATACGACACCACTCTTCTACAATGGAGGAGGCGTCGGAGAGGTATGTCATTTCTCGGTTGAGGGTACGGACATACGAAGGGTTCATGCGCTCGAAGAGAGGGAATACTTCGTGACGGATGCTGTTGCGGCGATACTCCACGGAAGAGTTGGTGCTGTCTTCGCGGTATGGGACTTTCCAGGCGAAGACGTGGCCTTCGATCTGCTTGCGGGTGAAGGTCAGGAGGGGACGCAAGATTGCCACGTCGCTGCGCTCCTCGCAATGACGTGACAGATATGGAAGAGGAGAGACGGGTTTCATGCCGGTGAGGCCCTTGAGGCCTGCTCCGCGTACCATGTTGAGAACCAAAGTCTCGGCATTGTCGTCCGCATGGTGCGCAACGACAACTGCCTCATAGCCATGCTTCTGACACAATTCTCCGAACCACCTGTATCTCAGCTCCCTGGCCGCCATTTCTATGCTCAAGCCATTCTCCGACGCATAGCTGACAGTGTCGAAATCAACGCGATGCATACGCACGCCGTTCTCCTCGGCCCACTTTGTCACAAGGGCCTCGTCGCCGTCGCTCTCCTTCCCACGAAGGTGGAAATTGCAATGAGCGATAGCGAAACTGCCTGCCCCGAAACACCGGAGCCACAGGTCGGCCAGACACATGGAGTCAATGCCTCCGCTGACTGCTAGAAGACATCGATTGTCAAAGGTGGAAGTCAGGGGTGCAGAAAGCGTGCTACCCCCCTGGCCGCAGGGGGAGGGGCCCACGAAGTGGGAGGGGTTCTTTCTGCACCCTTGACTCCCACCCTGGTCCATAGAAACAGAGGCTGACCGTAAATCTGCGATCAGCCCCCTCAATTCTTCTACTTTATGCCTGAAGCGTTCAAGCATTACTTCTTGCTTGCAATTGTATATGTAAATCCGAATGCAACTGACTCCTTGAACTGGATCCTCTGATGAGTCTTGCCGTCCTTCTCGCTGAAGATCATGACCTTGTCATCATAGATGAGGTTGGTTGTCACAGTGAATGAGAAGTATTTTGCAAGCTTCCAGTCGATACGGTTATCCCAGTTTACACGCAAGTTCTGCGGCTTGTCGAGATAGTTCGAGAAGAGCACTACCTGCGTGCTGTATGAGAAGTTGTCGTTGACATTTACCTTCGCGTCAACCTTGAGCTGGGCACCGAACTCGAAGCGTGCGCTTCTGAGCTGTGAACCGTCTGTTGGAACACCCTCGGTAATTCCTTCCCACTCCTTTCTGAGCGGCATGCTGTAGCTCTGACGGAATCTCACATCCTCAACGATCACGAAACCTCCTGTGAGAGGGGCGAAGTTAACGGACAGCCACTTTGCAGGCGTCCAGTCGATACCGAGCGCGAGGTTTGTATACGCAGGTGAAAGGATTCCCGAGAGAGGCTTGCGGGCATCCATCCATGCCTGAACCTTGTCTTTCATCGGAAGGTTCTCGAGGCCCTCCACGCTTGGAGTCTTATACTCATAACCTGGAGCGAACTGCGACTTGAAGTCATAGTTGGCCGAGAAATAGAAGTTCTTCATAGCCTCTGTCTTGTAGCCCCACTTGCTTTCCAGGTAGATACGGTCAGTATTCTTCTGGATGATAGGCTTTGACGAAGCGTAGAGGAAACCGTAATCCAGCTGGAGACGGTTGTTCCAGAACATCTCGTTCTTCTTGTAGTTTGCGTTTGCATCGATGAAGGCTGCAAGAGACACTGTGTTGTCACCACCGGCTGCCCAGTTGGTAAGACTGGTCTGTCCGAGGCTTACGTTGGTCTTCAACGAGCTTGTCCAATAATTAGGCTTTTCTACCTTTACCTCCGCATTCTGAGCGGCGTCAATCGCCTTTGCCGCTTCTGCTGCTGCCTGCTGCGCGTCCTGGGCAAATGTTGCTACTGAGAGGAGGACTGCTGATAATGTGATAAATATCTTTTTCATAATTTACTATATAGATCCCCGGTCAAGCCGGGGATGACATTACCTGTGAACCTGTCAAGCCGGGGATGACGTTAGGGTTAATAAGAAATTGCGAATAAAACTCTCTGGCTTGAAGGCTTGCCTGTGTAGATGCACTTGCCTTCCTCCACACATACTGCGCTGTCTACAGGGATGCAGCGGATGGTAGCCTTTGTCTCTTCCTTGATCTTCTCCTCGGTCTCCGGAGTTCCGTCCCAGTGGCAGAGAAGGAATCCGCCCTTGGTGATCTCTTCCTTGAACTCTTCCCAGGTGTCTACCTTGCGTATGTTGTCATCACGGAACTTGAGAGCCTTTGCATAGATGTTGTCCTGGATCTCGTCGAGAAGCGCTGCTATCACGTCTGCAACACCTTCCTGAGGATGCGAAGCCTTCTCGCAGGTATCACGGCGTGCAAGCTCCACAGTGCCGTTCTCGAGATCACGTCCGCCCATTGCAAGACGTACCGGAACACCCTTGAGCTCCCACTCTGCAAACTTGAATCCCGGACGGAGAGTGTCACGGCTGTCGATCTTGACAGTGATGCCCTTAGCCTCAAGCTCCTTCTTGAATGCCGCCATCTTGTCGAGGATTGCATTGTTCACAGCCTCATCCTTTCCTGTGATAGGAACCATCACTACCTGGATAGGAGCGAGCTTCGGAGGAAGCACGAGACCGTTGTCGTCTCCGTGAGCCATGATGAGGGCACCCATAAGACGTGTAGAAACGCCCCATGATGTAGCCCATACATACTCCTGCTGGCCTTCCTTGTTGGTGAACATCACATCGAACGCCTTTGCGAAGTTCTGTCCGAGGAAGTGTGAAGTACCTGCCTGCAGAGCCTTTCCGTCCTGCATGAGGGCCTCGATGGTCATGGTGTCAAGGGCGCCTGCGAAACGCTCGTTCGGGCTCTTGTGACCCACCACTACAGGCACGCCCATGTAGTTGCGGGCGAAGTCTGCATATACATTCACCATTCTCATTGTCTCTTCCTCAGCCTCCTGACGTGTAGCGTGAGCTGTGTGTCCCTCCTGCCAGAGGAACTCCGCGGTGCGGAGGAAAAGGCGGGTACGCATCTCCCAGCGCACGACATTCGCCCACTGGTTGCAGAGGATCGGAAGGTCTCTCCACGATGTCACCCAGTTCTTGTATGTATTCCAGATGATTGTCTCTGATGTAGGTCTGACGATGAGCTCTTCCTCGAGCTTTGCAGACGGATCGACAACGACGCCGTTGCCGTTCGGATCAGCCATGAGCCTGTGGTGCGTCACCACTGCACACTCCTTTGCGAATCCCTCCACATGCTCCGCCTCGCGGCTGAGGAAAGACTTAGGGATGAAGAGCGGGAAATATGCGTTCTGGACACCTGTCTCCTTGAACATCTTGTCAAGCACGTCCTGCATCTTCTCCCAGATTGCATATCCATAAGGCTTGATCACCATACATCCCCTTACGGCAGAGCGCTCTGCCAGGTCTGCCTTTACTACAAGGTTGTCATACCACTGTGAGTAGTTGTCTGACCTCTTGGTTACTTCTTTTGCCATTGTATTTTGCTTTTTATTGTTTTTATACGTATAATTGTATTTGAATGCGCAACCTCGAAACGCCGCAAACCGCGGTACGGTTATTGCATAATCAAACAGGATGCGAAGATACGAAAATATTATCAATAAATATAGGAGAAAGACCATGAAAAAGAGTTCATTGCTGCTGATTGCAGTCATATTCATCCTCGCGGGATGCGGAACCGTCGGCAAAGTGGCGGATTCGGCAGGAAGCGCAAGGTTTGAGGACGGCATCTACAGCAGTACACCCAGCTTCATATCAAGAACAGAGAAACAGGCCGCCCAGACCGAGACCGATGCCCTTGTAGAGAAGACAAAGGCCTCGAGGATATATCTTTTCGGAGAGAAGAAGGACACTGTGATGATCCCTGAGAACATGTCTGCACGCATACAGTATGACAAGGAACTCGGCAGCACAGTGGTCACTGTGGGAGAGAATCCTTATGACTGGCAGAACTACATCGACCCATGGGGATACTATAGTCCATACACCCCATACAGCATCGGCAGCTCATGGTACTGGAGCAGGCACTACAACCCTTGGTACTGGGATGCCTGGTCATATAATCCATGGTACTACAGATACGGAGGATGGTATGGAGGATGGTACGACCCATGGTACTACGGATACGGCGGATGGTACGACCCATGGTACTACGGCTATGGCGGATGGTACGGATACATGCATCCATACTACTGCGGATGGTACGGCGGTTGGGATCCATACTGGCACCACCATCACCACCACGGCCCGATCTACATAGTCGGCGACAAGGATGACCGCTGGCACGGGTCAAGATACAGCACCGGCTCAGACAGAGTATTCACCAGCAGGGTTTCGACCCGCGGCGGAGTCGGCAGCAGCAGCTCAGTCGGAAGGACAGCGGCCTCAAGCTCGGCATCACGTCAGTCGATATCAGGAAAGTCCGTTGCGACACGAGTGAGCGGAACATCGGCCAACAGGACCACAGCAAGCAAGGTGTCAGCTCCAAGAAGGATTTCCGGAACAGCATCTGCGAGCACAGCAACACAGTCCAAGCCGGTATCAGTCGGCACCGGAACACCTGCCAGAGGAACTATCAGCAGAGGAAGTGCGACAACCGTAAACCGAGGCACAGCATCTTCCGGACAGAATTTCAGAAGACCGACAGCAACAGCGCCGTCAGTAAACCGTGGCACAGGCACAGCATCCAGCGGATCGGGATCCAGCTACAGGCCATCCTCATCAACGAACAGAAGCTACGGAGTCTCATCCGGTTCAAGCTACAGAAGTTCCAGCTCGTCATCAGGCAGCAGGTCTTCAAGCTACAGTTCGGGCAGTTCAAGCCGAAGCAGCTACAGCAGCGGAAGCTCGTCAAGCGGCAGGAGCAGCTATGGCGGTGGCGGCGGATACAGCGGAGGCGGAAGCAGCCGTAGCGGCGGATCGTCAAGCGGAAGAAGATAAGACAACTTAACACTTTGAATATGAAAAAGATAACACTTATAATGGCATTTGCGTTTGCCGCACTTGCCGCAGATGCACAGACAATATACGATGCCCTGCTCTTCAGCGAAAGAGACTATCAGGGATCGGCAAGGACCATGGCCATGGGAGATGCGTTCACAGCTCTCGGAGGAGACCTCGGCTCGATCAACCTCAACCCGGCCGG
The DNA here is from genome assembly GCA_017415715.1 of Bacteroidales bacterium. Lineage (GTDB taxonomy): Bacteria > Bacteroidota > Bacteroidia > Bacteroidales > UBA932 > Cryptobacteroides. The sequence goes on along the minus strand of JAFQFD010000056.1, from coordinate 9,271 downwards.
AAGCGCTGTGGCAAAATATGCCCAGTTCTCCATCACTCCGGCGCTGACGATCAGTTCAAACACGACCCAGGGCGTGTCGCCATACTCCGACGGCACACTGCCATACTTTGAAAAGACATACAAGAACACAGCCACCAGTTTCGGAATTCCTAACATCGGCCTGACATTCAACTGGAACACCAACAGGAAGTCAGGCTTGAAGAATGTGACATTCGGATTCGTGGTAAACCAGGTCAACGACTGGCATGAGGATGTGTATGCGGCAGGAAGGAACTCGACCACCTCATACATGGGAGCGATGGCCACAGAGGCGACAGACCTCGGCCTGAGCGGAACATACCTCAACATGAATGACGCATATGACTACGACCCATGGAAATATGTAGTAGGATACCAGAGCGGCATGATCTCCACTTTCGGAGGATATGACGACCAGTTCGTGGGAGCGAGCGAGCTCATCTTCGACAATGGCGAGCAGACAGAAATAGCCCTTGGAGGTCCTCTGGACCAGACTTATGGAAGAAGAGTAAGAGGCAAGAAGAGCGACTACGTATTCAACCTTGGATTCAACATCTCGGACTTCATCTACTTCGGAGCAAACCTCGGAATCACCGCAATGGGTTACTCATATGATGAATATTTCAAGGAGGTCGCAGTCGATCCGTCGGACTTCGTGATAGACCTCGACAACGGTGAAAGGCTGTACTTCAACAGCATGAAATACAAATATTCATACGAGATGGAGTCATCCGGCGTATATGGAAAGTTCGGTATCATCATCACTCCGGGACTGGGCCTGCGCTTCGGAGCGGCCATCCAGACTCCTACAGCGACAAAGATCAGCGAGGAGTGGAGGATGTCTGGAGAAACCACATACACTGACAAGGACTACAACGGATATGCTCAAAGCCCTGAAGGAGAAGACATGTATGCCTTCTCAGAGCCATGGAGGTTCAACCTCGGAGCAGCCTACACCCTCGGAAAGCTTGCAGTATTCAGCGTAGACTATGAGATGTGCGACTACAGCGCGATGAAGTTCAAGAGGAACGGATTCGATGACGGAAGAGACTATTTCGATGACCTCAACACAGACATCGCCAAGACTTTCGGCAAGTCACACATGCTCAGAGCAGGAGTTGAAGTGAAGCCGTTTGACAGGCTTGCCATAAGAGCGGGATACGGCCTGACAACATCTCCGGAGATGTTCGACACATTCGGAAACAGCATCAAGGCCCCTCAGTCACAGAACGCCTCATTCGGTCTTGGATTCATTTCAAGGAAGTCGTTCTTCGCCGACCTTGCATGCAGATATGCATTCGCCACTGACGAGTACTTCATGCCATACAGCGACTACATGTTCGACGCAGACGGCAACGTGACAGAGTTCGCACCGGAGATCCTCAACAGAAAGGATGCATGGAAGGTCCTCCTTACTTTAGGCTGGAGGTTTTAAGATATAATATACTGTCCGGACCTTCGTTGAAAAGGAGGTCCAGGATGGATAGATCGGGCTGGAAGCCGTATTTCCCGGAGAAAACCTGGAAATACGGCTTTTCCAGTGAAAGATCCCGAAGGATCGTGTTCGGTCTCTTGGGATGTATCACGTCACGAAGGTCTTCGTGCGGCGTATCCTTCATATATTCTTCGGTCAGGCGGACATCCACCTTGATGCCGGTCTTTTCTATGAAGAAGTTCAGGAGAGCCATATTCAGGTCAAAGAGACGCTCATGACCTGCCTCAAGGATGGCGAAGAGTTCGTCCTGATAATACTCGAAATATGCTGATGTTCCATATGCGGACGATATTGCACGCTCGTGCTGAAGCACCCACGGCTTCTTATAGTCCACCTTGATCTCACTGATAGGAATCTTGTGCGTACCGCCCTCGTGAACAATCGGGAAAGAAAGTGTCTGCACACCATCTGCCGCATAGAACCTGCAGCGATTGCGGTATGACTGCTTCTGGAAGTTCTCGCATGCCTCGATATAAACAACAGACGGCGACAGCTCCAAAGAGCCGCCGTCGCCTCGTCTGCTTATGAGTCCCGTCATGTCCTGAGCCATTGCAGCGAAATAGGACACGGGAGGAAAGTATGCTGTTGAGAGCAGTTTTGCCACTTTAGTCTACATTTCCCTTTGTATCAGAGTTCAGACCTCTGATGATACCTCTCTTGGAGTTGCGGATGAAAGTCACGATTGTGTCCCTCTCTTCTGACTCAGGGAATCCTGACTCGATCTTTGCTATGGCATCCGAGAAGTTGGTGCCGGCGCTGTAGATGATGTCATACATATCCTTGATGTTGCGGATCTGGTCTGATGTGAAGCCTCTTCTGCGGAGTCCCACGATGTTGACACCTGCATATGTAAGCGGGTCGCGTCCGCAAAGCACATAAGGCGGAACGTCCTTGTTGATCTTGCAGCCGCCTCCGATGAAAGCGTGCTTTCCGATCCTTGAGAACTGGTGAGCCACGGTGCTGCCTCCGATTGTAGCCCAATCGTCAACGTCAGTCTCGCCTGCAATGCCCACGTAACTTACGAGGATGCAGTTGTTACCTACCGTACAGTCGTGTGCGACATGGGTATATGACATGAGGAGAACATTGTTTCCGATCTTGGTCACTCCCCTTCCGCTTGCCTTTGTGCCGCGGTTGATGGTTGCGCACTCACGGATGTTCACATTGTCTCCGATCTCTACATATGTGATCTCGCCGTCGAACTTGAGGTCCTGTGGAACAGCTCCGATCACCGCTCCTGGAAATACGCAGCAGTTCCTGCCCATCTTCACATAGTTGAAGATCGTTGCGTGAGGAAGGATCTTCGATCCGTCACCGATCTCTACATGCTCTTCGATATATGCGTATGGTCCGACTTCTACATTCTCGCCAAGCTTGGCGTTGGGATGTACTGTTGCGAGTGGATGAATGTTTGCCATGTTGGTTGTTATTTTGTTGACAGTACGGCACGTACCTGTCTTGCCGCTGTCGTGTTTATTCCGTGTCCTGCCTTTTCTGCAGTGATCTTCGCCTTGAGGAAGCCTCCGCAAAGCCTGAGGTCGCCGATCAGGTCAAGAAGCTTGTGTCTTGCGCACTCGTTGGTGAAACGGAGCTGAAGGTTGCTCAGATATCCGTCTTCGCGTACTTCGAGAGAAGGGACATTGAACAGACGGCTGATGTTGTCCACCTGCTCCTTTGTGACAGGATGCTCTACGATCACAATCGCATTGTCCACATCACCACCCTTTACAAGACCGTTGTTGAAGAGGAACTCTATCTCGTGGAAGAAGACGAATGTCCTGCAGACACCGATCTCCTCCGGATATACTACCGAAGAGTCCCACTGAGCATGCTGCACGCCAAGTACTCTTGAATTGAAGTCTATCTTGATGTCATATGAGAAGTCCTCTGCTGGCTCGAGACGCACGACTGATCCTTTCTCATTGACCACCTCGACTGTCTCTTTCAGTTCGATGTATTTTCTCGGAGCATCCTGCTCCTGGAATCCATCCTTCCAGATCGCCTCTATGTATGGCTTCGCACTTCCGTCAAGAATCGGCACCTCTACATTGTCTATTTCTATAAGGGCATTGTCCACGCCCATGCCCGTAAGGGCCGAGAGAATGTGCTCGATCGTCGAAACCGACGCATCCCCTTTTGATATCGTAGTGCTCCTGGCAGTGCTGCTTACATTCTCTGCAAGTGCCTCTACCAGAGCGTCTTGTCCTATATCTGTTCTCTTGAATACGATTCCTGTGTCAGCAGGTGCCGGCGAGACTGTCATACGGGCAACCCTGCCGGTATGAAGTCCTTTTCCTTCAAACAAATAGCTTTTTCTTAACGTCTGCTGCAGCTGCATTTCCTCTTATTTATAATTTTTTAGCCTGCAAAGATAGTCATTATTTTCTATATTCCTATTTTCCAGCCCTTTTGAAAATCGCATAGCTGCGCATGTAGTCATTCAGATTGAATGCCGGAGAGCCCATGAGCACCTCTCCTTCCTTCCTGACCTTGCCGAGCACTCCTGCCTGAGCGCCTATGGTCGTATTGTTTGCTATGGTAAGATGGCCTGCGATGCCGACCTGGCCTGCAATGATGCAGTGCTCGCCGATCTTGGTCGAGCCGGCGACACCGGTCTGCGCCGCCATCACAGTGTTCCTGCCCACCTCGACATTATGAGCTATCTGACAGAGATTGTCGATCTTTACGCCCTGACGTACTATCGTTGAACCCATCTGGGACTTGTCCACGCAGGTATTTGCTCCGATCTCGACATCGTCCTCGATGATGACATTGCCTGTGTGCTCGATCTTCTTCCATGTGCCGTCCTCAAGCGGAGCGAAGCCGAAGCCGTCGGCTCCGATGACGGCGTTTGCGTGAAGGATGACATTGTTTCCGATCACGCTTCCAGGATATATCCTGACTCCCGGATATATTATGCAGTGAGAGCCGATCTTGACGTCGTCACCTATGTACACATGTTCATATATCTTAGTGTAATCCCCTATCTGTGAATGCTTTCCGACATAGGCAAAATCTCCCACATACACTTTCTTTCCTACCTTCGCGCTCCAGCGCACCTTGCTGCGGCAGCCGCGATACCTCTTGTATGAACGCTTCTTTGCCGTGACATAGTCAAGAAGTGCGGCTACTGCCGCATACGCGTCGTCCACCCTCACCATTGTCGCCTGGACAGGCTCCTTCGGCTCGAACGATTTGTTGACTATGATAACATCAGCCTTGCTGGTGTATACATACTGCTCGTATTTGGGATTTGCAAAGAATGATATTGTGCCTGGCTTTCCGCTCTCGATGCGTGCGAAAGATGTCACTGTGACTTCAGGATTTCCGTCTACTGTACCGCCAAGGATTTCCGCGATCTCTTTTGCCTTGAATTCCATTATAGTGAAGGGGTTAGGTTTCAGTTCTTATATTTGGTAGTTTCTGATTTTTTCTCTACATTTGCAGCGTGAGAATGATCAGGGGGCAGGCAGCCCCCTTATTTTATGCACTGTCACATACAAATATATGAAAATATCGGATATAATAGATGCAATCGAGGGCGAAATCGTTGCACGAGGATTGTTTTTAATTGAAGTCACTGTCAGCAAGGACAACGATGTGGAGATCACCATCGAGTCTGAGGAAGGCATTGTCGAGCTGGAGGACTGCGTAGCGCTGAGCCGCTATTTCGAGAGCAGGTTCGACCGCGAGCAGGAAGATTATTCGCTCACCGTGACATCGGCAGGCCTCGACCAGCCGTTCAAGGTGCTCAAGCAGTATCTCAAGTCTGTGGGAAAGAAGGTTGAGGTACAGCTCAAGGGAGGCAAGAAGATGGTTGCACTCCTCGAGGCGGCAGATCAGGAGAGCATCACGCTGAAATACTCACAGAAAGAGGCAGTGGAGGGAAAGAAGAAGAAGGAGATCGTGGAGCATGTGGACCGCTTCACAATGGACCAGGTGAACAGCGTTCGCCCATTCATAGAATTTAACTAATAAAAACATATAATGGAAAAGATTGAACTTAAAGACGCTTTTGCTGAGTTCAAGAGCCAGAAGAACATCGACAGGCCTACAATGATGGGTGTGCTCGAGGATGTGTTCAGGACTCAGATCATCAAGACTTACGGATCGGCAGACAACTTTGACATCATCATCAACATCGACAAGGGAGACTGCGAGATCTACTGGAACAGAGAGGTTGTCGAGGTCGTAGAAGACCCTAACACCCAGATCGCCATCAACGACGAGGCTCTGGACGACGACTATGAGATCGGAGAGACTTTTGCAAAGAAGATCGAGCTCAAGGATTTCGGCCGCAGAGGTATCCTCAACATCCGCCAGAACCTTCAGGGAAGGATCATGGACATCGAGAAGGCAAACCTTTATAATAAGTATGTAGGCAAGATCGGCGAGATCTTCACAGGAGAGGTTTACCAGACATGGGCAAAGGAAGTCCTCATCCTCGACGAGGACGGAAACGAGCTCAGACTGCCGAAGTCAGAGCAGATTCCTGGCGAGCACTTCAAGAAGAATGACACCGTAAGAGCCATCATCAAGACCGTGGAGATGAGGAACACCACTCCATACATCGTGCTTTCAAGGACTTCACCGGAGTTCCTCGAGAAGCTCTTCGAGCAGGAGGTTCCTGAGATCTATGACGGTCTGATCACCATCAAGAAGGTTGTCCGCATCCCTGGCGAGCGCGCGAAGGTTGCCGTAGAGTCATATGACGAGAGGATCGATCCTATCGGAGCATGTATCGGTGTGAAGGGATCACGCATCATCGGCATCGTGAGAGAGCTCCGCAACGAGAACATCGATGTGCTCCAGTGGACAAGCAACACTCACATCCTCATCCAGAGAGCACTCAATCCTGCAAAGATTTCATCTATCGTAGTAGGTGGTGAGGACGAGAAGATCAAGGTATACATGCTTCCTGACGAAGTCAAGAAGGGTATCGGTAAGGGCGGATGCAACATCAAGCTTGCAGGCATGCTCGTAGGAAAGGAAATCGAAGTGTGGAGAGAACTTCCACAGGAGGATGAGGAAGATGCAGAAGAGGACGTACTCCTCAGCGAGTTCGATGACGTAATCGAGGGATGGATCATCGAAAAGCTCCAGAGCATCGGATGCGACACTGCAAAGAGCGTACTCGCATGCACTCCGGCTGACATAGCGAAGAGAGCAGATCTCGAGGACGAGACAGTAGCAGAGATTTTTGATATCCTCCGTTCAGAATTTGAAGAATAATTACATATGGCAGAAATAAGATTAAGCAAACTCACAAAGCAATTCAGCATCGGACTTGCCAGACTCGTCGATTTCCTCAACGAGCAGGGAGCCAACGTGGAGATGAATCCGAACGCAAAGGTGTCGGATGAATATCTTCCGGCGATCGAGGCGAAGTTCGGTGAAGACCAGAAACTTAAGGCAGACGCAGAAAAAGTGACTATCAAGCTTAAGGAAATCATCGAGATGGGCCCTAAGAAGAAGTCAAGCCAGGAAGAGGAGGAGGATGTTCCGGAGAAGGAAGTTGTCATCAAGAGCACAACTCTCACCGAGTCTGCACCTGAAGTCAAGCCTGAGCCGGTCGCTGAGCAGCCTAAGGTAGAGGTTCCTGCAGAGGAGCCGAAGCCAAAGGAAGAAGGCGGCATAAAGATCGTGGACAAGATCGATCTCTCACAGTTCGACAAGAGGAAGGCTGCTCCTGCGGAGGAGGCCAAGCCTGTTGAGGAACCTGTTGTGGCGGAAGAGCCGAAAGAAGAGGCTCCTGTACCTGTCGAGGTACAGCCTGAGCCTGCCGTAGAGGAGGAGCCTAAGGCAGAGCCTCGCGAGGTGAAGGTGGAAGTAGAGAGACTTGCAGGTCCTAAGGTAGTGGACAAGATCGACCTCTCTCAGTTCGACAAGAAGAAGAAAAAGAAGAAGAGAGAAAGAATCGACAAGGGCGGCAGCCAGAAGGTTGACGTGACCAAGGTCGAGGCAGATCCTAAGCCTAAGAAGGACAAGGGCGGAAAGCCGGGCCAGCAGCAGCCTCAGGCTCAGGGCAAGAAGGACAAGAAGAGCCGTCGCGACCGCGGAGGCGACAAGTTCAAGCCTATGACGGAGGCCGAGCAGGAAGAGATGCAGAAGGAGATCCAGAAGCAGATCAAGGAGACCTATGCAAGAATGAACGAGGGCAAGAAGCAGAACTTCGGAGCAAAGCACAGGAAGGAGAAGAGAGAGGCAGCCTCACAGAGGATGCAGGAGGAGATGGAGATGCAGCAGCTCGAGCAGAAGGTGCTCAAGGTGACCGAGTTCGTGACTGTAAACGACCTTGCAACTCTGATGAACAACACTCCTGTGACCAAGGTCATCGGAGCCTGCATGAGCCTCGGAATGATGGTGTCGATCAACCAGCGTCTCGACGCAGAGACTCTCGTGCTGGTGGCAGAGGAATTCGGATATGAAGTAGAGTTCGTGACAGCGAACCTTACTGACGCGATAGCCCAGGGAGAGGCCGAGGATACTGACGAGGATCTCCTCCCACGTCCACCGGTGATCACCGTGATGGGTCACGTTGACCATGGTAAGACTTCACTCCTGGACCACATCAGAAAGGCGAACGTAATCGCCGGCGAGGCTGGAGGTATCACACAGCACATCGGAGCATACAACGTGGAGCTTCCGGACGGACAGAGGATCACATTCCTCGATACTCCTGGTCACGAGGCGTTTACGGCGATGCGTGCCCGCGGTGCCAAGATGACCGACCTTGCCATCATCATCGTCGCAGCAGACGACGCCATAATGCCACAGACCGTGGAGGCTATCAACCACGCACAGGCTGCAGGCGTGCCTATGGTATTCGCGATCAACAAGATAGACAAGCCGGGTGCCAATCCGGACAAGATCCGCGAGCAGCTCTCTAACATGAACATCCTCGTAGAGGACTGGGGAGGTAAGTACCAGTGCCAGGAGATTTCCGCAAAGAAGGGTATCAATGTCGAGCTTCTGCTCGAGAAAGTCCTTCTCGAGGCTGAAATGCTCGAGCTCAAGGCAAACCCTAACAAGAGGGCTTCAGGAGCGGTGATCGAGTCGTCTCTCGACAAGGGCCGTGGATACCTTGCTACAATCCTCGTACAGAACGGAACACTCCGCGTCGGAGACGTGATGCTTTCGGGATGCTACACCGGCAAGGTGAAGGCCATGTTCAACGAGCGTGGACAGAAGGTCGAGGAGGCAGGTCCTTCAACACCTGTTTCAGTTCTCGGTCTTAACGGAGCGCCGACAGCAGGTGAGACATTCGTCGTGATGGCTGACGAGAAGGAGGCGAAGGACATCGCCAACAAGCGTGAGCAGCTCATCCGCATCCAGGGCATCAAGACCCAGAAGCATATGACTCTCGAGGAGATCGGACGCCGTATCGCGATCGGAAACTTCAAGGAGCTCAATGTCATCGTCAAGGGAGACGTGGACGGATCGGTGGAGGCTCTCTCAGACTCTATCATCAAGCTCTCTACAGAGGAGGTTCGCGTGAATGTGATCCACAAGGCTGTCGGAGCGATCTCAGAGTCGGATATCCTGCTCGCTGCAGCTTCGGATGCGATCATCATCGGTTTCCAGGTACGTCCTATGCCTTCTGCAAGAAAGCTTGCTGAGAAGGAGGAGATCGAGATCCGTCTGTATTCAGTCATCTACGACTGCATCAACGAGCTCAAGAGCGGTATCGAGGGTATGCTCGAGCCTGAGCAGAAGGAGGTTGTCACTGCAACCGCCGAGGTTCAGGAGACCTTCAAG
>JAFQFD010000055.1 GCA_017415715.1 Bacteroidales bacterium | reverse complement strand
GGTCTTCTTTGTGAGAATGTGGCTCTTGTAAGCATGCTTTCTCTTAACTTTTCCCGTTCCGGTAAGCGTGAAACGCTTTTTTGAACCGGAGTTGGTCTTCATCTTTGGCATAGTTAAATTTGATTTAGTTAATAATTATTTTCATTTGAAACCTCACGGTTTCCAAACTTTATTTCTTCTTGAGAGGGGCGATCATCATGATCATCCTCTTTCCTTCAAGCTTAGGCATCTGCTCTGCCCTTCCGTACTCCTCGAGCTCTACTGCAAAACGGAGAAGAAGCTTCTCACCCTGGTCTGCGTAGATGATCGAGCGTCCTTTGAAGAAGACTGAAGCCTTGACCTTCGAACCTTCCTGAAGGAACTCCTGCGCGTGCTTGAGCTTGAACTGGAAATCGTGCTCGTCTGTGTTAGGACCGAACCTGATCTCCTTGATGACTATCTTGGCAGCGTTTGCCTTCATCTCCTTAGCTTTCTTCTTCTGCTGATAGAGATATTTCTGATAGTCCATTATCCTACATACAGGAGGGTCAGCCTTCGCGCTTATCTCCACCAGATCGAGCTCCTGTTCCTCAGCCATTCTCAAGGCCTCCCTGAGCGAGTAAACTCCCTGCTCGGGAATGTTATCTCCCACAAGTCTTACCTGAGATGCCGTGATCTCCTCATTGATTCTCAATCCGTCTTCGTCCTTCTTTGCGTTAGGCCTCTGGCCTGGACGAGCGCTAGGTCTCGGGCCGCTAGGGCGTGGACCTGGTTTAAATGGTGCTGCGATAAATAAATCCTCCTATAAGTTAAGTTAATAATATGGTCAAAACTACGACAGCTGATCCTTTATCTCATTGCTTACCAATGCGACAAAATCATCAACCGGCATAGATCCTGCGTCTACTCCACCCTGTCTTCTGACAGAGACCGTACCTTCGTTCATCTCCTTCTCACCTACAATCACAAGGAAAGGAATCCTCTTGAGTTCACTCTCACGGATTCTCTTGCCCAATGTCTCGTTTCGATCATCTACGGCGGCGCGAATATCGGAATTATTCAGCAAACTGCAAACTTTTTTTGCATATTCCTCATATTTTTCGCTGACTGGCACGATGTTAACCTGATCCGGAGTGAGCCAGAGAGGGAGCTTTCCGCCTGTGTGCTCGAGGAGCACAGCCACGAATCTCTCAAGCGATCCGAAAGGCGCACGGTGAATCATCACCGGACGATGCTTCTGGTTATCGCTTCCGATATACTCAAGCTCGAATCTCTCAGGAAGGTTGTAGTCAACCTGGATGGTGCCGAGCTGCCACTTTCTTCCGATCGCGTCCTTCACCATGAAGTCAAGCTTAGGGCCATAGAATGCGGCCTCACCATACTCTACTACAGTGTTGAGGCCCTTCTCCTGAGCCGCTTCTATGATTGCAGCTTCAGCCTTTGCCCAGTTCTCGTCAGATCCGATGTACTTGGTCTTGTTCTCAGGGTCACGGAGTGATATCTGTGCTACATACTCGCTGAAGTTCAAAGTCTTGAACACATAGAGGATGATGTCGATCACCTTGCAGAACTCCTCCTTGATCTGGTCCGGACGGCAGAAGAGGTGAGCGTCATCCTGAGTGAAGCTGCGCACACGGGTAAGACCGTGGAGCTCGCCGCTCTGCTCGTAACGGTATACCGTACCGAACTCAGCAAGTCTCAAAGGAAGATCCTTGTATGAGCGTGGCTTTGACCTGTAGATCTCACAGTGGTGAGGGCAGTTCATCGGCTTGAGGAGATATTCCTCACCCTCCTGCGGAGTGTGGATCGGCTGGAACGAGTCCTTGCCGTATTTTGCGTAGTGACCTGATGTCACGTAAAGGTCCTTGTTTCCGATATGCGGAGTGATTACAGGAAGGTAGCCGTATGACTTCTGGAGCTTCTTGAGGAAGTTCTCGAGGCGCTCGCGGAGAGCGGCACCCTTTGGAAGCCACAATGGAAGACCCTGACCCACTCTCTGAGAGAATGTGAAGAGCTCCATCTCCTTACCGATCTTTCTGTGGTCACGCTTCTTCGCCTCCTCCATCATCTGGAGATATTCGTCGAGCATTGACTTCTTAGGGAAGGTCACGCCGTATACACGGGTGAGCATCTGGCGCTCCTGGTCACCTCTCCAGTATGCTCCTGCGATTGCAGTAAGCTTAACCGCCTTGATCACTGAAGTGTCCTTGAGGTGAGGTCCGCGGCAAAGATCTGTGAAATCACCGTTTGTATAGAAAGTGATGGTGCCGTCCTCAAGCTCGCTGATAAGCTCGCACTTGTACTCGTCGCCCTTCTCAGTGAAAGTCTTGAGAGCATCTGCCTTTGAAACCTCTGTCCTCACGAAAGGATTCTTCTGACGTGCAAGCTCGACCATCTTGTCCTCGATCGCCTTGAGGTCAGCCTCTACAAGTGTCTTTCCACCAAAGTCTACATCATAGTAGAAACCTGTCTCGATAGCAGGACCGATACCGAACTTCACTCCAGGATAGAGAGCCTCGAGAGCTGCGGCGAGAAGGTGTGATGACGAATGCCAGAAGACATGCTTTGCCTCCGGATCCTCCCACTTGTGGAGACGGATGGCAGCATCCTCGGTGATAGGGCGTGTAACATCATATACCGTACCTTTTCCTGTCGCATCTGCAGAGGTTACTACAGTTGCAGCCAACACGTCAGCTGCAAGTCTCGGACTTATGCTCTGTGCAATGTCAAAAGCGGAAACACCACTCTCGTACTGTCTCACGCTGCCGTCAGGAAATGTAATGTTTATCATATCTTTATCGTTTAATTCCAACTAATTGCATGCCATATGCATACAAGCGTACAAAGGTAGGAATTTTTTTCTATCTTTGTATGTCTAAACGCAATATATTATGGATAGCAACGCTAAAAAGATGCTTTGGAACATGGCTGGAACAGCCGGTCTGCTCATGGGCCTGATCTCAACTGCCAGCATGTTCATCGAACAGGCCATGTCAACGACTCAGATGCCTGCCTTTGCGGTGAGTGTGATCGGCTTCATTCTCTGGGCTGCAGAGACCGGAGGATGCATATATCTGATGCAGCTTTATATGAAGAAATTCGCAGCAGCATGCCCTGAAGCAGACAACAGGGCCACATTCAGAATGGGAATGGCGACTGCACTCCTTTCAGCGCTGGTCTATTCAGCCGCATCTTTTGCAAACATGGCATTCATCTCAGCAGACTACTATGCAGAGCAGTTCGATATGATGATGCAGCAGATGGCTCCCATGATGGACTCAAACACTGCTACAGTTATGGATAACATGCTTTCAAGCATGCCGCAGATAACATTCATATCAAATCTGATATATTGCTTCCTGTTCGGAACAGTCGTTTCCGCAATCCTCTCACGCAACATCCCGAGCAGGGATCCGTTTGCAGATTACAAACCAGACCAGCAGTAAGACATCATGGAATACGGAAAGGACCTTTCAATCGTCATATCACTCTTCAATGAAGAGGAATCGCTTCCTGAACTCATCAGATGGATCGAGACCGTGATGAAGCAGGAAGGATATAAGTATGAAATAATAATGGTGGACGACGGCAGCCGCGACGGATCGTGGGACATAATCAAGGGGCTGTCAGCCGGAAATCCTGCGATCAGAGGCATCTCCTTCAGACGCAACTACGGAAAGTCTGCTGCTCTGTTCCACGGATTCAAGGCTGCGGAAGGCCGTGTAGTAGTCACTATGGACGCAGACCTTCAGGACTCACCTGAAGAGATTCCAGAAATGTACAGGATGATCATAGAAGAAGGATACGACATTGTGTCTGGCTGGAAGAAACAAAGGTTCGACAACAAGCTCACCAAGAATCTGCCATCAAAACTCTACAACTGGACCGCCCGAAAGATCACAGGCATCAAGCTCCACGACATGAACTGCGGCCTCAAGGCATACCGAAATGAAGTGGTAAAGAATATAGAGGTATATGGCGAGATGCACAGATACATCCCCTATCTGGCAAAGAATGCCGGATTTGAAAAGATAACAGAAAAACCGGTACATCACCAGAAGAGGAAATATGGAAAGAGCAAATTCGGCCTTGAAAGATTCGTCAACGGTTTCCTCGACCTGATTTCACTGTGGTTCCTCAGCACATTCGGCAAAAAGCCTATGCACTTCTTCGGATTCACTGGAATCCTCATGTTCCTGACCGGCGGAATCATGGCCATATGGATCATAGCGGAGAAACTCATCCAGCAGGGTAACGGAATGGCATTCAGGCCTGTAACAGAGCAGCCGCTCTTCTACCTCGCCCTCCTGGCAGTAATCCTGGGCTTCCAGCTCTTCCTCGCCGGCTTCATCTGCGAAATGATCTCCCGCAACAGCCAGGACCGCAACCACTACAACATCCGGGAAAAAATCTAAATAACACCTTAAAATAAGCGTGCCACCCAACCTCCTGATTGTCAGGAGGTTTCTTACATGTGCGTGCTCCCCATTGGCGGCACGCGCACCTCAGTAACGAGCTGCTGTTCAGGACGTTAGCTGCCACGCCGGTTGTGATGTCAGCTGACACACCGGTTGTTCAAAGTCGCGAAGCGACCGGCCCGGGCAGGGCCGAGATACCCCTTGAGGGGTCTCGGACGAAGTACGAGGGGGTTTGGACACGCTGCCACGCACAAAAAAAAGACCTCCGGAGTCGTATGACTTCGAAGGTCTATAGAAGAAAGTGGCAGCTACCTACTCTCCCACCTGGTGGGGCAGTACCATCGGCGATGGCGAGCTTAACTTCTCTGTTCG
>JAFQFD010000054.1 GCA_017415715.1 Bacteroidales bacterium | reverse complement strand
TCCGGTTCAAAAAAGCGTTTCACGCTTACCGGAACGGGAAAAGTTAAGAGAAAGCATGCTTACAAGAGCCACATTCTCACAAAGAAGACCAAGAAGCAGAAGAGAAATTTGACTCACATTGCACTCGTTGCTAATGTAGACGAGAAGAGAGTCAAAGCTTTATTGGGTATGTAATTTTAAATTACACAAAGTATTTTAAGTCAAACTTGGAACGCAGTCGAAAAGCTCCGATGAAGGACACTGCCTCCATAAAACAGTTAAATTTATGCCAAGATCGGTAAATTCAGTTGCCTCAAGGGCACGCCGCAAAAAGATTCTTAAGAAGACCCGCGGTTATTTTCTTTCAAGAAAGAATGTTTGGACGGTAGCAAAGAACACCTATGAGAAGGGTCTCACTTATGCTTACCGTGATCGTAAGAACAAGAAGCGCTCATTCCGCGCACTTTGGATCCAGAGAATCAACGCAGCCGCACGTCAGTACGGTATGACTTATTCTCAGTTTATGGGTCGTATCGCAAAGCAGAACATCGGTTTGAACCGTAAGGTGCTTGCAGACCTTGCTATGAACAATCCTCAGGCATTTGAGGCTATCATCAATTCTGTAAAATAGTAATTGCTGATGAGCTTGAAGGATATCTGCCACAATAAGTGGGTGAGATTCGGTTTTTGGTCTCTCCTATATGTCTTGTGGGTAATCTGGCTCGGAAACTATTGGTGGCTCTTCGGACTGATTCCAATCTTTGACCACCACATAACCCGCAAGGTGAAGTGGCTGTTCTGGAAGAAGGAATACAAGGAAGGAGAAAAGCGCAACGCACTGCTTGACTGGCTCGATGCCATCATCTTCGCAGTCGTTGTGGTTACATTCATCAATACTTTCTTTTTCCAGGCTTTCAAGATACCTTCCTCATCGATGGAGAGTTCGCTTTACACAGGTGACCACCTGTTTGTAAGCAAACTCGCATATGGACCAAAACTGCCGCAGACGCCACTTACAATTCCGTTCACTCATAATGTCATAGGAGGAAAGGAGTCTTATTCGACACTGATCCAGAATGACTACAGGAGGCTCAAGGGCTTCGGTGAGGTGGAGACAGGCGACTATGTGGTATTCGGATTCCCACACGGCGACACAGTGCTGACCAAGGCTCCCGCAGATGACTACTACATGTTGTGCAGGACCATGGGTAGGGACGAGATTGTAAAGGCTTACGGCCCTGTCAAGGTCAGACCGTCTGACAAGAAGGACCATTACGTCAAGAGATGCGTTGCTGTGGCAGGAGATTCTCTCGAGATTGTAAATGGACAGGTTTATGTCAACGGAACAGCTCAGGAGGTATGGCCGGGAGTTCAGAACACTTACAAAGTGGTTACCAATGGTCAGAGGATCAATCAGGTAGTACTTGATGACCTCGGAATAAATGTGAGAGAGCTCGGATTCACACAGGCATTGCCGGGATACCCGTACATGCCTCTGACAGCAGAAATGCTGGAGTCCGTGAAGAAGCTGCCGAACGTAGTATCCGTGACCCAGAACATAGATGTGTACCCGGCCGATTATCCGGACTCGTGGCTTACCATCTTCCCGTTCTCACCGGACTACAAATGGACAAGAGACAATTTCGGTCCGCTCTGGATCCCTGCAAAGGGAGCAACGGTGGAACTCACGCTGGAAAACCTTCCGCTTTACGAGAGGATAATCACAGCATATGAGGGAAATGATCTCGAAGTCAAGGCCGGCGAGATCTTCATCAACGGAGAGAAAGCTCAAAGCTATACTTTTGCACAGGATTACTACTTCATGATGGGAGACAACAGGCACAACTCGCTTGACTCAAGATATTGGGGATTTGTACCTGAAGATCACATAGTCGGAAAACCCGCATTGATCTGGCTCTCAATCGATGGGAACAAGAAGTTCCCGAAAAATATAAGATGGCGCAGGTTCTTCAAATTTGTGTAGATTTTTTGCAATTGCAATTTTTTTATGCGATATTTGCAGCCCGCTAATTATGAATTAATTAAAAAAGTTATATACAATGGCAAAGGTTTGTCAAGTTACAGGAAGAAAGAGAATGGTCGGAAACAACGTTTCGCATTCTAAGAGACGCACAAAGCGCGTCTTCGCCCTGAACCTCAAGACCAAGAAGTTCTGGTCAGAGGCAGAGCAGAGATTCATCACACTTAAGGTGTCTTGCAAGGGTATGAGAACTATCGAGAAGAATGGTCTCGACGCTACCATCAAGGACGCTCAGCAGAAAGGATTTATTAACCTTGTTTAATTTTACGAATTATGGCAAAGAAAGCAAAAGGTAACAGGGTGCAGGTCATCCTTGAGTGCACTGAGCAGAGAGAGAGCGGTGTACCAGGTATCTCAAGATACATCACTACCAAGAACAAGAAGAACACAACTCAGCGTCTGGAGCGTATGAAGTACAATCCGTTCCTTAAGAAGGTAACCCTTCATCGCGAGATCAAATAATTAAGGAGGATTAAGAAATGGCAAAGAAAGCAGTCGCAACCTTCAAGGCCGGTACACTCAAGAAGATGGTCAAGTGTATCCGTATGGACAAGTCTCCAAAGACTGGCGCTTATGTTTTCACTGAGCAGCTCGTAGAGGAGAGTCAGGCAAAGGATTTCTTCGCAAAGAAATAATTTAAATTATATGGAAAGAAGCAGGTTTGAAAAGGCCTGCTTCTTTTTTATTATCATAAAAACGCGTATATTTGTAGATTACTATAAATGTGCGCGTTTTGCGTATTTGGACATATGGGAATATTCGATAAAGGCGTAAAAAAGACGAACAGAAGCTTCTTTGACAGGCTTTCCAGAGCGATTGTCGGCAAGACGGAAGTCGACGATGATCTGCTTGATGCAATAGAGGAAGCTCTGCTCGCAACAGATATGGGTGTGGACACCACCATGAAGATCATTGAGAATCTTGAGGAAAGGGTCCGCAGGGACAAGTATGTTTCGCTTGACGAGCTCGTTGATATTCTCCGCGACGAGATCGCTGGCCTTCTCAATGTGCGCGAAGGCGAGACTTCTGATGATGCGGTCGTGCCTTTCGACTTCAGCAAGAAGCCTTATGTGATCATGGTCGTGGGAGTGAATGGGGTAGGAAAGACGACAACAATCGGCAAGCTCGCCAGCAGCCTCAAGGCCCAGGGCAAGAAGGTAGTTCTTGGCGCAGCCGATACTTTCAGGGCAGCTGCAGTCGATCAGCTTACAATATGGTCAGAGCGTGCCGGTGTCGACATCGTGAAGCAGGCCATGGGTTCTGATCCGGCTTCTGTTGCATTTGATACGGTCAAGTCTGCTGTGGCCAAGGATGCAGATGTGGTGATCATCGACACGGCAGGTCGTCTTCACAACAGGATTGACCTCATGAACGAGCTTACCAAGATCCGCAATGTGATGAGGAAGGTCGTTCCTGATGCACCGCACGAAGTCCTTCTCGTTCTTGACGGAAGCACTGGCCAGAACGCCTTCCAGCAGGCAAAGGAGTTCATGAGGGCGACAGACATTACGGCTCTCGCTGTCACAAAGCTTGATGGAACAGCCAAGGGCGGAGTTGTCGTCGGCATCGTGGACCAGTTCCGCATTCCTATCAAGTTTGTCGGCATAGGTGAGGGCATAGATGACCTCAAGGTTTTCAACAAGAGAGAATTCGTGTCTTCTCTCTTCTCAAAGGATGATATAGATAAATAAAGAGATATATGAAGATTTCGTACAATTGGCTCAAGGACTACCTTGAGTGTGACCTCGCTCCAGAGGCCGTTGCAGAAGCGCTGACTTCAATAGGACTTGAAGTTGACTCGCTTGAACAGATAGAGGAGATTCCTGGCGGTCTGGCAGGAGTGATCGTGGCAGAGGTCGTAGAGTGTGTAGACCATCCGGATTCTGACCACCTCCATATAACAAAGCTCAACACAGGCGAAGGCGATCTTCTTCAGGTTGTCTGCGGCGCTCCTAATGTTGCGGCAGGACAGAAGGTCCTCCTTGCTACAGTGGGAACAGTCCTCGGCGAGGACTTCAAGATCAAGAAGTCAAAGATCCGCGGCGTCGAGTCTTTCGGTATGATCTGCGCAGAGGACGAGCTCGGAATCGGTGAGTCTCATGACGGCATCATGGTACTTGATCCGGAGGCAGTGCCGGGAACACCTGCAAAGGAATATCTCGGTCTTGCGACAGACGCTCTCATAGAGATCGGACTCACAGCAAACCGCGTGGATGCAGCTTCGCACATCGGTGTTGCAAGAGACCTTTACGCATATCTCAAGCACAACGGCGTGCCATGCGCTCTCAATATTCCTGATGTGTCAGCATGGGCTGACAGTGCAGAGGGAGAGGCGATTCCTGTAGAGGTTACAGCACCAGACGGCGCTCCAAGATATACAGGAACCACAATCAAGGGTGTCAAGGTGTCAGCCTCCCCTGAGTGGCTTCAGAAGAAGCTTCTCGCGATCGGTCTCAGACCGATCAACAACATCGTCGACATCACCAACTTCGTCCTCCATGAGACAGGACAGCCTCTTCACGCATTCGATGCTGCGAAGATTGCCGGCGGCAAGGTGGTAGTGCGCAGGGCGGGGGAAGGCGAGAAGTTCGTGACTCTCGACGGCGTTGAGCGCACTCTGAGCGCGGCAGACCTCATGATTGCTAACGCAGAAAAGCCGATGTGCCTGGCCGGCGTATTCGGAGGTGAGGAGTCTGGTGTTACAGAAAATACAGTTGACGTATTCCTCGAAAGCGCATATTTCAATCCTGTGTCGATCAGAAAGAGTTCGAAGAGACATGGTCTCAAGACTGACGCATCTTTCCGTTATGAGCGTGGCGCAGACCCTCTCGTTGTAGAGTATGCAGCAAAACGTGCCGCTCTCCTTATCCAGGAGCTTGCAGGAGGTCAGATCGTGGGCAGAATGCAGGAGTTCTATCCTGAGAAGATAGAGAAGAAGGTCGTTGACCTTGACTATGACCGCATCGAGGCGTTTGTAGGAAAGAAGATCGGTCACGATGTGATCGAAGGCATTCTCGAAGGCCTTGCATACGAGTTCGTCGAGAAGACCGAGACCGGTGCAAAGGTCGCTGTGCCTTCATACATGATCGACGTATATCGCGAGTGTGACGTGGTGGAGGAGATCCTCCGTATCTACGGCTATAACAACATAGAGCTTCCGCAGGCCATGAGAATGTCTGTGAATGCTCCTCAGAAGCCTGAGCCTGAGCAGGTAAGGACCGCTATCGCGGATTTCCTCGCGGCAAACGGATTCGTAGAGACCATGAACAACTCGCTTACAAAGTCGGAGTATTATTCAAAACTCAAGACATTCCCTGAGGAGAGATGCGTAAGGATCATGAATCCTCTCAGCTCTGATCTCAATGTTATGAGACAGACTCTTCTTCTCAACGGTCTGGAGGTGATCGCATACAACATAAACCGTCAGATCACAAATGTGAAGACGTTTGAATACGGTTCAGTATACTCATTCAAGCCTGAGACAGACGGCAAGACTCTCGAGTCATACGAGGAGCATACATGCTACGCTCTCTTTATGAGCGGACAGCCGGACAAGTCATGGCGAGTGGATCCGGGCAAGGGAAGCTACTTCCAGCTCAAGGGATACCTCGAGCTTCTGCTCAAGCGTTTCGGCTGCGATATCTATTCGCTCGAGGCCGAGGCTGCTCCTGCAGACATGTTCTCGGAGGGACTTGCATACAGCCTTCCGGGTTCGCACCAGCCTCTTGCAGTAATGGGCACAATAGCTCCTGCAAGACTCAAGCAGTTCGGCATCAAGCAGCCGGTATTCGCTGCCGAGATCAGCTGGCCGGCACTCTTCGAGCTCGTCAAGAGAAACAAGATCAAGTATAAGGAACTCCCTAAGTTCCCTGAGGTAAGGCGTGACCTCGCCATCCTTCTTGACGAGTCAGTAAGCTATGCTGACCTCCGCAAGAGCGCTTTCCGTGTAGGAAAGAAGCTCCTCAAGCAGGTCGGACTTTTTGACGTCTACAGAGGTGACAAGATTGCAGAGGGCAAGAAGCAGTATGCGCTCAGCTTTGTTCTTCAGGATCTTGACAAGACATTGACAGACAATGATGTAGAGAGGGTAATGAGCAAGCTTCTGTCTACATTCCAGAACGAGTTCGGAGCAACATTGAGATAGTGATGAAGAAGCATTTCGTCATATTGCTGCTGCTTGCAGCCATGGTTCTCGCGCCGTCCTGCAGAAGGAACGGCCCGAGGGTCATTCCGCGCGGCAAGCTGGCAAAGATTTATGCCGAGATGTTCGTTACAGACCAGTGGATTCAGAACACCCCGAAGCTCAGGAGCATAGCGGATACTTCGCTGGTATATGAGCCGATACTCGAGAAGTACGGCTATACATCTGAAGACTATCAGCATAGCGTCCAGCATTATATGGATGATCCTGAGAGATTCTCCAGGATCCTGAGGACGACGGGTGAGATTCTTGATGATCAGATCAAGGACCTGAAGCGGAAGCAGAAGGAACTTCAGGAGCTGGAGGCAAGGAAGCTGGCCGAATCGAAGCGTAAGTATCCTGAATATGAACTTTGGTATACCGAACTTCCGCCAAGGAATGAAAGGGACTACTCTGACACAATCAGCGTAGGCTGGGATACTGCCTCGCTCATGTTCAAGTTCAGGTATATGCCAAGGACAGATACCATATATGAGGGCGTGCGCATGATCGTTCCGGCTGATACATTGACAGTCGCCGACAGCCTGGCTGTTAAGGATTCGATCGTGGCCGTGGATCCTGTGGCTGAGGCCAAGCCGCTTGCCTTGCCTGAAAATCCCAAGGCCAAGCCTGTCAAGTCTGACGGAATCAAGCCTGTGATGGATACTCTGGTGAGGAAGCCGGTGATGCGGCAGAGGCCGGAAGCGTCACGCTTTAAAAAGAGAATGAAAGATGAGCAGTAAGAGAGTGACCGCGGAGTTCGTATATACATTGGAGTCTCCGCAACCGATAAGAAACGGATATGTCGAATATGATGAGGCTGACGGAACTATAATTTCAGTCGGTCAATGTGCTGAAGGTGAGGCGGTGGAGCCTGGCGCACTCGTACCGGGCTTTGTCAATGCACACTGCCATGTGGAGCTGTCTCATCTGCATAAGAAGTTCCGCAAGGGAACAGGAATGGCCGGATTCATAGACCAGATCAACGAACTTCGCGACTGGGCCGGCCGTGAGGCGAAGGCTCAGCTCGTGCAGGAGTGGATGGACAAGATGTGGGCTGACGGAGTTTCTGCAATGGCGGACATCAGCAATGATGACTCGTCATTTGACGTAAAGAGCAGCCATAAGATGTATACAAGGACATTCCTTGAGGTTTTCGGAAGTGAGCCGCATATGTGTGAAGGCGTCATGGCAGAGGTGACAGAGCTTGGTCGTGTAGCGGACAAGGCCGGAATCGATGCCGCCCCGACCCCTCACTCATGCTATACGATGAGCCCGCAGCTTCTGAGCGCGTCAGCTGCTGCAGGTCTGGCAAAGGGTTACCTGTCATATCACTCACAGGAGAGCCAGGAGGAAGAAGACCTTCTCCGCAGCGGCTCAGGGGCCATGTATGAAAACCGCAAGAGGTCGGGCATGAGCACTCCGCCGGTGACCGGAGAGTCTTCTCTGAAGTACTTCCTGGACCGTCTGGCAGATGCGAAGCCTGCGCCATATGATGAGCATATTCTTCTGGTGCATAATGTCTGCCTTGCGCAGGATGACATCGATGCTGCAAAGAAGGTTATGAATAATGTGTATTGGGCGGTATGTCCGCTTTCCAATATATTCATACACAATGCATTGCCTCCGATTCCTCTTATGAGGAGAAACGGTCTGGCAATCACGCTGGGAACGGACTCGCTCTCCAGCAATGACGACCTGGACATGGTGAAGGAGATGTATTGCCTTCACGCAAACTTCCCAGAAGTTCCGATGTCGGAAATCCTGACATGGGCCTCTCTCAATGGTGCTTCATTCCTGTCAAAGGAAGATACTTTGGGAAGTCTGTCGGCGGGAAAGAAGCCAGGTGTGGTAAGGATAAGCGATATTGATGGCGAAGGATTTGTAACTTCTGCCAGCAAGTCGGTAAGATTGGTGTGATGCTGCATTTTGACGACATAGTTTTCGGCCCTATATTCAGCCGCAGGCTCGGTTCTTCGCTCGGAGTCAATCTGCTTCCGTCCAAGGGGAAGCTGTGCAACTTCGACTGCGTATATTGCGAGTGCGGATGGAACAAGGACGGTATCGCAGAAAGGATCTTCCCGAGATTGGCGGAGGTCGAGGCGGCTATGGAGCATAAGATGGCAAAGGCGGCGGCAGAAGGAGTTCCGGTCGATTCCATAACCTTTTCAGGTAATGGAGAGCCGACCATGAATCCGGACTTTCCGGAGATTATCGATGTGACTTTGAGACTCCGTGACAAGTACTTCCCGAATGCAAAGGTTTCGGTCTTGTCAAATGCTACTTTGCTGGGCCGTAAGGCGGTAGCACAGGCCTTGATGAAAGTTGATAATCCGATCCTGAAGATAGATGCGTCTGAGGATGGACTGGTCAAGCAGATAAACAAGCCCGTAGGTACATACAGGCTGGCTGATGTGATTGAGGATCTCCGTCAGTTTGAAGGAAATTTCATCCTTCAGACCATGTTCCTGAAGTCTCCGGATTTCGACACAGCGGCTCCGGAACCGCTTGAGGCATGGAGGAATATCGTAAGAGAACTGAGGCCTCGCCAGGTCATGGTCTATACGATTGACAGGGAGACACCGGACAAGTCTCTCGGTAAATATACTGTGGAGGAGATGACGGCGTTTGTCCAGCCACTCATTGATGAAGGGTTTGATATACAGGTAAGGGGATAGTATGAGACTGGTGATACAAAGAGTTACGCAGGCAAGTGTGGCGGTACCTGCAGAAGGATACGAGTCTGCGATAGGCAAAGGACTGATGGTGCTGGCGGCATTCATTGACGAGGATACGCAGGAGGACTTGGATTGGTGTGCGCGCAAGCTTGCGGCAATGCGCATATTCGATGATGAGGAAGGAGTAATGAACCTTTCTGTCAGAGATGTGGATGGCGAAGTGCTGATTGTAAGTCAGTTTACGCTGTATGCGTCTACAGTTAAGGGTAACAGACCTTCATATATAAAGGCTGCGAAGCCGGATGTCGCAATTCCGCTGTATGAGAAGTTCCTGACCATGGTTGAGGAACAGGTGGGAAAGCCGGTGGGAAGAGGCATCTTCGGCGCAGACATGAAAGTGTCGCTGGTCAATGACGGCCCTGTGACAATAATAGTTGATTCAAAATTAAAATTCTAATCTATATGGCAGAGTTACTTACAAAGTATGGTTATGCTCCTGATCAGGAGGCTATAGGCAGAGCGCTTGAGCTGATTGCAGCCAATCTGGATGGCATGGGTTCGGAGCAGGTATACAAGGATTGTTTCTCAATGATGGACCTTACTACACTGAAGACCAATGATACTCCGGCTTCAGTCAGAAAGCTTGTAGACAAGGTCAACAACTTCCGTCAGGCATATCCTGAATGGCCGCTTCCGGCTTCAGTATGTGTTTATCCGAACTTCGCTGCAACCGTCAAGGAGGCAAGGGCATGTGATTTCAACATCACAGTAGTGTCAGCATGCTTCCCTTCGTCGCAGAGCTTCCTCGAGGTGAAGCTTCGCGAGTGCGAGCTTGCTGTGGAGCAGGGTGCTGACGAGGTTGATATCGTCCTTGCACTCAATGCGTTCCTTGCAGGAGATCATGAGGCTGCGGCTGAGGAGATCCGTCAGGTGCGTGCATGCATCGATGCAGTAGCTGCAAGACAGGGAAGACACGTTCATCTGAAGGTGATTCTCGAGACAGGACTTCTCCGCACTCCGGAGTCTATTGCTGAAGCTTCGTTCCTTGCAATGGAGGCGGGTGCTGACTTTATCAAGACTTCTACAGGAAAGGTAGATGTAAATGCGACTCCTATGGCGGCATACGTGATGTGCGAGTGCATCGCCAAGTATCATCAGGTGACCGGAAAGAAGATAGGTTTCAAGCCTGCAGGCGGCATTTCATCTGCGGCAGACGCTCTCTGCTACTACTCGATCGTTTCGTCGATTCTCGGCAAGGAGTGGCTCAACAAGGACCTCTTCCGCTTCGGTGTGAGCCGTGTTGCAAACAGCCTTCTTGCAGCTGTTGAGCAGAAGACCGTGTCTTTCTTCTAGAAAACCTATACAGGAATTAAGCCGATTTTTATAAAAAATCAGCATAAATAATTATCATAAAAAGCATCGCTGCGTGTCTCAGCGGTGCTTTTTGCAATTTATCCGTAATTCTTTTTTTTACACGGATAATCCTGGGGAACTTTGCCTCCGTAATTAAATGTAACGATTATGAGAGGTAGACAGATTGTCCTGCTGCTGGCGTTGGTTCTGATGTCGTGCAGCAAAGATGGGCTCCGGCATACAGGCCGTCCGTCTGGTATCGACTATTATTATGGAAACGATCTGAAGCATGATAAGATCGTTCTTGGAGAGCGTCTTGAAAATCCATACAAGACGGAAAACATGACCAAGGCTTTCGCAGCCTTGTATCCGACCAAGGCGGACAGGGTGGAGATTAAGACCACTAATCTGTATGTCCGTTTTCTGCCAGCCGACGAGAGGCAATATGAAGTCCTTGAGGAAATGGGCATCGAGATGCTTGATCATCCTATGGATTACTCCATCACTGTTGACGGCGATTGGTATCACGACCCTGAGATACCCGAAGGAGATGTCACATGGCAGTATGCAGTTGTCCCTGCGGGATTTGATTTTCCTGACAATGTCCGCTATGAGGTCATTCACGAATGTTATATAGCTGAAAACGACCCTCAGACACGCAGTTCTGACCTCGGCGTGGACTGGCAGGCGGTTGAGCGGGAGGCCTATGTCCTTACAGGCAATGCCGACAGATTCCCCGCTACGAAGGCCG
Source organism: Bacteroidales bacterium (assembly GCA_017415715.1). Lineage (GTDB taxonomy): Bacteria > Bacteroidota > Bacteroidia > Bacteroidales > UBA932 > Cryptobacteroides. Next base: position 39,725 of record JAFQFD010000054.1, on the reverse strand, counting down.
CTGCGAAGGTCGTGCCTTCCGGCAGGATCACTATTGTAGACGAACATGCAAATGGTGGAAAGCCATTCGGCGTGGCTGGGGTGATGATTTCATGTAATTCATTTGTCAAATTCGACAAAAGCTATACTGACCGCGACGGGTATTATTCCATGACCAAGGAATTCTCTTCCAACCTTCGCTACAGGATAGTCTTCAAGAATGAAAAGCAGTTTTCTATAGGATTCAATCTTGTCCTGCTTCCGGCGTCGGTCTCTACTTTGGGAAAGTCAGGTCCAGAAGGAGTGAATATGACCGTGACGAAGGATTCTGAGGATAAACTCTTCAGACGATGTGCGGTCAATAATGCCGCTTATGATTATTTCAGCCGCTGTGCGGCTTCCGATCTCGGATTCTCCGCGCCTCCTGCCGACCTGAGGATATGGATACTGCATGGAATGGAGGCGAGCAGCGCGGTGATGCTGCATCATGGCGCTGTTGTCCGCTCTGATTTCCTTGACAAGTATCTCGGCAGTTTCGCATCTCTGGTAGAGTATTTTCTTCCGGACATTACCATAGGGGCAAAAGATAAGGACGAGTATAGGGAAATATATTCGACTACATGTCATGAACTTGCCCATGCCAGCCATTTTACGAAGGCCGGGACTGATTATTGGAACAAATACATCCTTTATATCATAGAGTCCTTCATCAAGACCGGCGGTATGACCTACGGTGATGGAACAACCTCAGGTGCGGGACATTGCGAGATAGGGGAGATGTGGGCCTATTATCTTGAGAGCCGCATCTTCAAAGACCGTTACGGCGGGAATTTCCCGACCTTTGGAACATCGTACTGGTTCTATCCTCAGATATTCCGTTCTCTGGATGAAAGGGGGATGACTCCGTCTGACATTTTCTATGTGCTGACTCCGGAAGTCGTGTCCAAATCCGATCTCAAGTCCGCCTTGATCCTGACTTATCCAGGCAAGAGGACAACAATAGAACAGGTGTTCAGCAGATACTGATTGTTATGAAAAAATATCTGATAGTTCTGTCAGCAGCAATGTTGATGTCGGCCTTGCCGTCCTTTGCGCAGAAGTTCAGCATCTCTACAAACCTTCTTGACTATGCGTGCCTGGGTACTTTAAATCTTGATGCATCATATTCAGTGTCAAGGAGATGGAGCATAACGGCAGGTGCCAGGTACAATCCTTTTACATTCAATGAAGGAGATCCTTCCCGTCAATTTCAGATGCGTCAGCAGTCATATGCCGTCGGGGCCAGGGTGTGGCCGTGGCATACGATGTCGGGCTGGTGGTTTGCCGGGAAGCTTCGTTACCAGGAGTATAACCATGGAGGAATAATCTCCCGCAAGGCGGAGGAGGGTGACAGATTTGGTGCTGGTGCCTATGCCGGATACACTTATATGCTTTCCAGTCACTTCAATCTGGAATTCGGCCTGGGATTCTGGACGGGAATGGCAGTCTTCAGGGAATATTCCTGCCAGAAATGCGGAGTGACGACTGCGCATGGCAGAAAATATTTCTTGCTGCCTGATGACCTTATGATTTCGATAGCCTATGTGTTCTGACAGCAGATATCTGATATTCTTCCTGTTGTTTATGATGTTCTCCTGCTCTCCTTATAGAAAGATGCACAAGATTATGAACAGGGAGGTGGAGATGGGACTTTCCATTCCGGAGGAGAAACCTGTGGAAGAACCCGAGGATGAGGTCGAGATTGACAGCATCAGGGGGACCTTGTCTGACGGCCCCTTGATTATGAATGCCATAAGGGATTCTGAGACTGGAGAGATGGTCGCAACGGACGTAATCCGGGCTTCAAAAGTGACGGCTCACTTTCGTAATGTGGCAGAAAGGGCGGGGTATGTGTCCATAAGTTTCGACATCACGGTTCCTGCCGGCATGTCAGACTCGCAGTGGCAGCTCAAGATCAATCCGTTCATGAGGATTATGGAAGATACTGTCGCTCTTGATCCGGTATACATCACAGGTGCTCGCTATAGAGAGGCTCAATTGAGGGGGTATGAACGTTATAGGGCGTTCCTGTCCACGATAATTACCGATACGGCGGACTTCATCAGGATTCACCAGCTTGAAGTGTTCCTGGAGAGGCATTTCCCCGAAACATATGCAATGAAGCGTGATACTTCCTTCATTACAGAACCGATGGCTGAGAATCTTTTCGGAGTCACACAAAGAGATGCCTTGATTCATTACACCAGACATCTGAAATGGAGCCGGAACGAACGTCGCAAGCTCAGGGCTGACAGGATGTACGGCAAGTATGTAAAAGACCCGATACTGAAGGAAGGCATACGCCTGGATACGGTGCTGACAGATGATTCCGGAGATTTCATCTATCGGTATGAGCATACTTTTCGAAGCCGCCCGGGGCTGCGCAAGGTTGCAGTCTACCTGCAAGGAAGTCTTTATGAGAGGGGAGAATGCAAGGCAGAACTGCCTTTCCCGGAAGAACTCACGTTCTACATAAGTTCTCTCTCCAGCCTTGCAGATGACAGAATAAGATACAGGACGGTCATATATGAAAGAGTGGTCTATGACAATACCAAGGCATTGATTGATTTCGAGCAGGGAAAATCGGAGGTGGATACACTTTTAGGAGACAATGCCTCGGAATTGCGTAGAGTGAGGAGATGTATTGATGACGTGCTCAAACGTGAAGAGTTTGCCCTGGACTCGCTTGTAATCATTGCTTCCTGCTCGCCGGAAGGCTCGTTTTCCACCAACAGGAAACTCTCCAAGGCAAGGTCAGAGTCGGTCAGGAAGTATCTGTCGGACTATGTGCCTGAGGAGTGGAAGGATAGTCTTAAGACATCGGAACTTCCGGAGAACTGGAAGCAGATGGCTTTGCTGGTGGAGCATGACAGTATTCTGCCGCCGCAGTCAAGAAAGACTGTTCTGGCACTGATTGAAAAGATGCAGGACCCCGATGAAACAGAAAGGATTCTGTCACGGACGCCGGATTATAAATATCTGCGTGAGAAGATCTACCCGCAGTTGAGGAGCGTCAGCTTTGACTTCTATCTCCACAGGGTCGGTCTGCAGAAGGATACGGTGCATACGACCGAAGTCGATACGGTCTACATGGCAGGTCTTCAGGCATTGAAGGATCTTGACTATAAGACAGCAGTGCGCATTCTGCGACCGTATGATGATTACAATGCGGCACTGGCATTCATGTCTGCGGATTATAATCACTCGGCTCTGGATGTGCTGGGCAGACTGGACGACAGAAATGCCAGAGTCTGCTACCTGAAGGCGATGGTTCTTGCCAGGATGGGGCAGATGAAGGAAGCCTTGAAGTATTTTGAACTATGCATTGCCTACGACCCTTACATGGAGCACAGGGCAAACCTTGACCCTGAAATGTATGAATTGATAAAGACACGTAACAACACCTTAAAACCAAACAATTATGATTAAAAAACTTTATTTCGCAGCCATTGCTGCAGTATTCGCTTTCGCCGGATGTGCCGAAGGCCAGGCAGATCTGCCTCATGTCGAAAATCAGGATGGCCTTATTGAGCTGACTGTCAGTGTTTCAGATGCTCAGACAAAGGCCACGGACCAGAATTATCTGGATGACATCATCAACGACATTCAGATCTTTGTGTTCAACAGGTATGGAGTCTATGAGACATCAGCTACAGCCGAAAACTACACTCTCAAGCTGTCGTGTACTTCGGGCCATAAGCAGATTGTCGCTCTTGTAAATGCAGAGCCTGTCTCCAATGTGGTGAACATAACGGATCTTGGTTCGATCAGGTCCGATATTGCAGGCATAGGCAATGGTGAGCTTGTCATGGTGGGAACCAAGGAAGTCGATCTGCCGCATGAGGGACCGGTGGTCATCGATGTCACCCGCCTTGCCGCCTGGGTGGCCCTTAAATCTGTACGCCTGAACTTTGCTCTTCCTCAGCACCGGGGGCTTAGTTTTGAAATCACTGATGTGTATGTGGTCAATGCCGCCGGAGACAGAGCGTTTATGGATGAGGATGCACCGTCATTCTGGTATAATGAAGGTGCATGCGATCCGGCGACAACTCTTCCGCATCTGTATGACAAGGTCGTTGACGGATCATTGGTTTCACAGGGACCGTCATATGATACTGTCCACCACTTCTATTGCTATCCGAACAATACAGCAAAGAAGACCAGGCTTGTTGTTGAGGCTTTGATAGACGGTAATCCATACTATTACCCTATTACATTGGATGAGATCAAGTCCAATCATATGTATTCTTATGATCTTACCATTACCAAATTGGGCTCTGATTCGCCGGATGTGCCTGTAGATGAGTCTGTTGTGACATATACTGCTGTGACCGGTGCGTGGATCCAGCATCAGGAAAAGAAGGAAATCTAGAACGGAGGATATGAAGATGAAGCTTTGGGGAATTGCGGCAGGACTGCTGTGTATGGCTGCCTGCTCGGTGAAGGAGGACAGAATGGAGTGCCCGTGTCGTCTGGTCCTGGACATGCGTGATGTCGATACGTCCATTATAAAGGAGGCTGATGTATATGTGCAAGCCTCCCAGGGCTTTGTCTTCAACGAAGTCATGGACTCACATCATTTGGGGAGTGAGTATGTGATGTCGGTACCTAAAGGCCGGGTGTATGTGTGGGCGTACAGCGGAGCGGAGGAGCATTCGCCCGGTCCTGAGGGGCTGAGTATCCCTTATGGGGATGACTGTCCGGAGGTCTATATGCACTGCTCGTCATTGGAATCGTTGCAGGAAAGTGTAGTAGAGAAGATCCGTATGCTTAAGAACCATAGTGTCCTTACTGTTCATCTTCAATCAGAATACTCGACTGCATATGATGTCGCCGTAACGGGCAATGTCAACGGTTATGATGCTGAAGGAAGACCTTCCGAAGGTGGATTCCGATATGAGATCTCCTTTGAGGACGGGGAGGGGGAAGTGGTCCTGCCAAGGCAGACAGACGCGTCCCTCAAGCTGGAGGTGACCGATGGGGAAGGCAGTTTCCGTGTGTTCTCGTTAGGAGAATATATTGAATCTTCCGGATATGACTGGACCCGGGAAAACCTTGAAGACATCACAATGACTCTGGATTATGCTTTGAGCTCTGTAGGCTTCCGGATCAATGATTGGGAAAAGGAATACCATTTCGACATAGTGATATGATGGAAAAGTGAAAAAATAGTTCGTATTTCAAAAACATTTTATATCTTTGTCGGACTTTTCCAGGCCCGAGTGGTGAAATGGTAGACACGCTCGTTTCAGGTGCGAGTGCTTCACGGCGTGTAGGTTCGACTCCTATCTCGGGCACATGAAGAGGAAGAATTCTCGAAATTCTTCCTCTTTTTTATTTATATCTTCATATATTTACAAAAATTCTTAGAGTATATGAAGATTGCTTTTCTTGATGCGGCTACCATGGGAGATGTCTCCTTCGAGCCGTTTGAGCGTTTGGGTGAATTCGTCCGTTATGAGAGTTCGACTCCGGAAGAGGCTCTTGAGAGGGTCAAGGATCTCGATGTGCTGCTTATAAACAAAGTCCTTGTGGACAAAAAACTTATAGATGCGGCGCCCAATCTCAGGCTCATATGCATAGCGGCCACTGGCGTTAACAATATTGATGTGGAATACGCTGCATCAAAAGGCATTCCGGTACGCAATGCGGTGGGATATTCCACAGATTCGGTGGTTCAGTCTACGTTCATGCACATCCTCTCTCTCGTGGGCGGGGCTCCATATTTCGACGAAAGCGTTAAATCGGGCAGGTATTCCCGCAGCGGCATGTTCACGGATCCGAACTGGAACTGGTGGGAGCTGGCTGGGAAGACCATAGGCATCATAGGCCTCGGCAACATCGGCCGTAAAGTCGCCTCGATAGCCGAAGCATTCGGAATGAAGGTGTGCTACTATTCGACTTCAGGTACAGGACATTGCAAGGAATATCCTTGCCTGTCGTTGGAACAGCTTCTGGCAGACTCGGATATAGTATCGATTCATGCTCCTCTGAACGAAAGGACTCTCAATCTCATCGGATCTGAGGAACTCGCGATGATGAAGCCGACGGCGTATCTGATCAACATGGGCCGCGGTGCAATCGTGGTTGAGGCAGATCTTGCAGCAGCTGTCGATGCTGGCGTAATTGCCGGAGCGGGAATGGATGTGTTCGTGACAGAGCCGATTCCTGAAGACCATCCATACCTGAAGATGAAGCATCCGGAAAGGATGAGACTGGCCCCTCATGTCGCGTGGGCAAGCATGGAGGCTCGCGAAAGACTTGTCGCCATAATGGCAGAGAACATAAGGAAGGGGTGGTAGTCGCTTTAGCGTCCTGTATAATCCTTTTCTTTTCTTAGCTGATCGATTGAGCAAGAACTGCCTTTCGGTAGGTCGTATGTGATCTTGAGGAAGGCAGAGTCCCTCAGGAAGTCTACGGAACCTATCTCGATGTCGCGTACTTTTACTCCGATCCTTCTTTCTAGATCTTCCTTAAGTTCTTCCCGTCTTTCTGGTACTATCAGGTCAATCCTATCATATGTGACAAGTTTTGTGGAAGTGTGGCCGGTGATTCTGTCACTTTCCAGTATCCATATAAGAAATACTATAAGCATATTGGCCAGAACAAGTTCTGCGTAAGAAATGTTCAAGGCCAGTCCGTTTATTATGGAAATTGCAATGATAACGAACAGATATGTCATTTCTCTGACAGGTACGGTTTCTGTCCTGTAACGTATCATGCCGAAGATCGCGAAAAGACCGAGTGCAAATCCAATCTGGAGCTTGATGTTTTCCATTACGAACAGAAGCAGGAACATTGCTGACGAGAATAGCATGAACGTGAAGTAATAGTCCTTTCTTCTGGATTTTCTATAGTAGAACAAATGCACTATGACCCATGAGATCAACAGGTTGAATGCAAAATGTATGCACATATGAATCAAACTGGAGGTCTCGAATAATGGGATTCCAAGAAAACTGGAGGCCTGGGCAACCTCGTATCCGAACTCAGCTGCTATTGACGGATCGAATTCAGGGAATGTGCCTGACAGGGTGTCTGCCGGCTCTGGCGAGAAGTTAGCCGCCATTGTGGGGTCTATCTGTAAAGGTTTCATCTCTGTTCTGTTATTTTATGGATATGTCTTAGTTTTTCCTTATACCTTCCTGGGTGTATGTCATGCTCGGTCATAATGACGGAAAGACAGTATTTGCTTACTCTGTATGGGAATACTCTATGCTTCAATAATATTGCTTTCATTCTTGAAATATTTCTGCTGTCCTGCTTGACTTCGATTATGACAAGTTTCCCGATATCGGCAAGGATGCCGTTCCTGTAGTTTGTGAAATTTAAGTCAATGTCAATCGTTATCCTTTCAGACATTGCTTTATTAGTCAAGGTGATACGTTGGAAGTCAGTGCTTGTTTCCGGTGTAAGCTCTGCTCTTCCGTATTTTGAATGATTATCTATGAATGCTGCGGCCTCTTTAGATTTGGAAAAGTCCATTTTCAGGTCGTCTGTTATCCTTATGCGCCTTTTTCTTGTTCTTCCCGTATTCTGTTTGTTCTTGATTTCCAGATAATTCTCTCCGTTGATGTGATATGAGCGGACCCTTATCTTCTGTCTGGTCTTCTTACCGTTTCTATGTCTCCTGAACATTTCCAGATCATCGGTGTCATAATATATGGAAGTGTACCTGAGCAGCCTGTGTCCTGTTATTTCGCACACCTTATACCCGGCAGAATAAGCGTCGTCAAGAATGCTGTCCAGTACCGATATGTCCGTAATGAATTTTGTGTCAATACGATTCATTAGCTCCACGGCTTGCATCTCATCTAACGTGACGAGAGGCATACTGCCTATGGCATGGAAGTCTTGTTCAAGGTGTGCCACTATTCTGAGATGATATATTCAAAGATCTTGACCGTTTCCAATTTCCCGTTGGGATTATATTTATATTGCTTTTTCTTGGTGCCGTCGGTGTTGTATTCGTATACCTTCACGGATTTGGGTTTGTCCCTGTCGTCATATTCAACCTCTCTTACGATGCGTCCATTATCTCCATATTCATACGTCTCCCTCCATTTCTGGCCGTATGATGCGTATTCGATCTGTTCTATCTTGCGTCCCTGATTGTCATATGTTGTGACGCGGTCGAGCCATCTTTTCTTGGATCTGGAGTCGGTATTCCACTCCTTGATTGTGAGATTCTTCCTGCCAGCGCGCTTGGCAAGTGTAGCTGCATCCAGTTCCTGGGAATATGCGGCAGTCCCGGACAGGAATAACAGCAATGCCAATGAAAAGAAGTAGATTAAATGTCTGAATCTGTCCATGTCTATCGTATTATAACTTGAATGTATAACTTATTCCTATGCCGATGAAATATGAATTCTTTACAAACAGGTAATCGGCAAAACCGGTTGCTGAAGTCAAGTCTGTCTTTTGATTTCCTTTTGAACTGAAGTCGATCTCAAGGTCAAAGTTCATGTCAGCGATGATGAAGAAATCGAGTTCGTTCTTCTTGGAACATTTATATTCCGTACCAAGCTTCAGACGAAGACGATTAAGATATGCATCCGAATATTCGGGGTATGGATTAGCCCATCGTCCGGTACTCTCATAGTAGATGAATCTGCTTGGACGGACACCGTTCAGCAGGAATCTTGTCTCTGCGGAAATGTAAGGTTCAAAGTGACTGCCGGGTACATCATATCCTATTTTCAATCTTGTCTTCAGAGAAATCTCGTTTCGTGGAGACTGATATAAGTTGACAGAGTCTGTCCTGTGTGTGACCTGAAATCTTTCCCTCATAGAGAATTTCCATCTTCCTGCTCTCAGACTTTCAGTCAGGGAGAAAGAACCTCTGTGACGTGCTTCCCATCCATCCGAATACGAATTGTTAAGGATAAACGAATATTCCGCACCTATCTTCAGCCATGAGAGTGCTTTATATTCAATGCTTGCGGACGTGTACGACTTCTGCATATGCCTGAAATTGTCATTGACTCTGACCTCTTCTTGAAAATTCAGATGAAGAGTTTTGGGGATGAGAGTGATTTCAAGATTTGCATCAAATCTTGCTCCAGTCTGAATTGTGGGCTCGGTCAATGTGTAATCAAGTTCTTTGTTCTGTGCCTTTCCTGCCAATGGCAAGAACATCAGAATCATTATGATAAGTTTCTGTTTCATGTCGTCACTGTTTTACCAAGGGCGTCCTCCAGGGCCACCTGTAGATCCTGAATAGCTTGACAGGTTGACTGTGCTGCCACCGCTGTAGGAGCCGTCCCTGTTGGCGTATCCGTCAAAATACGAAGTCCCACCGGTTATTGTTATGCCGGATTTGAGGGTAGGAGTTTCCTGTCCTGAAACTACAAGGGTGCTTCCGGATGCGCTGCTATGTGTCTTGAATGCATATGTCTTGGATCCCACGGTAAGTCCGTACCATATGCCTTTAGTGTAAGAAGATGCTTTATAGCAAGTCTGTGTCAGACTGGCTCCGGATTCCAAACCACCTGTTACGAAGAGTACTCCTCCTGTAACATACAACTTCTTCCCTCCTTCCGAGTTGGCGTCGATTCCGACTTCAGGTGAACGTGCGCTTGCAGCCATGACAACTCCACCCTTGATGTAGAAGTTACCGTTAGAGTCAAGACCGTCATTGCCGGTAGAGATCCCGCATACATAACCCTCAGTTATAGTGAAGTCATCTGCAGAATTTATTGCATCGTCTGATGTAGAATATGCGAAGAGTTCGCCGCCTGTTACTTCGAGTACGCCCTTGCTTTCGACAGCTTCGTTACCTGAATCTCTGCTTGAATTTGAGCCGATTGCCCTTACCGTAATGACTCCTCCGCTGACATACATGTCGCCGGTGAGAGATGTTGATGAAAATTTCTTTCCAACCTTGATTCCTTTCGCTCCTGATTCTCCAGTAGTATAATAGGCCCCGCTGCAGGTGATGTCGACATTTCCTCCTGTGAAGTATGCCTTACAGTCGTTAGTCGTGTCGTCCGATCCGACGTTTATGCCTTTCCCGCCGGCTCCGCTGTTAGTGATTGTCAGGTTTCCTCCGTTCATATAGAACAGCTTGTCTGCCTTGACGCCTGCAGAACTCGTGTAGTCGGCATCTTCGCTGTCATAAGCTGTTCCACCTGTTACATCAATTTTTGTCGTACCTCCGTTGAATACCACGAGGCTGTCTGAGCTGAAGCCTTTCTTCATGTCTGCAGAGGTCTTGGCATTGATGGTTCCCGCGTCTATCTGTATCGCTTCCTGTCCTCTTACTGCGTGTCCTGCTGACGACGTCGAGTTGATTGTCGGACTGTTCATGACTCTTATGTAGTCGTCGGAAGTTATGCCTGCTTTACCGCCGGCATTGACGTTCAGAATTCCGCTTCCGCTGAATACGAGCTGACCTTCGCTGAATAATGCCGCCTTCTCATCCTCAGCTGCAGGTGTGTCTGTATATGAAGCGCCATCTGCCAGCGTGTTAGTGCCTTCAACCATTACAAACGTGCGTTTCTTGCTTTGATTGTTTATTGCTGCACCTGCTCTGTTGGTTATGCTTACGTTGTTCAGCAGAAGAGCCTGTCTGGATCCGCTGTATATTTTCAGAAATCCATCATCGGTTGTTCCCTTAAGCTCGTATACTATGTATTCCGAGCCTGTATTGTTGACGGTGACATCATTACCGTTGACTGTGACGTAGCCATAATAATCTCCGGTTACTGTGGCCTCGTTTCCGGTATGATATGTGATGGTAATCTTTCTTGTGAATACTGTGTTGACTATGTCGTCGTTCGAATTGGCATCTCCGGTGCTTGGATAGGTGTACGTGCCGGTTCCGTCGTCATCTCCATTTGTGACTGTAAGTATATATGAGTCACTTGAGGCAGAATAGCTGTTGTTACCTGTAAATGATGCTGTTATCGTAGTTCTTCCGGCGGAAATCAATGTGATGGCTCCATCGGATGTGATTTCAGCTACCCCCACGTCGCTAGATGAATATGAAATGTCCAGTCCATCAGGCGAAGCAGTCAGTGTAGGGAAGTCGTTTGTTCCATTAAGCAATGCTGTATATGCCTCCTGGCTCCACGATACATCTGTATTGCCCTTGCTTACAGTTAAAGAATAGGCTACTGCTTCTGCTTCATACAGCGGACTACCTTCGTATAGAGCAGAGATCGTTGCATTTCCGGCACCCACAAGTGAAATGTCACCTTCAGCGCTGACGGTAGCGACGTAGGCGTTGCTTGTCTTGTAGGTAATCCTAAGATTGTTCGGGTTATTCAATATCGGGAACGGGCCGTCTTCACCGAATGTGGCATTGTGACTGCTTGTGCTCCATGAAATCCCTGCCTCGGCTTTAGATATGGTGAGCATGTAGAATACGCTGCATGCGTTATATTCTTCATTTGCTTCCGAAGACGCAATGATTGTGGTGGAGCCGGAAGATGTTATGGTAACCGTCCCGGTTGGCGATATCCTTGCAACCTCCTCATTGGTAGATGAATATGTGACCTCCAGGTTGTGAGGGTTTGACAATGTCGGGAATGCGATGTTGTCCCCGTATGTTATTGCAAATGATGATTCTGACCATTTAAGTTCTGCATCTGATTTTAGGTTATCCTCAGATTTCCGGACGGTAAGTGTGTATGAGTCTTCGTCTGCTTCGAATTCGTCTGTGGCAGCACTGGTTGCTGAAATTACCGAACTGCCTTGCTGTTTTAGTGTTATGACTCCCTCGGCGGATATTTCTGCTACATCCTGATTACTGCTGGATAATGTGATTGCCAGTCCGTTCGGATTATCAAGGGTAGGGAATATGTTGTCTTCTCCTAGAACTGCTGTAAATGAGTCGGATGACCATACTATTCCGGCCTTTGACTTGGTAACCGTGAGGGTATATGATGCACTTCCTGTATTATGAGTTGCAGTTTCAGCAGATGTCGCAGTAATAATAGTGGAACCGGCTGAAATTAATCTGATCTTGCCTGTTTCGTCAATGTCTGCTACCTTTTCTTCGCTAGATGAGTAAAGGATCGAAATCCCATCTGTCTTGTCAAGTACAGGGAAGGAATTTGTTCCGTTCAACACTGCCTTGTATTTGCTTTCAGACCATTTGAGGATGACATCAGCTTTATGTACTATCAAGGTATAAGAGTCACTAGCTGCATCATACTTTCCTGTCTTTTCTGTGGATGCGGTAATCGTTGTCTCTCCTCCCCCGCAGAGTGTGATTTCTCCGTTCTCTGATATCAGCGCCACTTCCGTGTCTGATGAAGAATAACTTATATGCAGGTCGAGCCTGTTCGTCAGGACAGGGAAATTATTGTCTTCACCTATTGTTGCTTCACATAGGTCAGAGTCCCATTCCAGTTCAGGATCGGAAAGACCTCCTGTCAAGGACTTGTCAACCATTCCTTCTAATTCATCCATCCTGCAATTTGTACTGAAAAGTGCAAGACAGCAGATTGTCAAGACGATGCAATATCTTTTCATAATTCAATATAACCGATTGTCCATTCGGACCTGTTTCCATACAAATCAAATCAGTATTTGCCCGATTATCAATAAAAATCAATGAAGTGCTTAAAACCGGCGGTCAACTGTTTACTGACCGGCGGTGAACTGTTTACTGAAAGAATGTGCCTGACTGCTGACTTTCGGGTGGTTTTTTCATAAATATTGATTAATTTGCAACGATGTTCAGAGGAATTGACATAGGTAAGGACAAGCTGCTGAGACTCCTGATCTTTTGGGGGTTGTGGCTTTTGCTTATTCTGCTGCCGCTCATACAGGGACTGGTGGCCTCTGAAGATGGTGTCGGCTTTTCATGGAGGGATGTTTTCAGATTCTGGATGTCGTTGATTCCATTCCTGATAGCGTTCCTGTTGCATAATCTGCTGCTGCTTCCTGTTTATATAAGAAAAGAGAAGGGCCTGACGTACCTGATCCTGACGCTTGTTCTCATTGTCCTGTTTGCGACAGGACAGTATCATGTGCATAGGCAGAGAAAAGCGCTCCATTATCGTCCCCATGTAGAACATACTGTTCCTCCGGTACGCCCGGATGCTGCACGTCCTCCTCATAATGTGTCACCGAAACCTCCAAAGGGAAGACTGCCCATGCCGGTCGTTGCGGACACTTGCCTGCTGGTCCTGCTTTTGGGATTCAATCTTGGCGTAGTCCTGATATTCAAATACAAAAAGACAGAAGAAGAGAGGAAACAGCTTGAGAATATGCGGATGCAGGATGAACTGAGGTATCTGAAAGCACAGATAGATCCGCATTTCTTCATGAACATGCTGAACAATATCCACTCGATGGTAGATGTCAATCCGGAACTGGCTCAACAGATGATTCTTGACTTGTCCAAGTTGATGAGGTATGTCTTGTATGAAGGCAGCAATTCCTATACGACCTTTGAGAATGAGGTGCAGTTCATTTCCAAATATGTGGAACTGATGCGTCAACGTTATCCGTCCGATAAGGTAGAGATAAGTCTGGAGGTCCCTGAGGCTCCGTCCGCATCACTTCTTCTTCCGCCACTGCTGTTCATATCTTTTGTTGAGAATGCTTTCAAGCATGGCGTGAGTTATATGCGCAGGTCCGAGATTTCTGTTTCGTTGTCGGAAGAGCTGTCGCGCGTATGCTTCAAGTGTTCCAATACCAGACCGCCGCTTGAGGCTCGTACAGATTCAGGAGGTGGTGTCGGTCTGGCTAATGTCCGCAGAAGACTCGACCTGTTGTATCAGGACCGCTATGTGCTGGATATTGTAGATACTGATGAAATTTATAGTGTAATATTGATAATTCCGGGATTATGAAAATCAGGTGTATTGCCATAGATGACGAGCCTCTGGCTCTTGACAAACTGAAGAACTATATTGAACGGATCCCTTTCATGGAGCTCGTCGCCTTGTGTGCGAGTACGACTGAGGCCATGCAAGTCATGTCCGAGGCAGAGGTGGATGCAATGTTTGTGGATATCAATATGCCGGATGTATGTGGAATGGAATTCGTCAGAGCATTGTCGGACCCGCCTCTCGTCGTATTCACAACGGCATATTCAGAATATGCTGTTGACAGTTATAAGGTACATGCTGTCGACTATCTGCTGAAGCCATTCGGGTTTGAAGATTTTCAGCGTGCAGCCTGTAATCTGCAGAAAGCGATGCCGGCTTCCGGTGTGCCGCAGCCAGCCTGTGTGTTGGATGCCCTTTTTCTCAAGGTGGACTATAGATATGTGAGGGTTGCATTGAATGACGTGATATATGTAGAAGGTATGAATGAGTATCTCAAGTTTTACCTCACTTCCGGAGATCCTTTGCTTACACATACGACTTTCAAACAACTTAACGAGTGCCTGCCGGACTGCTTCCTGCAGGTGCATAGGTCATATGTCGTAAATATGAATCACATCAGGGAAGTTGAGCGCTCTGTGATTCTGATGAGTAATGGTGCTCATGTGTCGATAAGTGACGGTAATAAGGATGCATTTATGCAGTATTTGCGGAAGCATTCTATAAGGAAGTGATTATTAGTCGCCCTCTTTGTCTTATATCCATGTCTCATAATTGAATGCCTTTGAAAGCGACGCCCCTTTGCCTAAAAGGTTCACCTGCCTGATGATCTCTTTGGCAGCGCTGATGGCCAGGGGGATTTCTTCAGTCATCTTCTTGTAGTTGATATAGAAGATGACCTTGCTTTTTTCATTAACCAGTACGGCGACTTTCGCACGGTATGTCTGGTATTCTACCTGGTAGGTCAAACCCGCTTCCTCCATGGCCGTTGTAATCGCTCCTTTGGCTGCCGCCGACCTTATCTCCTTGGTCATCTTTCTGACACGGGACTTGTGCAGATAGTCGGTGACCACGGCGGCAATTTCCGGCTTTATCGCAGCCCAGACACTGTTTATCTCCTTTTGGAATTCGGCTCTCCAGATGCTGAAACGTTTGCCGTTTATCTTTGCTGTATACTTACGCTGAAATGATGCGTAGGCTTTGCTGAGCTGATCTGCTTCCGACACATTCATTCCGCTTGACACCATGTAAGAGATGTTGCTTTTTACCTCCGCCTTTATCGCGGTTGTTATTTCATCTATGATTTCCTTTGTCATATCTATCCCAGTTGCATTACACAGGTCCTGCCTGATTTCTCCATCCAGTTCTTGTTCATTTTGTGGCATTCCTCGCTTTCACATACCCATAGAATGCCTGTCCTGAAGCCATCTGGAATGCTTGGCTCAGGTGCATATCCGTCTGTCAGTATTACGAGACCGTCATATTCATGCTCGTGCGCATAGTCTATCGGCTCCTGGAACGAGGTGCCTCCTCGCCCTATGATCGGAGTCTTCTTGACGACTTTTTTCAAACTCTGTACAGCAGTGATTCCGCAGTCGAACTGTATGACGTCGATCTCTTGGAAGCCATATCTGAATGCGCTGTTGATGACGCCATAGAAATATTGAAGACTCTTTGTAGATATTGAACCTGACACGTCCACGGCTACAAGCAGTTTGGTGTCGAACTGCCTTACGCTTCCCATGTTCTGGAATCCTGTCCTCCTGTTCGGCTTCATTCTGGTAAGCTTTCTCCTTGACGAGATCACGCTTGCGCGGAATCCGGCAAAAATGTTCCTCCAGTTGATCTTTGCCTTAAGTGAGTTCTGGAGAATCTCCGCGAGATCTCCTCCGATGGAACCCCAGGATTTGGTGGTGGCTATTATCTCGTTGATCTGGATGGCTGTCAGTTCGTCCTCTTCCCACAGCTCCGCAAGGTCGCGGTGTTTGTCACCCTGTCCTTTGCCTTCCTCGCCTTCCTCGCCTTCCTCGCCGTCACTGCCGTTCCCGTTCCCGGTTCCGGCGCTGCTTCGGCTGCCGTCTCCCTCGTTCTGGCCCTCGCCTCCACTCTCCGACATGCTTTCGACCGCGCGCGCATACCATTCGTAGTTCATGCCCTTTTTCATGCCCATCTCCTCCGGAGTCTCGATGCGGAAACGGGGATGACTGTAATTGTCTCCGATTACCAGGTTGCTGCCAAGGCCCATGGCTCTCTGGCTGCACCCCTCGGGACGTCTCTCATACGGATGCTTCATCAGGATCCTCACGGCTTCAGCACGCATGGCCTCCTCAAGCGCGTCGTCGGACATTTCGTTGACAATGAGGGGATTGTACTCAAGCTTTTTCCTGCCGCATCTCAGCGGACAGACCATGCTTGTGTTGGCCGTCAGCTCGTGCAGGCAGAGTACCTGAAAGAGCGGTGGTTCCATGATGAACCACTGCTCCATGATATGTGCGTACCTTTTCTCCACTTATTTAATGCTCTTAACGTATGAAACAAGCATCATCACCAGCATAGGACACTTGGTCGCGATGAAAGCTATGGCCTGCTGGTATGTCTGCTGGACATAGATGTTCGCGAAGTGTGCAGCTGCCTCCTTGCGCTTCTTGGTGAGGTATTCGAAGTATGACATGAGGTTGTCTGCGTATACCTTTGCCTCCTTGTCGGATACCTTCTCCACCTCCAGGTGTCTGTAAATGCCCTCGTTCACGACTGAAAGCTGATGTATGCCGTACTCGGCAAGGGCGTCCTTTACCTTGGCCTTGTCGAAGCCTGTAAGGACCTCGCGTCCGGTGATGAGCTTCCTCTTTGCAGCGTTCTGCATGAACGCTGAAGCTGCCTTTGCTCCTACGATGCTGGAGATGATCTTTGCGTCGATTTCTTTCAGATCGCTCTTTCCCGATACTATGTCTGACACCCTTTTCCACGCGCGGCGGTCAGGAGTCTTGTCCAGTCCGGTGTCAGCTCCTTCCTTGGCGTCCGGGTCCTTGTCAAGCCATAAACGGTTTTCGTCAATGAAGCTTATCACTCTCTGGTCGAGGCCCGCCTTCCTCGCCCAAAGCAGCCACTCCTCGGCTGTAGGCTTGAAATTGACGATGTTGAATCTGGATACGAGAGCCGGGTCAAGGTCGGTGAGCTGGTACTGGTCACCGGCGTTGACTGCACTGATGATGCGGCTTCCCTCCGGAAGCATCTTGCCCGCAAGCTTGCGGTTCAGAGCGAGGTCCATCACTGTCTGAAGTATCTCAGGACGTGCTCGGTTGAGTTCGTCAAGGAAGAGGACTATCGGCTTTCCGTCAGTAGGGAACCAGTATGGTGGCATGAAGTCGGTCTTGCCGGTCTGTTCGTCCTTGCAAGGAAGACCGATGAGGTCGCCTGGGTCGGCCATCTGTCCGAGGAATAATGCGATTACGGGCATTCCAGACTCCTTGAAATGCTCTGTAAGGATTTCTGACTTACCAATGCCATGGTTGCCGACAAGCATGATGTTGTGTGAGGCAGGCGTCGCCTCAAGGAGCTGCTTGAGCTCCGTGATGTTCACTGAAATATTACTCATTGGAATTGATTGTAATTCGGATTGTATTTCGCTCGTTCAAGGACAATACACCCCGAATGAAATATGTGTTACGATAAAATTCAGAATTTTCGTGCATTATTAATAATATTGTATCTTTGTACCACAGTAGACCACACTATCATGACTGAAAGATACAACGCATTTCTGAACAGGATCGGCAATGTCATTGCCAAGGATCGGATTTATACAGATGAACTCAGACGTTTCGCCTGGGGAACGGATGCCGGATTCTATAGAATGACTCCACATATGGTCATAAGGTCTGCTTCGGAAAAGGAGGTTGCATCTATTCTGAAAGCGGCTTCCGAATCGAATGTCCCAGTTACATTCCGCGCTGCCGGCACGAGCCTTTCAGGCCAGGCAGTCAGTGATTCGGTGCTTGTAGTTGCGGGCAGGAACTGGGAGAAGATCAAGACAGACGACAGTGGTCTTACCGTGACTTTGCAGCCGGGTGTGATCGGTGCGCATGTCAATGATTTCCTGAAACAGTATGGCCGTAAGTTCGGTCCGGATCCGGCTTCGATAAAGAGCTGCATGGTGGGTGGCATAGTGATGAACAACGCATCAGGAATGAGTTGCGGAACATGGGCGAACAGCGACAGGATGCTTCTCTCTGCACGTATCGTCTTTGCAGACGGCACTGTGCTGGATACTGCAGATGCAAAGAGCAGGGAAGCCTTTGCCGGCAGTCATCATGAAATGCTCAGTCAGATTGAACAGCTCAGAAGCGAAGTGCTGAGCGATGCTGAACTGACCGGTCGCATAAGACATAAATATTCCATAAAGAATGTCACAGGCCTGAATCTGCTGCCTTTGATCACATATGAGGATCCTTTCGATATCCTGCTTCATCTTCTGGTCGGTTCGGAGGGTACGCTTGCATTCATGAGTGAGGTGAGGATGAAGACCTTGAAGGTGGCGCCTCTGCATGCCGATGCGATGGTATATTTCAAGGATATGGCAGAGGCGGCACGTGCGGTGATTGCTATGAAGAGCCTCAATGTGTCGGCTGCCGAGATGCTTGACAAGCGTTCTCTCGCATCGGTGAATGCCGGTGAAATAGAAGGCCTTACAGCGGTCCTCACTCAGGTTGAGGCTGAGTCTCAGCACGAACTTGCGGACAAGGTCAAGGCGGTTACCGATGTCTTGAAGCGGTTCAATACATATGGAGCTGTCGGGTTTACGACCGATCCTGAAGAATCTGCGAAGTTCTGGGCCATCCGTTCGGGCATATTTCCGACCGTAGGAGGCATGAGGAAGCCAGGTACGACCTGTCTGATAGAAGATGTCGCATTCCATGTTGAGGATCTTGCAGAGGCAGTGACCGACCTGTCGGATCTTCTTGACAGGCATGGCTATGACGATTCATGCATATATGGTCATGCGCTGGAAGGTAACTTCCATTTCATTATAAACCAGGCGTTTGGCTCGGAATGTGAGGTCCAGCGATATAAGGATATGATCGGTGACGTCGCAGAGCTTGTCGTGAAGAAGTATGACGGGTCGTTGAAGGCCGAGCATGGCACCGGCCGCAACATGGCTCCGTATGTGGAATATGAGTGGGGAGCAAAGGCGTTTGATGTTATGAAACGCATAAAGAGCATATTCGATCCTCAGAACATACTCAATCCGGGAGTGATATTCAATGACGATCCGGAGTGCTGCTTCAAGAATTTCAAGGCATTGCCGGTTCTTAAACCGGCGCCGGAGGCTCCTGAAGAAACGGTCAAGGCATATGCCAGGCTGAACAAGTGCATAGAGTGCGGATTCTGCGAAGTCAACTGCGTGTCATGCGGATTCACGCTCTCTTCAAGGACACGAATTGTGTTGCAGAGGGAGATGGAGCGCCTCAGGCTGACAGGTGAGGATCCGTCCCTGCTGAAGACCTTTGAGAAACAATATTCATATCCGGGCGAGCAGACCTGTGCTGGTGACGGTCTTTGCTCGATGTCGTGCCCTATGGGTATCAATGTCGGCGATCTGACCCATGAGGTCCGTCGTAAGAACATGAGCAAGATGGCCAATGAAATAGGTGGTTTCGTTGCTGATAACTTCCATGGAGTCAAGACTGCCTTGCGTGGCATCCTGCATGTTGCAGACTTCGGCCATTCTGTGCTGGGCGGCAAAGTCATGGGCGCATTGGCAAGAGGCATGCACGCAGTCGGCCTGCCTCTCTGGACTCCGTCCATGCCGAAGGCGTATAATGCGTCTAAGCGTGTTGCGGTTGCAGGCGACAGTGTCTTGAAAGTCGTATATTTCCCAAGCTGCCTGAACCAGACCATGGGCATTGACAAGGCATCGGAAGGAATGAAGCCTCTGGCAGAGGAGATGATTGAACTGCTCGGGAAGGCTGGCTATGAGGTGATACTTCCTGAGAATATGGATTCGCTCTGCTGCGGGACCATATGGGAAAGCAAAGGACTTCCGGAAATAGCCGCCAATAAGACCAGACAACTGGAGGAAGCGCTTTGGGAGGCGTCTGAGCATGGGAAATATCCGGTAGTATGCGACCAGAGCCCGTGTCTGCACAGAATGAAGCAGCATATGACGAAGGTGGAACTCTACGAGTCAGCCGAATTCATATGGAAATTCCTGAAGGACAGACTGACATTCACTCGGACAGACAGGCCGGTGGCCCTCCATCTGACCTGCTCGACAAAACTGATGAAGATTGACCGCATCGTGTATGACCTGGCATGCCTGTGTTCTTCTCAGGTCCTCGTTCCCGAGGGAGTCGGCTGCTGCGGCTTTGCCGGTGACAAGGGCATGACGCATCCGGAACTCAACGCTTACGCGCTCCGCAAGCTCCGCTCCCAGATCGAAGCAAAAGGCATAGAAACCGGCTACTCCAACAGCCGCACCTGCGAAATAGGCCTTCAGACCAACTCGGGCATCCCATACCGATCTGTAGTATATCTGGTCAACAGCTGCACCTCTCCAAAGGCCGATTCCAAGGTTTAGCAGATAGTATGTCTGGCCTGCAAAGTGTCCGACATCAAAATGCCCTAAAACATGTCGGACGCTGCTGATTTCCGGCTTTGAACGCCTGTTTTGGGTACCGTCCGGCAGCTTTTTAGCGTTTTTGATGTCGGACGCTCTGAACGAATGCAATAAAATTGCACCATTACCAAAATCAGTGGGTTACGAGGAAAAAGAAAAAGGACAAACCCTCAATTTTGAAGATTTGTCCTTTGTGGCTCCCGAACTTGGACTTGAACCAAGGACCCTCTGATTAACAGTCAGATGCTCTAACCAACTGAGCTATTCGGGAATGTTGTTTCAAACGCTTTGTTTTCGTTTGGGATTGCAAAGGTAGACATTTTTTTGTTACCTCCAAACTTTTTCGCAAAAATTTTTAAAAAATTCATATCTTTGTGTCGATTTAAGTCTAACCACTGACCTTTTGAGTCTCAAAAACACTGTTTATGGATATAGATCTTTTGTCTAAAATGGTCAAGGAGCTGATTCTTGACAATGACAGGGTGGTTCTTCCCGGTCTCGGCTGTTTCGTGGCCGAGATGGTTCCTTCTACCTTCTCAGATAAGGGCTATACCATAAACCCACCATATAGAAAGCTGTATTTCCGTGCGAAACCTGACGAAGGGGATGCATTGACAAAGTTCTATGCAAAGACGAACAAGGTCGAGATGGAAGTGGCGGATAAGATAATCATAGACTTCGTGTCGGAGCTTAAATCGGTTCTATTTACAAAGAAGACAGTGATATTTCCTGGCCTGGGAAGAATGAGGGCGACGAAGGAGAACAATGTGTTCTTCATTTCAGATGAGGAGCTGGACATTTATCCTGCAGGATTCGGCCTGGAGCCGATCTCCCTTAAAACACATCAGGAGTCTTCCGAGGAAGTATCTGCAGCCGTAGTCGGCCTTAGGTCTATTCTTGACGAAACGGTCCGGGAACCACAGCCGATTCCGGAGCCGGAACCGTTACCTGAGCCAGTGCCAACTCCCGAGCCAGTGCCAACTCCCGAACCAGCTCCTGCACCAGAACCTGTACCGGAACCGCTTCCGGATCCAGTACCGGTTCCTGATCCCGATCCGATGCCCGAGCCAGACCCGAATCCGGAACCTCTTCCAGAACCGGACCCTGTCAAGAAGCCGGTAAGCAAGGCTGTCATCGCCATCATTATAACAGTTCTGGTATTGGCTTTGCTGCTGGCAGCATATGTAGCAGTCGGCCATTTGGCGCCGGAATTGCTCGACAATATCCTGTATACCCCTGAGGAACTGGAGATTCTTAACTACCAAAGCGAATAGGACAGATGAAGAAGTTTGTTCAGAACTTTAACATACCGTGTTATGATACCGATGCCTCATGGCGCCTGAAGCCGGCATCATTCATGAATCTTGCCCAGGAGGCTGCCGGTCTTCATGCCGTGCACCTCGGTTTCGGATACGATGACCTCATCGTGAAGAACACCGCATGGATTCTTTCCAGAGTGAAGATATGCTTCCTCGACACTCCGAAATGGCGTGACAACATAACCTTGACTACATGGCACAAAGGCCTGGAAAGGCTTTTCTACCTGAGAGACTTCGTTATCACAGACTCAGAAGGCAAAGAACGTGTGAAGGCGACGACATCATGGCTCGTTCTCAACCTTGAGACCCGCAGACTTGTACGTGACCCTCAGCTGATGGAGGAAGGTACCGTATGCAAGGAAAACGCAATGGAAACCTCAGCCGACAAGGTTGTGATGCCGAAGGACGTAGAGCCTGCACTTGCCCTGCAGCACACTGTAGCATACTCCGATGTGGACATGAACGCCCACACCAACAATGCGATGTACATGCAGTGGGCGATGGATGCTGTAGACTATGAGACGGCATCGCAGAAGCCAGTGAAAGAGGTGACGATAAACTTCAATCACGAGACCAAGGCCGGTGACCTTGTAAGCATATATAAGGCATCTGTTGAGAAAGAAGACGGCCTGCACGTATATGTGGAAGGTAAAGTTAATGAAGCATCTGCGTTCACAGTAGACATTTTATTCTAAATGATAGACCTGGTATATCCATATGACCTGGCGCCTCTTGTGCCGGCTCCGACAGCCGACTCCGTTCCTGCGGAGCCGGGCATGGTAGAGTACTTCCCGGTGGTGGAGCCGACCGGACTTGTCATAGGAAGGTCGTCGAGAGCGTATTGCCATAGCGGGGCCAAGCCGCTGCACCCTGTGATCCATATCCACATAATCGACCGTTTCAGCAGGATTTACCTGCAGAAGAGACCGATGCACAAGGATATACAGCCGGGGAAATGGGACACTGCCGTAGGAGGCCATGTGTCATATGGCGAAAGCATCGTCGAGGCCGTATACAGGGAGGCATATGAAGAACTTCGTTTTCACGAGTTCAATCCGATACACCTTGAGACATATGAGTTTGAATCCTCAGTGGAAAGGGAGATGGTCAGCGTCTTCGCCGCCGTTGGATCATACGACCTCCATCCGGATCCGGAGGAGGTCGCTGAAGGCCGCTGGTGGCCTGTTGAGGAAATCGATGCCAGCATCGGCAAAGGTGTCTTCACACCAAATTTCGAATCGGAATTCCAGATGATCCGCAAATCCCTGCTGGCATTGCTGTAATTTTATTATATTTGTCTTTGATATAGTAAAACAGGCAGAACTATGACAGGAATCGAATGTTTTATGCCCTCTCAGTCAGGAGAGGACATTTCTGTTACCGTAGAATCATTGAGCCGTAGTGCCGCATTCTCAGGAGTTACAATCTTGTCGGGAGTATCTCTTCGCTCGACCGAGACATTGAAGAGTATTGCGGATGCCGTCCGCGAGAAATTTGTGCTTCTCTACACCAAGGACAAGCCCCTTGAGATGGGGATGTTTGCCCTGGACCGTATCATCAGCATCGCGGAGGATACCGGAGCGGACATGCTGTATGCCGACCATTATACGGTCAATGAGGGAGAGGACGGAGTAGAAAGAAAGCATAAGCATCCGCTCATAGACTGCCAGAAGGGCGCGTTGAGGGACGATTTCGACTTCGGAAGCGTTCTGGTGTTCAGGACCAGGTCGTTCAAGCGCGCCGTGAGGACGATGACTCAGGACTATGAGTGGGGAGCATTGTATGACCTGCGCCTGAGAATGAAGAAGATTGTCCACATCAATGAGTTCCTGTATGCAGAAATCGAGACTGACAGTCGCAAGTCCGGTGAGAAGCTGTTTGATTATGTGGACCCTAAGAACAGGGCCGTCCAGATAGAGATGGAGGCCATATGCACAGAGCATCTCAAGAGGATCGGGGCATACCTGCCACCATGTTTCAAGGATCCGGATCCGAGGGAATTCGGCGATCATGAATTTCCGGTTACAGCGACGGTGGTGATCCCTGTGTTAAACAGAGTCAGGACGGTGAAGGATGCGGTCATGAGTGCTCTGAATCAGAAATGTGACTTCCCGTTCAATGTGATAGTCGTCGACAATCATTCGTCAGACGGCACAAAGGAACTGCTGGAGGCAATCGAGGATGACAGACTGGTTCACGTGATACCTTTAAGGCATGACCTTCGCATTGGCGGATGCTGGAACCTTGCCGTTCATCATGAGCTTTGCGGAGAATATGCCGTGCAGCTTGACAGCGACGACGTATACAGCGGCCCGGACACCCTGCAGAAGATCGTGGATGCATTCCGTCAGCAGAAATGCGCAATGGTCGTGGGAACATATCAGATGACCGATTTCGATATGAATCCGATCCCTCCTGGGATCATCGACCACCGTGAGTGGACTGAAGATAATGGAAGAAATAACGCCCTGAGGGTCAACGGCCTTGGTGCTCCAAGGGCTTTCTGGACTCCGCTTCTTCGTACGATAAACCTCCCTGATACCAGCTATGGAGAGGATTATGCGCTCGGCCTGAGGATCAGCAGGGAATACAGGATAGGACGCATATATGACGTCCTCTACTGTTGTCGCCGCTGGGAGGGCAATTCTGATGCAGCGCTTGGCATAGAGAAAGTCAACGCAAACAATCTTTACAAGGACCGTATCCGCACATGGGAACTCGAAGCCCGCATGAGACTGTCATCTCGAGCGTAGCCGAGAGAACTGTTCAGTAGTATGAAAGAAAACAGAATTCATAAATTCGTCGGAGACCAGCTTTCCCGCTGGCCTCTGGCATGCGACAACTTCAGGGCGCTCAAGAATGTGCAGATAAAAGAGGTGGAGGTCGGAGGCCTGAAGGTCAAGCTTCAGTTCAATCCGGCAAGGATGGTGTCTTCCGCAGCGAAGCTCAACAAAGAGGACATAGCGAAGAGAAGGTGTTTCCTCTGCCGCGAAAACCGTCCGGCCGAACAGATAATGATGAAGTTCGAAGGACGCAAGGGCAAGAAATATCATATCCTGGTAAATCCATATCCGATATTCCCGGATCATCTGGTCATAGCGATGAATCGTCACACGGACCAGTCCATATGGCAGAGATATGTCGACATGCTCGACCTTGCCAGGAAATTTCAAGACTTCACATTCTTCTACAATGGCCCGCGCAGCGGCGCTTCCGCACCGGACCATCACCATTTCCAGGGCGCTCCGGAAGGTCTGATGCCCCTGGAGAACGATGTGGATGCCCTGATATCTGCAGACTCGCAGGATCTGGAATACCTGACGTCAGTCCAGGATGCCGACCTGTATCACTACAAGAAGTTCACCAGAGGAATATTCGTCCTGAGAGCTCAAACGTCCAAGTCGGCGGCAAAGATGCTGTATCGCCTGCTTGACTGCGCTGACATACCTGAAGGGGAGAATGAACCGCTTATAAATCTGTTCACATATTATCGTGACGGAGAGTTCCGCTCGATAATCATATTCCGCAGCAGGCATCGTTCACACCACTATTTCAGCGACGGTCCGGACCATCTGACCATGAGTCCGGGGTGTGCCGACATGGCAGGAGTCTTCATCGTTCCTGTTGAGGAGGAGTTCGGCAAGATAACACCGGAGCTTCTTGGGGAAATGCTGGACGAGGTGACGGTCCCGACAGAGGAGGAAGAACGTATGAAAAGGCGTCTCACACGCACCCAGCCGCTTCTTGAAGTTGGTATAATGTCCGCTCAGGAGATAGTATTCGAGATACTTTCTGACGGTGCCGGCATGAGGACGGCGAGGCTGAGGGAAGGCAAGATAGAATATGGCGGAGCTCTATATGACGAGCTGTACTTTGATGCGGAAACCCTCTCCACAATGTTTGCAGGGCCTTCTTTCATCTTGCACGATGTGACCATAGGAGTCAATTTCCATTGGGAACGCAAGGAGGATCAGAAGTTCGCGGGAGCCTTGAAGATAATCGTCGACAAGGGCAAGCTTACCGCCGTCAATGTGATCGGAGTGGAGGATTATCTGCTCAGCGTCATATCTTCTGAAATGAGTGCGACAGCCTCTGAGGAGTTCCTCAAGGCCCATGCTGTGATTTCCCGTTCATGGGTCATGGCCCGGGTCGCTCTCGCACGAGATCACTCCGGCGGCGAAGTGCCGGAAGGTGTATGCAATGTGCCGACACTTATGTGCGACCTTGATGCAAGGTTCAACAAGGACGCCGGTGAGACTGAGGATGAGACATATGAGTATGTTAAATGGTATGACCATGAGGATCATCATTCATTCGATGTCTGCGCTGACGACCATTGCCAGAGATATCAGGGCTTGACGAGGGCTGTCGGCCCGACTGTACGCAAGGTAATTGACGCAACATGGGGACAGGTGCTTGAGTACGAAGGACAACTCTGCGATGCCCGCTTCTCAAAGTGTTGCGGCGGAGTCATGGAGAGATTCGAGACCTGCTGGGAGGATGCGGAGCATCCATATCTGCAGCCGCTTCCGGACACTCCTGACCATGATCCGGCAGCAGAACCGTTCTGCAGCACGACAGACAAGGGGATTCTTGGGCAGGTCCTGAATTCATATGACCAGGAGACCGTTGACTTCTATAGATGGGAAACAACATATGAAAGGAAAACCCTGTCGGAACTCGTATCCCGCAGAAGTGGTGTCAATATAGGTGAAATCCGGGAGATCGTTCCGCTTGAAAGGGGACTGTCCGGAAGACTTTACAGATTGAAGATAGTGGGGTCGGAGAAAACGATAATCGTAGGCAAGGAACTGGAGATAAGGAGGATACTCTCGGAAAGCCATCTCAAAAGTTCGGCATTCGAAGTGAAGATGGATGGTGACAGAATCATACTTGAGGGCTCCGGCTGGGGCCATGGAGTCGGCCTCTGCCAGATAGGCGCGGCCGTGATGGCCTCCAGAGGTTATACATACGAAGAGATTCTCCGGCATTATTATCCGGGTTCATCACTCAAATCATAGGACATGAAGAAAGAAAATCCATGGCTATGGGTGCCGACGCTTTATTTCGCAGAAGGCATACCCTATTTCATAGTCAATAACATATCCCTGGTGATGTTCAAGAACATGGGCATGCCCAACGGCATGCTGGCATTCTACACGAGCCTGCTTTACCTCCCATGGGTGATCAAACCTCTGTGGAGCCCGTTCGTGGACATCATCAAGACAAAGAGATGGTGGATACTGACCATGCAGATCCTCATGTCGGCCGCCATGCTGCTTCTTCCTTTCCTGCTTCCGCAGGAGAGCGGCGAAGCCATAAGCTCGTCCCCGCTGTTCTTCGTGACCCTGGTCATATTCTGGATAACGGCATTCGCGTCAGCAACGCACGACATCGCCGCTGACGGATTCTACATGCTGGGGCTCAATCCCAACAAACAGGCGGAGTTCGTCGGCATCAGGAGCACATTCTACCGCCTGTCCTCAATTTTCGGACAAGGCATCCTTGTCGCCCTTGCAGGTTATCTCGAGACAAGGACTTCCGATGTCCACATGGCCTGGAAGATAACCCTTATCCTGTCTGCGGTCATCTTTGCCTGTGTGACTCTGTATCATACCAGAGCACTCCCGGTTCCGGCATCAGATAAGACTTCAGATGCGACAACAGCATCGGAGATATTGAAGGAGTTCGGACGCACATTCGTGACCTTCTTCAGGAAGAAAGGCGTTCTCATAGCAATGCTCTTCATGCTCCTGTATCGCCTTCCGGAAGCCTTCCTCGTCAAGATGATGAATCCTTTCCTTCTTGATTCCGCGGCAGAAGGCGGCCTTGGCATGTCGACGCAGGACGTAGGTATAGTATATGGTACAGTAGGAGTGGCTGCATTGACCGTCGGCGGCATCCTGGGAGGAATCGCGGCTTCAAGATGGGGCTTGAAGAAGTCCCTGTGGCCTATGGCACTCAGCCTGACCCTTCCTTGCCTGTCATTCGTGTTCCTGGCTGCATATCAGCCGGACAATCTATGGGTCATAGGTTCGTGCGTCGCACTGGACCAGTTCGGATACGGATTCGGATTTACGGCATACATGTTGTATCTCATATATTTCTCAGAAGGAGAATTCAAGACGGCACACTACTCGCTGTGCACTGCCTTCATGGCCCTCAGCATGATGCTGCCGGGCCTTGTGGCCGGATATGTGCAGGAATGGCTGGGATATACATCCTTCTTTATATTTGTGATGATATGCTGCCTTGTGACGGTAGGAGTGACATTCCTCCTGAAGGTTGATCCCGAATACGGAAAGAAACAATAAATCTGTATAAATATGAAAACGAATTTGAAACTGTTGATGATTATGGCTGCTTTGACCGGAATATCTGCATGCGGACCTAAATATCAGGAACCGACAGAAGGCTCTGATATCGGATTTGCACTTTCATACTTCCAGAAGGTGAACCAGACAGTTAACTATGATGACAACCTTGTCGTTTCTCCATACAGCGCAGGAGTCGCACTGTCCATGCTTGCAGAAGGTGCGGAAGGGGAGACCAAGGCAGAGTTTGCCGACGCACTGAACGGATGCCTCTTCAAGGCAGAGGACCTCGGAGGCGGTGATGACCTGATCGTAAAGTCTGCGAATTCAATATGGGTTGATGACAACTTCAGCCTGAGAAACCGTTATGTGGACCTTCTGGAAAAGGATTTTGACGCATTCATCACAACGCAGAACTTCGCAGATCCGGCAACAGTACAGGCAATCAATAACTGGTGTGCGGAGAATACCGAAGACAAGATCACCAAAATCATAGATGAGCTTGGCAGAGGTACGGTGATGGTGCTCATGAATGCCCTCTACTTCAACGCTCCATGGGAATATGCATTCGACCCGGAACGGACCGCGGACAAGGTGTTCCATGGAATATCCGGCGACAGCAAGGTGCCGATGATGACCAGAAAGGCGAGGTTCATGTATGCTGAGTACCAGGGCTGCCAGATGGTAAGACTTCCATACAACGGCGAAAGATATGCAATGTACATTGTGCTCCCTCCTGCAGGCATGGATGTGAATTCGGTGATTCCTTATATCAGTGAGTCTGCCTATGATGCAGCAATGGGAATGCTTGCGGCAGGCGAAGTCATCGTAGAGATGCCGAAGTTCAAACTGGAGGCCTCTCTTATTCTGAATGATGCTCTTGAGAAGATGGGCATAAAGACGGCATTCTCCGGAGCTGCAGATTTCAGCGGCATTTCGGCAATGGGGCCTCTTGCGCTCAGCCAGGTGAAGCAGAAGTGCTACATTGATGTGTCGGAGAAGGGAACAGAGGCCGCTGCCGTGACAATCGCGCAGGTGCGTCTGACATCTGTGGCACCTTCAAGAGTCCAGAGAATGACTGTTGACAGGCCATTCCTTTTCTTCATAGCTGATGTTGAGAAGGACAACATTCTCTTTGCAGGTAAAATCGTTGATCTTTAAATGGCGAATCTATGAGAAGACTGTTCGTTTTGGCAATATGCGTGCTGGCTGCCGTTTCATGCACCGGCGAGTCCCAGGCAGCAGAAGTCAGGGTGAAGACCGGTATAGAAGTCCTTCGCGACAGAGGCTTTGAAGGCCTTGTCGGAAAACGGGTGGGCCTTGTTACCAATCCAAGCGGAGTGGACAGCAAGCTGCGCTCGACAATTGACATATTATACAATGCTCCCGGAGTCAATCTTGTGGCATTATATGGCCCTGAGCATGGTGTCAGGGGTGATGTGTATGCCGGAGGCAAGGTTACGGACACTGTAGACGAAGTGACCGGCCTGCCTGTGTTTTCGCTGTACGGCGCAACCAGGAAACCGACGCCGGAGATGCTTGAGGGCATTGATGTGATGGTATATGACATCCAGGACGTAGGCGTCCGATCTTATACTTTCATCAGCACGCTTGGCCTCGTTATGGAAGCCTGTGCGGCAAAAGGCATAGAAGTGATGGTCCTTGACCGCCCTAATCCTCTGGGCGGCAACAAGATCGAAGGATGCTACGTGGAGCAGCCATATTATTCTTTCGTGAGCCAGTACAAGATACCTTATGTATATGGTCTGACGGTCGGTGAGTTTGCGCAGCTTGTCAATGAAGAAGGCCTTAACTGTGGGCAGAAAGGCAACCAGGCTCCTGCGAAGTGCAAGCTGACTGTCGTTCCGATGGAAGGATGGACCAGGGATATGATATATGAAGATACAGGGTTGCCTTGGGTGCTGCCTTCGCCTAACATCCCGTTCAAGGAAACTCCGATGTACTATGCCGCAGCAGGAGTCTGCGGCGAGCTGTATGGATTCATGAACATAGGCATAGGATACACGCTTCCTTTCCAGGTGTTCGGAGCCACATGGCTCGATCCGCAGAAGCTCAAGGAAAGGCTCGAGTCATATGGGCTGGAAGGAGTTTCATTCCGCACAATATGGTTCAAACCGTTCTCAGGAAGCCAGAAAGGCCAGCTTGTAGGAGGCCTTCAGTATTTTTTCACAGAGTATGAAAAGGCTCGTATTACAGAGGTGCAATTCTATGTGATGCAGGCAGTTGCGGAACTCTACCCGGACAAGAAAGCCTTTGAGGTCGCCAACGTCGGCGGCATCTTCGATAAAGTTTGTGGCACGGATTATGTAAGAACAGTATTCAGCAAAGGGTACAAAGTCAAAGACATCGTCGATTACTGGCGGAAGGATGAAGCATCTTTCCGTGAATTATCGCAAAAGTACCACATCTATTAACCTTAAAACTTCTTTACAATGAGAACGATCAGAACAACATTTGCTGTAATGCTCTTGGGATTGACATTGACAGCATTCCAGTCTGAAGCCCAGACCAGAAGAAGTACAGGTTCCGGAAGTTCGTCGCGTTCAACCTCGGCTTCGACCTCGCGTTCGTCTTCGGTATCACGCTCGTCTTCCGCGTCATCCTCTTCTGCAAAGAAGTCTCCTGCAGTTTCTGGCACAAGACAGTCATCAAGGCCGGCAGTTTCGGCGACACGTCCGTCGTCGTCAGCGACCCGTCCGTCGACTTCGGTCAGCAGACCTTCGTCACAGACCAGACCTGCGACAACAACACGTCCTTCGACTTCTGTAACGCGCCCATCGACCTCTACAAAGCCGGCGACGACAGCTCGTCCGACTACAGGAATGTCCGTAAGACCGTCTACAGGAGCAGTTCAGGACAAGAAGCCTAGCACGACAGTGACAAGGCCGACCACAAGACCTACTGTGACAAGACCGGCTTCCGGTTCCACTACAAGGCCTTCCGGCACAGTTACACGCCCGGCAACCCGTCCTTCAACAGGACAGGGCCAGAAGCCTGCTGCCAAGCCAGGCGGACAGGACAAGCCTGCAGCGGTGACTCGTCCGGTACGTCCGGGAAACCGTCCGGGTGACAGGAAACCAGGCGGAGAGGCTATGAGACCTGACCTTCGTCCTGACAAGCCGGTTCATATCCGTCCAGACCACAAGCCGGACGTGCACAGAGTTCACCCACGTGACCGTGACTTCATGCACTACAGTGCTCCATCATATTTCTGGACAGGACACAACCACTGCTACGGACACAGAGTAAGAGTGCTCCCTACTCATGTTCACAGACACTATTATCACGGAGTGACTTACTACTGCTACAACGACATATGGTATCGTCCATACGGTGGATATTATGTAGTCTGCAGACCTCCTTTCGGAACAGTTCTCGCAGCTAACCTCATAGCAGACATGACCTGGGCGGCGGTTCGCCTCTCATACTACAACACAGTGGTGAACACATACAGCCAGATCAACGAGAACAATCAGTATATCGCCGAGCAGAACGCGATCATAGCTCAGAACAACGCGACTATCGCAGCTCAGAACGCTCAGATCGCAGCCGGCCAGCAGCAGGCGCAGGCGGCTTACAGCCTCGCGACACAGCTCGGACTCATTCAGAGCTATGCAGCTGCAGGAAGCGACTACTACTATCAGGACGGAGTATTCTACATGATGGATGCAAAAGGTGAATACAAGGTGATCGTACCTCCAGCAGGAGCTCTCGTAGAGACACTTCCAGAGGACTACGACCTCGTGACACTGGCAGACGGAAACGAATACTACAAGGTTGACGATACAATCTACAAGATCTCAATAGTAGACGGCAAGCCTTACTTCGAGGTTCTTGGACAGTTATACAGTTAAGCAATTACATCAGAACGCAATTCAGGCCGGGATTTCCCGGCCTGTTTTGTCATAGTGCGTTGCTGTATGTGTTCTGGAGTGTTTCTGGGTTGCCGGAAGCATGGAGTTCTATGCTGAATCCTAGCTCTGATGCATCCTGTATGCCTTCTTCCTGCATGACTTCCACGAGATGCCTTGCGACTGCAGGGGCCGGGTCAATGACTGTAATCTGTCTCTCCGGATATAGTTCCGATGCTACTTTGCTGATGGTTTCCGACAGGAAAGGGTAGTGGGTGCAGCCGAGGACTATGGTGTCGGCGCCGGCATCAAGCAGGGGCTTGAGGCTGGCGCAGACCGTGGACTCGGCGTCCGGACCGTTGAGGATGCCTTTCTCTACCAGTTCGACGAATCCCTGGCCTATGTGCTCTACAATCGTTACGCCTTGGGCCCATTTGGCCCTGGTGTCTATGTATTTTGTCGCCTTGAGTGTGCCTGCAGTCGCAAGCACTCCCACGACTCCTGTCTGAGTGGCCTTCGCAGCCGGCTTTATCGCAGGCTCCATTCCAATGAACCTGACAGGGTATTCTTCTCTCAAAGTGGCTATGGCTGCGGCTGTGGCCGTGTTGCAGGCTACAACAATTATTTCGCATCCTTTGCTCAGAAGGAATTCTGTGATGGTGCGAGCTCTGTCTATGATGTATTCACGGCTTTTTTCACCGTATGGACAATGTGCGTTGTCAGAGTAATAGACATAGCTTTGCTCAGGGAGAAGCTTTCGTATCTCCTTGAACACCGATAATCCTCCTACACCTGAGTCGAATATGCCTATCATATTGTCAATGAGTCGATTAATTTCAATTCGTCGTTTGAGAACGCCTTCTTCTCAATGGCTTTCAGATTGTCGTCGATCTGTGCCACGCTGCTGGCTCCGATGATGACGGAAGTGACCAGGTCGTCCTTGAGGTTCCAGGCCAGCGCCATCTGCGCCATGCTCTGTCCTCTTTCTGCTGCAAGCGCATTGAGTTTCTGCAATCTGTCCACGAGGTCAGGCGTAATTGACGCAGACTTGAGCGAGAAGTCTCTTGCCGCTCTTGAGTCCTTCGGTATGCCGTTGAGGTATCTGTCGGTCAGCACGCCCTGCGCCAATGGAGAGAAGGCAATGAGCCCCGAACCTGCAGCCTTTGCCTGTTCGAGGAGATTGTCTGTCTCCGGCACCCTGTGCATCATGTTGTACTTGACCTGATGCAGCAGGCAAGGAACGTCGTGCTCTGCCAGGTATTTGTATGCGTATTCTGCCGCCTCGTGCGGATAGTTTGATATTCCGGCATACAATGCCTTGCCGCTTCTGACTATGTCCACGAGGGCCTGCATGGTCTCCTGGAGAGGAGTGTCGGGGTCGAAGCGATGTGAATAGAATACGTCCACATAGTCGAGCTTCATCCTCTTGAGACTCTGGTCGAGGCTGCTGATCAGATATTTGCGTGAGCCGAGGTCGCCATATGGACCGGGCCACATGTCATATCCTGCCTTTGTGGATATGAACAGTTCGTCACGGTATGGCTTCAGGTCGCTCTGCATCACGGTGCCGAACGTGCTTTCTGCGCTGCCGTACGACGGACCGTAGTTGTTGGCAAGGTCGAAGTGGCATATGCCTTTGTCAAATGCGTGCAGAAGCATTTCTCGGCTGCGCTCCAGCGGAGCGGTGTCGCCGAAATTCTGCCAAAGGCCCAGAGATATCTCAGGGAGGATGATGCCGCTCTTGCCGCATCTGCGATACTGCATGCCGTCGGTGTATCTGTCTTTCGATGCTGTGTATACCGGTCTTATCATAGTTCTGTAAGTTAATAAGACACAAATATAACTATTTCTCTTTTGCTTATGATGGAAAATGACTAATTTTGTGAGGATATTCAGAAGGGTATAAGATGATAAGTACAGAACAGATAAAGGAATTGCAGCAGCGTGTGGAGACGCTTGGCAGGTGCATAGACATTGAGGCAAAGCGCGAGGAGGTTGCCCGTAAGCAGGAGCGTACGCTTGCTCCGGACTTCTGGGACGACCCTAAGGAGGCCGAGAAGTTCCTTAAGGAGCTCTCGGGCGTCAAGTTCTGGGTGACCGGCTTTGACGGCGTGATGACCTCGGTCGAGGATCTCAATGTGTTGCTGGAGCTTGAGGATGACGATATTGATGCGGCGTATGCGGAAGCGGTGGAGGCACTTGAGGCTCTGGAGCTTCGCAATATGCTCGGTGAGGAGGGTGACAACCTTGGAGCAGTGCTTACCATCAATTCGGGAGCCGGAGGAACGGAGGCGAACGACTGGTCTGCAATGCTTATGCGCATGTATATCCGCTGGGCGGAGCGCAATGGTTATAAAGTCACGGTCACAGACGAACTTGAAGGTGAGGATGCCGGCATCAAGTCGGTGACCATGCAGGTGGAGGGCGACTACGCATTCGGTTATCTCAAGGCGGAGAGCGGAGTGCACCGTCTGGTGAGGATTTCGCCATTCAACGCTCAGGGAAAGCGTCAGACCACATTCTCGTCAGTCTTCGTATATCCATTGGTTGACGATTCCATAGAGATTGAAATCAATCCGGGAGATTTGGAGTGGGATACATATCGCTCAAGCGGAGCCGGCGGACAGAATGTCAACAAGGTCGAGACCGGAGTGCGAGTGAGGCATATCCCGAGCGGCATTGTCGTGGAAAATACAGAGACCCGCTCGCAGCTGGACAACAGGCAGAACGCACTCCGCATCCTGAAGTCACGTCTCTATGACATAGAGCTCAAGAAGCGCCAGGAAAAGCAGGCGGAGCTTGAAGGCCAGAAAAAGAAGATAGAGTGGGGGTCGCAGATCAGAAGTTACGTCCTGCATCCATATAAAATGGTCAAGGACCTTCGTACAGGGCATGAGACCTCTGACACTCAGGGGGTTCTGGACGGCGATCTGAACGACTTCATGAAAGTCTTCCTGATGGAGAACAATTAAATCAATCAAAACAGGACAAAATTTGAAGATGGCTGCAACATTTGCAGCCATCTCTGCATCTATGTGGGCGGTTAGATGATTTTAGTAGTAAGAAACGATTTTTTTATGAAACGTATTGCCCTGTTATTATTTATATTCACTTTGTTTGCAGGCTCCCTGTCCGCGCAGACACATGAAAACGAAGACAAGAGGTCCCCAATAGCGATCAAGGCTTATCCTTTCAGGGGAATGTATCTCGATAAGAATACCCATTATGAGAAATTCGGTCCCATCAATCCTGCCGGTGTGCATATGGGCGTCGAGTTCCCGTCACTTCAGCAGCGCCCATGGCAGCAATATCTGGGTAATCCCACCGTTGGTATAGGATTGTCATGGCTGGATTTCGGAAAGCCTCAGGATCCCGATATGGCAAAGCTGGGAATGGGAATTGCCGTATATCCATATATACTTCTGGATGCCATTGATACAGACCATTTCCAGATGAGGTTTAAAGTGGCTGGAGGTCTGGGAGCGGTGACTGAGCATTGGTATACTCAGGATGACACCGATCCGGATCATTATGGCCACACAACTGTGAACACCATCTTCGGATGTACGCTTAATGCATATCTGAATGCCGGCATCAACCTGAACATTCCGATCACAAGATATCTTGCGGTAGGCGGCGAGTTCGGTTACTTCCATATGAGCAACGGACGCGTATGCATGCCAAATATAGGTATGAATACTTTGTATGGCTCGGTCGGACTGACCGCGACGCTGAATTCGGAAGTCGAGAAGGAGCCTGTAAAGTTCCCGGATCTTCCTTATGCATGGAGCATCAACATCACAGGAGCAGCAGGCGCCCATAAGGCTGCTATTGCGGATAAGCACAGGTTCCTGATATCGTCATTCCACGCCGGAGCTGTTTATCATGCGAACAACTGGTATGGAGTGGGTCTCGGAATGGATGCATTCTACAATGGGGCCATTGACAATAACACAGACCGCTCACTCTACGTCAAGAGGCCTGAAGGCTACAGTACCATAGACAAGATCCGTGTTGGCGTATCTTTGAACAATGAGTTCAAGTTCGGAGCAG
This sequence comes from Bacteroidales bacterium, assembly GCA_017415715.1. Taxonomy (GTDB): domain Bacteria; phylum Bacteroidota; class Bacteroidia; order Bacteroidales; family UBA932; genus Cryptobacteroides. Next base: position 3,750 of record JAFQFD010000054.1, on the reverse strand, counting down.
TCACAGCCATTGTGGACTGGGGCGTATACCTGTTCAATCCTTCACGTCATTATTACGATTGCGACCATCCTATATATGGCTATGGCAAGCGCCCTCTCTTCTACAAGAACGATGGAGCAGGCAGCGATGAAGCGTTCCACTATATCCGCTTCGGACTGAAGTGCCGTGTCTGGGACAACATATACCTCCAGGCAAGCGCCAAGACTCACCTGCATATCGCAGAATACATCGAGTTCGGCATCGGCTATCAGATCCCGTTCCTGAAGAAGCAGAACCGCAAAGAAGGCAAAAGCGCCATCTTCCACTACCGCAGGAACTGGTGGAAAGACTGACCGTCCATTCAACCCATATAGCCACCATGGTGGTTTTGCTGATTACAGATGACCGTCCATCATAAAAATGACGGAAAAAATGTCGGACGGTACCTCTTTTCCCGGTCATTTCATCGGTTTTGGGCAGCGTCCGACATCAAATATACGTTTTTTCTGTCGGACGGTTCTGCAATCATTTCAGTCGGCAAACAGGGCATTACTCTAGAGAAAAACTGCATATCTTTGCAACACAAATAGTAAGTCGTGGTAGGACGATGTAATGGGTAACGCGAAGTCCACGCCCGCATCGCATCACGCCGCAAGGCGTAAACCTCCCCACGCATAGGGGCAAAAGTTAAGCATCTCGTTTGAGATGCTTTTTCCATTCTACTCGCTGGATATAGCGGTAATACAGTATTGGACAAGCGGCAGGGGCCGACAAGCCCCTGAGAGCGTCTTTCAATAGATTACAAACATAGTTACTTTATGAGTCATAACAGAAGTAATTTCGATAGAATCGCGTTCTATAATTAAACACATAACATATGAAACGTATTTTTGCCATTTTGATTGCAATGGTCGGTTTTTGCGGATGCCTTAATGAGAAGGATTATGCAGAACATGCAATAGTTCCTTCGTTGATTGTCGGATCCTGGTACGAGAGTTATGAAATATATCCAGATTTAGCATGGGACGGCGGGGCAACATACACTTTTAATGAAGATGAATCATATCTTCTTGAGGTATATGACGTTGAAGCAGGCTATTCTTCATATACATATAACTACACAATCTCTGATGGTGTGATAACAACAACTACTCCTTATGGAAGCACTAGCTATAAAATCGTGAGGCTAGACAAATCCATTATGGAGTGGCAGAAGGTTGGAACAGAGTTCTCTGAAGGAACACTTATTACAGATTACAAACGTTTCAAGAGAAAAAACTAAATTCGAATTTACCTAAAGGATACAAGCCTGGTACAAACTGTGCCAGGCTTCGTTGTATATATAAAAGCGGCACTCGTCCTCTTCCGACCGCAAGCGGATCGTCAGTAATCGACGAAGTCGCTTGAGCGTTAGCGAAAGAACACGACTATCTATAACTCCGGACTGCCGCAAGACTCTCGTCTTTTCACGGAAAAGCCAAGAGACTTGCCTTCAAGGCAGTCCTCCGGTGCATGGGCGGCGACCTCAGTGCAGTAATCGCCAGTGCAAGCCGCCGCCCTCGTCGCCTTTCTACGAATCCCCAGGTAGACTATTGTATATGTTCACTGAAAACCAAAGAAGATGGGAGACTTATTTAAACATAAGAAAGTTGACGACTAAATTCAGCAAAGTTATCTTCAACTTTGAGGATATGTTTTTGGCGTTTGAATAATTAGTTTCTATCCTATCAGATCAGCCGTCAAGGCCTTCTTCAACTGTTCGTCATAGCGCAGCCTGACCTTGATTCCTGCTTCCTGATACCAATATCTTACAGTGATTTCCTCCTCGATGAACGGAATGATCTGTTCCTTGTTGAAACGAAGTACCGTTTCCTTATCAACTTCGAGAGCCTTATCTACAGCTTCGATTTCTCCCTGCATAAACTCTGACAAGCCGTCTTTCTCCAGTTCGCGCTTCAATCCGTCAAACAGAGTCCTGGCACTGCTGCGGTAATCAAACTCCTGTCCCTTGGCGAATGAAATGAAATCCTCAAAATCCGCATCCTTGAAGTAAAAATCATCCACTTCCGGAATGCTTTCATTCCTACGTACAAAATCCAATGCATACTGATCGATGATACCTGACAATACCAGAGAATATACGATCCTGCTGTAATCGTCAGCCGGAATCTCCACATCCGGCGTTATGCCACCACCATCACGGACGATTCTTCCTGATGCAGTTCGGAATTCCCTTGTCAACGAATCAGGTATATGGCCTACACTACCGTCTTCGTTCCTATGCGAGTAATCGATAGCCTGCACGCATCTGCCGCTTGGAGTATAGTATTTTGCTGTGGTCACTTTCAGTTGTCCGTTGTATGGCATCGGAAGAACAGATTGAACCAGTCCTTTACCGAAACTTCTGTTTCCCATTATGGTCGCCCTGTCCATATCCTGCAGCGCTCCGGCAACGATTTCCGAAGATGAGGCAGTTCCGGAGTTGATCATCACGATTATAGGAATTTCTGTATCGACCGGCTCAGTTACCGTTCTGAACTCCCTGAATGTTTCCGGTGAATTACCTTTCTGCGTCATAACCAGCGATCCTTTGGGAACAAACAATGAAGTCACTCTCACAGCCTCATCCCTCAGACCGCCACCATTACCCCTGAGGTCAAGAACCAGTCGTTTCATACCTTGAGACTTCAGGTCAAGGAAATGTGAACGAAGTTCCCCGGATACATTCTCCGTAAAGCCTGTCTGCAAAATATATCCTGTGCTGTCATCAAGCATTCCTGCATATTCCACATCCGGGAAATGGATTCTTTCACGGATCACAGGAATTTCAAGCGTATCTCCGGTGCGGAGTTTCCTGACAGTGAACACGACCTTGCTGCCAGGCTTTCCCTTCATCCTTTCGCTACACTCCGAAGACTCCAGACCTATTGTCGAGACACCGTCTATAGCCAAAATCTCATCACCACATACCAATCCGTACTTCTGAGCCGGAGAATTGGCGTAAGGCTCGCTGATAATTACATTATCTTCTTTACGCTTGGTAATGATCGCTCCGATTCCGCCGTATGTCTTCGACATCAGCATCAGCATATCCTCATTCTCCTCTTCAGGAACATATATCGTATAAGGATCCAGTTCGGCAAGCATAGCATCAACTCTTGCTCTCATCACTCTGTCAACAGGCAATGAATCTACATACGAACGATTCAGCTCCATTATTATCGAATTCTGGAGTTCGGTCCATTGCCTCATATCCTTTGTTTGCGATTGGGCGAAAGAAGATACAACGGCAACGGTGATTGACAGAAGTATAGTAAGAAGTCGTTTCATATTATGCATTAAGTGTCATCTGCGAAGGTAGTGATTATAATTGAAAAGCGGTATCGCCCAACCCCTCTTTCTCCGAATCCCCAGGTGAACTTGTATATGTTTGTTGAAAGTTATAACTTTATGCACTAAAATAGGGGCATGATCATATGAAACGTACATTATCCTTTTTATTTCTGTTGCTCTTCTTGATGACTGGCTGTGGTATCAAGGCAAGAGAATTTAATGTGAGTGCCTTGACTGCGAATTTCTACGATTCCGAATGGTTGGTAAATAACCCTGAATCGTATATGGATTCTTCAATAATATTCAAAGACGCCCCTTCGCGATACCTGTCAGGTTATTATTCTTCGGTATCACTGACCCAAAACAGCATCGGTCCGACTGATTCGCTCCTGTCGATAACTGGACATGTCCGTATTGACTCCCTTGCCGGTGATGTTG
>JAFQFD010000001.1 GCA_017415715.1 Bacteroidales bacterium | reverse complement strand
ATTAAACAAACAGCGGTCTGGAGACTTTCGTCTTTTTCCCCCGGCAAATTTTGCGAACTCCGCGATTTTGCCTACGGACAAAATCTCTGCGTTCTTTATGCAAAATTTCCTCCTCCAAAAGCCAAAAGACTCCAGCTGGTCAATGCCCCCGACCCCACAGGGGAGAATGACCGACAGAGAGCAGGCCGTGCCTCGCTTGAGCCATAGTGCGGACCGGCCGAAACATAACATAATCGGACCTAAATTGTGTAACAGACTTCCACCGGTATTCCTCGCTTGAAAGGATGGTGTTTAGTGGCAGACATTCGCACGAAAGAACGTCTTGCAGGCGTCAGATTACACAATATCGATTATGTTAAGGAGCTGTGTTAGAGCACGTTGGAAAGGAAGTGCGTTAATGCTCTCTGTCGAGGCGGCTGGCAATAATGAGCCCCTCTCAAGGGCTCCCGGCCTCCAAGCCCGTCGAGGGGCTTAGGACTTTCGGCGATGGTTGCGTAAGGCGTATTCTCCGAATGAATGTCAGTGGATAAGGGATTGTATATCTCTTCTTTGCAGGCCGAAAGTCCAAAAGGAATTGCCAGCCTTAGCGGCGCAGCCGCGGGCCTTCTCCAGTCTTTTATCACTTCCTTCGCAAGCTCAGTCAGTCATAAAAGCCTTCCGTAGGCAAGGTATCGGCTTTCGCCGATGTTGTCAATACTGCCCGCTTTTTCCTCTCCAGACTTGAAAGTCTTTTTGCTGCTCAAAAAGTCTTTCAAATCTTCCGAGGGCGGGCAGGGCGAGACTGTGTGATTTATTCCGTTCCGCTGTCGCTCCTCTCCATAAATCCCACAGACTCGCCAAGGTACGCATCAAGGTCGTGGCGTTTGTAGTTCTTAATCACCGTAAGTGCCAGAGCCGGAAAGACCCCTATCTCCCGCTCGAACCTCAGTGCGTCCGGCTCCTGCCGCGCCCTACGGGCTTGCCCCCTATGGCATTTGCCGTCAGTTTCCGCATCCGCTGTCGCGGACGCGAAAACCGTCGTCAAACACCATAGGCCAAAGAGAGCTGACGGACGCTTCCGCGTCGGTGCTGAACTCACCGTCGTGCCCCGCCCGGAAGACTTGCCGGCGACATACATATATACATATAAACCCTGGCGAAACACCCTATGAATTACCTCTGTGGTTAAGACTTCGCCTATAATTACACTCCCTTTCTTCCTTATCCTGCACAATATGGAAATCTCCGCCCCAAACATTACCTTCGCCGGAAACACAGAACACAATGCCACTCTACAACCCAAACACAAGATTTTTAGACTGCTGGGGCTCGATGGGGAACATATCATTCTATCATCGAAACGGGAAATGCTACTGGAGGACAAAACCCACAACAGTGTTCCAGAACACACCGGCACAATCATACAACTCAGGACTGCATCGCAGGGCACTCGATGCCTGGCGTAAACTCGACCACGATGAGCAACTGGAGTGGACGGCCATAGCCAAAGGCGTTCCCTCAAGAAGACCACCATTCAACCCTTGCAGCCACATCAGCGGTTATAATCTCTTCGTCAGTGCCTATCACGGATTTGCACAGCTGGGCAATGAACACACTCCGGAGCCTAAACCATTCATATCGTTCCCTCAGTTCTCGATCACCTTTGACTCGGCCATCGTAGTAGAGGAAAAGGATCTGCTGATGATATTCAGCAAGAACACAGACGACCGTTTCCGGATAGTGGCCAAGGTCCAGCTGACATTTCCCGGCGGTGGTGTCAGACCAGGCTTGATGAGATCGTTCCTATCGGTTCCAATACAAGACAACCAGGAACTCGTCGCCTTTCTCATCCACGATTACAAAACCCTCTGGAATCTAAATCTTCCTGAGTACAAAGCACATATCAGATACTTTCTCATCGACTCCCAAACTGGATATCGCACCCACTGGAAACAGATTTCTGTGGGATTTCAGGTCTGAATTATTAGAAAATCACTATCTTGCACAAATAAATCGGGATTTATATGTTTGTTAGGTTTTGGAAGACGGTTGTGCGTGCGATGTTGTCTATAATAACAATGACATTCTGCACCTCTTGCGGCTCATTCTGGGATAAGATTCAGGCCGTTGCCAATGGATATCAGAACAAGTTTGATTACCCGGGAGCATGGGAGAAAAAGTATGCTTACGACGGAGACTACCAGGTGGAGTTGTTCACACAGGAAGACAGCGACGAGCGAATCAAACTTCTCCAGGTGTATTATCCTACTGATTTGAAGACCGAACAGAGGGCATGGCCCTTGGTACTCATGGCGAATGGAACGGGCATACGGGCGTCCAAGTACAAAGCCATCTTCCAACATCTGGCTTCCTGGGGCTTCATCGTAGTAGGCAATGAAGACGAGTGGACGTGGGACGGCAAATCCGTCAGCAAGTCACTTGACATGATGTTGAGGGCAAATGCCGACCCGTCGAGTATCTTCTATCAGAAAGTGGATACGACACACGTTGGCCTGACCGGGCATTCACAAGGGGGTATGTGCATCTATACATCCGCTTCACTATTTGAGAACAGCCGCCTGTACAGAGCTCTCTGCGCCCAAAGCGGCACCGCGACCATGCTTGTTGACAGCCTTGGCGCAGACTTCCTGAAAGACGTGAAGGCTCCCATGCTGCTGATGGGCGGCTGCGGAGACTTCGACGCGAAGATCGGCTGCAGGTTGGAAGAGATGCAGAAAACTTATGAAGGCATTGGATCGGAGCAACGTATTATGGGGCGCATCAAAGGCATTGACCACAGCGACATGCTACCACGTGGCAATGCCTATATGACAGCCTGGATGCGCTATTGGCTCTGCGACGACGCCGAGGCGGGAAAATGCTTTATCGGCTCCGATGCGGAGATACTAAATAATGAAAGCTGGCAGGATGTGAGCAGAAAGAATCTGTAAATAGTGTTCGTTAAATTCCCGTTTATCGGGCAAACCTAATATCAGCAGGAGCAGTGTTTGACAGCATTGCTCCTGCTTTTTCTATGTGTTTTTCTGAAAACTCTGCAGGAATTTGGATTGTTTGGACGGAATATTACATTTGCCTCTGTAATTGAGTGAAATGTAATGATTTAGTCCTATGATTGTCAAACCCTCTATCGCATTCAGCGACTTCGCCGGATCCGCAAAGGATGTTACTGCCAGGAATGTCAAGGGCAGGAATATCCTGTCAAGCAAAGCCCAACATTCAAAGGTCGTGACTCCTGCACAAGCGACCTCACGAAACCGCCTATCAAAAATCTCCAGAACATATAAGAAACTCACATCTGTTCAGATGAACGGATGGGCTGTTCTTGCAGAGAAGATGAAAGGTATCTCGACATTCGGCCAGGCTGCAGAACTTACTCCGCATAACGCATTTGTCAGAATCAACACCAATCTGCAGATGGTCGGTGAGCCTATGCTTACTGATGCTCCGGTGTATCTGAACGATGTTCCTGAGGTTATATATGATGACCTTTGGATTTCTCCGGATATGATTGTGTTTACTGGTCTGCAGCAGCCGTCAGAGAGTCATGTGCTTGTGTTCAAGATGACTCCGGCGCTCAGTCCTGGAGTGTCTTCCGGATGGGGTCAGACTGTCATCATCACTCCTGGCATGGCTCCCGATTGGGGCGATGCAGATTTGACAGCTCTTTATACGTCGGTTATGGGCGTAGCACCAGAGGCTGGCAAGAAGTATTTCTGTGAGTTCTATTGGCTTGACAAGAAGACCGGCTTCACGGGCGAATCTATGGCCATCAGTGCGGTTTGCAAGGAGAGTTCGACAGCGTATGCCGCTGAATATACTCCGCGTGCCAGGGTAACTCTTAATGAGGTTGCAGACAGTCAGGGATTCGAAACTCTTGATTTTGAGCTGTCGCATGGCTCTACCATTCTGTCAGTGGATGCTCAATATTCAAATGACACGGGAGTTGCTTCCGGTCAGTTCACTCTCAAGAAAGTCAACAAAAGCATTCCAAACTTGGAAGCCTATGTTCTTGGTCGTTGTTCTAATCCTGAGCGGAATTGGATGGCTCGTCCTAACCTTTTCGCAGTGTGGATTCAGACATGGCAGGGAGAAACTGAGGGAACATTTGCACATCGAGCAGGACAGTATGAGTCAGAATTGGCAGAGGTATTCGGATCTGCACCGATTTATAAACTTTAATCAGAGAATCAGCTATGAATATCACATCTACAAGAAATAATTTCGGTGCAGGAGAAATCATCCTGAACACCTTCCAGAATGAGAAACTGGTTGTCTTGAACGGTAAGTTTTCGTTCAGCAACAAGTCTGAGGCGTTTGCTGCAGCTTCTGTCCTTGAAGTCTATGTGCCGGAACTCTCGATTCCAAAAAGCGGAATGAGCGGTGCATATATAATGTTCGAGACAGAGGGCAAGTTTTATGGAACGACTGTGAAGACCTGGTTGAAGAACAGCAAGACTGTCTGCATTGAGAAACTCGACTACTGGCCGGAGCAGACGGATGAATACACAATCTATCTTCTCAGCCTCTATGTTCCGAAAGGTCAGCGTGGAGTGTTTGAGTGTGGAACAGAGACCAAACTGACTCTGAACAATACGACTTCGCAGAACAACTATGGATATTATAAGACCTGTTATGTCGATGACAACTGGTGTTTGATAGGTCTGATGACCGGCAGATACAACTCAGAAGTCAATCCCTTTGATGATGTTGTGGAGTTGTCTGGATTTCCGGATGATGTGGATGTTGAGCTGCCATTTGTCGGCGACAATGTGAACAGTGTCCAGGTCTATGGCTGTGATATGCTTCAGGCAACTATCAGGAATGCAGTGCTGACAGTCAAGAATATTCAGTTCGGCTGGGGCGGTATGCCGAGAGATCATTTCCTGTATGCTGTTTGTGTGAGAAACAAATAGAAACGCGCGTAAAACAAAATATTAACCCCTTAAAAACACTTAACAAATTATGAAGTATGTTCCTTCAATCGCCTTCGACGAAATGTCAGGCTCCGCAAAGGGTGTGACCGCAGCCAAGGTGCGTGGTCGCAAGTATATCCGCAATCGTGGCTACGGTGGAGCAGCGAGAACAGCTGCACAGGCTGCCGTGAAATCCATCTTCAAGCAGCTGTCGCAGAGCTGGCGTAATCTGACCAATGCACAGATATTGGCTTGGAATGCCCTCGCACAGACCCAGGCCGGCAAGTCCGTCCTCGGAACCACATCGAAGATCTCCGGAGCCAACCTCTATTCACGTCTCAACTACTGGATCGTAGCCTGCGGAGGTGAAGCACTCAGCAATCCTCCTGCACTCCAGGGCGTAGAGGCTCCGACAGAAGCAATCGTAACCCTCACGCCGACCAAGTTCACATTCGAACTCGAAGGAGAGCCGGCAGATGTCGCAAACCTCAAACTCATCATCCAGGCATCAGCTCCGCAGTCAAACGGTGTTACCCGTGCCTACAGCAAGGCAGTCCAGATCGGCAACGTATTCGAGCCTGTAACCGAAGAGTACGACATCAAGCAGGACTACGACGACAAGCACGGAGTTCCGAACGCAACCAGTCCGAAAGTCTTTATCAAGTATTTCTTCGTAAATACCAAGACCGGCGAAAAATCCGGAGAGATGATGACAATGGTTACGCTTAAGGAAGATGCCGCAGCTGGCGAGTAACCTCAAACATCAGCCTCATCAGAGGCAACCAATTCCCCAACAAAACCATTCCCCTCAAGACAACAGTCCTGAGGGGAATTTTTATGACAGATTATTTCCGTAAGAGTTTCAACAAAAGGAATACAATCAACGAGACACAAACACCTATAAAGATATACCCAAGTGAAATCATACCTTTCTGCCAGGGCGTGAGCCGATTGACTTCAACCGTCTTGAATTCTTTAATAGTCTGTGTCCGGAGTTCCGTCTTTGCCTTCTCCGGAATACTGACCTTGACAGGAGGAATCGGGCTTGGTTTATTTGTAATCGTCAGCTTGAGACTGTCACTTTCGAGCCAGGCTTTCGCCTTTGCAAGATCAGTTTCCGCCCTGGCCGTGTCCGCCGGTACTGTATGCACAATGGCAGTCGTATCCTTGACAAGTACCGGAATCAGACTGTCTCGATAAACGATAGTCTCCTTTATAATGACCGAATCCCTCTTATCAGTAGAGTTTAGGGCAATGTTTCGGCAGTTCCAGCAAGTAGCACAAGAAGAGCATAGCAATGCTATGGCCATAAATAAAAAGATCCGTCTCATCACTTACTGCTCAAAAAGATGGATCCTCTCATCAACACCATACTGCTCCAGCACATCGATATGCAACCAGGCAACATTCGCCTCCATCCGGATCTGATGCGGAAGCTTGTCGGCATTCTCGATTATCTTTTTCCGTGCCTCTGCAGCAGTCATCCCATCAACAGAGAAATCTCCTGCCTTACCAAGCACATGAGCAGACAGATACGACACACTCTTATTCGCGACCATCTTACACTTATTGCAACGAAGCCCCCTCTGCGTATAATCTCCCACATTACAATACATCGGCACACCAAGAATGTCCTTTCTGATCACATACAAAGTCTCAAGAAAATCCGTATCAAGAAACTGCCAGGCACGCTGACCCCACTTCCGATACGCATGAGGACAAACCAACTCTTCAATACTGAAAAACTGCTTTATCTTTTTAAGAATCTCATTTCTTTCCATAGCAGCTACTCCTTACTAAAATTTCCATCCAACATCTGACGAGCCTCATCGTGGGAAATCTTCATCTTGTCAGCAATCTCCCCGACAAGGTATTTCCCGAAAAACCGGACAAAAACAAAATCCGGCTTGATAATGAGAATATTTCCTGCAGAAGAAAACAACTCCACAGAAGTAGCGATAACCGCAATGATCCTGACAGTAAGCCCCGAAGTCAGCCCCAGCATCCTCTCCGCAAAAAGAACAATGCTCATAGCACCGACATAAACAATGATCTTACAAAAAGTCTCACGCAAAAGATAAGACAAAACGAAATTATGCCGCTTCATAGCAGCTGCAATTCCCCAAGCCATATCCCACACCAAAGCAACAATCACAAGAAGAATACTTCCCGAATCATCACCAAGCCAAGAAAGATAAGCCGTGAAAACAGCGATGATCCAGCCGAAAAGATTGCTGAACACCTTCTGAATACTATCGAGAATCCTCTCGAACACTATAGACAACTGTGTCATTCCTATTACAATAAACTGTTAAACGATAGAAACAATTCCATCCCCAACAGGAACCGGCACAGCACCAAACAAAAAAAGAGGACTCGGCACTAATGCCAATTCCCCATAGCAAAGATATGATAAATTGTGTTTTTTCGTTAATTTTGCAGTGAATTTGCAAAGCAAGTTCAAATTTTTCGTCACGATCCCGCAGATATCGCAAGATATTTCCGGGATCATTTCATTTTCAGCGAAGTGGGTACATTCAAAATGTGGGTACAATGTGGGTACATTTCACCCCTCCCAAAAAGAAAAAACCCACTCAGAAACGTATCTGAGTGGGTTGCTGGTGGAGATAGTCGGAGTCGAACCGACGACTTCCTGCTTGCAAAGCAGGCGCTCTAGCCAACTGAGCTATACCCCCGTATGTTTTAGAACTTTAGTAAAAAAGCAGTCTGCTGACTGCTCTTTGTAGTCGGTAGGGGAATCGAACCCCTATTGCAAGATTGAGAATCTTGAGTACTAACCGTTATACGAACCGACCATGTTATCGTTTTGGGATTGCAAAGGTACGCAAAATTTTTAATGTTCCAAATTTTTCTGCAATTTTTTTGCAAAAAATGCAATTATTTCAGAAAAACGAAGAAAACGGCCATGATAAGGCAGAAGAAAGCGGCAAAATGGTTCCACTGCAGAGACTGTCCTTTGAACATTACCGTAACCAGAATTGTGAACACAGTCAAAGAAATCACCTCCTGGATGATCTTGAGCTGCATGAGATTGAACGGACCTCCGTTTTCAACATATCCTATCCTGTTCGCCGGAACCTGCGCGCAGTATTCCAGGAATGCCACTCCCCATGAGAACAGAATGACCAGAATCAGAGGCCAGCTTGTAGAGATTTTCATCTCCTGAAGCTTCAGATGACCATACCATGCGAATGTCATGAATACATTCGATGCTATCAGAAGAAGTATTGTCCAGATTGCTTTCATCGTGTTTATCAGTTTGGGTTGCAAAAGTAATATTAAAAATGTAATTTTGCGAGGTTATGACACTTATAAAATCTATTTCCGGAATTCGTGGCACAATCGGAGGCGCTCCGGGCGAGAGCCTTTCGCCACTTGATATCGTAAAGTTCACTTATGCATATTGCGAGAAGATGCGCGAGCGTCGTCCGAAGCCATGTTGCGAGCGCTACAAGGTTGTTGTGGGCAAAGACGCGCGTCTTTCAGGTGATATGGTCGAGCACCTTGTGTGCGGTACTCTCATCGCGTGCGGAGTTGATGTCGTTAAGGCGGGATTCTGTTCGACACCAACAACAGAAATGGCAGTGGTTTTCGAGGAAGCGGACGGAGGCATCATCCTTACAGCGTCTCATAATCCAAAGCAATGGAATGCCTTGAAGCTTCTCAATGAGAAAGGCGAGTTCCTCAATGCTGTGGAGGGAGCAGCGATTCTTGCATGTGCAGAGGCTGAAGATTTCTGCTTTGCGCAGGTTGATGATCTCGGCTTGATTGAGGAAAAAGATTTTACAGACGCTCATCTCGATGCAGTGCTTGCCCTTCCTATGGTAGATGTCGAGGCTGTACGCAATGCTCATTTCAAGGTGGCCCTTGATGCTGTCAATTCAGTCGGCGGCATCATAATGCCTCGCCTTCTTGAGCGCATGGGCGTTGAGTGCGTATGTGTGAACTGCGACCCTACGGGAGAGTTCGCACATAATCCGGAGCCGCTTCCATCTAATCTGGTTGAACTCAGTGAAGCGGTTGTTGCAAATAATGCCGACCTCGGTATCTCTGTTGATCCTGACGTGGACCGTCTTGCTCTGATATGCGAAGATGGCAAGCCTTTCGGCGAGGAGTATACTCTCGTGAGCGTGGCAGACTATCTTTTCTCAAGAGTATATGACGAATCTCTCAAGACAGGAAAGTCTCTTGAAGAGGTGGCTGCCCCATATCAGATGGCGGCATCTTCAAACCTTTCTTCTTCAAGGGCGCTTCGTGATGTGACCGAGCAGTATGGCGGAGAGTATTGTGCAGCGGCGGTAGGTGAGGTCAATGTGACTACTAAGATGAAAGAGTGCGGAGCTCTCATCGGAGGCGAGGGCAACGGAGGTGTCATATATCCTGCTCTCCATTATGGACGTGACGCAATGGTCGGTGTAGCTCTTTTCCTTACCAATCTTGCATATAAGAAGATGAAGGTTTCCGAGCTTCTCAAGACTTATCCTCAGTATGTGATCGCAAAGAACAAGATCGAGCTTTCTGACAGCGCTCTCATAGACAAGATCCTTGACGAGGTGAAGACAGTCTTTGCTGCAGAGGATGTCAATACGATAGACGGTGTCAAGATCTCATTCGAGTCACGCAAGGAGTGGGTTCATCTACGTCGTTCAAATACAGAGCCTATAATCCGCATCTATGCAGAGGCTGCGACAAAAGAGGCAGCAGACGCACTGGCGCAGCAGATCATTGAAATAGCAAACAAGATCATCGGCTAATGTTCTCATTCAGGACGACATCATTGGAGGAACAGCTCGACAAGGCATTGCAGGAAGGCCGGGTCGGGTGCTTCTGCACCCAGAACTGCTGGGATACAGACCGGGGACGATACCTCTATGACATATTTCAGGAAAGGGGCAATCTTCAGGTCATTTTCAATCCGAGGGATACTGAGCTGACTCCTCTGACCAACCACATAGAATTCAGTGTCGAGGATCTTAAGGAACTCTCGGCCGTGGTTGTGGAGATCCAGGATGTAGGATCCAGATACTTCAACTACACAAAGGATGTCATGCACCTGATGGAGGTGTTGAAGTCCATGAAGGAGGAGGCTCCGTCTCTGTATATTGTTGACCATATCAATCCCGCGGGAAGGGTAGTGGAAGGCACAATGCCGGCAGATGGGTCTGAGATGCATGTGCCAAAGGTAGCGCACAGGCATGGTCTGACACTTGGTGAGCTTGCCAATCTGTACTATCATGAAATAGGTGCGAAGTTCGCCCTTCATGTTATCTCAGCCTTGGCGACGGATTCAAACCATCACCTCATGCCATGGACCATAGCTCCTGCTTCTGATATTCCAGGTCTCTTCACATGTGATGTGTATAGCGGAGGCGGATTATGGAACAATACCAATATTACTCCTGCCATTGGAACTGCCAGGCCATATGAGTATTTCGGAGCTCCTTTCATCAAGACGGCTCACCGCGAGCCTGTGCCTGTCGCTGAAGGCATCATGCTCCGGCCTTGTTCGTTCACACCCTCATGCGGAAGGTATGCAGGTGAGAAGTGTTACGGCTATCAGCTGATGCGATCCCCTGGAGTTGAATATCACTCTCTAATGCACACCCTGCAACTGATGAGATTCTTCCGGGAGAGGTATGAAGATTTCCGTCTGGAAGATGGCTTTGCCGCAAAACTTGCCGATCCTGTGCTTCTGGATTATATTGAAGGCAAGATCTCTACAGAGGATATGCGTGAGCATGTGAAAGTCGAGGAGCAGAAGTGGATCAGGAAGGCCAAAAAGTTTCTTTTGTACGACGATCAGCCATACAGGATAAAATAAATCGTATAAATGTTGTTTGTTTGGAAAAATAACATTACTTTTGCGCCGCAAAATTAGTTAACTAAATTTTATAAGCATTATGAAAACAGGAATCCATCCCGAAACCTACCGTCTTGTAGCTTTCAAGGATATGTCAAACGACGTAGTGTTCATCACCCGCTCATGCGCGAACACTAAGGAGACCATCGAAATCGAGGGCGTTGAGTACCCTGTAGTAAAGCTTGAGATCTCTAACACTTCTCATCCTTTCTACACTGGTAAGATGAAGCTCGTCGACACTGCAGGTCGCGTTGACAAATTCTACCAGAGATACGCAAAGAAGAAGTAATTCTTCCAAGACATACGGTACAAAGCCGGTCCGCAGATATGCAGGCCGGCTTTTTTGTTATCAGTAATGATTGAGTTCAGTCTGAAATGTCACGGGACTTCCTGACTCGGGATGAATGAACGTGATTTCAGCCGCATGCAGGCATAATCGAGTTGCGCATGCTCCTCCGTAAAGCAGATCGCCTGCGATGGGGTGGCCAAGACCACGGATGTGGGCGGAATGGACGCGAAGCTGATGCGTCCTGCCTGTAAATGGTTTGAATATGACTTCGATCGCACCGTCCTGGGAGATTGATGTAATTTCATATTCGGTCATAGCTTCCTTGCCTTGCGAAGTGTCAACCTTCTGTCTCGGTCTCTCGTCATAATCAGCGCTGAGCGGGAGTCTTATGGTCCCCTTGTCGCCTGATTTCAAGGTGCAGCCTTCCGGTGCATTTGACAATCGGGCGTGATATGTCTTGTGTACGGTATGCTCTTGGAACTGTTGTCTGAGGCATGTTGCGGCCTTTTCGTTTTTGGCGAATATGATCAGTCCGGAGGTGTCCATGTCAAGTCTGTGTACGGCCTTGACCTTGTCTGTTCCAATCCATTCAAGCATTGAAACCTTTCCGTCCAATCCTGGAACCGATGGCATTCCGGACGGCTTGGAGGCGACTATTATCGAATTGTCTTCATGCAATATTTCCGGGATTCCGTGAACGGTGTCTTCACTGAAATCAAATCCGTTCAGCATACGCTTCAACAGCGGTCCGCATTTGCTTGTGCAGGAAGGATAGAAATGTCCGTGCGTCCTGACTGCAGTTTCCGGTGACTGTCCATACCAGAATTCCCCCATGCACAGGGGTGTATAGCCATGTGCAAAACAATAGTTGAGCAGTTTCGGAGCAGCGCACTCTCCTGTGCCGCCAGGAGGGACCAGTCCTTGTTCTGCGAATATGTCAGATATGGATAAGGATTTGCCGTCCGAGGTGCGGACTACATATTGAGTGAATATCCACTTCTGGAGTTCGTCTGACATTTCGGCTCTTCTCCGCTTCGTCTCTTCTACGGATTCTTCCAGAAGATGAATCTCTGATCTTATGGTTGCGATTTTCTCTTCCCACCTGCGTTTTATTCGCCTGAGTTCGGCTTTCTCATGCTGACTCTGACGGATCAGTTCCTCCTCTCCGGAAGGATCTTCAGTCTCGCTTCTTATCTCATCGCGTTTATGCTTCAAGAGTGCCATCCTGGCTTTCTGCATAGAGGTTTCCTCCTGCATCTTCCTTTCTGCCTCTTTCAGCCCGGCCTTCAGGCTTGAGATCATTCCATTCTGCTGGAACTCTTTTATGTCCCGGTTCAGAGCGCTGATTTCAGCTTCTTTTGTCTTGAAATACCCGTCAGGATCCGTGAGGTCGTATATTGGCGGAACAAAACCATCTATAATGCTCTTGCCTCCGACGTTTCCTGAAAAGGCGGCAAGGTATCCTGTTTTCCCTTCAGCCTCTACTGCCAGCACTCCAAGCATCTTTCCTTCCGAAAACAACAGGGACAGATCCTCTGATGAATCTATTTCCTGCATAAGCATTTCCGCTGCCTTCTGCACAAGAGGGTGCGGAGAGTAGCGGAAAGGATTGTCCATGCTCGAGGGGAACTTGACGCAGAAGTCTTCAGGAAATGGCCTGATCATATTCGGACATTGTTTTCAATGTATTCCCTGCAGATGTCCTGTAGACCGCATTCGTGGCACTTTGGCTTGCGTGCGGTGCATACATATCTGCCGTGAAGGATGAGCCAATGATGTGCCTTCGGGCGCAGCTCCGGGGCAAATCCTTCTGTGAGGTCTTTCTCTACAGCCTCGACTGTGGTGCCATCGGAAAGTCCGAGTCTTCTTGAGACTCTGAACACGTGTGTGTCTACGGCTATGACAGGCTTGTCATATATTACTGAAGCGATGACATTGGCTGTCTTGCGTCCGACGCCCGGCATTGTCTCAAGGAGTTCCGTGTCTGCAGGAACTATGGAACCGAAGTCTTCGACCAGCTTCTTTGCCATACCGATCAGGTGCTTTGCCTTGTTGTTCGGGAATGATATCGACTTGATCAGTTCGTACACCTCCTCGAATGATGCAGATGCGAGGTCTGCCGGTTCGGGGAAACGTGTGAATATCTGCGGAGTGTACATGTTGACACGCTTGTCAGTGCACTGTGCGGACAGGATGACTGCTATGAGCAGATGGAAAGGGGAGTCGTAGTGCAGTTCGGTCTGCGGCGACTCCATGTTGTCAGAGAACCACTGGGTGACTCTGTGGAAAAGGTCGTGTCTTTCCATCAGATGGTAAGCTCTAAGTCTATTGGTTCGTCAGGCATCTGCTCGGTGCAGACCTCGTCCTTGCACACCATTACTCTGCCCGGGTATTTTTCGAAAATCTGCCTGTTGTGGGTCACCATCACGACGGCTGTGCCTTTCTCGATGTTGATCCTGGTCAGGAGCTGCATGATGCCGTCTGCGGTCTCGTTGTCAAGGTTTCCTGTAGGCTCGTCAGCGATGATGACCTGCGGGTCATTGAGGAGCGAGCGGGCGATGGCGATGCGCTGCTGCTCGCCTCCAGAGAGCTGGAACGGCATCTTGTGCGCCTTGCGTCCCATTCCGACTGCTTCCAGCACCTCTGTGATCCTTGCTGCAATCTTCTCTTCTTCCTTCCATCCTGTCGCCTCGAGGACAAAGCGGAGGTTGTCCTCGACGCTTCTGTCCATAAGGAGCTGGAAGTCCTGGAATACAACACCCATCTTCCTGCGCAGGAACGGGATGTCCTTCTGCGAGATTCCGTTCAGCTGGAAACCGCAGGCTTCGCCCTCTCCCTGCTCAAGGGAGTTTTCGGCTATTATGGTCCTGATTATCGATGTCTTTCCGGTGCCGACCTTTCCGACAATGTATACAAAGTCGCCCGGATATACATCCATGTTGAGTCCATAGATTACAGTTGCCTCTCCGTTAAGGATGTCTGCGTTCCTGAAGGAGATTATAGGTGTGTTGTCTGACATGTTAAAAAATGATATTAATCACACAAATATAGTGGAAATTGGTTAAATTTGTAAAATTTTTATCTGATGATGAATATGAAATTCATAATGTCGGCTTTTGCCGTCGCAGTTCTGTCTTCGACCATGCTTTCCGCAGCCGGAGACGGCACATCTTCAAAGCTTGTGACGCCGCGTTCAAGAGAGTACAGGGAGATCCTGCGTCTTCAGGAGAACGGAATGCACAGCCGTTCGAGGCTTCTGTTTGAAAATCTGTCCGATGTGTCGGCAAAAGCCGATCCGGAGGGCTATGCCATATTGAGCGATGTGATAATGAATGTACCTGGCTACGAATATCGCATGCAGAGATTCATGGACGAGCACCCTTACTCTGTGCTCGTGCCGCAGATACTGTATCGTCATGCTCTCAATCTCTTTGATGTTCAGGATTATATAAGGGCGGGAGAGCTTCTTGACGAGGTGTCTCCGACACAAATAGAGAAATCCCAGGTGGATGAATATCTCTTCAAGAAGGCATATTGCGAGCTTGAGAGGGGAGATGTTGACAGGGCCCTGCTGAGGTTTGTGGAGCTTGAGAAACGCCCGATATCGGATTATACGGCTCCTGCGAAGTATTCGATCGCGTACATCAACTACGAGAAGAAGAACTTCTTTGACGCTCTCGGATGGTTCGAGAAGGCCGCTCTTGACGGAAGATTCACTCAGATGGCGAACTATTACATCATGGAATGCCGTTTTATGCTCAAGGACTATGAGTATGTGACAAGATACGGCGAGAAGATGTACCAGGCGGTGTCCGATGAGCGCAAGCCGCATCTTGCCAGGATAATATCAGAGTCGTGGCTGGTCCTTGGCAATGCTTCCGAGGCGCGTAAGTACTATGAGCTGACTGCAAATGCCAACGGCGAACCAAAGACCAGGACAGACTGGTTCTACAGTGGTTCGGTGCTGTATGCGGTAAAGGATTACAAAGGAGCCATAGAGAGCTTCAGCAATATGGAAATGCGTGCTGACTCGCTCGGTCAGATCGCCAACTACCACATGGGATACAGCTACATACAGACAAAGAACAAGGTGGCTGCCCTTGTAGCATTCAAGGATGCGTCCATGTCATCGTATGATCCTGCAGTGTCAGAGGATGCATATTTCAACTGGGCGAAGCTTGCATTTGACATCAATAACGATCCGTCTGTATTCCAGGACTATATGAGAAGATATTCCGACAGGGAGAAGGACGATAAGATATACAGCTATATGGCTGTCGCTGCACTCCACAACAAGGATTATGCTGGAGCCGTGGATGCATACGGAATGATAGATGAGCTTGATGATGACATGAGAAACAACTACATGAAGGCCAATTATCTGAGGGCGCATCAGCTTGTTTCAAATGGTTCTTATCGTATGGCCATACCTTGTCTCAGGGTAGCAGGATACTACTCGGACAAGGGCAGCAGGTTCAATCAGCTGACCAGATACTGGCTTGCCGAATCATATTACAGGAACGATCAGTACCAGCAGTCAAGGGAACTCTTCACCGAACTGTATAACCAGTCGGCGCTGTATCGTCAGCCTGAGTCATATCTGATCCCATACAACATAGCGTACTGCTATTTCAAGGAGAATGACTACAAGACTGCAAGGAAGTGGTTCAACACATATCTTGACGGCTCTGAGGTCAAGTTCAGAAAAGATGCCCTGGAACGTATCGGAGACTGCTATTTCATCGCAAAGGACTATAAGAATGCGAGTGCATCCTATGATCTTTCGGTGAGGGATTTCTATAATGTGAATGATATTTATCCATATTATCAGTCCGCGCTTTCTTACGGCTTGTCAGGCAATCTGGAGAGGAAGATAAAGCTGCTTGAGAATGCCTTGAATGCAGATCCTTCTTCACAGTTCTATCCAGAGGCTGTCTATGAACTCGGACGTGCATACGTGATCAGGGGAAAGGATGATGTGGCGTTCAACTGTTTCAGACAGCTTGCCGACACTGCCAAGGATACTACATATGTGGCGAAGGCGTATATCGAAATGGGATCGATTTCAAGGAATCAGTCACAGTTCAATGATGCCCTTGGCTATTATAAGACAGTAGTAGAGGAGATGCCTCTTTCCGGTTATGCGGAGGATGCCCTTGCTGCAATCGAGTCTATATATCAGACCAGGAACGAGCCGGAGGAGTATTTGAGGTACATCGACAGTATAGGCAAGGGCGCGACCAAGACTGCAGATGAGAAGGAAAAGATGATATTCAATGCAGCCGAGCAGAACTACCTTTCTGGCAACTACCAGAGGGCACTGGCGTCTCTGCAGTCATATCTTGATACTTATCCTGCTGGCAAGTATGCATACAATGCTGAATTCTATATCGCTGATTCATATAAGCAGTTGGGTAAATATGAGCAGGCCTGTGACAGCTATGAAAAGGTCATAGCTGACGGTTCTGGCTCTTTCGTCGAACTGTCAATGCTCAATTTCTCGGAACTTTCGTATAAGCTTGAGCGTTGGGAGGATGCATATGGTGGATATTCTTCTCTCTATGCATCAGCAAGGTTTGAGAACAACAGGCTTACGGCGATGACCGGCATGATGCGCTCTGCATTCAAGGGCAGAATGTGGGCAGAGGCTTTGAAGAATGCCGACAAGGTTCTGTTTGACAGCAGAATGGGTGATGCGGTCAAGCGCGAGGCAGAGTATGTCAAGGCGAAGTCGTACATGGCGACAAGCCGCAGGACGGAGGCACTCTCGATAATGGAAAAGCTTGCTGCGGATGTCTCGGATGCATATGGTGCTGAAGCGGCGTATGTGCTGATTATGGACAGTTATGACAAGGCTGAGTTTGCTGAAGTGGAAAACAAGGTTTATGCATTCTCTGATGCTGGCTCACCTCAGACATACTGGCTGGCGAAGAGTTTCATCGTGCTTGGCGATTCGTTTGTTGACAGAGATGAACTCGCTCAGGCCAAGGCTACATTCGAGAGTGTCCGTGACGGTTATAAGCCATTGGGCGCAGGAGATGATGTGATGGATAATGTGAAGATGCGTCTTGAGAAGCTTCAGGAACTGATGGCGTCTAAATAAAGATTGAAGATTATGAAGAAAACGATATTATATGCAGCGCTTCTATGCGTAGTGTCTTATATGGCTGAAGCTCAGGATCTTGATCCTACTGTAGTCGTGAACAGGGCTTATGAGGGACAGCTGATGGAGGTACACAAGCCTTCGGTAGACATGGCTGTTCCTGACACTGTCGCCAGGTTTGACCTTGACTTCGACTACTCTGTGTTCGAGAAGCCATATATGGGTGCCTACGAATTCAATCCGTATGTGCTGACAATGCAGCCGGCTTCTTCCGTGCAGGCTCCGAAGCGTCTTTATCTCAAGGCTGGTGCGGGCTATACCTTGCATCCGACTTTTGACCTTGTGTGGTCTCCGATAAGAAGCAAGGGATTCACTCTTGATGTCTATGCGATGCACCGTTCATATGTCGGCGAATATCGCACTTTCAAGCCGGCTCCTGTTGCGGGGGAGACTCTTATTGTCGACAGATGGGTTCAGTCTGGAGGAAATCATGGCGGCTGGAAGGGATATGACCTTGAGACACGTGCCGGTGTCGATGGTGGATATGACTGGAAGGAAGGCGCCTTCCGCTTTGACCTCGCATATTACGGTATTGCGGGCAAGGAGCAGATAAAGACAAGACATTACGACAGTTTCGATGCCAGGTTTGGAGTGTCTTCGAAGTCGGATAAGGATACATATTTCATGTATGATATAAAGGCTGGATATTCGTTTGCCGAGGATAATTCTGAAATCCGCGGCGTGGATGCATATCTTGGTGAGCATCTCTTCAATGTCAATGCAACAGTAGGTCAAGTGCTTGAAAGAAAGCATAATGTCCTCTTTGACGTAGGTCTGGACCTTGCTTCATATTCTCATAAGGACTTCGGCTCGACTGCCGCAAAGTTCCATATAGTTCCTCATTATGTGTTCAACGGAGAGAGGTGGAGTGTCGATGCCGGCCTGTGTATCTCGGCCATGTTGAGGTCAGAGGCAGCTGAACAGCTTTTCTCTACAAAGGAGCAGATGGTATATCCGGATGTGAAGGCATGGTTCGATCTCATTCCGGACGCCATGAGGCTTTATTCTTATATTGGAGGCGGCAGCCGTTTGAATACATATCATTCATTGCTTAAGGAAAACCATCATTTCGATCCATCTTTCGGACGCGGAATCTGGCCTGTGATGGATGTGACGGTAGAACGTGTTTCCGCATCCCTCGGTCTGGCCGGAAGGATAGGGTCAAAATTCTCTTATGACCTTTGTGGAGGATACGTCAACTATAAGAACGCACTGCTGGACGCAGTCATGATCGACCAGGTTCACTATGCTTCTGATTCTCAGTATGTCGCAGGATTCGGCTATGCACCGTATCAGAAGCTTTACGCGGCTCTTGACTGGAACTGGAAGAACGAGAGCCTGCGTTTTGATGGAAATCTCACATATGCGCATTGCTGGGGAGCGGCAGAGGACGTCGCCGGACTCTTCTTGCCGTCTGCATTCACAGGCGATGTAGCCTTTGAATATAACTGGAGCAGAAGAATCTATGCGGGTGTCGACTGCCTGTTTGCAACAGGGCGAAAGGGGAGTGTGGTGGATGTGCTTCAGAGTCAGACATATGAAGCGAGGATACCTGGCTATGCAGATCTGGGCCTCTATTTTGAGTATGCTGCAACAAGGAGCCTGTCGTTCTGGCTCAGAGCTGGAAACCTGCTCAATATGACCATACAGCGCAACCCTCTTTATGCAGAAAAAGGGGTTAATTTTACCATTGGAATTTGCTTGAATTTATAGGAAAAATTGCTATATTTGTCCGTTTGTAAAGAATAACAAAGATAATGAGCGAAGAAGTAATCAACAACACATCTGCGGAGCAGTACTCCGCGAATAGTATCCAGGTTCTGGAAGGCCTTGAGGCCGTAAGAAAGAGACCTTCGATGTACATCGGTGATGTAGGTGAGAGGGGTCTCCATCATCTGGTTTATGAGGTGGTTGACAACAGTATCGACGAGGCTCTCGCCGGTTACTGTACACATATCGAAGTGACAATCAACGAGGACAACTCGATAACAGTCAAGGATAACGGACGTGGTATTCCGACAGGAATGCATGAGAAGGAAAACCGTTCTGCCCTCGAGGTCGTTCTCACCGTCCTTCATGCCGGTGGTAAGTTCAGCAAGGACAGTTACAAGGTGTCCGGAGGTCTCCACGGTGTCGGCGTTTCCTGCGTGAACGCCCTCTCAGATTATCTCAAGGCTGAGATTCACCGTGAAGGAAAAGTTTTCGTGCAGGAATATTCCAAGGGTAAGCCATACAAGCCGGTTGAGGTGGTAGGTGATGCTCAGGACACGGGTACATTCGTGACATTCCATCCGGATCCCGAGATATTCCAGGTGACAAGGGTGTATAAATATGAAACTCTGGCCGCCCGTCTGCGTGAGCTCGCATATCTTAACAAAGGCATTCACCTTTCTCTCACCGACAAGAGGACTCTTGTGAACGATGTGGACGAGAACGGAAACGAGCTTGAGACTACACACTTCAGAAGCGACGTCTTCTATTCGAAGGAGGGACTCAGGGAGTTCGTCGAATATCTTGACGGTGGTGCGGAGAAGCTCATCGAGACTCCTATCTGTCTCGAGACAGACAAGATCATTCCGATAGAGATCGCACTCCAGTATAACACAAGCTATACAGAGAAGATCTATTCATATGTAAACAACATCAACACAATAGAAGGCGGTACCCACCTTCAGGGATTCAAGATGGGTCTTACAAGGACCTTGAAGAACTATGCTGAGAAGGCGGGAATGCTTGCGAAACTCAAGTTCGATCTTGCAGCAGACGACTTCCGTGAAGGTCTTACAGCAGTTGTCTCAGTAAAGGTGGCAGAGCCTCAGTTCGAGGGTCAGACAAAGACCAAGCTCGGAAACGGCGAGGTCGTGTCTGCTGTGTCGCAGGCAACTGCTGCGGCTCTTGAACTTTACCTTGAGGAGAATCCAAAGGAGGCGAAGATGATCGTCGAGAAGGTCATCCTTGCTGCGACTGCGCGTCACGCTGCCCGCAAGGCACGTGAAATGGTCCAGAGGAAGACCGTGATGTCCGGTGCAGGCATGCCTGGAAAGCTGGCAGACTGCTCTTCACGCGATCCTGAGGTCTGCGAACTCTTCCTCGTCGAGGGAGACTCTGCGGGCGGTACTGCAAAGCAGGGCCGTGACCGTATGACACAGGCCATCCTTCCGCTCAGAGGTAAGATCCTCAATGTGGAGAAGGCAATGGAGCACAGAGTGTTCGAGAGTGAGGAGATCCGAAACATTTACACCGCTCTTGGTGTGACAGTCGGAACGGAGGAAGACAGCAAGGCATTGAACCTCAGCAAGCTCCGTTACCACAAGGTCATCATCATGACGGATGCCGACGTGGACGGAAGCCACATTGCAACACTCATCCTGACATTCTTCTTCCGCTACATGCAGGACCTCATCAAGAACGGATACGTATACCTCGCAACTCCGCCGCTCTATCTCGTCAAGAAGGGCAAGGAGGAGATCTACTGCTGGACAGAGGCTCAGCGCAAGGAGGCGACCCTCCAGCTCGGCAAGGGCTCAGACAAGGGCGTGTTCGTGCAGCGTTACAAAGGTCTTGGAGAGATGAGCGCAGAGCAGCTCCAGTCAACTACCATGGATCCTGAGAGACGCCTTCTCCGCCAGATCACAATCGAGAACGCGGCTGAAGCAGAGCGCACATTCTCAATGCTCATGGGTGACGACGTGCCGCCTCGCCGCGAGTTCATAGAGCAGAACGCACACTATGCAAACATTGATGCATAATCTATAGAAAGTACTAAACCAAAACAACAATCTGACAGTTATGACTGACATTTTTGAAAGAATCGAGAAGCATTCAGGTGGTCCTCTCGGACAGTATGCTGCAAAGGCATTCGGTTACTACATGTTCCCGAAGCTTGAAGGTGAACTTGGCCCTCATATGAAATTCCAGGGCAAGGACGTTCTTGTATGGAGTCTTAACAACTACCTCGGCCTCGCAAATCATCCTGAGGTCAGAAAGGCAGATGCTGAAGCTGCTGCTAAGTGGGGCCTTGCTTATCCGATGGGAAGCCGTATGATGACAGGTCACACCGATCTTCATGAAAGGTTCGAGCGCGAACTTGCAGAGTTCGAGCGCAAGGAGGATGCATTCCTCTTCAATTTCGGATATCAGGGAATCCTTTCGACTATAGACGCTCTCATGGACCGTCACGATGTGATCGTATACGATTCAGAGGCTCATGCCTGCCTTATCGACGGTGCGCGCATGCATATGGGTAAGAGAATGACATTCCGTCATAATGATTATGAAAGCTGCGAGAAGACTCTCCAGAGAGCTACAAGACTTTGCGAAGAGACCGGTGGCGGCATCCTCCTCATCACTGAAGGTGTATACGGTATGACAGGCGCCCTCGGATTCCTTGACAAGATTGTCGAGCTCAAGAAGAAATATAAGTTCAGAATCCTCATCGACGATGCCCACGGATTCGGTAACATGGGCCCGACAGGCCGTGGTACATCAGAGCACTTCGGCGTGATGGACGAGGTTGACCTTTATATCGGAGCCTATGCAAAGTCGATGGCATCAATCGGCGGATTCGTTGCAGGTCCTAAGAAGATCATCAACTATCTTCGTTTCAACATGCGTTCGCAGATCTATGCAAAGTCTCTTCCTATGGCTCTCGTTGAGGGTGGTCTCAAGAGACTTGAGATCATCAGAAGCAAGGAGGGTGACGAACTCCGCAAGAAGCTCTTCACCATCACCAAGGCTCTCCAGGACGGTTTCCGCAATCTCGGATTCGAGATCGGACCTGCTGAAGCATGCGTTACACCTGTGCAGATCAAGGGCGGTGTAGGACAGGCTTCAAGAATGGCGGTCGATCTCCGCGAAAACTACGGAATCTTCTGCTCGGTAGTCATCTATCCTGTAATTCCTAAGGGTATGGTAATCTTCCGCATTATCTCTACTGCAGCTCACTCTATGGAGGATGTGGAGCGTACACTCAAGGCGTTTACAGAGGTTCGTGCAAAGCTTGATGCCGGATACTATGATGGCGACGAGAACGACATCGTGGACATGGCAATCTAGCTGCTTATGAAGGAATACCTTGTTCCTCCTCTTTGCGGGAGGACATATTTATACGGCTCACAGGCCGATGCATCAGTGTCGTCACGTATTGTGACGGCACTGACTATGCATATAAACCCTGAGGTTCTTGCCAATGCGCTTGCTGAGGGGATATCCAGATTCCCGCAGTTTGCTGTGGGGCTTGCTATAGAAAACGAAGAGTATGTATTCTGCCCTGTAGATGCCCCGGTGCCTGTTTTCGAGGCGTCTGCATCGTTGCCGAAGACTTTCGGCGATACGGCTCTGGCGGGCTATCTGTTCATGGTTTCATACTCACATAAGACGGTGTATTTCGATTTCCATCGATCCATCGCAGATGAGTTTGGAATGATGTCCTTCGTCAAGGCTGTCCTATTGAGATACCTGGAGCTGTCAGGCTATCCCGTAAGGACAGACGGCTCCGTGAAGCTGCTTTCCGGAGAATATTTCAAGGCCGAAGGCGAGGACCCGATGCCGCATATGGATGATGTCGTCGCTTCGCGTCCTATATGGTATATGGATGCGAAGGCTGCAGTTGCCGCTCCGGTGCAGACGGATAAGGAAGATGTGGCTCAGGTGCGTGTTCCTGTGGCCAAGCTCAAGAAGGACTATCTTGACATGACAAACATACCTGTCACATATGTAGCTCCTTTCTTCTCGCATGCTGTCCATGAACTGATAGGAAGTGAGATAGAAGTGGGAGAATATGTCGTTGCGGGAGTCAAGGTCAACCTCAGACCATATTATCCTTCACCGTCATTGCGTCCGTATCATACGCCAGTATACCTGGCATATAACAGAAATCTTTCCGACTATCCGTATAACACGGTGCTGATGTCACAGAAGAAGCTTCTGGAGGCCCAGTTGAAGAATGATACACTGGCCTACAGTGCGCAGATGGTCATTGCGGAAGTGGAAAGGGTATGTGAGAAAGCGCATACGATGGAAGAACTCAATGCGGCTTTTGATGATTACAAGGCACGTCTTGCCAAGAAGTCGACTTATGAGATAACCCGAGTCGGAAATGTCATGATGCCCGACAGCATGCAGAGACTCGTGACGGAATTCTATCCTGTCGTTCCTTCCGGATCAAAGGCATTTTCCGTGACCGTCGAGGTTTACAGGGGGGAGCTGGTGATCACGGTCTGTGGCAGGAAAAATGTATCAGAGGTATGCCGAAGGCTGGTGGAACTCATGCAGGAAAACAGCATAGAGGCATATGTCGCTGACAGATATTCATTTGAACCGATAAAGTAAAAGTTATGGAGAAAAGCAGGTTCCCTCGGGGGTATAAGGTCTATTTGCCGCTGGTGGCGCTCTTTGTGCTGCTGACATTGGTGATGCCAAGAAGCCCGAAATTCCAATATGACTATAAGAAAGGTGCTCCCTGGATGTATGAAGACCTTGTGTCTGAGTTTGACTTTCCTCTGCTCAAGTCAGAGGAGCAGTTGAAGTCAGACCTTCAGAAGGCAGGTTCCAGCGTCATACCCGTTTTCAGGTATGACCCGTCGGTTTTCCAGTCTGCGCAGTCTGCACTCGCCTCTGCGGAGTTGGGTAAGTATTCCTCTGCCAGACCGGCTCTGAATGTGGCGTTGCAGGATATATATTCGAAAGGAATCCTGCCGGCTTCCCATCAGTCCGACATTGTCGGATTTGTGTATGTACAGAGGGATATGAGAGCTGCGAAGGTTCCTGTAGAAGAACTCTATACGATTGCGGAGGCGGAGGATGCCCTCCGTTCATCGCTCGCGTCTGTGTTGCCTGAAGCGCCTGTGGACTCAATATACAATGCGTTCCTTGCTCCGCTTGTGTCCTCAGACCTTGTCTTCGACCAGCAGGTTACCGACCTCATACATGAGGAGAATGTCGCTCTTGTATCTCCGACCCTCGGTATCATCAAGGCTGGCCAGACCCTTGTGTCGAAAGGTGAACTTGTGACTGCTGACCTTGAACTGCTCCTTGACTCTTACAAGAAAGAATATGAGGCGAATGTCGGATATGACGGACCGGAGTTCCTTCAGTGGCTTGGGAATGCATTGATCGCATTGTTTCTGGTGCTGATCCTTTTCTTTTCGATATACTTCTGCAACTATCATATATTCGAGCAGTTTAACAAATATCTGTATATCCTGCTCGTCTTTACGCTTTCTGCAGTATCTTCCTTCCTTGTTGTAGAGATAGAACCGGCGTATTTCTATATGATTCCGTTTACGCTGATAGTCCTTTATCTGCTTGCATTCTTTACCAGGAGACTGGTGCTTCTCGTATATCTCATATCTCTGCTGCCGATGCTGATAGCCGCTCCTGACGGAGTCGAACTGTTCTTCATATATCTGGCTGGAGGTATTGCGGCAATTTATGTGTTTGACTACTTCAACAAGGGATGGCTGCAATTCGTGCTTGCGCTTGTGACATTTGCCGTGATGGCTGTTGTCTGGGGTGCATTCAGGCTTGCAGACGGCATGGAGGGCATGATGAACATAAGGCAGCTCTGGCAACTGTCGCTTGCAGCTTTCCTTGCCGTTGCCGGATATCCTCTGATATACTTGTTCGAGAAGATCTTCATGCTCGTGTCATCCTCAAAGCTTGTCGAGCTCAGCGATACCAGCAGGCCTCTTCTCCGCCTTCTGGCGGACAAGGCCCCCGGCACCTTCCAGCATTCTCTCCAGGTCATGAACCTCGCAGACGCCGCTGCAAGATCGATCGATGCAAACATACCGCTTATCCGCGCTGCTGCATTGTACCATGATGTGGGAAAGATAGCCAATCCTCAGTGCTTTACCGAAAATGAGACTCCCGGTGTCAAGTTCCACGAGGGGCTTTCTCCGAAGGAAAGCGCCCAGGAGATCATACGCCATGTCTCTGACGGTCTTGCAATGGCAGACAAATATGGGCTTCCGGATGTTCTGAAGGACTTCATACGCTCGCATCACGGCACAACTGCAACAGGATATTTCCTGAATCAGTATCTCAATGACGGAGGTAATCCTGACGAGGTGTCTGAATTCTATTATAATGGAGTCAAGCCTTCGACAAAGGAAGAAGTGATCCTAATGCTCTGTGATGCTGTCGAGGCAGCCTCGAGGAGTCTTAAGGACTATTCTCCTGCCAGCATCGAGGGACTTGTCGACAGGATCATTGACGGAAAGGCTGATGACGGACAACTTTCTGATTCGGACATTTCACTCAGGGAGGTCAATGTAGTCCGTCAGGTTATGAAGGCCTATCTTCAGCAGATGTATCACTCCCGTGTATCATATCCTAAAAGGAAGGAAAAGGCCGGGAAATGATATTTTGAAATATCGTGCAAAATGATTAACTTTGCGCGCTTTACAAGCGCCTGTGCGCTTATGTAGTGGGAAATGATTAAAAACAATTGATATGAAAATTGAACAGAACAGAATTGACGACCTCAATCTCGAACTGACGCTTTCAGTTTCAGCTGAGGACTATGCAGACAGCAGAAAGAAGAGACTCAATGATTTCAGAAAGAAGGCTGACATCAGAGGTTTCAGAAAGGGTATGGTGCCAATGTCTCTCGTAGAGAAGATGTATGGCCAGCAGGCTCTTGCAGACGCAGTGAACGATGTTATCTCTGCAGCACTCAACGACTTTATCCGTGAGAACGAGCTCAAGGTTCTTGGTGAGCCTCTTCCAAGCGAGGACAATCCACAGAATGACTGGGCAAATGCAGGTGACTTCACTTTCAAGTTTGACATAGCTCAGAATCCGGAGGTTTCATTCGAGCTTTCAAAGGATGATGAGATCGTATATTACACCATCACAGTGACTGAGGCTGCAAAGAAGGAGATGAAGGACAACCTCCTCAAGCAGTATGGCTCACTCGAGGATGGCAAGAAGGCAAAGGCAGATGACTTCATCATCGTAGACTTCGAGCAGGGTGAGACCAAGGTGGAGGGTACATATGTCGCTCTCCGCAATGTGGCTGAGGCTGTAAGAAAGTCATTCGTAGGCGTCAAGCCAGGTGATGTTCTTGACGTGAATGTAAACGAGGCATTCGAGAATGAGACAGACCGCGCATCTATGCTCAAGGTAAGCAAGGACGAGCTCGCAACTCTTGACCCTATGTTCAAGATGACAGTTCAGAGCGTGAAGACATTCGTCAACGCGCCTCTTACTGAGGAAACATTCGAGAAGATCTTCGGCGTGAAGACTGAGGAAGAGTTCGATGCAAAGATCGAGGAGAGAATCCGTGCAGAGTATGCGCAGGAGGCAGACTTCCGTTTCTCTAAGGATGCCAAGACATATCTTCTCGAGAAGGCGAACCTTACCATCGCCGAGAAGTTCCTCAAGAGATGGATCTATGTCATCAACGAGGGCAAGTTCACAATGGAGGACATCGAGAAGGATTGGGATCTCTTCATCGTTGACTACAAGTGGCAGATGGTACGCGGATACCTCATGGACAAGTATGGCGTGAAGGTAGAGGAGGCTGACCTTCTTGCAAGCGCAAAGGGATTTGCCGCTTACCAGTTCGCAATGTATGGAATGAACAATGTTCCTGAGGAGCAGCTTGAGGCATTTGCAAAGAACATCCTTGCACAGGAGGAGCAGGGCAGAAGGATTCTCGACCAGGTTGAGAACGAGAAGACTTTCGCTGCCGTTCGCGAGGTTGTCACTCTCAAGAAAAAGAAGATTTCAGTTGACAAGTTCCGCGAGTTGAACTAGTCTACACTATAAGGCCGGCTCGCAAAGCTGGCCTTTGTTTTTTTTCATCCGATTAATACACAAAGCTATGAATAAGGAATTTCAGAAATACGCCGTTCTTGAGCATGGAATCAGCTCAATGACAATGCATAGATATCAGTCTGTAATGGATGCATACATCAATCCTACAATCATTGAGGAGAGAAAGCTCAATGTCGCATCTATGGATGTATTCAGCCGCCTGATGATGGATCGAATAATTTTTTTGGGCGTTCCAATTGATGATGACGTCGCTAATATCATACAGGCTCAGCTCCTTTTCCTTGCATCTACAGATAACACAAGCGATATCTCGCTTTATCTGAATACTCCGGGAGGTGTCGTTTCTTCGGGTCTTGGCATTTATGACACAATGCAGATCATCGAACCTGATGTGGCGACAATCTGTACAGGAATGGCAGCCTCAATGGGCTCAGTACTTCTTTGTGCAGGTGCACACGGAAAGAGATCTGCACTCAAGCATGCCAGGGTCATGATCCATCAGCCGCTCGGCGGTGCTCAGGGTCAGGCTTCTGACATACTCATAGCGGCTCAGGAGATCGAGAAGATCAAGAAAGAGCTTTACACTATAATCTCAGAGCATTCCGGACAGCCGATCGAGAAGATCTATGCAGACGGAGACCGTGATTTCTGGCTAAATTCTCAGGAGGCTCTCGAGTACGGAATGATCGATGAGATCCTTACAAAGAAGAAATAATAAATATGGCAAAATCTGATAACCAGAGAAGCCGTTGCATGTTCTGCGGCAGAAGCGAACGCGAAGTGTCGCTTCTGCTGCAGGGACTTGACGCCTGCATCTGTTCGGACTGCGTCAAGATCGCTCAAGACTATGTCAGGGACTTTGATAAAAAGGATGCTGATCCTGTCGGAGTGGTTGAGACAAAACATAAGCCGAAAGATATTCACGCTTTTCTTGACCAGTATGTCATAGGTCAGGACAGGGCGAAGAAGCTTCTTGCTGTTGCGGTCTACAATCATTACAAGAGACTGAACAACAATCTGGCGTCTGACAACGAGTTTGAACTGGAGAAGTCAAATATATTGATGGTCGGTCCTACCGGTACTGGTAAGACATTGATGGCCAAAACAATAGCAAAGCTCCTTGATGTGCCTTTCACAATTGTGGACGCAACTGTCCTTACAGAGGCAGGTTATGTCGGAGAGGATGTTGAGAGCATCCTGTCCCGTCTGCTTCAGGAAGCTGACTACAATGTGGCAAAGGCGGAGAGGGGTATAGTCTTTATCGATGAAATCGACAAGATTGCCCGCAAGAGCGACAATCCTTCGATTACAAGGGACGTTTCTGGAGAAGGAGTACAACAGGCCATGCTCAAGCTCCTTGAGGGCAGCATTGTGAATGTGCCGCCACAGGGAGGACGCAAGCATCCTGAGCAGGAGTTCCTGCATGTAAATACTCAGAATATCCTCTTCATCTGCGGAGGTGCATTCGAAGGCATAGAACGCAAGATCGCTCAGAGACTTAACACACAGGTCATAGGTTTCGGCGCAGCAGACAAGCAGAAAATTGACAAGAACAATCTTCTGCAGTATGTTGAGGCTCAGGATCTTCGCTCTTATGGACTGATACCGGAGATCATAGGACGTCTCCCTGTTATCACATACCTTGACCACCTTGACAGAGATGCTCTTAAGAGGATACTTGTCGAGCCTAAGAATGCCCTCATCCGTCAGTATGAAAAAATGTTCGAACTTGACGGAATGAGGCTTGAAGTTGAGCCGGAGGTACTTGATCTGATAGTTGACACAGCTATCGAGAATAAACTTGGAGCGCGTGGCTTGCGTTCAATTTGCGAGGCGATAATGACAGATGTGATGTATGAAGCACCTTCATCCGATGAAGATGTATTTGTCCTGACACTTGATTACGCCAAGGCAAGATTGGAAAAATAACCTTAACCTATATGAAAAGACTACTTAACCGCATCTGTGGAGAGTACACTCTCCCGCAGCAGTGCAAGGAGAAGGGAATTTACCCTTACTACACGCCGATCAGTTCAGAACAGTCGACTGTCGTGAAGATCGAAGGCAAGGATGTTCTGATGTTCGGTTCGAACAGTTACCTTGGACTTTCCAATGATACTCGTCTCAAGGAGGCTGCAAAGAATGCCATAGATAAATATGGCTCAAGCTGTTCGGGCTCCCGTTTCCTCAACGGTACACTGGATATCCATGTGGACCTGGAACAAAGGCTCGCTGAGTTTGTCGGCAAGGAGGAAGTAGTTACTTACAGCACTGGAATGCAGGTCAATCTTGGGGTGGTTTCTGCCCTCGGGTTCCGTGGAGGATATATTCTTCTTGATGCCCAGGACCATGCCTCAATCATAGACGGAAGTCGTCTGGGCTTTGCTAAAGTTCTGAAGTTCAAGCATAATGATGTCGAGGATCTGGAGCGCAAACTCAAGCTCTGCGAACCGGACAGCTGCAAGCTGATCGTTGTCGACGGTATCTATTCTATGGAAGGAGACATCGCTCCGCTTCCGCAGATCTGCGATCTCTGCGATCAGTATAATGCCTCGGTGATGGTGGATGATGCTCATTCCCTTGGAGTTCTTGGAAGGAACGGACGTGGTACTGCCGATCATTTCGGATTGACTGACAGGGTGGACCTTATCATGGGAACTTTCTCGAAGTCATTCGGTTCTCTCGGAGGATTCATCGCCGGAGATCATGAGATCCTGAATTATCTCAAGCATAATTCCAGGGCATTGATCTTCAGCGCTTCGATGACTCCAGCAGCAGTGGCTTCTGCTGGCAAGGCTCTTGAAATAATGCAGACAGAACCCGAGAGATTCGAGCACCTTTGGGAGCTTACCAGGTATGCGCAGAAGTCATTCAAGGATGCCGGATTCGATACCGGCAGGACTGAGTCGCCGATAATTCCTCTCTTTGTGCGTGATACAGAGAAGGCTATGGCCATTGTGAGTCTGGCTTTGGCGGAAGGAGTATTTGTAACTCCGGTCATAGCCCCGGCAGTAGCAAGAGGCGATGAACTCATCAGATTTGCCTTGATGGCAACTCATACTAAGGAGCAGGTTGACTTTGCGGTGGAGAAACTTACGAAGGTCTTCAAGTCTCTCGAAATACTTTAATATATGGTAATACTTGTAACCGGTGTGTCATCTGGCTTTGGAAAGGCCATTGCAACCCGTCTTGCAAAAGACGGACATAAAGTCTATGGCACAGTGCGACGCCATGTAGAGCCAATAGATGGGGTGACGTATCTCAATGCCGATGTCCAGGATGAGGCTGCCGTTGCTGACGCTTTCGCTCAGCTGATGGCGGCGGAAGGAAGGCTTGATGTGTTCATCAACAATGCCGGAATGGGCATAGGAGGACCTCTTGAATATTGCACTCCGTCAGAGGTCGCCAGGCAGATGGATGTAAACTTCATGGGAATGGTCAGGTGGATCTCACATGTCGTGCCGGTGATGAGAAGGCAAGGTTCCGGTAAGATATTCTGCATGAGCAGCATCGGGGGCCTGATGGGACTTCCTTATCAGGGAGCGTATTCTGCAAGCAAGTTTGCTGTAGAGGGATATTGTGAGTCCCTTCGTCTGGAACTCCGCGGAACAGGGGTGTCTGTGACAGTGATAGAGCCAGGTGACTTCTCGACAGACTTCACAGCGAAGCGCAAGTCAGTATGTCCTGCAGACGTAGCGCAAGCTTATCCTTCTTATGAAAGGTCGCTGGCAGGAATAGAGAAAGATGAGACGGGAGGTCTGAAACCGGAGTTTCTTGCAGATAAGATATCGCGCATAGTAAGGAAAAGGAAGCCTGCATACAATTATGTGGTGGCCTCATTCCTTCAGCGTCTGGCCGTATTTGCAAAATGGCTTCTGCCGAAGCCGGTCTTTGCATGGATACTCTCTCTTTACTACAACCTTTAGCAAATACTAACACATAATACAATGAAACAGTACATTGAAACTAACAAGGAAAGATTTCTTGAGGAACTCTTCTCACTGTTGAGGATTCCGTCTGTGAGCTCTCTGGAGCAGCATAAGCCGGATATGAAGCGTTGTGCTGAAAGGCTCGTCGAGCTTCTTATGGAAGCGGGAGCTGACGAGGCTGCTGTCTATCCTACGACAGGTCATCCTGTGGTTTTCGGCCAGAAGCTTGTCGATCCGTCGCTTCCGACAGTCCTGGTATATGGACATTACGATGTTCAGCCTGTGGATCCTATCGAACTATGGCATTCAGATCCTTTCGAGCCGGAAATCAGGGACGGAGCAATCTATGCGCGCGGAGCCAATGATGACAAGGGCCAGCTCTTCATGCACATCAAGGCATTTGAGTTCATGGTACGTCAGGGCACACTGAAGCATAATGTCAAGTTCATCCTCGAGGGAGAGGAGGAGATCGGAAGCCCTTCGCTTGCAGCGTGGGCGAAGGAGAATAAGGAGCGTCTTGCTGCAGACATCATTCTGGTTTCCGATACTACAATGATCTCGGAGTCGGTACCATCCATCAACTGTGGAATGCGTGGACTGTCGTATGTGGAGGTGAAGGTTACAGGACCGAACAAGGACCTTCATTCAGGTCACTACGGCGGTGCTGTGGCAAATCCGATCAATGTGCTTTGCAACATGATTTCGTCCCTTATTGACAAGGATGGACATATCACGGTAAAGGGATTCTACGATGATGTAGTCGAACTTTCTGCTGAGGACAGGGCAAAGCTCTCTCGCGCTCCGTTCGATCTTGAGGAATATAAGGAGTTTCTTGATATCAAGGAGGTCAAGGGCGAGGCCGGATATACATCGCTCGAGCGTACGGGTATCCGTCCATGCCTCGATGTAAACGGCATATGGGGCGGTTATATCGGAGAAGGCGCAAAGACTGTCCTTCCATCAGTAGCCCACGCAAAGATATCCATGCGTCTTGTTCCGAATCAGGACAGCGAGACCATAACAAGACTCTTTGAGGAGCATTTCAAGGCGATAGCCCCTGATTATGTGAAGGTTGAGGTTACGCCTCATCATGGCGGAAACGGATTCCTTATCCCGATTTCATCACCTGCATACAAGGCAGCAGAGAAGGCTATGACAGAAGTATATGGCATAGAGCCTGTGCCGTCACGTGGCGGCGGATCGATTCCGATCCTGGCTGACCTTCAGCGCATCCTTGAGATTGATCCGCTTCTGATGGGATTCGGTCTTGAGAGGGATACGATCCACTCACCAAACGAGAGCTACCTCCTCAAGCAGCTCTTCGCCGGCATGGAAGCCATCGCATTATTCTATAGATATTACTAAATATACAATATGGCGGTATGGTGTTATTTTGAAAACTAAATCCCTCCCACCGCTGCGCGGCGGGCCCCTCCCGTTCACGAGGCCACGGGCGGCCACGGTTTTCAAAATAATACCATCCCACCGGAATAAGATAATTATGAACAGAGAACAGTTATATCAGCAGATACAGGCCAAGAAGAGCATGCTTTGTGTCGGCCTGGATGTGGACTTTGATAAGATGCCGGAGCACGTCAAGGCTCTTGCTACTCAGGGCGAACTTGCTCTGAACGGCCGGCTCTTCAGCGGCAAGGCACGATCTATCGTGGAGTTCAACAAGGCGATTGTAGACGCAACTGCTGCACATTGTGTGGCATATAAGCCGAATCTCGCTTTCTATGAGTGCTATGGCATAGAGGGCATGCGCGCTCTTGACGCAACAGTTGACTATATAAGATCAAAATATCCGGAAATCTTCCTCATTGCAGATGCAAAGAGGGGAGACATCGGAAACACGGCCAAGATGTATGCAAAGGCATTTTTCGAAGAAATGGACTTTGATGCTGTTACGATAGCACCGTACATGGGAGCAGACAGCGTCACTCCTTTCCTTGAGTATAAGGACAAATGGGCGATTGTGCTTGCACTTACTTCAAATGCTTCTGCGTATCAGTTCCAGAATGCGCAGAAGGACGGCAAACCTTTATATCAGGCGGTGATGGAGGAGATGATGGAGATTTCTACTCCGGACAACATGATGTTTGTCGTAGGTGCTACAAAAGCTGACAAGCTCGAAGAACTCCGCAGTTTCTGCCCTGACAACTTCTTCCTTGTTCCAGGAGTAGGCGCACAGGGAGGCTCGGCTGAAGAAGTGATTGCACATGGATCAAATGACCATGGCGGACTTCTCATCAATTCTTCAAGGGGTATTCTTTACGCAGATCATTCAGAAGACTTCGCAAAGGCGGCTGCCGTTGCTGCGGCGCAGACTGCGAATCTGTAGTTATTCCAAAGATTCGAGGAAAAATTTCTTGCACATCCTGCGGGTTATCTCGTAGGATGTGTATTTTGTAGTAGGGTGGTGGAGACGGTTTACTTCCGTAAGGTCGCAGACATACAGCTTGTCGATCAGTGAGAGATACATCTTTGAATACTTCACATCCAGGTGTCTCTGCAGTTCGCTGGTGTACTCCAGAGTCAGCCTGACTTCTTCAGGAGTGAGGTCGTCTTTGCAGAATATGTAGAGGCCGAATTCCTTGAAATCTCCATAGAATCCTGATCCGACCTTGCTGACCTTGCTTTCTATGATCCTGCGAAGCGGCTGGGCGAGGGCCCAGTATTCATACTCAAGCGATCCTATATACTTTCCTTCCTGGAGACCATATCCGTAACCGCTCTTGATGATCTGGTCCATCTCCTCACGGTCTTCCTCCTTTACAGGAAGACCTGCCATCTCCTTCAGCATTGCCCGGGCAACGTCCTTTGTCGGCTCCATGGCCCTTGTCACCTCAATGCCGAGACTCTTGTCCGGTTTCTGGAGATCAGGTCTGTCTTCGTTCACGAGGTCGGCATAGTCCTCGCCCAGCAGAGTCTCAAGCGAGATCTGCGCATACCTCTCGAAGAAGCAGGTGTCGAATTTTCTGTTGCCCATAGTTGTATTAGTCAAGGTGCTTTGCAAGACCGCCTTCGCTGGTTTCCTTGTAGAGAGAAGGAAGATCCTTTCCAGTCTCCTTCATGACTCTCACTACCTGATCGAATGACACTCTGTGGCGTCCGTCAGTGTAGAGTGAGTAGATGCTGGCATCCATGGCTCTGGCTGCAGCATATGCATTTCTTTCTATGCATGGAATCTGAACCATTCCGCACACCGGGTCGCATGTAAGTCCGAGGTGATGCTCAAGTCCCATTTCTGCGGCATACTCGATCTGCGACGGGCTTCCTCCCATAAGCTGGGTGATCGCTCCTGCTGTCATGGCGCATGCAACGCCGACCTCTCCCTGGCAACCTACTTCTGCACCTGAAATAGATGCGTTGTGCTTTACTATGTTACCTATGATGCCCGCTGTGGCAAGGGCCCTGATGATTCGCTGGTCACTGAATCCATATACTTTCTTGAGGTGGTACAATGCGCCAGGCAACACACCGCATGATCCGCAGGTCGGCGCGGTGACGATCGTTCCTCCACAGGCATTCTCTTCGCTCACAGCAAGTGCATATGCGAAGATAAGGCCTCTTGTGCGCAGCACGTCTCCGTATCCGTCAGCCTTGATGAAGTAACTTCCGGCCTTCCTCCTTATATTGAGCGGTCCGGGAAGCGCACCTTCCTCGTCAATTCCTCTTTCCACCGCCTTCTGCATAGTCTTCCAGACGAGCTCGAGATATTCCCAGAAGCCTTTGGTGCCACGCTCGTTCTCCTCGACAAATTCCCAGAAAGACCTTCCGGTCGAGTTGCACCAGTCGAGCACTTCCTTCATTGTGTTCATCTGGTAAACCTCGCCTCCGTCTTCAGCATCGATCGGGTGTTCGATGCAGACGATGTCTCCGCCTCCGACGCTGTAATATGTCCACTTGTCTATGACATTTCCCTCTCCGTCAACCGATGCCACTTCCATGCCGTTGGGATGGAAGGGAAGACTGTCCTTCTCCCATATTATTTCGACATCACCGTCAGCGAAGGCGTCGGTTACGGCCCTGTCTGTAAGGTGACCCTTGCCTGTGGCTGACAATGAACCATACAGGGTAACCCTCAGACTCTTTGCCTCAGGATGATTCTCGACAAAGTTTCTTACTGCCTTGAACGGACCCATTGTATGACTGCTTGACGGGCCTCTTCCTATCTTGTATATCTCTTTTACTGATCTCATTTTTCTAAAAACGCAAAAACAGCGCAAATTTAGCAAAGTCTTTTGATATTGGGCCTACAAATAGTCCTCAAAGTACATCGATATCTTATCGTGCAGATGCACTCTGTCCTTGCCCATGACATTGTGTTCGTGACAAGGGTATGGGAAATAATCCACCTGGACATTGTTGACCACGCATGCTCTGACAAAGCTGAGGCTGTGTTCCCAGAGAACTACCGGGTCTATGGCACCCTGGCATATGAGCAGCTTGCCTTTGAGATCCTTCGCCTTGTTGATCAGGCTGGTCTTCTCATATCCCTTGGGATTGACATGCGGGCTGTCCATGTAACGCTCGCCATACATCACCTCGTACCACTTCCAGTCGATGACCGGACCGCCTGCCACAGCCACCTTGAATACGTCAGGATAGTTTGTTATGAGTGAAATGGTCATGAATCCTCCGTAACTCCATCCATGTACTCCGATGCGGTCCTTGTCGACATACGGCAGTTCCATGAGCATCTTCACGCCCTCCATCTGGTCTGCCATTTCTGCCTGGCCGCACTGACGGTGGATCGCCTTCTCAAAGGCGGCTCCACGGTTCTGTGTGCCTCTGTTGTCCTGCACGTAGACCAGATAGCCTCTCTGGGCCATATACATCTCCCATCTGCGGAGCTCGCCCATGAATGTGTTCCTGACCATCTGCGAGTGCGGTCCTCCATAAACATAGACGATGACAGGGTATTTCTTGTCAGGGTCGAAGTCCTTCGGCTTTATCAGACGATAATAATTATCGAACCTTCCGTCTGCACTTCTTACCTTGCCAAGAGAGATTTCTGTATAGGCGTAATCCATTGTAGGGTCGTCCGCTGTAAGCATTGTCCTGATGGCAGTGCCGTCTGATGTGCAGAGGTTTGTCATTCTCGGAACGTTCAGACTGCTCCACGAGTCGACATAGTGTCGGCAGTCCGGGCTCATCGCGATGTCGTGCCATCCTTCTTCTGTAGTGAGCTGCTGAGGCTTTCCGATCTTGACAGCCTCAGCTCCCTTGTAGATTGCTGTACTCGGAACCTTGATGCTTACGCGGAACAGATGATTCTCGATAGGGGAGACTTCTGCAGAAGTGTACCAGATGTGGCTTCCGTCATTTCCGACATATGCCAGGTCCGCGTCGGTCTCTGCTATCCTGCGTACGTTGCCCTTGAGGTCGCACAGATACAGGTTTCTGTATCCGTCTCTGTTGTCTGTCCTGTATATGAAAAGGTTGTCGGAGCCTTTTACGAACCACACGGGGTCCTGCGGCTCGACATATTTATCGTTGTCTTCAGTCAGGATAGTCTTGATGAATGTTCCGGTGACCGCGTCGTACAGGTTCATGTGCATGTGCTTCTGGCTGCGGTCCAGCACCTGTACTATGATCTTTGACGCGTCGGGAGTCCAGCTGATGTTGGTAAGGTACTGGTCTTCTCCGAAGTCGTTGACCTTGAGGTATACAGCCTTGCAAGTCAGCAGATTGTATACTCCGAGCTCGACTTTTTCCGAATCCATGCCGGCCATCGGATACTTTATCTCCTTGAGCGTTCCTGTCCTTGTCGTGATGTCAAGCAGAGGGAATGAACTGACCTTGCTTTCGTCCTTCTTGTAGAAAGCCACCTTGCTGCTGTCCGGAGCCCAGAATATGCCTTCGTTGATTCCGAACTCATTGCGGCTGACATATTCTCCGAATGTAATGTCCGGGTCCTTGCTCTTCGCTACAGTGAGGACCAACCCGTTGTCTGTGCGATAATACAGGCTCTTGTTTTTAGCATAGATCTTCTCCTGGCGACTGACCGGCTTGTATGGCTTCTCCAGCCTTGTGTTGATGTTGAAGGAAACAGCCTGGCCATCCTTCATCATTACGATGTCCTCGTTGCCGTCCCACCTGCACCATAGGTTTTCCGGAGAAAGTGCCCTGGAAAGTATCGTCTCCTCCATGGTCAGGATCTTGCCTGACTGTGGATTTGCTTCACGTACTGCGATCGTGCCTGGCTGAGCAGACAAAGCGAATCCTATGCTCATCAGGCATAGGATTGTGAAAATTCTTGTCATATATGTCATTAATTATCTCTGACTGAAACTATCTTGTCGACTATGTATTCCTGCTTTCCTCTCCATGGGAGCGCTCCAAGGTATTCCTTGTAGTGGAGCTCTACGACTTTTCCGCCACATCTCATGAGCGAGTCGGCGATTGCCGGATCTGTGATGGAGAAGTCGAATTCGTATGACTGTATGACCCCGGCATTCACTCCCTTGCCTTTGCCGAAGCCCGCCTGTATGGCGCGGCCCTCGTAGGTCTTGAAGATATATCCCTTGCGGACTACAAAGTTGAGTTCTCCGGCCTTGACCCCTTCTCCAAATACGAAGTAGAATTTGAAGTAAATGAAGCCTGCAAGTACCAGGGCCAGAATAAGTGACGCGATGCCGATGATTTTACCTTTCATAATACTTTCTTTTATGCAAAAATAGTGAAAATATCAGTATATTAGCATAAAATTATTCATTTATGAAAAAGGCCCTTCTGCTATCTGCGCTCATTCTCGTTTTCTCAGGCGATCTCCGCTCTCAGGACTGGCATTCCGACAAATATTCAATGTTTGTACACTTCGGTCTTTATTCCAAGCTTGGCGGTGTCTGGGAGGGTGAACCCGTCAGGCAGGGATACAGCGAGCAGATCCAGTCTTTTGCAGGAATATTCTCTGACTGGTATGCAGCAACTGCATATGAGTTTGATCCTGTCGGATTCGATGCGGAAGCGATAGCGGAGCTTGCCGTCAGGGGAGGAATGCGTTCAGTGGTATTCACCACAAAGCATCATGACGGATTCTGCATGTTCAGCACCTCTACGACTTCCTATAACAGTGTGGAGATGACTCCTTCAGGAAGGGATTATGTCCGTGAAATGTCTGAGGCGTGTGCCAGGAAGGGGCTGCGTTTCGGACTGTATTTCTCACTCATAGACTGGAATTATCCTCATGCATACCCGATCTCAAGTCACAATGCAGATTTCGTGACGCCAGAGCATCACGAGTTCAGCAAGGCCCAGGTGCGTGAACTTCTTACTTCGTACGGACCTGTGTCGGAGCTCTGGTTCGACATGGGCTCCCTGGAGCCATGGCAGAGCCGCGAGCTCTATGACCTGGTGAAGTCGCTTCAGCCGGATTGCATGGTGAGCGGCCGTCTTGGAAATGATGTCTATGATTTTGCGGTGATGGCAGACAACAAGCTGCCGCAGACTGCATTGCAGGCCCCTTGGCAGAGCGCGGTGTCGATGTTTCCGGAGACATGGAGCTACCGCAGCTGGCAGGAAAGGGGAGAGGTCGAGGACAAGGTCGCCGAGAAACTGCGCACCTTGATCGATGTCGTGTCGCGTGGAGGTAACTTCCTCTTGAATATAGGCCCGGCCTCGGACGGAAGCATTGTCCCTTTTGAAAGCAAAGTCATAGAGTCCATAGGTCGATGGCTTGAAAAGAATGGAGACGCAATCTATGGCACTGAGCCTTCTCCTTACAGGACCGAATTCGAGTGGGGAGATGTTACAAGGAAAGGGAATGTCCTGTACTTGCTTCTTACGGGTGAATGCCCTGAGTCTCAGATGATTGTCCTGCCTGGAAGTAGGCGAAAGGTCCATGTCACCCCGGAAATGTTCAACCCGTCCGATGTCAAAGTCATAAGGCTGGAATATGAAAATGGTCTTCCGGAGATTATGGAAGACACCTTGCCTCATGGCTCCGTGCTTACCTGGAAGAACGCAATCCCAGAATACAGTTATTCATGTTTTGACTATTACAGCAACTACAGAAGTGTCGTCGGATATGAATGGAATGTCGATATGCGTCGTCCGGCCTCATCAGTCGAGATATTATATACTTCAGAGGAAATAGGAAGAAAGATAAGCCTGAGGGCAGGTGATGAGGAAATGATACTTGAGCTTGATGATTGCAGTCCTGTGGATCTGGCATCATGGGTCAATGTGTCGGGGGCGGAATTTGGAAGGATGCGTGGCGGCACTTTCGACCATGCCATAGACCAGGCGAGGGTACCGGAATGGAAATCGCCTGAAGGGGATTGTGCAGAAGTCCCTTCGGCAGGATTTTCGAATTATCTCTACAAGGCTTATGTCGCTTCTGATGCGCATTCTCTTGCTTTGTTTGACTTGATTGCAGGCAATGGAGCAGAGCTGCAGGTATCTGGAAAAACCATGATGAAGCATCTGAATCCATATCGTACGGAAAGTCGTACCGAAAAGGTGCTGATGGAATTGTACGAGGAGGAGATCGAAGTGATCCTGCGCTCATATAACAGGTTTGAGAATACTGCATGCGCAGGATTCAGACTCTCTGACGAGCAGAAGGCATATCGTATGGTTGTCGATCTGCCTGACACTGTCAAAGGCCGTAAGGTCAAGGTGAGTCTGAAGGCTGCCGACAGGGAGTCTCCGCATACGGATTGCGGACTTCATAATTTAAGAATCAACCTCTTACGATG
Source organism: Bacteroidales bacterium (assembly GCA_017415715.1). GTDB lineage: Bacteria > Bacteroidota > Bacteroidia > Bacteroidales > UBA932 > Cryptobacteroides. The sequence goes on along the minus strand of JAFQFD010000001.1, from coordinate 44,938 downwards.
ATTTGGCAGTTTCGCATTAATTTGTTAAATTTACAAAAATTGGCCATAGACCTTAAGATATATGACAAAGCAGAAATTAAAGATTGAGGTCCAGTCCGAAATCGGAAGTCTCAATGCAGTCCTTCTTCATCGCCCCGGAGCGGAGGTGGAGAACATGACTCCTCTCAATGTGCAGAGAGCATTATACAGTGACATCCTTAACCTCTCCATCGCCCAGTCTGAATATGAACAGTTGTACGGGGTCCTTTCAAAAGTTGCAGATGTATATGAAGTACGATCGCTTCTGATCAATGTTCTTGAGCAGGCAAAGCCTCGCGAGGACCTGATCAGAAGGATTTGTACGACTGAAGATGTCATGCCGTACTATGAGGAACTCATGCAGATGAAGTCTGCGGATCTTGCCCGTGTCCTGATCGAGGGCCTTCCTGCAAGGATCAACACCCTGACCGCATACCTTAAGAATGAATATTACGCCCTCTATCCGCTTTACAACTTCTATTTCACCCGCGACGCGGCTGTGACCATAGGCAATCAGGCACTTGTGTGCCGTATGGCTAACAAGGTCAGGATGCGTGAATCGTTCATCATGGATGCCATATACCGCAGCAGCGGAGCCTTCGAATGTTCTGTAATCGACGCAAACTATCTCCAGACCGATAAGTCCGAGGTGATTATGGAAGGAGGTGACATCCTCGTAGCCAGGGAAGATATCCTCATCATAGGAAACGGCGTCAGGACGACGCCTCAGGGAATAGACTTCATGATAGACCGCTTCCGCAAGTCAGTTCCTCGCGGAAGGTATAATGTCATTGTGCAGCAGCTCCCTTCCGAGCCGGAGTCGTTCATTCATCTTGACATGGTGTTTACGCTTCTTGACAATGACAAGTGCATGGTCTTCAAGCCTTTGATCACGCAAGCCAATCAATATCAGACAGTTCATATCATCATAGAAGATGGAAGGGTGACAAGCATCCGTCCGGTGTCCGGACTGCTGAGCGTTCTCAAGAAGCTCGGCATGGATCTCAAGCCTATAGTCTGCGGAGGTGCCGACGAATGGGACCAGGAGAGAGAACAGTGGCATAGCGGCGCGAACTTCTTTGCATTTGCTCCTGGCAAGGTCATATCATATGCAAGAAACATTCATACCTTGGAGGAACTCTCTAAAAGCGGCTTCGAGATAGTGAAGGCGAATGACTTCATATCCGGCGCAGCTGACTCTACGGTCTATGGAAATTCACCTTGTGTGCTGACGATTGACGGCTCGGAATTGCCGCGTGGAGGAGGCGGTGCGAGATGTATGACAATGCCGCTGTCAAGAAAACCTCTCTAAGTATAGTAATTCACAAGAATAATATTATCTTTGTGCGATATTCAATAATATTTTTATGAAAAGATTTTTCAGCTTGTTTATACTTGTCGCAGCGGTATTTGCCGCAGTTTCCTGTGACCAGCCTCAGCCTGATGTGGAAAAGGCTCCGATCGTGATATATGACGGTCCGGTTGACCTTGTCGATCAGGAGTTCGGCATGTATTATGGAGACCTCGGACACAATTCGGTTGGAGTATATAGCGTCGTGTTCAGCGATGCGGTTTGCTTCCGTGACGGATACGGCACTCCATATCTGGATTCTGAAGGAGACATGCTTGTCCTTGAGTTCAATGCAAAGATAGTTGACGGAGTCGAGTCTGTCATGCTTCCGGAAGGTACATATATGGTAGCAGATGATGCAGATAAGACCGTGAACACTGCAAATTCCTATGTAAAGAGACTTGTAGGCAATACTCAGTATCACTACGAACTTGTATCAGGATCCATAATAGTGTCTTACAATTCAGAAGGTGGTTACGAACTTATTACCGATGACCTTGTCATCAAGAAAGGTGACGAGACTTTTGAGGTTACATATTCATACAGCGGTACGATCAAGTTCGATGACTGGAAGGTTGTTGCAGCAGGTCTCCAGACCGTTACTGACGACATAATCGACATGCCATTCTCGGATATAGATGCAGTATATTATGGAAACCTGTTTGGCTACGGAACAGCCAACTATGTAATATCGCTTTCCACTGAAGGATTCGTGGAGGATGAGACCGGCACATTGCCTGGCGTGATGATAGTGATGAACATGTTCGACGAACTGCCTTCAGGAGATGAACTTCCTATCCTTTCTGAAGGAACATATACGGTATATCCTTCATTCAATTCTCAGGAGTTCAGCATGCTCTATGGAATGAACATGGATGGCATGCCTTTCGGTACATATCTCTTCCAGATTGATTCGAAGGGAAGCCAGGCGATGGAGTTCATTATGGAAGGAAATGTCAATGTCACCCGCTCTCAGGTCGGATACAATGATGTGTATACTTTGGAATATGAGTTCACGACTCCGTCGAAAAGAAAGATCAAGGGAACATGGACTGGCGCGATGGAAATCACCGATGCCTCTACAGACAGCGACCGCGTGATTCTTTCTACACTTGAAGACGATGTGGAATGTGACATGTACAGGGTGGAAAGAGGTTATCTTTCACATATAGAGACTCTTCACACTACTTCAGCCGAGAATCCTATCGATATCGCAGAGGCATGGCAGCTGTGGCTCCAGCCGAGGATGTGGACAGATGAGGAGAAAGAACTTCCTTGGGATGAGCGTATAGAGGCTTGGGATCCAAATGGAGATATCATGATCTTCGAGTTTGTCATCCCTCTTGGAAGCGGCGGAGACATTGCTCCTGAGGTCAACAAGGAATATGTTTATACAATCCAGCCTAATCTTGCGATGGACGAATTCCTTTATAATATGAGCGTGAGCAGGATGGGCCGTCCATACGATGACATATTCTATGAGCCTAACTGGGGAGATTATCATTATATGACAGGAACCGATGCCCGTCGCGGATTTACATGGGATGGCGGCTACAGAGGAAACTGGTATCTGCATTACATGGAAGGAACCTGGCAGAACATGGATGAGATGGCTCCTGCGGTTAAAGGAACAGTGTCAGTCACGAGGACTACTGATTATGCTGTAGCAACAGGTGGACGCGAGGCTCAGTTTGAATTTGTATGGAATCTCTATGATGACTCAGAGGCCTCAAACAACATCTCAGGTGAGTGGAGTGGCCCGATTACAATATATAGCGGTGCTGAAGAAATTTAGTTGATATGGAAAGAACATTGGTAATACTGAAGCCTGGATGCCTCCAGAGAGGTCTTATCGGCGAGGTTATCTCAAGATTTGAGAAAAGGGGATTGAAGCTTGTCGCAATGAAGATGGTACAGCTTGATGAAGAAATCCTGAAAGTACACTATGCCCATCTTCTTGACCGTCCGTTCTTCCCATGGCTCCGTGACGGCATGATGGCAGCTCCGGTAATCCTCTGCTGCTGGGAAGGATACAGCGCAGTCCAGGTTGTAAGGGACATGGCTGGAGCAACAAAGGGAAGCAAGGCTGTTCCGGGAACAATCCGCGGCGATTACAGCTTGAGCGCTCAGGAGAATATCGTGCACACATCTGACTCTCTTGAGAATGCAAAGATAGAGCTGGAGAGATTTTTCGTTGAGTCAGACTATTGCGACTACAAGTCGCCGCTTGATCCTTTCAAGTACGCTCCGGACGAATATTAAGAATCATATAAAGAATGAAAGAGCTTACAGCAGCGCTGTGAGCTCTTTCATTCTTTTTCTAGGACTTACTCTCTTGTAGAGTATGTCATATACCATGTCGGCGATAGGCATCTCTATGTTGTGCCTTTCGTTGCTTTTCTTTATGCATGCAGCGGCGTAGTAGCCTTCTGCAATCATAGTCATCTCGTTGAGAGCACTCTTTACCGTGCATCCGTGGCCGATCAACTGGCCGAGACGGCGGTTGCGGCTGAATGATGAATATGAGGTCACAAGCAGATCGCCAAGGTATGCCGAGTTCATTGTATCCCTCTCGAACGGATAGCTTTCGTTGATGAACTTTGTCAGTTCCTTTGCACATGCTGCTGTGAGTACTGCTCTGAAGTTGTCTCCGTATCCCAGACCATAGGCGAGTCCCGAGGCTATGGCATAGATGTTCTTGAGAATTGCCGCGTATTCAATGCCATAGATGTCGGTAGAGTAGCTGACTTTGAAATCATTGCTCCTGAACATCTCACCGATCTTTCGGGCATTCTCTTCGTCCTTGCAAGCTACTGTAAGGTATGAAAGCTTGTTTCGTGATACTTCTTCTGCATGTGACGGGCCGGATATCAGTCCAAGGTTGTCATATGAGAGTCCGAAGGCGTTTCTGAAGTATTCTGTAATTGTCGAGTTGTCGTCTGATATTATACCTTTGGTTGCAGAAAGTATGAACTTGCCGTCGAGTGACTCGGTGAGTTCTGCCATGACATTCTTGAGAAATGCGGAAGGTGTCGCTATCAGAATGACCTCGCAGTTTCTTACTACTTCATTGATATCCTGAGTCGGATGTATGAAGTCCGGATGAAACTCGACGTCACTGAGGTATTTGGCATTCCTGCCTTCTGTGAGAAGGCTTTCCATCACTTCCTCATTTCTGATGTGCCACCACACTTCAATCCTGTTTCGCTCCAATGTGTGAACCAGAGCTGTCGCCCAGCTGCCGTAGCCGATCACGCCACATCTCGTATTATCAGATATATTGAATGCCATACTTTTCGGGTTTCCGTTAATATGGCAAATATAACTAAAAACTTTGTTATATGAAAAAACCAGTCTGAAGCGGGCTTCAGACTGGTTTTTCAGTTATATTGATTATATTCTATTAGAGCACTGCCATGATAGCTGCAACGAGGGCAAGAATCGCGTAGAACTCAGGAAGAGCGGCGTAGATGAGGGTGTTGGTCTGTACGTCGTGGCCCTGTGAGATGCCGACGATACCGTTAGCGCAGACCTGGCCCTGACGGATACCTGAGAAAAGGCAGACAAGACCTACTGCAAGGCCAACGCCAAAGAGCATAGGTCCCTGAGCAGTGAAGTCAGGCTTGAAGACAACGAGCCAGAGGAGGAATCCTACGAAACCATAGAGACCCTGTGTTGCAGGAAGTGCTGAGAGGATCATGTAGCTTGAAGATTTCTCCGGATTCTTCTTGAGGGCGCCTTCTGCAGCGTTACCTGCGATTGTTGTACCATAAGCAGATCCGATGCCTGCGAGGCCAAGCATAAGGCCGAGGCCAAGATAACCAAGAATTTCGTTCATAATGTTATAAGTTTTTAATTGTTATTGTTTTTATTCTTCTTTATCAGTTGTGAGGGGGCTGTAGAATTTTCCGGTACCCTCATATCCGGAATTCTTGAAATACTCTACGAATGTCAGACGGAGCGGGTGTACGAATGCTCCAAGGCATGACATCGCAAGATTGAGAACGTGTCCGAAGATCAGGATCACTATGCAGAACACCCAGTTCAGAGCAGGAATAGGAATGTCAAGTATCATGGTACCCATGATGTTGAATGCATTTCCGAGCATTCCTCCGGCAAGCCCGAGAGCATACAGACGGATGTAGCTGAGCACGTCTCCAAGGAGTCCTGTGACCATGTTATATGTATCCCAGAGTCCTGATCCTATGTTCACCAGCGGATTGCGTCCAGGAGTGTTGAATATGAAGATTGCAAGGCAGCTGATCACAGCCAGTCCTATTACAGCCCATTTCATTGCCATTGGTCCCATTACATTCATCATTCCGAGAGCAGCCAGGATGATTCCACCTACTATCAGAAGTGTCCATCCCCAGGTGCTGATGGTGCTCTTGAAGCCGAATCTCTTAGTGAATCCGATTGTCTTGACCACCATTGCCAGACAGATGTGGAATACTCCGATGCCCACAGCAAGAACCATCTGTGCAGGGAAACCGGCTATCTTTCCGTCAGGGAACCAGCCGTCAACGCATATCGCCTTGAGCCATTGTGGTGCCCAGGAAGCTTCCAGGATGCTCATTCCGAAGAATGTTCCAAGGAAGAATCCTATAACCAACGTTCCGATTCCGAGGAAGGTCACAAGTTTGTGCATCTTGCCAAGTCCGCTGTCTGCCATCTTGTATTTGAGGAACATGCCTATAAGGATGAGCAGGATACCATATCCGGCATCTCCCATACACATTGCAAAGAACAGGAGGAAGAACGGAGCTACGATTGAAGTCGGGTCGAATTCGCCATAAACAGGCATTCCATACATTCCTGTAAGGACTTCAAACTGACTTGAAAACCAGTTGTTCTTCAATTTAATAGGTGGGTTGTCCTCTTCTGCGGCCTCCTCCTTTATATAAAGGATGCCCATTTCGTCAAATTCCTTGCAAAGTTCTGCATCATGCTCTACAGGCGCGAATCCCTCCAGCACGTTGATGCGGTTGTCCACTGCTGTTTCTGTAGACATTTTTGCAAGGTAGAGGTCGAGGTCAACCAGAGTTTCTGTGCACTCAGCCTTTATCTGGGAGATGGCATCCTTGCATCTGAGGAGTCGTCCCTTAACCTGTATGATTTTTTCCGCTAAAGCGTCAACTTCAGCCTGTGCCTCTTTCCATGAGGCTTCAGGTGCGGCAACCGGATCGACAGGGAGTGAGTATTCGTCTCCTTTTGCAGTGACAGTAACAAACCAGATATTATTCTTGTCCTCAGATATTACCTCAAGAGGATATGTCTCAGCCCATTCTGCTGAATATGCCTTTCGGTTTACAGAATAGTACCTCACGGTGTAGCCGAGAGTTTCAAGAGAATCCAGACGTGTTTTGTCAAAGTCGCCCCAAGGAAGCCTTGCCTTTACCTCCTTTTCTGCTGCTGCCTTTGCAAGTTCAAGTTCAGCTGATTCTACGAGTGCCAGCTGTGCTTCCTTGACTGCGTCAACAGGAGTGGATGCTTCCGCATATGCCTTAGATACCTTTTCAAAGTCTGAATCCTTCTCATAGCTTATGCCTTCCAGTCTGCCGATCACTTTCTTGGCAGCAGCTACTGAGTCAAGCATAGCAGCAGAGCAGTCATCAACAGGCTTCGCAGAACGGGTGATGTCGACGACGCCGAGTTCCTGGAGCTTCTCCAGGAAGCCTTCAGTCTCCCCGCTGAGGAGAATGAAGGAGTATTTCATCATTTTATCTACCATTGTTCTGCTCCTCCTCTTCTTCTTCGATTGCATGTCTGCTCTTCACGATCTTGGAAGCTGCCTTGGAGAGGTTCTCCTCGTCTTCCATATATCGCTTGATCTTTCTGATGGCCTCCTGATATCCAGGAATCTGTACCTTCTCATAGAGGTTTACCTTCTGAGTGGTCTTCTTTCTCTGGTAGTCAAGTATACGGGCCTTTTCCTTGTAGACCTCGGATTCGATTCCGAGTCTTGACAGCTCCTTCAGAATCGCGACTCCGTCTGCATACCATGCCGGCTTTGCAAAGGCGTTGAAGTCGTTGATCTGATACTGGATGTCCTTGAGCTCCGGTGTCTTCACTCCGGCGACCTTCACGGTCTCCAGGGTCACATCAGTGATTGCTATGAGACCCGGCTCGAATTCATTCCAGAGGGCTGCGAGGTAGTCGTATCTTTTCAGGGCGGCATCAAGATCTTCAATAAGTTTCTCTGAATACTCCTTGGCCTTGCGGACCTCAAGACGCAGCGCCGACTCCTTGTTCTTAAGGGTAGGGAGGGCATTCTTACGCATCTTGAGCTGCTTGTTCAAGTTGTTAAGAGATGTCTTATTATATTGAAACTTTATTGCCATAAAATTTAGATTTCTCCACTACGGTCGAAATGACAGTAGGACTAATTTTTCCAATACTGATCGATGAATTCCTGCTTGATGCCGGTCTCAGCCTTCGAGAAGTATGTTCCGAAGAGCTCCCATGCAGTGTCGAGCATCTCGTCGATCTTGATGTTTACGTCGATTGCAAGGATTCTTGTAGCATAAGCAGTTGCATACTTCAGACATCTGTGGTCATAGTCACTGAGGTCGAAACCGTTCTCGAGCTTGGTCTTTGCGTTCTGAGCATCTGCATACAGACGTACAGAAGCATTCATCACCTGGCTGTGGTCCTTACGTGTCTGCTTGCCCTGAACGAGCTGCTTCAGACGTGAAAGAGAACGGAACGGGTCGATGATGACCTTTCCTGAGTCCGGATCCGCACGGAGGAAGAGCTGTCCCTCTGTGATATATCCTGTGTTGTCAGGAATAGCATGTGTGATGTCACCGTCATTAAGGGTTGTGACCGCGATGATGGTGATCGAACCTCCGTCAGGAAGCTGAACGGCCTTCTCGTAGATCTTTGCAAGGTCTGAATAGAGAGAGCCTGGCATAGAGTCCTTTGAAGGGATCTGGTCCATACGGTTAGATACGATCGAGAGCGCATCGGCGTAGAGGGTCATGTCGGTAAGGAGCACGAGCACCTTCTCGTTCTTCTCTACAGCGAAGTACTCTGCAGCTGTAAGCGCCATGTCAGGGATGAGGAGACGCTCTACAGGAGGCTGCTCTGTGGTGTTCACGAATGAAATGATCTTGTCAAGAGCTCCGGCCGCCTCGAATTCATGCTTGAAGTAGAGGTAGTCGTCGTTTGTAAGACCCATACCTCCGAGGATGATCTTGTCTACGTCCGCACGGAGGGCAACCTGTGCCATCACGTTGTTGTACGGCTGGTCAGGGTCTGCGAAGAATGGAATCTTCTGTCCTGACACGAGGGTGTTGTTGAGGTCGATGCCCGCGATACCTGTAGGGATGATCTGCGAAGGCTGTCTTCTCTTGTAAGGGTTTACTGAAGGACCTCCGATCTGCACTTCCTTTCCTTCAACCTCAGGACCTCCGTCGAGCGGACGGCCGTATGCGTCGAAGAAGCGGCCGGCAAGCTCGTCGCTTACCTTGAGGGTAGGAGGAGCGCCGAGGAATGTCACCTCAGCATTAGTAGGAATGCCTTCGGTACCTGCAAAGACCTGGAGAGTGACCAGGTCACCCTTGGTCTTTACGACCTGAGCCAGTCTGCCGTCCACGACAGCGAGCTCATCGTTGGAGATTCCCTGTGCGCGGAGCGCTACGGTTGCCTTAGTGATGGCCTCCAACTGTGTGTATATTTTCTGAAATGCCTTAGTTGCCATTGCTGAGGAGATTTGTAAGCTGCTGCTTGTAGTTATTGAATTTCTCGCTCTGGAATTCAGAGTAGTTCATCTGACGGAGGAGGTTGATCACTTCCTTGAAGAAGTTGCGGCACTCCTCATAGTTCTCGAACTCGAATTCCATGTCGCAGATGCCGAGTACGAGCTCGAGCATGTAGCTCTGGCGCTCGATAGGGCAGAGTGCGTCGATAGCGTCGAATGCGTCCTGCTGGAGAATGACGAAGTCAACGAGTTCTGATTTCCAGAACAGTTCGTGGTAGCTCATCGGCACACCGTCGTCACCGAGGATGTTGATCTGGTCATTGGCATCCTTACCCTTGCGGATGATGTTCTTGGTCTTTTCTACCATCTCTACCCATCCTGCCTTGATCTTCTCTGCGAGATGCTCGCGGATCTCCGGATACTCAAGGTATTTTGAGTATGAGTCGATAGGGTTCACAGCAGGATAGCGCTTCTGGTCTGCTCTGTTCTGCTCGAGAGCGTAGAAGCAGCGTGCCGCCTTCTTGGTAGACTCTGTCACAGGCTCCTTGAGGTTACCTCCGGCTGGTGATACGGTACCGATGAATGTTACGGAACCGGTCTCGCCATTGTTCAGGACAACCATACCTGCGCGTGCATAGAACGCAGAGATGATCGCTGAAAGGTCTACAGGGAACGCGTCAGCTCCAGGGAGCTCCTCCATACGGTTTGACATCTCTCGGAGAGCCTGCGCCCAACGTGATGTGGAGTCTGCCAGGAGGAGGACCTTGAGTCCCATTGCGCGATAGTATTCGCAGATTGTCATTGCGGTGTAAACTGAAGCCTCACGTGCTGCAACCGGCATGTTTGAAGTGTTGCAGATGATGGTTGTACGCTCCATGAGGTGACGTCCTGTGTGCGGGTCGATAAGCTCAGGGAACTCCGTGAAGATCTCCACGACCTCGTTTGCACGCTCTCCGCAGGCTGCCATCACGATGACCTCGGCGTCACCCTGCTTCGCGATCGCGTGCTGAAGCACTGTCTTTCCGCAGCCGAAAGGACCAGGAATGAAGCCTGTACCGCCTTCGGCGATAGGGTTGAGTGTGTCGATCACGCGCACACCTGTCTCCATGATGCGTGATGGTCTTGGCTTCTCCTTATATCCCTTGATGGCCACCTTTACAGGCCACTTCTGATACATGTTCACTTCGATGTCCTCTCCTGCTGCATCTGTCAGGACCGCTATGGTCTGGTCGATAGTGTACTGACCTGCCTCAGCTACAGACTTTACAGTGTATTCGCCGTTGAATGCGAACGGAACCATGATCTTGTGAGGGAGCCATCCTTCCTTCACTTCTCCGAGCCAGTCGGCAGCGACCACCTTGTCGCCCGGCTTTGCTATAGGAGTGAAGTCCCAGAGCTTCTCATGGTTGAGAGGGTCGGTGTATTCTCCTCTCTTGAGGAATACTCCTGTCATTGTAGTCAGGTCGTTCTGCAGACCGTCGTAGCTGCTTGAGAGAAGACCTGGGCCGAGAGTGGCCTCGAGCATCTTGTCCTCGAACTCCACTTCGTTGCCGTTCTTGAGTCCACGGGTGCTCTCGAATACCTGTACAGCAGCGAACTTGCCGTTGACCTTGATGACCTCGGCCATGAGCTTTGTGTCACCTACGGTGATGAAGCAAAGCTCATTCTGAGACACAGGACCGTTGACTTCTACTGTAACGAGGTTTGATACGATACCCGTAACCTTACCTGTTGTTTTCATAATGATTATCTGTGTTTTTGTTATTATCCGTTATACTCGACACCCTTGAATGTGCCTCTTACTTCATTCACAAGCTTCTGGAACATCTCGCGTCCGGTCTGTTCGTCGAGCCTGAACCATCTTGCGACTATGTTCATCTTCGTGATGAAGCCGAGGATGGCGTCAATGTCGAAATAGTTGAATGTGGTCAGCGTGTTTATCTTTTCCCACATCAGGTCGTCAATACCTCTCTCTCTGGTCAGGATGTCAGTCTGCGCAAGGACCGTTTCCATGTCTGCAGCTTCTTCAAACTCTGATGCCGCAGCCTCGAGAACCTTTGGGTCTGTGTCTTCACCGAATGTGAGCACATCCTTGTCAGCAGGTCTTCCAAGAGCCTTGTTCAGATATTTCACCTTTGCATTCCGGACATTCAGGTCGAAACGGAAGAACTCCCTTATGAAGGCATCCTTATGAACAAGAGCGACACTGTAGAACGCAGCGTCGAGCTTCTCGTCATTGTAGCTGTCCATGAGGAAGGCAATCGTTTCCCTGTCCTTTTCCGAGCAGAGGCTGACGATCTCTTCAATGTAGTCTTCCGGAGTCTTTTCACCGAATTTCCATCCGGTGGTGATGTCCGGCAGACTTGCTATGATATATTCGTAATTGTTCATTATCCGAAGAGAATCTTCTTGGTTGCAGGTCTGAGGTATTCTGAGATGAGGGCGTTGAATGTCTCCTCTGTGAAGCTGATGAAGTAGCCGCCGTCCTTAGGACCGATTGTAAATCCTCCGGCAATCTTCTTGGTGAATGACGCCTGGATATCAGACTTGAGCACCTTTGCGAGCTCGGATGTAACGAAAGGCTCGAGATCCTTCTTGAGAGCCTCGGGAAGAATCACCTCGAGGTCTACAGGCTCCTCTGCGTTGAATCCCTTGGCAACAGCGAGGATCACTTCCTTCACGAATTCAGCCGAAGTAAGCGCGTTTGCAACCTCTGTTCCGGTCATCTTTGTGACTACGAGGGTCTCGATGTCCTTCTTTGTTGCAGCAACGCTCTGGCTTGCCGCCATCTTGAGGTCGCCCTGAACCTTGGTCTTAAGGTCTTCAGCCTCCTTGTTAGCGGCAGCGACGATAGCTGCAGCCTCGGCCTTTGCCTTGGCTACGATCTCTTCTGCCTGAACCTTTGCCTTGGCAAGGATTTCCTCGCCTTCCTGTTTTCCTTTTGCCAGACCCTCATTGTAGAGCTTGTCTGTCAGTTCTTGCAATTTGTTCTGCATGTTTTTGCTTAATTATGTGTATTTGATTAAATTTTCTTATCTATCTTGCAAATCTAATAATAAAACCTTGACAAAGCAATCAATTCTGCTTTTAAATATTAAAAACATTCTTTCAGAATGCTTACGATGTTTTCGCTCTTTCCCATGGTGTAGAAATGTACTGCGGGAACACCATTGGCAATCAGGTCCTTGCACTGCATAGCGCACCATTCTGAGCCGAGTCTGTATACCGCCTCTTTGTCTTTGGCCTTCTTGATTTCTTCAGTCAGCTCGACCGGGATGTCCAGCGAGAACGACTCGGGCAGCATGCTTATCTGCTTGAGAGTGGATATCGGTTTCAGGCCAGGTATGATCGGAACGGTTATTCCGGCCTTGCGACATTTGTCCACGAAATCATAATAGACTTTGTTGTCGAAGAACATCTGCGTGATGATGTAGTCGGCACCGGCATCCACCTTCCTCTTCAGGTTCATGATGTCAGTCTCGATGTTCGGAGCCTCGAAATGCTTCTCGGGATATGCTCCGACTCCGATGCAGAAGAATCTGTCGTCGGTTTCAAGTCCACGGCTTCTTCTGTATGAACTGCTGCCCTGATAGCTCCTGATGCCTTCCACCAGCTCGTTTGCATAGCTGTAGCCTCCTGGAGTTGGAGTGAAACGCTTCTCGCTGCTCATGCTGTCGCCTCGGAGCGCTACGATGTTGTTGATGCCGAGGAATGCAAGGTTGTCCAGCTTGCTTTCGATCTCTTCCTTTGTCGTGCCTGCGCAGATGATGTGTGGAATGACTGTTATGTCATATTTGTCCATGATTGCTGCGCATACAGTCGTTTCACTTATGCGATTGCGCACAAGGTGCCTGCTGAAGCTTCCGTCACTCTCTTCACGGAACTCGTATTCGTCCCTGTGGCTTGTGACATTGATGTATTTCGGACTGAACTCCATGAATGGTGCGATGCTCTCAAGAAGTTCGTCTTTGGTCATGCCCCTGAGGGGCGGGACAATCTCCAGTGATGGGAAGGCCTTCGTGCTGCCTGCCAGTATATCAGTTACTTTCATAGTCTATTTCAACAGATGTCCTAAAAAACGTCTTGCTCTGTCTTCGTCCATGCCGCGGACAGACGCATATCCGTCATATTGTTCCTTGCTTATTCTGCGTATCTCGCTGTATTTTGCCTCCGGATGCATGAATATGAATCCGCAGATGCTTGATTCGGGTATCATTGCATAGCTCTCGGTCAGTTTGATGCCCAGACCGAATCTTCCGGAAAGCATCTCCATTATATCGTCCTTGAGCGTGTGGTCAGGGCAGCTTGAATATCCTGCAGCCGGCCTTATGATCTTTATGCCATCCCTATGGAGCTGATCGTCAAGCCATTCCGAAGCGGCCTCAGCCAAAGTCATCCTGATCGTCTTAGCCACCATGTCCTCATACTTGTTGCTGCAGGCCGGACAGCAGCAGCCCTCTTCGTGTGCGGCATTTCTTGGTCTGACACAGATTGTGAACACGCCGAAAGGGGAGCGTCTGCCCGAACTATGCGGTATCACATAGTCGCAGAGCGAGAGGCCTTCTCCCGTTTCCTGTCTCATGAACGGGATCTTCCTTTCGCGTGTGATTATGCTGCTTCCGTCAGATGATCCAAGAATGAATCTGGCAGAAATCATTATCCTGTAATTTCCGAGAGCCAGCTCATCTTCGGCATCCTGTCTGAGCTGCATGAGTTCCATTGCTTCGGGCGATGCGCTTCCATATTTCACGCCCCATATCGCATAGAACATTCTCCAGTCGAAATATTGCATCACTTCAGAAGGATCCAGCTCCTTGGCGGGAATGTCAAGCGGACAGTTCTCGAGATAGCTCTCGAACGGGAACTTCCCTTCATATTCGTCACTTCCGACCGAGGTCGATTTGGAGTTATCCTTGAAATCGTCTGCTTTTTCATACAGTTCCCTGAGATGTTCCTGCTCCGTATGCTGTTCTTTCTCGAATGCTTCAGGGTCAATCATATATTTCTTTGCCATGACAGCTGATGCTGAGGCGTCAGCACCATGATACACATGCCCATAGAGCGGTGCGAGCTTCACTGCGGTATGCAGGGCTGAGGTGGTCGCACCTCCTATGAAGAGAGGCCTTGTCATCCCGCGTGCAGACATCTCCCTGCATATCTCCTCCATCTGATATAAAGACGGCGTTATGAGTCCGCTGACCGCCACTATGTCCGCGTCGAGTCTCTCCGCTTCGTCCAGGACGGTCTCCTTGTCGACCATGACTCCCTGGTCATGAACGTCGAATCCGTTGCATGTCAGAACTATGCCGGTTATGTTCTTTCCAATGTCATGGACATCTCCCTTTACCGTTGCAATGACCACTACGGGCTTTTCGGACGCTTTGTCGTCCTTGCCCATATATGGTTCCAGGATGGTGACGGCATCCCTCATTATCTTTGCAGACTTCACGACCTGTGGAAGGAACATCTTGCCGTCTCCAAACAACTTTCCGACAGTTTCCATGCCGGCCATCAACGGACCTTCGATGATCTTCAGAGCGCTTTCTCCCTTGTCGAGGAGCCCCTTCAGGTCGGTTTCAAGGTCGGTCGACATACCTTTGACAATCGCTTCTGCAAGACGTGCTCCGTAGTCTTCGTCAGCATGGCGAGACTCGTCCTTCCCGTCATAGCCACCCTTTCCGTCATTGCCACCCTTCCCGTCATTGCCGGCTTGACCGGCAATCTCCTCCTTCAAACGTGTCGCCTTCACGATCAGCCTTTCGGTTGCCTGACAATCCCTGTCGAAGATCACATCCTCCACACATTTCAGAAGTTCGGGCTCGATCTCGTCATAGATCTGAAGCATCGAAGGGTTGACAATGGCCATGTCGAGACCGGCCTTTATCGCATGATAGAGGAAGGCCGAGTGCATGGCTTCACGCACGGTATTGTTCCCGCGGAATGCAAACGAGAGGTTTGACACTCCGCCCGAGGTCAGCGCTCCCGGCAGATTACCCTTTATCCATCTGACCGCTTCGATGAAGTCGACGGCGTATCTGGCGTGTTCGCTGATTCCTGTTCCTATAGAAAGTATGTTTACATCGAAGATTATGTCACCTGGAGCAACACCGGCCTCTTTTGTCAGCAGGTCATATGCTCTTTGACATATAGCGATCTTTCTGTCATATGTTGTGGCCTGTCCTTCTTCGTCAAAGGCCATGACAACCATGGCGGCTCCGAGTTCCTTGATGGCTTTTGCCTTGCTTACGAATGCCTCTGGTCCTTCCTTGAGACTGATGGAGTTTACTATGCACTTTCCCTGGGCATTCTTCAGGCCTGCAAGCAGTGTCTCCCAATGTGACGAGTCTATCATGAGAGCGGCCTTGGCGACTGCCGGGTCGTTGGAAACATATCTGACGAAACGCTCCATCTCCTTGGTGCTGTCCAGCATTGCATCATCCATGTTGATGTCTATGATGCCTGCTCCGTCTTCGATCTGCTTCGCTGCGATCTGAAGGGCCTCGTCATATTTCCCTTCTGCAATCAGTCTGGCGAATTTCCTTGATCCTGCGACGTTCGTCCTTTCTCCGACATTCGTGAAATTGTTATGCTTGACATCTACGGTCACGGCTTCCAGGCCGCTGACCTTCAGTGGTGTGTCATCTACGGCTAAGGCTGTTCTGGTGGAAGGGCAGATGCCTCTGACGGCTTTTGCTATTGCCCTGATATGTTCCGGTGTTGTTCCGCAACATCCTCCTACTATGTTTACCAGGCCTTTTTCTGCCATGACCTTGACCTGCTGAGCCATGTCATCAGGACTCTGGTCATATCCGCCCATCTCGTTCGGAAGTCCCGCATTAGGGTAGCAGCTTATGCCGCATCTGCACCATTTGCAGATGTCTTCAATCAGAGGCATGAGCTCTGATGCACCGAGCGAACAGTTAAGGCCAAAGGCCAGAAGAGGGTAGTGGCTTACTGCTGTATAGAACGCTTCCAACGTCTGGCCTGTGAGCGTTCTACCGCTTCTGTCTCCGACTGATACAGAAATGATTACAGGGATCTTGTCGTGTCCGGCCTGAATGTCCGATATCGCTTTGAGGGCAGCCTTGACATTCAAAGCGTCAAAGCATGTTTCGATCAGAAGCAGGTCGACGCCTCCTTGGATAAGGGCCTCTGCCTGCTGACGATATGCCTCATACATGTCGTCAAAAGAATATGGTCTGAATGCCGGGTCCGACACGTCAGGCGACAGTGACAGGGATTTGGATGTAGGCCCCATGCTTCCGGCAACCCACACCTTGCGTTCCAGACCCACAGCTGCAGCTATTTCAGCCGCATCGTCTGCCGCCTCGCGGGCGATCCTGGCACCTGCCAGAGCCATTTGAGCAGCAAATTTCTCACAATCATACTCTGACTGTGAAATGATATTCGCACTGAATGTGTTAGTCTCTATGATATCGGCACCTGCCGCTATGTATTCCTTGTGAATCTGCTTGATGATCTCCGGATGTGTCAGGTTGAGGCATTCATTATTGCCCTTGAGTTCCTTCTCACACTCCGAAAAGGGACCGCATCTGTAGTCACCTTCAGTCAGCCCGTATTTCTGTATCATGGTGCCCATAGCACCGTCCAGAATCAGTATCTTATCTCCCAATGCAATCATAACTTACAAATATAGACATAATTTGTCAATATTCATAGCTGGTGCGTATGGTCTTGATGTGCAGTATGTTATCAAAAGTTCGTGCTCCCTTTGGGGAACACGAACTTTTGATAATGCGTTGATGATCAGTTATATGTGCGCCAGTGATTATCCGAGGAAGCTGAGGAGGATGCCGGCTGCTACGGCAGAGCCGATGACTCCGGCAACATTAGGTGCCATAGCGTGCATCAGCAGGTGGTTGCTCGGATCGAATTCACGACCGACGTTCTGGGATACTCGAGCTGCGTCAGGGACGGCCGATACTCCGGCATTTCCTATAAGCGGATTGATCTTGTTACCTTCCTTGCAGAACAGGTTCATTATCTTGGCGAAGCCTACGCCGCAAATGGTCGCTATTATGAATGACATCAGACCGAGTGCGAAGATCTTGACAGATGTCGTCGTAAGGAATACGTCAGCCTGTGTGGAACAGCCTACCGTTACGCCTATCAGTATGGTCACAACGTCGATGAGCGGACCGCGTGCTGTCTCTGCAAGACGCTTGGTTACTCCGCTTTCCTTCAATAAGTTACCGAAGAACAGCATGCCCAGCAGCGGCATTCCTGAAGGCACGATGAGGGCGGTGAGGATGAATCCCACTATAGGGAAGATGATCTTCTCCTTCTGACTTACCGGTCTTGGCGTCTTCATGCGTATGAGACGTTCCTTCCTGGTTGTCATCAGAAGCATGATAGGGCGCTGGATCACAGGCACAAGGGCCATGTATGAGTATGCCGACACAGCTATGGCTCCCATCAGGTGTGGGGCAAGCTTTGATGACAGGAAGATGGCTGTAGGGCCGTCGGCGCCGCCGATGATGCCTATCGCTCCGGACTCGGCAGGAGTGAAGCCCAAGTGAAGAGCTACGACATATGCTCCGAAAATTCCTATCTGTGCTGCAGCTCCGATAAGGAGCAGACGAGGCTGCGATATAAGTGATGAAAAGTCAGTCATGGCGCCTATGCCAAGGAATATGAGAGGAGGATACCATCCCTTCTGAACACCTTGGTATAGGATGTTCATAACGGATCCCTGTTCATATATGCCTATCTGAAGTCCTTCTGTGAAAGGAATGTTGCCTATGATCATACCGAAGCCGATAGGTACCAGAAGAAGCGGCTCCCAATCTTTCTTTATGGCAACAGTGATGAATGCCACACCTATGGCTATCATTATGACGTGCTGCCATGTCATGTTTGCGAAGCCTGTGTATTGCAGGAACTGCTGCAGGCTTTCTATAACTGTATGCATAATACTATCCTATAGTAACTATTGCTGCTCCTTCGAGTACTGAATCTCCCTTTGCTACATTCACAGCTGTAACTGTGCCGTCTGACTCTGCCTGGATCTCGTTTTCCATCTTCATGGCTTCGAGTATGGCTACGACCTGACCGGCCTTGACCGCATCTCCGACATTGACTTTCACAGCGATGATCACGCCTGGAAGCGGTGATGTGACAGCCTTGCCGCCTGTTGCAGGCTTGGCCGCAGGCTGCGGAGCAGAAACCGGAGTGACTGCAGGGGCAGGTGCCGCAGGTACAGCCTGCTGAACAGGAGCAGCCGAGGTGTTCTCCATCTCCACCTGATATGGCGTGCCGTTTACAGTGACATCAGCAATGTTTCCTGACACTGAATTTACAGCGACATTGTATTCGTTTCCGTTTATCTTGAACTTATACTCTTTCATGATTATTTCCTTTTGATTGTTATGATATAGCTTTCGTTGTCGTGGACTGTGTCGTTGAGGTATTGATGTAACGCGAGTCCTATGGCTGCATATGTCTCTCCGTTGAGTTCCTGGTCAAGAGCCAATGCAATTGCCGCAGCCTCCTCTTCTGAAGGCGCGCCTTTGGCCGCCTTTCTCTTGAAGCGGCAGGCCAGACTCTTCCAGTCGAACTTGCCGTTGACTGCCTTGCCGACGAATGTGTATGCAAAGTACAGCACTACAAGAGCCGTGAACACAACTGCGACAGAGACCACGGTGATGATGACTCCATGAGGATCCCTTGCCGCCATCTCAGCGCTTTTGCGCACAACGTTCTCCGACACCTGCAATAACATGAATGTATTCATACCTTATATTATTAGAGTGGGAGGTTGTCGTGTTTCTTCCACGGGTTTTCCTGCTTCTTCTCTGCCAGCTGCTCAAGCGCACGGATCACGCGGAATCTGGTGTTGCGAGGCTCGATGACATCGTCGACATATCCATAGCTTGCCGCATTGTATGGGTTGCAGAACAGGTCGTTGTATTCCTTGGCTTCAATGTTCTTAAGGATCTCAACCGCTCCTTCGGCTCCCATCACGGCGATGTTCGCAGAAGGCCATGCATAGTTGATGTCTCCGCGCAACTGCTTGCAGCTCATTGTGATATGCGCTCCGCCATAAGATTTTCTCAATGTGACCGTAACCTTAGGCACTGTTGCTTCTCCATAGGCATAAAGCAGTTTCGCTCCATGCGTGATGATGCCGCCGTATTCCTGCTGCGTTCCACAAAGGAAGCCTGGCACATCGACCAAAGTTACGAGTGGAATGTTGAATGCGTCGCAGAAGCGCACGAAACGAGCGGCCTTGCGTGATGCATTGATGTCAAGCACTCCGGCAAGAATCTTAGGCTGGTTTGCCACAATGCCCACAGACCTGCCGTTCATATGCGCAAATCCGACGATGATGTTCTTTGCCCAGCTCTGGTGAACCTCGAGGAACTTGCCGTCATCGACCATGCTGCCGATGACCTGATACATGTCATATGCCTTGTTAGGATTGTCCGGGATTATTTCATTCAGGGCGTCGTCTACGCGTCCTGCCGGATCGTTGGTCTCGACAAAAGGGGCATGCTCGCGATTGTTGGAAGGCAGGAAACAAAGGAGTGCCTTGATTGTTGCTATGCCCTCCTGCTCGTTCTCGGCCGCGAAATGAGCTACACCGCTCTTGGTGCCGTGTACGCTCGCTCCACCGAGTTCCTCCTGTGTGACCGTCTCACCTGTTACGGTCTTGACTACACCAGGTCCCGTGAGGAACATATAGGAAGTGTCCTTTATCATCACTGTGAAGTCGGTCAGAGCAGGGGAGTATACAGCTCCTCCGGCGCAAGGGCCGAAGATTCCGGAAATCTGAGGAATGACGCCGGAAGCAAGGATGTTTCTCTCGAAGATCTCACCGAATCCGGCCAGCGAACATATGCCTTCCTGGATGCGTGCTCCGCCAGAGTCGTTGATGCCTATGAAAGGCGCGCCGTTACGGACGGCCATGTCCATGACCTTGCATATCTTCTGTGCCATGGTCTCTGACATAGAGCCTCCTGCGACTGTGAAATCCTGTGCGAATACATATACAAGGCGACCGTCGACAGTACCCATTCCGGTTACGACTCCGTCGCCGTCGAACTTTGTCTTTTCCATTCCGAAGTTGTTGCAACGATGCTGGACGAACATGTCGAACTCCTCGAAGCTGCCTTCGTCAAGAAGCATCGCGATTCTTTCGCGTGCCGTGAACTTGCCCTTGGAGTGCTGCGCATCTATGCGTTTCTGTCCTCCGCCCATGCGTGCGGAAGCGCGACGCTCGACAAGTTCCTTGATCTTTTCGTGTTGAATACTCATATAAATATTATTTCATCCTTGGCAAAGTTAGCATTTTTTTGATGTGTGCAAGTAAAACCCTGCCACAGATAGCCTTATTACGCCGCAATTGCTCCCCGTGTGGCGAAAATTCAGAAATCCGGGGCGGAATTTAAATAAAAAGATGGCCGGTAATCCTGCGATTACCGGCCATCTTATGATTATTTATCCGAAATTACGGCTGCATTGTAGTGTAAACGTTCTGTACGTCGTCGTCCTCCTCGATGCGCTCGATGAGCTTCTCGACGTCAGCCTTTGCCTCGCCCTCGAGGACCTTGAGCTCTACGTTAGGAAGGCGGGTGAACTCTGCTGCAACGAGCTCGTAGCCGTTCTCCTCGATCCATTTCTGGATGCTGTTGAAAGCTGTGAACTCACCGTAAAGAACGATTTCAGTCTCTTCGTTCTCGTTCTCCTCCTCGAAGATCTCCTCTACGCCATAGTCGATGAGCTCAAGCTCAAGCTCCTCGAGGTCGTATGGATTTGTGGTCTTCATGCGGAACATGCACTTGCGGTCGAACATATAGTCTACGCTTCCTGAAGTTCCGAGCGATCCGCCGCTCTTTGTGAAGTATGAACGTACGTTAGCTACAGTACGGTTGTTGTTGTCGGTTGCAGCCTCTACGAGAACTGCGATGCCGTGAGGACCGTATCCTTCGAATACTACCTCCTTGTAATCTGCCTGGTCCTTGTCGGTCGCTCTCTTGATAGCGCGTTCGATGTTGTCCTTTGGCATGTTTTCACTGCGTGCAGTCTGGATGAGAGCGCGGAGACGTGGGTTACCTGTCACGTCAGCGCCACCCTGCTTTACAGCGATAGTGATTTCCTTTCCGATCTTGGTGAAGACGCGGGCCATGTGACCCCATCTCTTGAACTTTCTCTCCTTGCGGAACTCAAATGCTCTTCCCATAATCCTTTCAGTAATTATTTAGCCTCGATGCGGCTGATGTACTTGTCAACGTCGTAAGCCTGCATAGACATTGGATACTTCTCCTTGATCTGCTGGTAGTATCCGAGTGCCTTCTCGTTCTGACCGAGCTTCTCGGCAACGAGACCTGCGTCGAGGAGGTACTCTGCTGCGAAAGCGTTGTCACCCTCAGCGACAGCCTTCTCGAAATATCCGAGTGCTGTGTTGTAGTCCTCGAGGTTTACATAGCAGTCACCGATGCATGCAAGAGCGCGTGCAGCGAGGATCTCGTCCTTGCCATTGTATGCCTTGAGATACTTGATTGCAGACTCATAGTTCTTAAGGTAGAA
This sequence comes from Bacteroidales bacterium, assembly GCA_017415715.1. GTDB lineage: Bacteria > Bacteroidota > Bacteroidia > Bacteroidales > UBA932 > Cryptobacteroides. The sequence continues at coordinate 23,318 of JAFQFD010000001.1, read as the reverse complement.
CTCGCATACGCCAGCATAGAAGTTTAAAGACTTTCCTGCCTTGTTGCCATACTCCTTTGCGATCTGCTCGAATCCGAGGACGTTGCCGTCACCGTAGAGAGCGAGAGCATATCCGGTTGAGTCAGCAGCATTGCGGAAGTTCTCCTCTGCGAATGCCATCTGTCCTTGTGCCTCCTCAACCTTTGGCTGATGGATGAACTTGTGCCAGCAGAAGAATGCAGCGCAAGCTACGATGATGCCTCCGATGATGTAAAGGAGGGTCTTCTTGTTCTCATTGAAGAACTGCTCTGTCTTTGAAACAGCCTCGACTACCGCCTCAGCCCTTTCGTTTTTGATTTCTTTAGCCATATCTTGATAGTTTTATATTTGTCTACTTTCATAGGTGCAGATAAGCGCCCGAAAAACAGGCGGCAAATTTATAAAAAAATGTCCAAACTCGCAATATTGTTGAAAAATTGACTACTTTTGCGTCCATTTTGTAAGTAGTGTAATGTTTCAATATTAATTTATCAGAGGCTTATGTCCCATTCAAACTATAGCTTCCTCAGTAAATTCAAGAGACATGTGAACGCCAGTATGGTGCTGATATTCTTCACCGTACTTGCCCTCATATGCGCCAATATCCCTGTTGTAAAGGATTGGTATTTCGGACTTTGGCAGAACGAAGTGATGTTCTCTGTCGGAAACTTCAACTTCTTCAGCCATAACGGTCATGCGATGAGCCTCGGGGCTGTCATCAATGACTTCCTCATGGCGATATTCTTCCTCTCTGTGGGTCTTGAGATCAAGAGAGAGATAAGGGTTGGCGAACTCTCGACCAGAGAGAAGGCGCTTCTCCCGATAATCGGAGCATGCGGCGGTATGCTCGTTCCTGTGCTTCTTTTCGCCCTTGTATGCCCGTCAGATGCTGCAATGCAGCGTGGACTTGCCATACCGATGGCGACTGACATCGCATTCTCACTCGGAGTTCTTGCCGTATTCAAGACCAGGGTTCCTGTAGGGCTCAAGGTGTTCCTTGCGGCTCTCGCGGTGGCTGACGACCTTGGAGGCATCATTGTGATTGCGCTTTTCTACTCTTCGAACATAAATATGATGTTCATGCTTCTGTCAGCAGCATGTGTGGCGCTGATGGTTACTGCGAATATCATCAAGATCCGCTCAAAGGCATTCTATGTCACCGTAGGTCTCGTGCTTTGGTACATGATGCTCAATTCCGGAATCCATGCTACAATTTCCGGAGTGATCGTGGCATTCTGCATCCCTGCGACACTCAAGAAGGGAACAGGCCACTATCTCGAGCGTATCAGAAAGAATATCAGCAAGTTCCCTGTGATCGAGGTTGATGATCTTCACAACACTGTCGTGCTGACCAACGAGGAGATCCATACCCTCAAGAGCATCGAGTCAGCTGCCGACAAGATGATCAGTCCGCTCCAGGATCTTGAGGACAACCTCCATTTCCTCATCAACTTCATAGTCATCCCGCTCTTCGCATTCGCGAACGCAGGAATCGACCTTTCCCAGATGAGCGTCGGAAGCCTCTTCTCAGGAGTAGGCCTTGCCGTAATGACAGGTCTTGTAGTCGGCAAGTTTGTCGGAGTCTTCAGCTTCTCATGGCTTGCTGTCCGCCTCAAGGTTGTGGCATTGCCGGCCGGTGCAGACTGGAAGTCATTCGCAAGCGTCTGCGTAGTCTGCGGTATCGGCTTTACTGTGTCAATGTTCATTGCTGACCTGTCATACGCCGGCCTCGGAGCAGCAGGAGTCGCACTCCTCAATCAGGCGAAGCTCGGAGTCCTTTGCGGCTCAGTCATTTCCGCCGTCCTTGGCTGTGTGCTTCTCAATAAGTTCCTTCCTAAGGCCAACTGATCAGGACAATACTTTTCTGCCGCTGCCCGCCTCGAGGACACCCTCCTCCACGGCGGGCAGCGCTGCTTTTGCAATCTCCTCACTCAGCAGTATCTCCTTCATCTGCGCCTTATGGACTTTCAGCCCCTGGCGCAGTTCGGAAATCATCCGTGGAAAGAAACGGCTGAAGTCCCTGAAATTCTCACAGATGTTTTCGCAGCTGAACATGATGGTTTTTCCATCATCAAGAATTGCAGGTTTGACGATGAATGTCCGAAGCATGCAGCCGTTAGATGCTTCCAGGAAGTTGTCGTATTCTTCTTCATCGATACTGAAGAAAAGCCTGACGGACAGAATGCCGTCCTCGTACTCAAGCACAGCCATGTTTCCGTCCAATTCGAATAGTATGTGGGTTTTCTCGAATTGCGGATAATACCTTTCTTCCATCAGGTATCTGAATATTCTTCTGAATGTGAGTCCGTTTCTCTTTTCCATAATCCGGTCTTTTGAAGTCTGTCAAAACATATATGATACCTGAAGCGATTTCCGTGGATGATTTTTTCATTTTTTAGAAATATTCTTTAAATTTGGTGGATTTTAAAAGTGAATCATGAGGCACGTCGTATTTCCGGACAAAAGATGCAGGAGTCTCGCATTCTATCTCGCCGCAGAAGAATATGTGGCGAAGAATGTCGACGGCGATGCCTTCTTTGTATGGCGTGTGCAGCCGACGGTCATCATCGGCCGCAATCAGGTCCTTGAAAATGAGGTTAATATGGAGTATTGCCGTAAGGCAGGCGTCCAGGTTGTCCGTCGCAAGAGCGGCGGCGGATGCGTATACTCCGATATGGGCAATCTCATGATTTCATATATCTCCGGCAGGGGAGAGGTTTCGGCGGTCTTTGACAGGTATATGTCTGCATTGGCCGCGTCTTTATGCTTCATAGGACTTCCTGCGGTGGCTTCAGAACGTAATGACATGATGGTGGACGGAAGAAAGGTAAGCGGCAACGCGTTTCATCAGCTTCCGGACCGCAGCATAGTCCACGGGACTTTGCTCTATTCGACCGATCTGGAGGCCCTTACTGAGGCTATAAGGCCACCGGTGGAGAAACTTCAAAGGCATGGCGTGGAGTCTGTCAGGCAGAGGGTGATGAATCTTTCAGATTACAAGGGGGTGAGTCCTGTGCTGGCTTCAGCCGAAAGCCTGGAGAATCATCTGGTGTCATGGTTCACAGATGGAGAAATCACCTTGACTCCGGGTCAGATGGCGGCAATAGAAGAGATGGAAAAGGAATATCAAATATATTGACATATGGAAGAGAATCTTTTGAAAACCTGTCTTTATGACAAGCATGTGGCCCTGGGCGCTCTGATGAGCCCGTTCGGAGGTTTCATCATGCCTATTCAGTACACAAACATTACTGACGAACATAATGCTGTCCGCCATCAGGCCGGAATGTTCGATGTGTCCCACATGGGCGAGATCTTCGTCAGCGGTCCGGATGCTGAGGAGTTCGTGAATCATGTCTTCTCAAACAACATTGCAGGCATGGAAGACGGAAAGATCCTCTATGGAATGATGCTGTATCCGAACGGAACAACAGTCGACGACCTCCTGGTCTATAAGGAATTCGTTCCGGATCATTATCTTCTCGTTGTGAATGCGTCTAACATTGCAAAGGATTACGAATGGCTTTGCGCACAGGCGGAAGGCTATGATGTCAAGGTTGACAACCAGTCGGATGTATGGGGACAGATAGCCCTGCAGGGACCTGAGGCAGAGAAATATGCGGTGGAGACCCTCGGACTGGCTCCGGCTGCAGAGCTTGGATTCTATACCTATTACAGGACAGACGACATGATCGTCAGCCGCACAGGATATACCGGTGAGGACGGATTCGAGATATATGCTTCTCATGAGGTCATAAACAATATGTGGGACACGCTTCTCGCAGCAGGTGTGGTTCCGTGCGGACTCGGTTGCCGTGACACCCTCCGTTTTGAGGCCGGCCTTCCTCTTTATGGCCACGAACTCAGCGATGAGATCACTCCGCTCGAGGCGGGACTCGGTATGTTCGCAAAGATCAAGGACAAGGCAGAGTTCATCGGTCGTGATGCTCTCGTTGCACAGAAGGAGGCAGGTGTGACACGCAAGAGTGTCGGCATTGAGCTTCAGGACAAGGCAATCCCGCGTGCAGGATATCCAGTTGAGGTAAATGGCGTGCAGGTCGGAGTCGTGACAACAGGATACCGCTCGATATCGACTGATCGCAGCGTATGCGTGGCGATGGTGGACAAGGCATACACCGAGCTTGGAACTCAGGTCGAGATCCGCATCCGCAAGAAAGTGTTCCCTGGCGTAGTGACAAAACGCCGTTTCTATGAAACCAATTATAAAAATAGATAAAATTATGGCAAAGACAGTAGAAGGACTCTATTACAGCGAGTCGCACGAATGGGTTAAGGTAGAAGGTAATGTTGCTGTTATCGGCATCACTGATTTCGCACAGCATGCTATGGGCGACCTCTCATATGTAGATATGCCTGAGGTTGACGATGAACTTGAGGCAGGTGAGGAGTTCGGTGCGGTAGAGAGCGTAAAGGCTGCCAGCGACCTTTTCTGCCCTGTTTCAGGAACTGTTGTCGAGATCAATGAGGCCCTTGAGGATGCTCCGGAGCTTTTGAACGAAGACGCTTTTGCAAACTGGATCATGAAGGTCGAGATGAGCGATCCTTCTGAGCTCGAAGGCCTTATGGATGCGGCGACATACGAGGCAATGTGCGCTAACGAGTAATTTTACAGCTATGGCATTCGCATATTTTCCACATACGGAAGATGATGTGCGCCAGATGCTGGACAGAATCGGAGTGGAGTCCCTTGAGGATCTCTACTCCGATGTCCCTCAGGATGTCATCTACCGTGAAGAGTACGACCTTCCGGACGCAATGTCCGAGCTTGAGGTCCGTCAGTATTTTGAAGAGCTTGCAGAGCAGAACACAAACATGTTCTGCCTTTGCGGTCTTGGAGCATATGACCATTATTCTCCAGCCGTGATCCCTCATATCATTTCCCGTTCGGAATATCTTACAGCATACACTCCATATCAGCCGGAAGTGTCCCAGGGTACGCTCCGCTATATCTTCGAGTATCAGTCTATGATAACCGAACTGACCGGAATGGACTGCACCAACGCGTCCATGTATGACGGCGCGACAGCAGCAGCAGAGGCCGTGATGATGTCAATGGCGGCAACGAAGAAGAAGACACGTGTCCTTCTGTCGGAAGGTCTTCTTCCGCAGGTTGTGAAGGTGGTCAGGACGTACGCGAAGTATAACGGAATAGAACTGGGATTCGTCCCTTGCCATGAGGGTGCCACTTCATATGGTGCACTTCTTACCGAGCTTGCTGCCGGTGATGTGGCGGGAGTCCTTGTTCCGGGCATCAACAAATATGGTGTGATAGAAGACCTGACAGGCTTTGCCGATGCTGTTCATGCGCAGAAGGGTCTGCTGATGGTGTATTCCGACCCATCATCGCTTGCTGTGATCAAGACTCCGGGCGAGTGGGGGGCTGACATTGTCTGCGGAGATTCTCAGAGTCTTGGCGTGCCTCTTTGCTATGGAGGTCCATATGTCGGTTTCCTTGCATGTACCAAGGACCATGTCCGCAAGCTTCCTGGAAGAATTGTGGGAGCGACACGCGATGTTGATGGAAAGCGTGCCTATGTCCTTACACTTCAGGCCCGCGAGCAGCATATCCGCCGCGAAAAGGCGACCAGCAACATCTGCTCAAACCAGTCTCTGATGGCCCTTTATGTGACAGTATATATGTCTCTCATGGGACCGCGCGGTCTTCGTGAGGTAAACGATCTCAGCTATGGTGGAGCCCACTATCTGCACGACCGTCTCCTTGAGACCGGCCTCTTTGAGAAGGCTTTTGACAAGCCGTTCCTCAAGGAATTCACTCTCAAGTCTCTTGTACCAGTGGAACTGCTGCAGGACAGACTTCAGATGTGCGGTGTATTCGGAGCCGTCGAGGTTGAACCTGGCCTTGTGAATTTCTGCGTTACCGAGAAGGTGTCAAAGGACAATCTTGATGCGGTATTATGTATAATCAAAAGTCTTTCAAGTGAGGAGGAGGCACAGGCATGAAGTACTACGATAAACTGATCTTTGATCTTTCCAAGGAAGGAAGACAGGGATACTCTTTGCCGGTCAACAAATGGGATACATCTGCTTCGGATCTTCCTGCAGGCCTTCAGCGCGCGGCAGCTCCGGCGCTTCCTCAGGTGAGCGAACTTGATGTCGTACGCCATTATACCAATCTGTCACAGATGAACTTCGGTGTGGATTCAGGATTCTATCCTCTCGGAAGCTGCACCATGAAATACAATCCGAAGATAAACGAAGAGATCGCGGCAATGCCGGCATTCGCCGGCCTGCATCCGCTCCAGCCGGCGCAGACAGTCCAGGGAGCCCTCCGTTTATACAAGGATCTTTCGCATGCCCTGTCGGCAATAACCGGAATGGCAGAGTTCACTCTCGATCCGTTCGCAGGAGCGCACGGCGAGCTCACAGGCCTCATGATAATCCGCAAATATCATATGTCGCGTGGCGACATGAAACGTACCCGCATCATTGTCCCTGACAGCGCGCATGGAACTAATCCGGCTTCGGCCGCGGTTTGCGGTCTGGAGATTGTCCAGGTCAAGTCAAATGCAGCGGGACTTGTTGATGTTGAGGATCTTAAGCCACTTCTCGACGATACGATTGCGGGCATCATGATGACGAATCCGAATACCTTAGGTCTGTTCGAGAAGGATATAAAGGAGATTGCAGCACTTGTTCACGAGTGCGGAGGTCTGCTTTACTATGATGGAGCCAACATGAATCCTCTTATGGGCGTCGTTCGTCCGGGAGACATGGGATTTGATGTGATGCACCTCAATCTGCATAAGACGTTCTCCACACCTCACGGAGGTGGTGGTCCAGGTGCGGGTCCTGTCGGCGTTGCTGCTCATCTTGCATCTCATCTTCCTGTTCCGAAGGTCATGGAGGATGAAGACGGCACTCTCTATATTGCAGACGGTACATGTCGCTGCGAGAATTCACCTGAAGGTGCAGGAGTATTCGGGGAGGTATGCGGATGTTCTCCGGAATGTAAGTGCGGATGCCAGGCCTGTGGACAGATATCCGGATTCATGGGCAATTTCGCTGTCCTTTTGAGAGCGTATACATATATCCTGATGCTCGGAAAGCAGAATATCAGGATGGTGGGACCACTCGCCGTTCTTGGCGCCAACTACATCAAGGAGTCTCTCAAGGATTGCTTCAAGCTGCCGATCCCGACTGTCTGCAAGCACGAATTCGTCTTCGACGGTCTTCTGGACCAGTCGACAGGAGTCACGACTCTGGACATCGCCAAGAGACTGCTTGACTATGGCTTCCATGCTCCGACAATATATTTCCCTCTGCTGTTCCATCAGTCAATAATGATAGAGCCGACAGAGACGGAGTCAAAGGAGACATTGGACGGATTCATTGAGATCATGAAGCATATCGCGGCAGAGGCTTTGGCAGATCCTGAGTCTTTGAAGACGGCGCCTCATACAACTCCGGTGCGTCGTCTTGATGAGACAACAGCTGCCCGCCAGCCGGTGCTCAGATACAAAGACATGTAATATGAAGATCATCATCATAGGTGCAGGGCCGGGCGGTTATGAAACCGCCCTCCTTGCTGCAAAAAGGGGAGTGGAAGTTGTCCTTGTCGAGGCCGGACATGTCGGAGGAACATGTCTCAATGAAGGCTGCATTCCGACAAAGTCTTTCTGCAGGAATGCTGAAGTGCTGGACGAACTGCGCGATGCAGAGGCTTTCGGTGTGACTGGATTGTCATATGACTTTGACTTCAAGGCTGTCGCGGCACGCAAGAATGCTGTCGTGGAGCAGCTGCGTGGCGGAGTCGAGGGCCTGCTTGGTCACAAGCTGATCACCTTGGTCCGCGGCAAGGCATCGTTCAAAGACCAGCATACCGTCTCTGTCATTCCGAGCGATTCTTCTGTCATTTCGAGCGAGGCCGAAGGCAGAGTCGAGAAATCCCTTGAATACAGCGCCGATTACATAATCATAGCGACAGGTTCTGTGTCTGCTTCCCTGCCGATATCCGGAGCAGCCCTTCCAGGCATTCTCACTTCCAGGGAAATACTTGACCTTGAAGAAGTTCCTTCAAGACTCTGTGTTATCGGCGGCGGAGTCATCGGTCTTGAGTTCGCTTCGGTCTTCCGCAGCTTCGGCAGCGAGGTGACAGTGCTTGAATACTTCAAGGACATCCTTCCTCGTTTCGATTCAGACCTTTCGAAAAGGCTGAAGCAGAGTCTTGGGAAACGTGGAATAGAGATCAATACCCAGGCCCAGGTGACAGGTATAACTATTGATGACTCCTCAGTATACAAGGTGTCCTATACCCGCAAAGGCAAGGAAGAAACCGTCGAGGCTGACAGGGTCCTGATGGCTGTAGGAAGGAAAGCAAATGTTGACTCGCTGAATCTCGCTGATGCAGGCATTGAATTCACGCCAAGAGGGATTGTTGTCGATGACAGGACCATGCAGACCAATGTTCCGCATATCTATGCGATCGGCGACATCAACGGCAAGATGATGCTTGCTCATGCTGCAACTTTCCAGGGAATCGTCGCTCTTGACCATATAATGGGCATTGAGAACAATATCGACCTTTCTGTGATGCCTGCAGCCGTATTTACGACTCCCGAGGCTGCTTCCGTCGGCATGACCGAAGACGAATGCAAGGAGGCGGGAAGATCTGTCAAATGCCTGAAATCCTTCTTCCGTGCGAACGGAAAGGCAGTGACCATGGCTCAGACTGACGGCTTCTGCAAATTGGTAGTTGACGCAGAAACAGGTGAAATCCTTGGATGTCATCTTTTCGGTCCGCATGCTTCAGACATAGTTCAGGAAGCGTGCGCGCTGATTTCACGCAAAGCAACTATAGAACAGTTCAAGGATATTATTCACACACATCCGACATTGACGGAAGTGCTTCAGAGTGCGGCACATAATGGGTAAGATCAGAGTTCCGAATACATATGTGATCATATTCGCGGTTCTGCTGGTATGCGCTGTCGCTACCTGGCTTGTGCCGGGTGGCGAGCCGCAGACCTGGCAGGTGTTTTCCGCGTTGTATGAGGGATTCAGCCAGCAGGCCGGCATCATTGCCTTTGTGCTGATCATCGGAGGAGCATTCTGGGTTGTAAACAGTACTAAGGCTGTTGATGAAGGGATCATGAAGTTCATTTCCAAGGTCCGGAGTCTTGAACGGTTCGGACTTGTCCGCAAGCTGGGAGTAGGGAACATTGTGATCACTCTCGTTATGCTACTGTTCGGCCTCTTCGGAGCCGTATTCGGAATGAGCGAAGAGACGATTGCTTTCGTTGCAGTTGTGATTCCGCTTGCCAGGTCTCTTGGATATGATGATTTCGTGGGTGTATGCATGGTGTATGTCGCCGCGCATGTCGGCTTTGCCGGCGCCATGCTGAATCCTTTCACGATAGGTATCGCTCAGGACATGGCATCGCTGCCGCTGTTCTCAGGAATAGAATATCGCATCTTCTGCTGGGTGATATTGATGGCTGTCGCCATAACCTTTGTCCTGTGGTACGCCAGACGCATCCGTAAGCCGGTATCGGGGACTGTTGCGTCAGAAGAGACTGTTGAAGCCTCTGAAGAGTCGGGCAAGATCAATGCCTGGATATGCTATGGTGTGATTTGCGTCGTACTTGTCCTCTTCTCGATATTCTATGCGGACGGGTGTGCGATAAAACTCGGACAGGCTTCGTATGAAGCCCCATGGCTGATGTGGGTGCTTACTTGCCTCTTTGCCATAGCATCTTTTTTCGCCTTGAGGAATTCGGCCAGAATGTATATCCTTAACCTTCTGATGTTCACCATAGTATTCCTTGTGGTCGGCGCTATGGGTTATGGATGGTATCTTTCAGAAATATGTGCCTTGTTCATGGCGCTCGCCATCGCTGCGGGCTTCTCTGCGGGGTATTCGGCAGACAAGATCGCAAAAGAATTCATCGCGGGAGCCAAGGACATATTCTCGGCAGCGTTGATAATAGGATTTGCTGCAGGAATCATTGTGATCCTGAAGAATGGACAGGTCATAGACACGATGCTTGCCTCAATGGCGTCCGCTCTTGAAGGATCGGGCCGCGTCGGCGCCCTTGGATCCATGTATGGCATTCAGACTTTCATCAACCTGTTCATTCCGTCAGCCTCTGCAAAGGCTGCTGTGACGATGCCGATAATGGCTCCGTTCTCAGATATGATAGGGGTATCCCGTCAGGCGACGGTGCTGGCGTTCCAGTTCGGTGACGGATTCACAAACATGATTACTCCATGCTCTGGAGTCCTCATGGCTGTACTTTCTGTGGCGAAAATACCTTATGAAAAATGGGTGAAGTGGATATGGAAATTCATTCTCCTGCTTGTTGTGCTGGGCTTCCTGCTTCTTCTTCCTACTTTATTTATAGATTTACCAGGATTTTGATATGAAAAGATTTACTCTCATTGCTGCTGTGGCAGTCTTTGTATCTATTATTTCCGGATGTAAGTCCGAACCTGATTTCTGGCTTGGAGCAGACTTGGGATGGATTACTGAGTATGAGGCTAAAGGCCATAAGTTCTACAATGCTGCTGGAGAAGAAATGGAATGTACGGCTCTCATGAAGGACCTTGGGCTCAATGCGGTCCGTCATCGTGTGTGGGTGGACCCTTCTGCACATGGCAACTGGTGCAGCAAGGAGGACCTTCTGGTGAAATGCCAGCGCGCAAAGGCTCTTGGCATGGCCATAATGGTCGACTTCCATTACAGCGACTGGTGGGCAGACCCGCAGAAGCAGAACATTCCTGCAGCATGGAGTGGTCATTCATATGAGCAGATGAAGGAAGACCTTGCTGCTCACACTGTAGAAGTGCTTGCTTATCTAAAGGAAAACGGCATAACACCGAAGTGGATTCAGGTCGGCAATGAGACCCGCAATGGCTTCCTCTGGACTGTCGAGTCAAATGAGTACGGCTGGCCGAAGCTTGACGAGAACGGCAATACCACGATCATAGAATCTATGGGACACGTTGTTAATAACCCTGAGCAGTATGCCGGCCTCTTTGCAGCAGGATATGATGCATGCAAGTCTGTATTCCCGGATGCCATAGTGATGGTACATCTGGACAATGGTTTTGACAAGAATCTGTATGACTTCAATCTCGGAGTCCTCAAGGCAGGCGGAGCCAAGTGGGACATGATAGGAATGTCACTATATCCATATTGGGCCATGGATGGGGGATTCCGCGATGATGCAGAGACCACAATCACAGATTGCATTGAGAACATCAAGCACGTCGGCAAGAAGTTCGGATGTGACGTGATGATCGTCGAAACCGGCTTCCTTGTTGATGAATCAAAGCCTGAAGTAATGGAAGAGAGCAGGCGTCAGCTTGCACGTGTAATCCGAGAGTCCATCGAAAATACAGACGGGATCTGCAAAGGTGTCTTCTACTGGGAACCGGAATGCCGCCCGTCACAGTATAAGCTAGGCGCTTTCACCGAGGACGGACATCCGACTGTGATCATGGATGCATTCAAGAACTGGTCGGAGTAGCCTGCGGCTATGCCTCCGACCCTTTCTCATTCTTGCTTAACTTGAATTCGCCACCAGAAATATAGCTGAGTGCTTCAACTGCAAGACAAACTGAAATAATAACTGCGAGCCACATATTTACCTCCTGTTTTAAGTTTATGATGCAAAGGTAAGGTACTAATGTGCTAATGTATGGCACATGTTGCTGCTTTGCGTATGTTGATGAAATTCTTCATTGGATATCTCATAAAATTGTAGAAATCGTTGCATAATAGTAACGAAAATGTTACCTTTGTGTTGTGAAAGTTCTATGAAATATGAGAACAGCAGAATTCAAGAAACTGCTTCGGAAGCATGGATGTTACCTGTTGAGCCAAGGTGGACGACATGAAAAGTGGTTTTCTCCGATCACTGGTAACAAATTTGTGGTTCCGAGGCATGATGGTCAAGAAATTCCAACCGGAACATTATTAGCCATCAAGAAACAGGCAGGGATTTAGTCCCTGCCCATTCTTGAATTCCATATATGTGGATATACTGTTTAAATTCATTAGATTATGTATCATATTACTGCAATAATTGAAAAAGGGTCAGACGGCATGTATTCGGTTCGTTCGGAACAACATTTTGCTGGTAATTTCTTTGGTGGTTTTGGAGCTACGGTTGAGGAGGCTAAAGAAGATTTTAAAGTCAGTGTGGCGGAATCCTCGGTTTATGCCAGTGCTGAAGGTTTTGATGTAGACGTATATACAATTACATTCAGATATGATATGCCATCTTTTTTTGCAGCATTCGATTTCATTAATGCATCAAAGTTTGCTCAATATGTAGGAATCAATGAAAGTAAAATGAGGCAGTATAAAAGTGGTGTTGCATACCCAGGAGAAAAGACAGTAAAGAAGATTCTCGATGCAATTCATTGTATTGGCGAAGAGCTTAGCTCGGTTACTCTTTAACAAGTCGTGTTGTGAATTGCTTTCGAAATTTTTATCTTTGACAGACTGATAACAACAGACTTTGGGTAAGTTGTTGAAATTCAAAGATTTATAAGTGGTTATCAGAAATTAAAAAATCCAGTCAATGACTGGATTTTTTGCGTTTATGAACATGTTTTGGACTTCTATTGATTTGAGTTTTAAAATAACTCTAACTGCGAATATTCTACGGGTGCTTTTCTTTCCCTCTTCTCGGTAAATAGTTCCATTGACCCGAATTGCTTGTCAGTAATCGACAAAATGCCTACTTGTCCTAATGGAGGAAGAAATGATTTTACACGTTTGATGTGGACATCTGCATTCTCAGCGCTTGGGCAGTGTCTCATGTATATGGAGAACTGAAACATAATGAAGCCATCGAGTATCAGCTGCTTTCTGAAATCCGCAGCGGCCTTCCTCTCTTTCTTTGTGTCTGTTGGAAGGTCAAAGAAAACGAGTACCCACATAATTCTATATTCGCTGAAGCGGTCCATCGTTATGTTTACATTTCAGGATAAATCAGTTTCCTGATATTACCTTTGAAGCACTTTACCAATGACGAGACTGTCTGTGATACTGCTATCATCAGCGGACTTCTTTTTTCATTGATGGTAACTTCTATGACAGGTATATTGAGTAGCCTGACTTTATTTGTTGAATTGAGTTTGCATTCTACTCCTTCGTCCAGCATGTCTACAACCAATTTATCTACATATGGTCGGTAAGGTTCCATTATGTCATCAGCAAGACAATATGCGTTGTATCTGTTGTGGTGATGAATACCTAATGTAGGTAGAAGTCCTGCCCCGACTAATGCTCTGGCCACAACAGCTCTTAATATTGCATACCCGTAGTTCAGCAATATGTTTGCTCCTTCTTCGTCGCGGCCACGTGTGAAATAAGGGTCATCTGGAAATATGGTTTTCCAATAATATGCAGCGGCACGGGCTTCCATGTTGTCTGTATCTCCACTCTTGACACATTCCGACCACTTCATCATATTCTTGGGAATTTCACCGGTAACATATTTCAGCACAGCTGCCTGATTGCGTATCTTTGCTTCAATAGTCTGTTGCCAAAGCTGCTTACGTAGTGGGAGGGATGAATCCAACTGGCTTCTGAAACGCTCGTTCTGAATGGTGTTTCCTGCCAATGGCAACATTAACCCCACAGGCATTCGCTTGGCATCACATGTGATTAAAGCGCAGTTATTCTCTAATAAAGCCTCCATCAGACCTTGTGTCATCGTGATCTGCCTGTTGTCGAGAATGATGACTCCCAAGTCTTCAATAGGGATGGTCCGGATATAATCTTCTTCAGGGAGATCTCCGTCATCCGTCTGAGGAATTTTCACCACCATCTGCTTCATTTTCAAAGACAGATAAGCGGGATTGCCGAAATATAGTGTGCGTTTGATCATGATTACTCTCCGACTTTGACAATTTCTCCGATATGGTTTATTCTTACCTTAACAATCCCATTTAATCCATTAGCGTTTCTGATTCTTATCCAAGTTATATTCCTTAGGTTTTCGCTTGAATTGCTTACAGTGGTTTCTAAATGATGTCTAAAGAAATAATCTCTAGTCGTCATCTTCTGCACCCTAAACAAATTAGGACTTATCATAGCATAGTTGTTCGGATCCATCAAATCTATTTCGTTAGGGTCAAATCCGGTTTCAGGATTTGGGAAAACGAAATATTCGTTCTGCTTCATAGTGAATAAGAATGTCCATCCATCTTGATGTCTATATCCGTAGTCTATTACAGGCATTCCCAGATTGACTCTTGTTACTGCATCGAAGAATGACACAACTTGTTCCTGGAGATTTCCATCAGCATCTTTAAATATCGCAATGTGATGGTTACTTCCAGTGCTGACATAGTCTGTAGGAATAGGGTTGCCGTTATCGTCCACCATAAAATTTCCAGAATTGTCCCGTTTGTTGTGTAGCGGAACCACAGTACTTTTGCCGGTAATTGTAACTCTCTTTATAGCAATCCCTTTCTCCTCATTCAACCAGATTGGATGCTGGTCAAGATTGCTGAATGCTTTTTGAGCATCACCATTGTATTCTGTGAGCCTGGCCTTTAGAATCCTTCTTATGCCTTCGTCAATAATTTTGTCAATTTTCAGAGAAGGGGAGATGGCCTCTCGTTTTGTATATATGGTTGTGCCCTTATGTGTGATTTTTCCATAAACCGTATCATTGTGCAGTTGTCCTCTTGGGGTCAGTTGCACTTTCTGGCCAGAACCGTCTCTCTTCTTGGTTTTGTTTACATTACGTGTGACAACTTTGCCTTTTGCTTTAATGGATATCAGGATGTTCTCAATCTGACGCTTTGCTTCTTGTCTGAATTTTTCAAGAGGCATAGGCGGACAGAATCTCAATTTATGCCTGTTGTCTCGATACATCATATTGCTTTCTATATACCTCACGACAGCAGACCTTTCTTCTACTGGGAGGTCATACAGCTCATACTCACTCAGGTCAATGTATTCTGTGTCGTCCAATCCTTTTGGAATGCGTGCGTTCAGATTGTTGAGGTACTGGATATAGCATCGTTTGGTAAATGCTATTGCCAATGCATCGACAGCATGATGTCTATGATCGTTCCTCTTTGTCCAGTCTTTTATCTTATATATCCTTCTGCCATCCTTGTCAGTAGTTATCTCGGTCATACCAAGTTTTTCATATTTGGCCCAGTTGATTTCCTTCATTACATCAACGAGCTGCCAGTCCTCTCTAAGCCTGTCTGTGATTGCTCCGCTTGTACTTACAACATCCTTGACGACCTCTTCCAGCATGTTTTTGGCAAGCTTTGCTATATATTGAGTCTCCCTGAGGTCTCTTTCTATGAAACCTTGCGGTATTTCAGATTCTTTCATTAACAGCTTATTTCTTTTGGCCTTGGTGATGCTTCCGATTTCACAGAGATTTTCTACTGTAGCTATGTAGTTTTCTGCATATTCATCTCCATACTTTAATGTCACGAAATCAAGCGCTGTAGAGTTTGATTTGTCAATGTTGACCTGTCGTGCTTCCAATGTCTTGTTTGAGAACGAGTCGTCAAACAATTTTGCCTGTGGAATAATATGTTCTATGTCAAACTCCTTGCTGAACAATTTTTCCTGTGGAATGTATGTACCCGAATAAAGAGTCTTGTAGCCATTTTTCTCCAATTCGCGGTATAACTTATAGCGAATGATGTCGTTTCTCGACGGATTTGGTATGTTGAATTCTTTAATCAACAGTTCCCTGATACTCTCGTGTGCAGCAGAAGCCTTACCGATTGCCTCAGACATTTCATGCCTTTCTTTCGCGCTCTTCTTAAGCTCTCTGGCCATTTCTATTCTGATGCCGTCAGGCTTGCCATAGGTTGCTATTATTTCGTTGACGACATTGACCATCTGATTCAGAATCTTTTCAACAACAGGATTTCTTAAACTGTTTTTAGGAATAGAGTCCAACTTGTCCTTATATGATTTCTCGGCTAATTCTTCCCTAGTCAAAGATTTTGCTGAATGTCTATAGCCGGCATATTCACAAGCTAAACTGTATTCATTTCCTGCTCTCATGTAAGGTAAAATCTTACGCATCGCTTTTGTCGAGAGATTACCATAGTCCGGTGCGAAAGTGACAGTGGCAAGTATTTTTGCGGCGTCATTATCCATACCTGTGATTTCGGCTATTTTATTTACGAGCGATTCATTTCCGGAAATTGATTTGTCCCCTTCAAAAGAATATAGCAAATGCCATAGTCTATATGACGGCTGACATTCGAAGTCGCTTCCGTCCAATGATGAATCGAAATACAGGTAGTCGGTTTTATAGCCCAAATGTTCGAAGATGTTCCGAACGTGTTCTAGTGCATCTGGACCGGACATCTTGGACAGATCGCATTCGTGCCCGCTGATTTCCAGAATTTTTGAATAGGCCTCGAATAGCGATGCCTGGGTATTATTGCCCTCAATGTTTTTATAGTTGATTTCTAATCCTTTCGTGCGTTTTTTATATAAAATCTTCAGACATTCTGTGCCCGATAATTTCCCTTTTATATTCAATTCTGCAAATAAAGCTTCCTTCTCTTCTTGTTCTAGGTAATTTCCATTAACCTTGATGTTGTTTAATATCTGCCATATTTTGAATTCCTGGAATAAAGGGGATGATTTTGGACATACTTTCAGTCCGAAAGTTTTCTGTTTGGTTTTACCTTCTATAATGACTTCCTTTGTCCAGTGCTCGAATTCGCATAAACTTACAAGACCTTTCTGACTTCGTAAAGGCCTTTGATAGAATATGATGATGTCTCTTATTTCTTTCTTTAATTCATCGGTCAGTTCTTTATGATGGTTTGCTTGTGTTTCCCAGATCCTTTCAAACTCATCCATATAATCTTGTCTGAAAAATACTTGATTCTTAAGACTATGGTGAGGGTTTGATTCAATCTGTTTCCATTGCCACTGACCTACGGTAAGGTTTGCGAAGAACAATTCTTTGCTTCTGTCACTGATTCCGCCAAGATATCCGGATGAATTCTTGATATGGTCACAAACTTCTTGCAGGACTACGGCAAGTTGTTCAAGCCCGATTTTCTGGTGTACAGCTTCGCTTCTCCATTTATAGTTTTCTGTCTTTAGTTCCTTGCCTTTGAATTCTCTCTTTATACCTACTATGCTGAATGGGGCCTGACATATTTTAAATATTTGTCCTTTACTTTTCCCATTTAAGGAATCTTTTAATTCTTTAGAAAGAATCTCAGGATAAAACTGATGCTGTGTTTCCCATATACGGTCAAGTTCTCCCTTTAAATCTGACCTGTAAAAGTCAGGAACTTGATATTTACCGGTCAACATTCTTCGGTATACGAACTCTCCAGGAGTGATCCCTTCCTCATAAAGCTCCTTTGCTAAAGAAAGCCCATCAACAATGCTGCCTTCTTCTTTTCCTTTGGCTTTCCTACTGCTTTTATATCCTCTTTTCTTATTGATGTTGAGCAATATTCTGGCAAATTCTAGCAATGTCACTTTTTCCGTAGCCGCAAGAGAACGCAGGCGTAAGGTTTCAAATGTCGTATGATTGCCATGCTCGTTAAGGATAGCGTTTTCTGAAATCCAGCCTTCTCTTGTCAATAGTTCAATGAGCACTTTTCTACGGAGCTTATATCTCTGCAGAGTTCTTCTCATGCTTCTGCATTTCGTTCTTGCTGCATTGGGAGATACGGATTTTCCTTTGCAGAATTCATCAGCTGCACTGCCTTTGATCTCTTGCCCTTCACCATTGGTAAAGGTGTCGTAGTGAATTATTCTGACGCCAAGTTTGGTAATTGACGAACTTTCTTCTTTTGTTTCAGCTTCATTTACGAGTGCCCATCCGATCGATGCTGTTCCCAGATCAAGTCCTAATATCTTTTTCATATGCTTGTATTTTCAATAGTAATGTTTATATTTGCAGAAATTTCGAAGCAATTCACAATAAGGATTATTCCGTTGTGAAAACATTTAAGGCGGGGCTGCAAGGTCTCGCTTTCTGTTTTTTATTTGATATATCGCTTAAGATGTTCTTCTATGTAGTTTTGAATGTACGCCTCCAGGGAAGGGGAGTCTATGACATTTATGTCTCCTGCCAGACCAATGACGAATCTGCCTACGCCCTCAAGGCTTCTCACATTGGTGTCAAGAATCCATTTGCCATCTATGAGTTCAATCTCTTTTTCGGCTAATGGGTATTCTTCGATCAGAAGATTCTTTGCCCTGATACTCAGTTCCAGCTTGATTGGAATCTGTTCGCTGCCATTCATCCTGAAACAGTCTGTTTCGGTCTTGCGGTGCATGTTTTCAAATTCCCAAGATTCTGAAAGGACGACAACTTCACCGATTCTGGCAATCTTGAATATCCTGTTTTCGCGTTTATCCAGATCATACGCCCAAACATCAATATAGTTTGTCGTGAAAGCGAAGGGTTCGATATGTCGGTCGGCGATTGATTTGGAATGTCCGGATTCGTATCTTTTAAGAATTACTTTGCTTTTAGTTCTTATGGCATTGCCTAATGATTCGATACAATGCGCGCTTGCCTTGTCAGTAATCAGTTCCGCCATGTTGGTGAGACTGTAAATCGTACACAATTTTTTCTGTAATGCAGTTTTTAACGAGTTTGTGTTGTCAAGACTGCTTATCAGATTGTTTATTATATGTGCTTCTTCTTCTGTGAAATATATGAGCTTGTTGAAATTGATGGAGCTGTTGGGTATTTTTACCAGTTTATATAGATTTGCTTTTCTTTTGTCAATAGCAAATCCGCAGGTACGTAATGTTTCAATATAACGATATGTTGACCTGGGTGTGATGCCAAGTTTTTCTGAAATGTCTTCTATAGTATAATCGACCTTGTCGGCCATCATCATTATCAGGCGGAGCAAACGCTCAATTTTCGTGGCTTCCATATAGTTGCGATTTTGTCAAATTTAAGCATTATGCGCCAGTAAAAGAATAGTTTAGATAAATATCTTTGTCAATTTGTGTCTTTTGACATAATGTTGTCAAAAATATTTCATGTCCTTTGCTCGCTCTTTCTTCAATCATGGCGTTATCTTTTGTGGCGAGCAGTTTTGCCTTATCGTTGTGTGAGTTTTCTGGATGTCGGGGACGTTATTCAGCATTTTCGTCCCAGATTCCTGCAAAACGAAAGGCATCAAGTACGAAAATGAGCGATATTGCCCCTGATGTAGCAATCTGTTGAGTCATTTTGTGTAATCTTTTGGAACTTTTTATCTTTGCAGTCTAAACCGGATCATATGAAAAGACTGTTTTTTACTCTGGCGATCTTTTTTACCGTCTGCTCATACGCGCAGAATCCTAAGACCCTTCTTGCCGATGAGGAACTTCATACGCTTGTAGAGAGGATCATCGACCGTCGTGATTCTGTGAAGAATGACGGATATAAGATCAGGAAGATCAAGTCCCATATCAATCTCGAGTTCGCTTCGTCTGCGAATGCCTATTTCACAGCAGGAAAGTTCGACGAGATGTCGTTCAAGATGAATCGTGTCAGGTTCGAGATTTATGGAAGACTGACGGATCATCTGTCTTATCATTTCCGTCAGTCGTTCAACAGATACAGCAATCCTTATTCAGTAGAGAACATAGCTTCTTCAATCGAATATGCCAACATCAAATGGCGTGTCAATGACAGGTTCGACCTCGTTGCAGGAAAGCAGTTCCTTGCTGTAGGAGGCTATGAAGGTTATGTCAATGGCCTGCTGGTCAGAGAGTTCAGTGAATTCAACAATAACTTTGAGATTTTTCAGACCGGGTTGAAAGGCTCAGTATATCTGAGCCCCACTCAACATCTGTATCTCCAGGTGGTGAATCATAGAAGCGGAACTGACAATGACATGTACATCCACGGTCTTCCAGATGGCGTAGAGCCTACAAAATTCCCTCTTCTTGCATCTGCCTGCTGGATGGGATGGTTTGCTGACGGTGCGATCAACCTTCAGTATTCTGCATCAGCCGGACAGCTCGCAAAGGGAAGGAACATCTATTATCTGATGTGCGGAAACATATATGAAAAGGGGCCGGTCCTGGCATACCTGGACGTCCTGTATCAGCGCTCCGGACTTGATACGCAGCATCGTATTACAACGCTATCAAATCAGCCCATGACGGCCCAGCATACTCAGTATTTCACTGTCATAGCCAATGTCGACTATCGTTTCCTTCCAAAATGGAATGCGTATATAAAGGGAGCGTATGAGACGGCGGGCGTATATGAGGATAATGGCATATTCAATGCGGGACAGTACATGACCGCATGGAATGCACAGGGATGTATCGAATGGTTCCCGTTTACCGAAGAAAAAGGTTTCAAGGTGTTTGCGCACTATGTATACAAGGGCTTCAATCTGACAGAAAATGCGCTGGCGATAGGAGGCTATAAGCCTCATACGCAGCGCATCTCGCTCGGAATCC
This sequence comes from Bacteroidales bacterium, assembly GCA_017415715.1. Taxonomy (GTDB): domain Bacteria; phylum Bacteroidota; class Bacteroidia; order Bacteroidales; family UBA932; genus Cryptobacteroides. The sequence goes on along the minus strand of JAFQFD010000001.1, from coordinate 2,863 downwards.
AGTATATAATACCGGTATTGTGATGATCAGAACAAAGTCTGAATGCGCTACAGCACATTCAGACTTTGTTCTTTTATCTTCTCCAGTTCATCCTTCATCTTGACCACGATCTTCTGTATCTCTGTGTGATTGGCCTTTGATCCGGTCGTGTTTATCTCTCGTCCCATCTCCTGAGCGATGAAGCCAAGCTTTTTACCAGGGCATTCCTCGTTTGCTATAGTGTCAAGGAAATACTTGCAGTGCTGGCGGAGTCGTACCTTTTCTTCGTTGATGTCAAGCTTCTCGATGTAGAATATCATCTCCTGCTCGAGACGGCTCTGGTCTGGCTCAGCCTTGAGCTCTGCAAAACGGCTCAAAATTTTTTCTCTGATCGCTTCTACGCGCTCTTTTTCAAAGACCTCCACCTGGGCTGAATATTCAAGAATGTTTGCGACTTTCTCTGTTATATCCTTGTAAAGGACATCTCCCTCCTGGGCGCGGAACGCATTGATGTTGGCGAGAGCCTCGTCAATGCAAGCCTCCACAACAGGCCAGTTTTCGTCAGTGATGACATCCTGCTTTCTTGCATCCATGACATCAGGCATGCGAAGGATCATGGCAAGAAGGTCATTGGGATTCTGGCTCCACAGATTGTGGGCGCCGAGCTTTTGGCCAAGGTAGCTGATCTGCTGGTAATACTCCATCGCAAGGTCCATGTTTATCTTCTTTACGCTGTCGGCGGCATTAGGCTCATATGTTATGAAGAAATCGATGTTTCCACGTGTAAGGACAGCTGCAATCTTTTGTCTTACAGCCATTTCCTTATCCTTTGGAAGCATTGATGTCTTGAGGCTTATGTCGGCGGTCTTTCCGTTGAGAGAACGGACTTCCACTGTTATCTTTCCTGTCTCCAATATGGCTTCGGCCTTGCCGTAGCCTGTCATAGATCTGATCATATTGCTAAAAAACTGATTTGAAGTCACAAAAATACTGAAAAATCCGTATATTTGTAAGATTATTTGCAAATTCATTATTACCAGAGATATGGAAGAGGTAAACAAGGAAGTAAACGAAACCAGAAATCTTAACTTTTTGGAGGAAATCATTGAGGCGGATCTCGCCAGCGGCAAGTGTGAAAGCGTAATGACACGTTTCCCGCCTGAGCCGAACGGCTATCTGCACATCGGTCATGCAAAGAGCATCTGCATCAACTTCGGTCTTGCAAAGAAGTATGGCGGAAAGACTAACCTCCGTTTCGACGATACAAACCCCGTAAAGGAGGATACTGAGTATGTGGACTCTATCAAGGAGGACATCAAGTGGCTCGGCTTCAACTGGGAGAATGAAAGATATGCATCAGACTACTTCGATCAGCTTTACGAGTGGGCGGAGGAGCTTATTAAGAAGGGGCTTGCTTATGTAGACGACCAGACACAGGAGGAGATCCGTGCAGGCCGTGGTACTGTCCAGGTTCCGGGAACCGAGAGCCCATACCGCAACCGCAGCGTCGAGGAAAATCTCCAGCTCTTCCGTGAGATGAAGGCAGGAAAGTATGCAGACGGCGAGAAGGTGCTCCGCGCAAAGATCGACATGGCGCATCCGAACATGCTGTTCCGCGACCCTCTCCTTTATCGTATCATCCATGCTCATCATCACCGTACAGGTGACAAGTGGTGCATCTACCCGATGTATGACTATGCTCATGGCCAGTCAGATTCGATCGAGAACATTACACACTCGATCTGTACCCTTGAGTTTGACGTGCATCGTCCACTCTATGACTGGTTCATCGAGAAGCTCGGCATATTCCCGTCGCATCAGTATGAGTTCGCAAGACTCAACCTCACATACACAGTGATGTCAAAGCGCAAGCTCCTCGAGCTTGTGAAGAACAACTTCGTAAGTGGATGGGACGACCCTCGTATGCCAACCATCTGCGGTATCCGCCGCCGTGGTTACACACCAGAGTCAATCCGCATGTTCGCTGAGAAGGTGGGTGTTGCAAAGCGTGAGCAGCTCATAGACCTCCAGCTTATGGAGTGGTGTGTCCGTCAGGACCTTAACGAGCGTTCAAACCGCTATATGGTGGTACAGGACCCTGTAAAGCTCACAATCACCAACTGGGAGCCGGGCAAGGTGGAGTGGTTCGATGCTCCTCTCAACCCTGCAGATCCGGAAGGACCGTCACGCAAGGTTCCGTTCACGGGTGAGGTCTATATCGAGAGAAACGACTTCATGGAGGAACCACCTAAGAAGTATTTCCGCCTCAAACCGGACGGAGAGGTTCGCCTCAAGTATACATACATCGTCAAGTGCCAGGAAGTAGTAAAGGACGCTGAAGGCAACATCGTAGAGATCAAGTGTACATATGATCCGACTTCAAAGCCTGGAGCAGGCGAGTGGCGCTCTGTAAAGGGAACTATCCACTGGGTGTCAACCGAGCATGCAAAGGAGCTTGAACTCAGACTCTATGACAAGCTCTTCACTGAGGCTCAGATGGGTCAGATACCAGAAGGCGAGGACTACAAGAGTTACCTCAATCCGGAGTCTCTCGTAATCGGAAAGGGTTATGCAGAACCGGCCCTCCTTGAGGATAATTCAGGAATTGCAGTGCAGTTCGAGCGTGTGGGATACTTCTTCAAGGATCCGGACAGCACCCCAGACCACTTTGTGTTCAATAAGACAACAGCTTTGAAAGACAGCTTCAAGTTTTAAGACCAGATAAAAAAATCTGCATCGCGTGAGAGGGCACTGAAAAAGTCCTCATAGAGGTCTGAAAAATTATCTGGGAAATGTTCACTAATTTGGATGTTTCCCAGATTTTTTGTAACTTAACCTTTGTAAATCAAAGGGTTATGTTACCAAGTCAAGGCAAAATACAATT
>JAFQFD010000053.1 GCA_017415715.1 Bacteroidales bacterium | reverse complement strand
TAACCGATGAGTTTGTCAGCTGGGTTGAAGACAAATTGAACAACAGACCCAGAAAGAGGCTTGGTTATCTCACACCAAATGAAAAATTTAACTTATTATTAACCAATTAGAATTCGATTGCATTTGCAAGTTGAATTCGCCTATTATACTTTCATATGTCTTGGGATTTTAGTCAAACATTACTCTTGGGTTCATTGCCGACGGGCTTCGCCACTCGATGCCTCTGCGGGCGAGGGCTGCTCGCTTTGCGCTCCAGTAGCTGTGGCAGAAACCCATTCCACGAGGTTCGTCCTTCAACTGTTCGTCCAGTTCCTGTTCCACCTCGTAAATGACCTTCTCCCATTCCGGAGTCGCCTGTACGGGGTCCACCTTGAGCATTCCACCCAATCCATTCCAACTGTCAAGTGCGATCTTGCTCTGCGGATTGTCAACTATCCATGCAAGCTTGTAGATCCATCTGTCCACCTCACGGAAGTAATACTTGTCAAAATTCTCATTGAGAAAATCGTCGTAGTCGGATGCGTATGGAAAGTCAACGTAGACTCTGTATAGCTCGCACAATGAGTGGAAGAGTCTTGGCGTTTCCCTCTTGTCTATGTAGTCGTTTTCGAGGATCTTTGAAATGAAGTGGGCCTTGTAGGTAGGATTGATGTTCGCAGACTTATAAGGGGCTATATCCTTCATTTCGTGTATCCATTCCCGCACAAGCGGGATATTTTTCCAAAGCAGGCCTTCTTCAAGATTACTGTTCATCTGACTCACAAGGTCTGCGGCATGCTCCTCCTGCCAGTCAAATTCAAGATCGGAGTCATTGCTGAAGAAAAATATGTATCGTCCCTGCATGGAGATACGTTCGTTGGGAATTCCGAATTCAGGAGTGCCGAGTACCTGCCATTGGCGGTTGACAGAGAAAGTCTTGCCGCGGTACTCGAATTTCATCTCGTTTTCATCGATCTCCATGATGGTCAGTTCCTGACCGTCGATGTCGAAAACATTTCCGGCCTCAAGGTCTTCGGCAAGAATACGAGTCCATCTCTTGCTTCTGTTGCCGATACCCATGTCCATCGAAGTCTCGATCCTTATTATATTGAATAACTGCTCCATTTGCTTCATGGTTTATTCGTTACTGAAGATCTCTTCCTATGAGTTGTTGTCTCCCGATAGCCAGTTTAACCATTCCTGGGTATCAGGATCAGGAATGCCGCAATCAAACATCAGTTCCATGAACATTGCCGCTTCCGGATCGGATATCTCTCCGTCGGCCAGCATGATGAGGGACATGGCGTTTGAGATACCCTGTTTGGTAGTCTGATCAAGTCCCTTTATTATTTCGACAGCCTCTTCCTTGTGCATTTCGATGGCGTTGCAGAGCAATTCTTTTTGCTTTGCTTCATCGGGCACGAAATGCCTCAAGAAAATGACGATCATGTTAGTCTCACCATCATGAAGCCCGTCTGTATTGCCTAGTGTTATCATCAGGCTTGCTATGGCTGTCAGCTGCTTGAATGTTACCGCACTTCCGTCTATCAATACTGTATCCCTGTCCTCTTCCGAGGCAGAGAGATTCCTGTAGGCTGGCAGATGATATTTTTCAATCTCAGCGGCATGTTTGGAAAGGCGTCCCGCCCTGTAAGCCTTTATGGTCTCAATGATCATGTCCTCTTCATGAAGTCGTGCGCCGAGCAGTGCAAACGTATCCAATGCTTCCTGCTTGCCCGAACTCAGAGAGAGTTCCCCATTGGACAGCATCTGATGCAATTTGCTGTAGCACGAGCCCCCATTGAAGCTGGCTCCCATCCTGTAATGATCAAATGCCTTCCTGTAGTTTACTGGAACGTCATATAACCCCTCTCTGTAGATGTCTCCAAGAAGTTCATTTGCACCTATATGTTTGTAGTCACTGCATTCTTGCAGGTATGTCAAGATCAGTTCGCGTAATGTGTCTTTCTGCTCGGTATCGTCCTCCTCACACTGTTCATATAGACTGCAATCTTCAAGAGCTGTATAATACATGGATGCAACGTCAGCCACTTCATTTCCTTCTTCCAATGTGTCCATCATGCTATCCCAGTCAACAAGGGTTCCGTCCAGTTCGACTCCTCGTGCTATTGCCAGATCTCCGTAAACTTCTGTGAGCCCTCCTTCCAATGCCTGCTCGTAGTGGTAAACTGCCTCTTCTCTCTTACCCAAGGCATAGAGCGCGTCACCGTTCAACATGTGCCAATGAGGACACTCGTCAACCTCCAGCAGCCTTTCCAATACCTCGTGTGCTGCTTCAAGATTTTTCTCAATGCCGAATCGTCCGTAAATAACATTTACCAGCTGAGTAAACATGGCGTACTCGTTTCTTTTGTCAAAACTGGCAGCTATAAGACTTTCTGCTTTTTCGGGATTATATTCACCTTCTCCTCTATATAGCATCAGTGCCAGGAGTACAATGGCATCGTCAACGCCGCCGTTTAGTGCTTTAATAAGATAATCGTTTGCCACATCGATGTAGTTTTACTCCCAATGCCACGCCATGTGTAGTTGAGCCATCTGATAGCAGGCTACCGGATCACCGGCATCGGCTTTTTTTCTGATTACTCTGATCTCCTTGTCAGAAATATTTCTGACTCCAGCAAGTGTGTAAAATCTTCTCATAATATTTTTGATTTAGCTATACCCATGCGTCGAAACGGCCGTCGTCATCTGGACCTTCGTCCTCGTCGTCAAGAGGTTCGTCGTCCGGGATGGCGTCGTATGCAGGGATGTGGAACATCTCGATCTCTCTAGCGAACTGCGTCAGTCGGCCATGCTTGTAGGCTTCGACAGTTGCAACAAGAAGTCTTGCGTAATGCAGTCTGGCACCATTGATCATGCAGAGATCCATTGCCTCTTCATTGCTCATCTGACCAAGTTGGATCTCATCTGTCTGCAGCATATCGTACATCTTTCCGAAGCACGATGCGTGCATGAATTCAGATCCCTGAACATAGTATGACCATGCTTTGACAGGATCCGCAGGAACATCGATCTTTCCCTCTCTGTAAATGTCTCCAAGCAGTTCCATAGACATTGGATGGCACCACTCGATGTTCAGTTCCAATGCATGGATAATCATCTGCCTGTATTCATCACGAGCCTGCGTGTCTTCCGGATCGATGTCGTAGTAGCTTTCGATCTTGTCAAGAAGGAAGTAGTACATGCACATCGGGTCCATGGCATCATTGCCTTCCATCAATGTGTCGTTATATGCCTCATAGTCTCTGAAGCTATAGTCGTCGTTTAGTCCTCTTGCCAGTGCAAGGTCGCCATACGCGCTATTCTCTCCGCCCGCTACGGCCTTTTCGTACCACTGCCGTGATTCGACTATCTTTCCCTCGGCCATGAGGAGGTCTCCCATCAGGGCGCACCAATATGGGTCTTCGCCTTGGGAGAGAAGCTGATCGAGCGTCTGCCTGACAAGGTCGATATTCGGCTCGTATCCATACCTGCCATAAAGAAGGTTCCTGAGCTGGAACGCTATTCCGCGATCACTTCCGTTATTGATGGCCTTTTCAAGGCGTTTTGCCGCAGCTACAGGATCGAATGGCTCGATTTCTCCCCGGAACATCATTATGGCTATAGTGGCGTCAGCATCTGCCACGCCGCCTTCGCTTGCCTTCTGCAGCAGCTCGTGCGCAGATGATACATAATCCTCGCACTCATGGAGATGCAGATAGATTTCCGCCAACTTGTAACAGGCGACAGGATCACCTTCCAGAGCCTGCTGCCTGATCAATTCCTTTTCTTCCTCCGAAATGGAGAGAATACCGGCCAAGGTGTAAAACTTTCTCATAGCGTAAGTGTGTTTTTGTGGTTACATCAGTTCATAAAGTTCAAGGAGTCTGAACTCCTTTTCGTCGGTGAGTTCCATGATCTGACCGATGCGCTCCGATGTCTTCTGAAGTTCCTCGTAGGGGAGTGTTCCGCCGTTAAGCTTATCTTCCAGTTCGGCTTTCTCTTCTGCCAGGTCCCCATGTTAAGCTTTCCGCCTGTTATCGGGATTGTCAGGCTGACTCCGAAGAGGGAACACTTCGCATGATCCGGCATGTCATCAGGGCCTTCCATCGTGTGTCTGTAATAAGGTTCTCCCTCCTTGACCATGTGATTCAGGATAGAATCCATATCCGTACGCACGTCAGGATCAAAATTCTCGTTGATGGTCAGAGCACATGAGGTATGCTGTAGGAATAGATTGAGCATCCCCACCTGCGGTAGCGGTTTCGGCAGCTGCTCGAGAATCTCATGAGTGACTAAGTGACATCCTCTGCGTTTAGCAGAGAGATGTAATGTTGCTTGTTTAATCATGTCCCAAAGATGTAATAAATTTGTCTTCAGATACCCTATAAAGTGCTGGAGATAGATAAACGATAATTACGCGTATCAAAAATACATCATTTTGCTTAAAATTCCACAATATTTAGATGCTCTGCCAAGTTTTTGCCGAAGCTCTTTCTTATCTTTGCTCAAAACATGATGTGTATGGCTAAAGATTCATTCAAAAGATACATCTGGATTCTGGACACGATTCAGAGGTATGGAAGGATTACCCTAAAAGAATTGAAGGCAAAGTGGGAAAGGAGCTCGGTAAATGATGAGGGGAAGCCACTTGCGGATAGAACCTTCGCTAATTATAAGGCTAATATAGAGCAGATATTCGACATAGAGATAAAGTGTGACAGGACTACTAATGAATACTTTATCGATAATGAAGATGACCTTAACGGGAATTCCATAAGGGACTGGATGCTGAACTCGTTGTCTTTGAGGAATCTGCTGAATGAGAGCGCGGGACTCCATGAGAGGATACTCCTCGAGGATGTGCCATCAAGCCACAGATTCCTGACTTCTATAATCGGTTCCATGAGGGATAATAAGAAGTTGTGTATATCTTACAAGGGCCATTCAATGACTGAATATAAGGACATGGTCATCCATCCTTATAGCATCAGACTGTTCAAGCGCAGATGGTATTTGATAGCATATTCTGAGTACTCCAAGGGTATTAGACTCTATATGCTAGACCGAACCATGTACGTGAATGTTCTGGATGAGGTATTCGAGATGCCGGAAGACTTTGATGCAGAAGGTTACTTCGAGGACTTCTATGGAGTAAGGCGCTCGGAAGATGATAAGCAGAGAGTCCTGCTTAAGGTGAATGCAAAGCATCGCGACCTGGTAAGAACAGTGGCGCTGCATTGTTCACAGGCGGAGATCGAGACCAATGATGAATACTCTGTGTTCGAATATCTCCTCAGACCGAACTTTGACTTCAAGCAGGAGATAATTTCCTACTTGGATTCGGTGGAAGTATTAGAGCCATTGTCTCTTAGAAAGGAAATCGGCAGGATGGTGCTGAATGTTTATATGAAATATAGAAAAGACGTAAAAAGGTAGAAACTATGGAAAATCACAAGAAACACATTATGGCAGTAATTGAGAAGACTCTCTCAAAGTTGAACTCACTATATCATAGAGACGGTGGCGGACTTGAAAATACACGTCTTATCTTCCCTCGTTACTGGGTTACTAAGGAAGGAGAGCGCGTAGAAGGTGAATTGAGAGTGAGTGAGCAGGAACTGCGTTTCATGTTCGTTGAAGAACTAAACAAGTATTGCGATGCACATCGTGAGTGGGAAGTCTATTACTCTGTAGAGACTCCGACTAGTAACTCATATCAATTGACCGGTGAGGGCCAACAGAGTGGCTGTATAGATCTCTGTATACACGGCAAAGACTTCAAGAGAATAGCTCTGATTGAGTTCAAGGCTTTGAATCCCTCTGAACATGCCCATGCTAAAGACGCCTTTAAGTTAAAACATGAGATTGAGGGTGAGTTGAGATACTTTATTGAAATTGTGAAGAGCCATGACAGCAAGACAGATGAAAGTATTGTCGAAAAGCTAAAGGCTAAAAAAGGTTATAAAGCCCATACTATGGATTGCTCACATCCAGTATCTTATATCGTAGCATCATTCAAAGGCGAACAAGAAGAGATTATAGCAACCGATGTGATAGAATAATCGGCTTCTGCCGACTTCTTGCAGAAGATGCCAGTACCTTTGCAACAAAATATAGAATTATGAAACATTGCAAAAATGGTAGGATTATCCCATTCCTGGAAGCCAAGATGGGATTTGATTCCGGACCGGGAATCATGTACAGAGGTCAGGCGCTCCTTCTTTGCCAGGTAATAGGCAAGCTCCCGTTGGCGGATGCCGAGCTGGCCATCAAACATGCTTCATCAAGGAGTTACGCACTGTTCGACTACTTCAAGCGGGAGTTCATCAAGTCGGCACAAGAGCAGGGCTATAGTTTCCTTCATGCCACCAATGAGTGGTACAGGATTGCCTTTCAGGCTGGGTACATTGGATTTGCACCATGTAATCAATACATCCAGGAGAAATATGCTCTCATGAGCAAGATATATGAGACTCTACGCGTCAATCAGGACATGAGTGATGATCAACTGAAGAACTCGCTCGAGCCAGAAGAACGCAAGAGACTCAAGACCTGGGATGATATGATCCACACAGTGAAGATGATAGCGCGAAATCAGGTAAGCGATGAAGATACGAATCCATAGAGGTGCCAATCAGATCGGCGGATGCATAACGGAGATACGTTCAGACAACGGTACTCGTGTCCTCATTGACCTTGGGCATAACCTTCCTGGGGAAGCAACAGCAGATATGTTTGATGAAGCCTCTAATCTGTCTGCTCTCCTTGATGGGATTTCCGGTATTATATATACTCACAATCACGGAGATCATCTTGGATTCTTTGACCAGGTACCCAGGGAAATCCCTCAATATATCGGAGAGATGTCCCGTGAGGTTATCGTCAATGTCCTCGATGAAAGTCTTAATAAGGCGATACGTGCAGAGCATAAATGTCTTATTGAGAAAATCGAGCGTAAAATCATGAGCCTTACGCTTTTCCGAACTTATGCACCGAAAAAGTCATTCTGTGTAGGTGATATTAAGGTGACTCCGTATTTCGTGAGTCACTCTGCAGCGGATTCGTATATGCTCTTGATAGAGTGTGATGGAAAGCGCGTTCTGCATACTGGAGATCTGAGGGAGCATGGATTCCTTGGCAAAGGTCTGGAGAAGACTATTATGTCGTATGTTTCATCAGTAGATGTTCTGATTACTGAGGGCACTATGCTTTCGAGAGACGATGAGCATACTATGACCGAAAGCGAGATACAAACTCAGATGACTGAAATCATGGCCCGATACAAGAATGTATTCGTGTTGTGCTCATCAACGAATTTTGACAGGCTTGCCGGACTGCATAAGGCAAATGCTGGATTCAGAGGCAGGCCGTTTGTCTGTGATGTGTATCAGAATGCTCAGTTCAAGACCTTGACGCAATATAGCGGAAAGTATTCGGACTTGTACGTGATCGATAACGCTGCAGAGATGTCCCTAAAAAAGGTGAACCTGCACAAGAAGATGATTGAAAGGGGATTCACAATGATTGTAAGGGATAACCCTACGTTCCGTAAATGGGTCAGTTACCTTATGCCTCATCTGGACCCTGACCAGACTGTGCTGGTTTATTCTCAGTATAAGGGATACCTTAAAGAACAGCCCAAGCTTCGTGATTTCGTAAGGATGTTCGGCAAGAACTGTGTCTATATTCATACTACAGGACATGCTACAAGGCAAACTCTGGCAAGAGTCTGCAAAATGACCAATCCTAAGTCAGCAATAATCCCTATTCACAAGGAGGTAGACAGTGATTTCTGCACCTTGGACATATCTGAAGAACTAAGAGCTAAGGTGATATCTTCCACTAGATATGTGGATGATATGGAAATTATAATAGACTGATACCTTCTGCCGAAGAAATGCTGAAGTGCCAGATAACTTTGCTGCATTAACCGTAAAGAAATTCTATATGAAAAAGTATTTGGCACTCTTTTGTTCTTTTGCCTGCATCTTGGCAGCTGCAGCACAGAATCCTAAGTTGAACCCGCTTAACTATAGCGGGAAAATGTATGTCTCAGCCGCGGAAGTCCTGACGACTCCACGATATGTTTCCTATGAGGATCATGCCATTCTCAGCTCGGAGATGACAGTACCTGTAATTGAGGTTACAATAGCACAGTTTGATTTCGAAAAGAAGGTGGCTTCTATTGATGGTAAAGAAGTGCATTTTCCAGAGCATATGTAAAGGAGTATCCTTCAGAACACTTCAGTACCTTTGTCATATATATGGAGCCTGTGGATGGCGGCGATAAGATGGAACTGGTATGGCCTGAAATCGGAGATCCGTATCTCCTTCAAATAACTCCTGTCGATGGTAAGGTTGATATCTGCAAGATGAAACTATCTCATAAGCCAATTGCAATCACGGGTGAGGAAGCCCTTATGCAACTGCTGAATAGCCTGGGAGGATATTAATTAAGTATTATATTAAAAAATTAGTCGATTTCCGTATTTGCAAACCTCGTAGTGCTCATTGACAACGGAACCGTTTGAAAACGCCGTGTACTTTCCTGCATGGATTCCGGTGGCGTTATGAATATGTCCAAACAGATGGGCTCTAGGACAGACATCCAGTACCCTTGCCATAAGTTTAGCACTGCCATAGCCATATTTACCAATCAGCTTGGGGTAATTCCCCAAGCCTGGCATGGAATCTTCTACTGAACCAGTAACATCAAGAGCGGTCGGACCGAAAGAAACGAGGTCCCATCCGTCCTTGCCTGATTGGTTCCATTCTTTTTCTGTCTTCTGGGTGATTCCTTCAGGATACTGGAGAACCTTGTATTCTATCTGAGCCATATCATGCCAGTATTTTTATGATTGCCTTTTCAATTCTCTCGATCAGTGGTCCGAAATGATAGCCATAGTTATGCAAAGATATAGTTTTACCCCTTGTTTTTCAATGACCTGATTATCCTCCCAGGGTAACCATATATAAAGAAAAGAGACTGACCATTCAGTCATATTGACTTTTGGTCAATCTCTTGAGCCAGCTATGGGATTCGAACCCACGACCTTCGCGTTACGAATGCGATGCTCTACCGACTAAGCTAAACTGGCAACGAATCTCCTTTTTCAAGGGACTGCAAATATAGAGATTTTTTAGATATATTTGCAGAATTATGGCAAACAATTCAGCAGATATTATCATCATAGGAGGCGGCGCGGCAGGGCTTATGGCGGCTGCAGGCGCAGCTGAGACATTCGCCAGGAAGGGCGTGGAAGGCAAGGTTACAGTGCTTGAGAAGATGCCTCGTCCGGGCAGGAAGATCATGATTACCGGCAAGGGAAGATGCAATTTCACCAACCTCAAGGCGTGGAACGAGTTCTCGGAGCATGTGCATCCGAAGCCTGGTTTCCTCAAACCGTCATTCTACAATCTCACATCAGAGCGCATGATCGATTTCCTGCAGGAAGCGGGAATGGAGAGTGTTGTGGAGAGGGGAGACAGGGCGTTTCCGGCTTCACATCTTGCATCTGACGTGGTTGATGCGCTGGTAAGGACTGCCGAACAGGCAGGAGCCGAGGTGCTCTGCAACAAGGAAGTGAGAGAGATTGTTCGTCAGGACAATGGTTCATTCCGCATCAAATGCGGGGATGGAGCCTCATATAGTTGCAGCAAACTGATAATATGCACTGGCGGGCTTTCATATCCTAAGACAGGATCTACCGGTGATGGATATGCGTGGGCTGAGCAGATGGGACATTCTGTGAGGCCGTTGTTTCCGTCGTTGACGGCTGTTGTGCCTAGGGGGTATAAGGATCTCTCGACTACGCTCGAGATGACAGGGGGAAAACCCGAGATGACAGGCAAGGGGCATATACATCGGAGCGAGCCGCTCAGCGAGCTCGGGCAGATGCTCTGCGGAAATCAACTGAAGAATGTAGCACTGACTGTGTTCATTGACGGAAATGAAGCTCAGTATGAGTTCGGTGATCTCGATTTCACAGATGGTGGAATAGAGGGACCGATAGGCTTCAAGGTCAGCAGAAAGTGTGTCAATGCCATAGTGAACGGCTCGAAGGTGCATGTCGTGATGGACATGAAACCTGCGGTAGAGATCGAGGATCTCACGGTCCGTATTTCTACATTGTGGAACGAAGTGTCAAAGGATAAGAGGAACGCGCAGAAGATATATAAGGACCGCTTCAAGATTCTTCTGACTAAAGTGCTTCCGATGTCTCTTATTCCTGCATTTGTCAGATGTAATCCTAATGCCGATCACAAGACGTTGGCGAAGTTCCTCAAGAACTGGAAGTTTGAGATTGCCGGATATGTGGGCTATGAAAGATGCGTGATCACGGCTGGAGGTGTATCACTTGACGAGATCACCCCAAAGACGCTGGAATCCAAACTGGTGCCGGGATTGTACTTTGCTGGCGAAGTGCTTGACCTTGATGCAGATACAGGTGGATATAATCTTCAGACGGCCTTCTCGACCGGCTATCTTGCAGGCATCAACGCAGCGAGATTTCTTGACAATCCAGAAGTGGCAGAATAATCTTAAATGACACCAGAACCAAGCATTTCTACAGATGTGTCCTTTGCTCTTGTAGACAAAGCGTCTTCCACAGGAGCATACCATACTGCGAACTGACCTGGGGTGATTCCGCGCTGCGGCGTGTCAAATAATATATAGAGACCATTCTCACGCATGATCAGAGTCGCGTCCTGAAGCGGCTGGCGATATCGGATGCGGACGCGGTAGCGTCTGATCTCGCCGGTAACCATCCTGAGGTCCGGGCGGATCCAGTGGATCTCTTCCGGAGCCACGCGCAGGCAGCTTCGCGAAAGTCCCTTATGGGTATGTCCCTCGCCGACGTATATGATATTGTTCGGAATATCTGTCTCTATGACAAAGATCGAATCCTTGTGACCGCCGATGTTCAGCCCCTTTCGCTGTCCTATCGTGTAGAACTGAGCTCCGTCGTGCTTTCCGACAATCTTTCCGTATGGATTGTCCTTATACCTGGTCTTCTTGATGTGCTTCCTGCCGCTCCTGTATGTCTCGGTCTCGAACTTTATGTCATATTTCACAGGCTGTGACAGCGTCATAAGCTCTTCGTCCGACAGTGTTGCGATCTTCTCAGGATCGAACGGACATCCGGCTGATGCCGCAGGCACAGCCTTGTCTTCTGATACATAGTCGGTAATCATCTTCAGCGAATCTTCGTCATCACGTAATATGGACTGAAGGATCCTTCTTATGTCCGCATAGTGTCCGTCTGTCTCATAATATGCATCAAACACCTCTACCACATCTCCTTCGCATGGCTTGAGCTTCTGCTGCAGAAATGTAGGAAGGTCGACTTTTCCGACAAAGCATATTCCCTGCGAATCCTTCTTGTCCGCCGAAGGCAGGTCCGCCTCATGGGCTATCCTGCGCACCTCTGGCTTTTCAATGTCGCCGATAGGGAAGAGTGCCTGCGAAAGCTGCTCCTGAGTGAGCTGGCAGAGGAAATAGCTCTGGTCCTTGTTGGGGTCTGCGCCTGCAAGAATCCTGTGAATCTTCTGACCATCAGGCCCTTCGACTGTTTCCTTGCGGCAATAATGACCGGTCGCGACATATTCTGCTCCAAGCTTCTTGGCACATTTCAGGAATGCGTCGAACTTGATTTCCCTGTTGCAGAGGACGTCAGGATTAGGCGTGCGTCCTTTCTCGTATTCGTCAAACATGTAGTCTACGACCCTCTGTCTGTATTCCTTGCTGAGGTCCACAAAGTAGAACGGGATGCCCACCTTGCGGGCAACCATCTCGGCAACAAAACGGTCCTCTTCCCACTCGCAGTCTCCATGAAGAGTTGTCGACGCATCATGCCAGTTCTGCATGAATAGGGCGAAGACGTCATATCCCTGCTGCTTGAGAATCCAGGCGGCAACACTGGAATCGACACCGCCGGAAAGCCCCATACAAACCTTTATATTGCCGTTATCTGCCATAAAATGAGACTTTTTTTAATAAAAAGCATTATATTTGTGAATGTTGCAAAGATAACTCAATTCATCAGTTATGACAAGCAAAGAGATAAAAATCGCCTATCAGGAGTTTGATGCGATAGATGAACTCGAAGCAAAGGACAGAGAGCTTGCGCAGGCGGCCGTCGAGGCTACAGCCCAAGCATACGCCCCATATTCGAAATTCAATGTAGGAGCGGCCGTTCTCTTCGAAGACGGCGTCATAGTCAAAGGAGCCAATCAGGAGAATGCAGCCTATCCTTCAGGACTATGTGCTGAGCGGACAGCATTGTTCTATGCAAGCGCCAGCAGGCCTGATAAGGCGATGGTGGCAATAGCCATAGCCGCCGGCCAGGACGGTCATCTCTGTGAGACGCCAGCGACTCCATGCGGGGCCTGCCGTCAGGTGATGGCGCAGTATCAGCTCAAGAGCGGCCTCCCGATGCGCGTTCTGCTCGTAGGAGCCCACAAGATCTGGCGATTCGAGAAGGTCGACGACCTCCTCCCGCTGATTTTCGACAGCATCTGAGTCCTTCTCACATTCAGCCGGCGGTGTGGCACAAAGATGCTGATAAGAAAAGCACCGAGAATGTCAGAAGATTCACGGCAGTCCTTCCCAGAAGAGGATTCAGCCCTGCTCCGGCTGTATCCCTGAGTGTCATCCATGTCTTCAGATGAAGAACCATATAAATGGAAGGCACTGTCCATGCCCATAAAGGAAGTCTCGTCCATACAGGAATCATCACAGCCATGCCGGTTATGCCGAAGAGCAGATAGACAATGCTCATGAATTTTCGTCCGAAGATGACAACCGTAGTGCGTTTGCCGACGGCGGCATCGTCCTCCATGTCCCTGTAGTTGTTGACAATCAATACATTTGCCGCAAGAAGACCGACGGCGACAGATGTGGGTGTGATAATACCCATGCCTTCCCATACACCTGTCTGAAGGAAACAGGTAAGTGTCACAGGGATGATCCCGAAGAAAATCACGACAGCCAGGTCGCCGAGTCCATGGTGGGACAAAGGATATGGGCCGGTGCTGTATGCCAGCGCAAAGATCATGATCATGACACCCACCAGGATCAACCACCAAGGACCATAGAGAAGCATTGTACATCCGACTGCTGCTGCCAGTGCAAGAACTGCGAAGGTGGCTGTCTTCATGGATTGTGGGGCAATCTCTCCTTCCGTTACACCTCTGCGGAATCCTGCACGCCCTTTCCTGTCGATGCCGTTCTTGAAATCATAATACTCGTTCCCGAAATTTGACGCAATCTGTGCGAGGATGGCGAATGACAGGCATGTCAAGGCAGGGACAGCCTTGAACGAGCCAAGCATGATGGCGCATCCGGTTCCGGCAATGACACCTGCCACACTGACCGGCAGAGTCCTGAGCCTCATGGCCTCAATCCAGCTTTTGATCATAAGGCTGATTTTTTGCCGACATACATGCGGCATATTCCTAGTGTGAACGGGGTATGTTCCACTGTCTCGAAACCTGCATCTTTCATCATCTGGATGAACAGTTCCGGGGCAGGGAAGCGAAGGACCGAAGCAGGCAGGTATTCGTATGCCCCTCGGTCTCCTGAAACAAGGCCTCCGATGGCTGGCAGAATCTTCAGGAAATATAGTTTGTAAAACCAGCGGATTACCGGATTCGAGGGAACTGAAAGTTCAAGAATCACCAGTTTTCCGTCCGGTTTGAGCACTCGGGACATCTCTTTGAGTCCGATGTCAAGATGCTCGAAGTTGCGCACTCCGAAACCTACAGAGATGCGGTCGAAAGTGTTGTCTTCGTAAGGCAGTGCTTCACAATCGGCAACATACAGCTCGGCACAAACTCCTGCTTTCCTGATCTTTTCTTTTCCGACAGCCATCATTCCTTCTGAGATGTCCACTCCGGTTACTTCGCTCCCTGGAGTGACTTTCCGCGCTATCTCTATTGTGAAGTCTCCTGTACCGCATGCCACATCAAGGACCTTCATCGGACGGTCCTCATCCGCAATCTGGCGTACCGCCTTCTTTCTCCATCCCTTGTCAATATTGAGGGAAAGGATATGGTTCAGTCTGTCATAATCCGGGGCTATTTTATCAAACAGCTTCCTGATGCCTTCTTTTTTTGCCATATAACAACTTTTTTATCAGATCCTCTTGGACACCATTGCGATTCCCGCTATGAGCATCTGCACAAACAGAATCACCATTGTAATTGTCCGATTAGTCCGTGTAAATTTAGTAAAATTTTATGATTGTATCTTCTCAGCGTTTCGTGTAAATCATTGACAGCTTTGGGTTTAAGGGATTCAAGGTCGGTAAGGTGACTGACCTTGAAATATGTAATCTACTCTGTATGAGGGTATTACGGAAAACGCCGGAATCATTCTGCGACCATTCGGGATGAGTGTATTCGGAAAATTTCATAAATTTGTGCTATGAAGATATAGGAAGCGATAAAATGATACATATATGGATCAGCCACTGTTGAATGCACATAACAAGCAGGAGTTCGAGCCGGCTCATACTGCCGAGCATATCCTCAATGCCACGATGGTGAAGATGTTCGGATGCCCTCGTTCGAGGAATGCTCATGTGGAGAGGAAGAAGTCCAAGTGTGACTACATCCTTGACGCGGAGCCGACTGCGGAGCAGGTCGCCGCAATAGAATCCAAGGTCAACGAGGTGATTTCTCAGCATCTTGATGTGACTATAGATTTCATGCCTCGTGAGCAGGCTGCTGACATCGTCGATCTTAGTAAACTGCCTGAAGATGCCTCGGAGACACTTCGCATAGTCAGAATCGGTGATTATGATGCATGCGCCTGCATCGGAGCACATGTGTCCAATACATCAGAGGTGGGAACATTCAAGATTATAAGTCATTCATATGAGAACGGCGTGTGGCGCCTCAGATGGAAGGTTATTCTTTAGGTGTCGTCGGCTTTCGCTCGTACGCTAATGTCCTTGCGTCTTCATTTCGGGCTTTCTCTTCGTCGTATTTCCTGTCCCATTCACGGTAGTATTCGAGTTTCGGGTCTTCGAACAGGGACATCTGTACGGCGTTTTCGTGGGTGAGTTTCGACAATCCCATTCCTATTTGTCTGATAGGGGATTCTCCGTCCCAGATGTCTTTGAGGAGGGCACGGGCTTCATTCAGAATCACAGCGGTGATGTCTGTGGGCTGCGACATCTGCCGCTGTCTCTGCACGACCGAGAAGTCCTTGTGCTTTATGAATACCGAAACGCACGACGTGTGGAAATCGGATCGCCTGAGCCGGTGTGCAACGACGCATGCGACATTGAATAATGCTCTGTCTATTTCTTTTTCAGTGCCGATGTCATTGGAGAATGTTCTTTCTGCACTGATGCTCTTTGCTTCAGGTACTTCGGTCTCGACAGGGGAGTCGTCTCTTCCGTTTGCGTTGTCATGCAGCTGAGTTGCGAACTTCTTGCCCACGATCCTGGTGAGTGATCCGACACTTCTTTGTGCCAGTTCGCCTATGGTGTGGATCCCATACATCTTCAGCTTCTCCTCGGTCTTCTTTCCGACCCACAGCAGCTCACGTACGTCCAGCGGCCACATCTTGTCCCTGACTTCCTCCTGCCACAAGGTGTGTACCTTGTCAGGCTTCTCAAATTCCGAAGCCATCTTTGCCAGCAGCTTGTTTGAGCCGATGCCGACATTCACTGTAAATCCAAGTGTGTTCTTTACCTCGTCTTTCAAACGTGTGGCAACGTCCACGGGATCCTCATCCCAGTTGCGAAGCGTCATGTCAATGAAACATTCATCTATGGAGAACTGCTGCAGTACTGGCGAATACTTGCGACATATCTCTATGAATCCTTCCGAGCATTGTCTGTACCATTCCCAATCGCCTTTGACTACGATCAGGCCAGGGCATTTCCTCATGGACATGCTTACCGGCTCAGCGGTCTTGATTCCGATCTTCTTGGCAGGTATGGATGCAGCTGTCACTATGCTGCGCCTGTCATCAGGGTCTCCGGACACGACAGAAGGCACCAGGCGTATGTCATGATGGCCGTTCTGCAGCATCTGCACTGCAGTCCAGCTCAGGAACGCCGAGTTGACGTCAATATGAAATATAACCCTTCTATGTGCCATATGGATAATTAAAGGAGTACGCTAGATGAATGCCGCACTACGTCAGGTAGCGCGGCATTCATCTTATATCTCAGCCATCTTGACGATAGCTTGCGGAATTTCTATTGTGTATGGGATTTCAAGGTCGCTGTAGTCCAATTCTATACCCATCTGATCCTCAAGGAAGCCCCTGCGTTCCCTGTAGTCGAGATTGAGGATGAAAGGCTCAAGCCATTCGGTAAAGGCTTCGAATCTTGCATCATATATGGCGTCTTCGTCAACGTTTCCATCTTCATCCGTATAGTCAGTCTCGTCATATGAGAACTCGAATCCGTGGTTTTCGGTGCAATGCTCCATGAGCTCATCCATGTCGCATTCATATGCGTTTTCGTAGTAGCCTTCCATAAGCCAATGGTCGATTATGGCTATGCGTGCCATGTCGCGATGTGCTTTATCAAGTTTTTTGTATATGTCAGGCAGTTCATGCTTGAGACCGAGCTCTTCTACATCTGAAGTGCCTTTCTCTTTGATCAGATTCACAAGCTTTCCGACTTCTTCGTCCGTGAGTTCTACAGTCCCGTTGCTGTCTACGGTTACGCATCCGCAATGCGACCATCCGAGGTCGCTATCTACATATAGATCATATGCTGCCATGGTGTTTAGTGTTTTGGGTTTTCTTGTTATCAGTCAAGTAGGATTTTCTGGATTTCGTCCTGGAATTTGGCCTTGTTCCTTGCTCCTATCGTCATTGAAGGTTCGCCGTCAAGTGGGATGTAAAGGATTGCAGGAATTGATGTGATGCCGAATGCCTGGGCTATTTCACCTGCCTTGTCCACGTCTACTTTATACACGACGATCTGATCCTTGTACTCGTTAGCCAGCTGTTCGAGTATCGGCGCTATGCTTCGGCACGGGCCGCACCAGGATGCCGTGAAATCGACAATGGCCGGCTTGGTGCCGAGATATTCCATTTCTCCGGAATTGATGTCGTAGACCATTTTGTTGAAAGTGTCAACGTCAAGCTCCTTGACATGGTTTGTCGCTGTTGTCTGCTTCTTGTCATTCTGAGCACCGGCGTTTCCGCAGGAGATGAGGGTGGCGATTGCCATTGTGGCAATTGCTGCCATTCTGTATACAGTCTTCATATTGTTTTTGTTTCTTTATAAGGCCATCAAATCAAGTGCCAATATTTACTATATTTGCCACCGCAATGAGATGGACTCTGATAATAACATTCTTATTCTTCCTGGCGGGATGTCAATCTGCCCGTCAGACTTCTGCTGTTTCCGCTTCCGAGTATGCCTCATACTTTGATGTAAACGGTCCTTTGATCAAGGTCATCTCTCCGTATGACGGAAGCGTAGACACTCTGACTGTAGCCGAGCCGATGGACAGAATCATCTGCATGTCCTCGTCAAGTGTGGCGGCTTTGTCTGCAATCGGTGCCTGCGATGCTGTCTCGGCAGTGTCAGGACTTCGTTATGTGACAGATCGAAGCATTCACGAAAGAGGTGTTCCGGATATAGGCTATGAGAATTCACTGGATTATGAAACCATATTGAGTATCAACCCCGATATTCTTGTTGCCTATACTGTTTCCGGAAGCGAACCTCAGTTTATCTCAAAACTCCGTTCGCTTGGTGTGCGTGTCCTGGTCCTTCATGACCATCTTGAGCAGCATCCTCTCGCCCGAGCGGAATACGTCCGCCTCTTCGGCGCCCTGACCGGTCGCCTCGCAGCTGCCGATTCCGTCTTCAATGCAGTCCGCGACCGCTATGAAGCCCTTGCGGCTTCCGTCAATGTCAGGAAACCAGTCAAAGTCCTGATGAACATTCCTTATGGCGATGCCTGGTATGTTCCAGGGGCAGACAGCTATATGTCCTGTCTTATACGTGATGCCGGCGGAGAAGTTCTCGGTGCTGAGCCTGGAGCCTCTCACTCTAGAGTCGTAACCATGGAACAGGCATATGCCTTGTCGCTTGAGGCTGACATATGGCTCAATCCCGGTCATTGTCGCACGCTCGGCGAGCTTATGTCATTCCATCATTTCTTTGACCGCTTCGGTCCGCTCGTTAAGGATCTGCCTGTGTATAACAATACTCTGAAGAATACTGCCGGTGGCGGAAACGACTTCTGGGAGTCCGGTGCTGTGCGTCCAGACCTTATTCTTGAAGACCTGGTGTCGATATTTTCTGATACTCCAGCCGACAGCCTCAATTACTTCTTCCGTCTTGATCAGTAGATGATCTTGAAGTCGAAGATGCTGTTTTCGCAGAATGTGGCCTTGACTGATGCTTCTGATTCGCTCCTGTCAGTCAGACGGCTTATCGGAGCGAGTTCCACAGCAACGAAATCTCCTATGCGCAGCGAGGTAAGCTGCGATGCCTTGCAGAGGGTATCCTCAACCAGCGTCTTGATTTCTGCACAGTCTTTCTCGAATATTGCAGTCTCTCCCTTGAATGCGGTAAATGTGTTTTCAGCATTCTCCATCACTACAGGATTGTAGAGCGGAAAGGGGAGAATTGATGTGTGGTCTGCACACGATGCGAAATGCACTTCTTCATTACATATATATAATAGTGCCCCGAAATTGAATCCGTCGTAATATCTTGACGCAAATTTCGGATTGACGCATTTGCCCGCCTTGCTGATCCTGACAAACACTATGGGTGCCCAGTCCCATCCATTAACGCACTCGGGAGAGTAGAGGTCTTTGTTCTCTCTCTCCCAAGTCGTATCAGGCCTGCAGTAACACAAGTCACTGCCGTATGGTCTTGTTATTATGTTCATTTCCTGTCAGTCTTCCTGCTGTGAGAACAAGTCTCCCAGACCTTCGAATGGTGTGTATCCTTTTGTCCTTGGAACAGATGCCGGTCTAGGTCCTGCCGGTCTTGCTGCGCTCTTCTTTTCTTCTTCGAACTGCGCTTTCAGACGGGCAAACTGGCGCTTGGTGTCAAGCGTGAAGTCTCCGTTCTCGATCCATGCAAAGTATGACGGCTCCGAGAAGTAAACTTCTCTTGCAGTCTTTCCCTTGTGCTTTCCGAAGCTGATGACAGCCTCGTCCTTGTCGTTGAGAATGAGTCTTCCTGCATAGTCGACAGTCCTCTGCTTAGTCGAGAACTTAGCCAGTTTGTCTACATTGTTCTCGATGCGTGAGTCGCCCTGGTATCTGTCAAGCTGACCTTTGAGCACTTCGTAGGTTGCCATGGTGTCAGCCTCGGCAGCATGGGCATTCTCAAGATCAAGTCCGCAATAGAACATGTATGCAGCCTTGAGTGTGCGAGGCTCCATCATGTGGAAGATGTTCTGCACATCAACCATCTTCATCGAATGAAGGTCTATAGCCGGCTGCTTGTCAGTGTATCTGCATACGCGCTCGATCTCTTCTGCCAGCATAGGGAGGTCGAATTTGGCAGAGTTGAATCCTGCGAGGTCCGTGCCTGTAAGCCACTCGACTACTTCGTCGGCAATCTGATAGAAGGTCGGACAGTCTGCCAGGTCTTCGGCTGAGATGCCGTGGACTGCCTGCGCTGACGGGTTGATGGCCCTCTGGCAACGGTTTTCGTAGTCCCACGGTTTCACCCTCCAGGTCTTCACCCTCTCTTCTCCGCCTGGCATCACCTTGACAAAGCAGAGCTCAATAATCGAGTCTGACGCGATATTGAGCCCCGTGCTTTCTATGTCGAAAAATACTAAAGGTCTTTCGAGATTCAGTTCCATAATTAAGAAATCATTATCGGCATGAGGATTCCGCAGATCTTCTCGCTCTCTTCCTCGTTCTCGCCCGGGAGGATGAGTGCTGCTCTCTTGCTGTCAAGGAACTTCATCACAAGCTCTCCGCAGCTCATGTTCGAGAGAATCTCGATGAGGTATGGAGACTTGAATCCGATAGCGAGAGGCTCGCCGTCATACTGGCAAGAAAGTGTCTCGTGCGCAGCGATCGAGAAACCGAGGTCCTGGGCAGAGATGATGAGCCTGCCGCTCATGAGGTCGAGCTTGATGTGGTTCGATGCCTTGTTGGAGCAGACTGACACACGACGTACGGTGTTCAGAAGCTGGACGCGGTCGATGTGCAGCACGTTCGAGTTGTTCTGCGGGATGACGTCGCGATACTTAGGGTATTTGCCTACGAGAAGGCGGCAGATAACGACAGTCTGTCCGAAAGTGAATACAGCATTCTTCGAGTCGAATGTCACGTCTACTGTCTCGATGTCCTTTCCGATGATGGCCTTGAGGATTGCCGCAGGCTTCTTGTGGAGGATGAATGATGCCTTCTCTGAAGCATTTACATCTGCAGTTGTGTAGCAGATGAGTTTGTGGGCGTCAGATGCTACAAGTGTGGTCGAGTTTACGTCGATGTCGAAGAAGATACCGTTCATTGCAGGACGGATCTCGTCGTCAGCTGTAGCATAGATGGTGCTTGCGATACCCTCGACGAGGCTCTGAGCCGGGAATGTGAGAGTCGCTGCAGTCTCGTCTGTGCCAGTGATTTCAGGGTAGTCCTCTGCAGGGAAGTATGGGAGAGTGGACTCTCCTGAAGCCCAGCTGCAGACGAATGCGCTGTCGCTGGGCGTGTTGATTGTCAGAGGCTGGTCAGGAAGCTCCTTGAGGAGGTCCATCATGTGCTTTGCAGGCACTGCTATCTTTCCTTCCTCTGCTGTGCTTTCAACCTCGATCTTCGTCCTGAGGGTAAGCTCCGAGTCTGATGCTGTGATCGTAAGGACGTTGCCCTGGAGGTCAAACAGGAAGTTCTCCAGAATCTGGAGAGGTGACTTTGCAGGAATGGCCTTTGATACTGCCATTACGCCCTTGAGGAGCTCTGAACTTGAGATAATAAGCTTCATAATTTATAGTGTTTGTTCATTTGCGCTTTAACTCAACAAATATAGTGAAAAAATCGGACTGAATGGCATATTTTTTGATTTTTCTGCCGCGATGTCATTAATTATCGGAAAAAATACAAATATTGAATATATGAAAAGAGGTTTATTGTATGCTCTGCTCTCTGCCGCAGTCGGAGGGCTGACCGCTTTTGCTGTGGTCAAATCAATTCAGCCGGAAGAAACTGTAATCGTTCAGTCAGAAGATGGCGCCAAGTTCAGGACTGTCAGTCTGTCACATGACAACTGGCCTGATTTTACCTATGCTGCAGAAACGGCAGTCGATGCTGTCGTATATGTCAAGGTCACATCGACGTCGTCGTCCCAGACCCCACAGTCCATTCTTGAGTACTTCTTCGGGTATGGAACACCGCAGCAGCGTGAGAAGGTCGGCAGCGGTTCGGGAGTGATCATCCGTGAGGACGGATATATCGTGACCAACAATCATGTCATTGACGGCGCTACTAAGATTCAGGTGACCCTGAATACCAATCATACTTACGATGCAGTCCTGGTCGGAACCGATCCGGCAACAGATGTGGCTCTTCTGAAGATCGACGCTACAGGCCTGCCATACATCCCGTTCGGCGATTCTGACAAACTTCGTCTGGGAGAGTGGGTGATAGCGATAGGATCTCCTTATGACCTTCGTTCTACGATTACAGCAGGAATCGTGAGCGCAAAAGGACGTTCTATGCCTAACTATTCCGGTGAATTCAAGATCGAGTCGTTCATACAGACTGATGCGGCCGTGAATCCGGGAAACAGTGGCGGAGCGCTCGTAGATAAGAACGGAAATCTGGTGGGAATCAATACGGCCATCATATCTCAGACAGGCTCGTATGCAGGCTATTCTTTTGCCGTTCCTTCCAACATTGTGAAAAAAATCGTAACAGATCTCATTGATTTCGGTAGTGTTAAAAGGGCCCTTCTTGGAATCACCATGCAGGAAATTACTGACAAAATCGCTGAGGACCTGAAACTTTCGTCCAGAAACGGCGTATATATTGTTGAGGTTTCTAAAGGCGGTGCCGCCGAGCAGGCCGGAATCAAGGCCGGAGATGTGCTTGTGGCGATAGATTCTGTGAAGATAACCAATTCTGCATCAGTGCAGGAGACGGTGAGCAGATTCTCTCCTGACGATACAGCCGAGATTACTGTCATCAGGGATGGCAAGGAGAAGAAATTCCAGGTTGTATTCAAGGGAACGGCGCAGGAGAACGGTACGGAGACATCAGACGGTTCGGTAGCCTTCTATGGTTCGTACATCAAGGAGGCTCCAAAGGAGACGCTTGACAAGCTTGGCATAAAGAACGGAGTCGAGATCGTAGAGCTCGGGCCGGGCAAGCTCCAGGAGGCGGGCGCGACAGAGGGATTCGTGATCCAGTATGTCAACGACCAGCCTGTCAGGACTCCTCAGGATGTCATAGACCTCGTGAAGAAGTCGAAGAGAGCGGTGTTTGTGGAGGGAATGACTCCTTCAGGAAGAACAGGTTATTTCGGTTTCGGAGTATAGGAGTGAGAATTAACTTAATATTATAGAATGAGACAGCTTAAGATTACAAAATCAATTACGAATCGTGAGAGTGCTTCACTTGACAAGTATCTGCAGGAGATCGGAAGGGAAGAGCTTATCACAGTGGAGGAGGAAGTGGAACTCGCGCAGAGGATCCGTAAAGGTGACCAGGCTGCACTTGAGAAGCTGACAAGAGCTAACCTGAGGTTCGTGGTCTCTGTGGCTAAGCAGTACCAGAACCAGGGACTCAGCCTTCCGGACCTGATCAACGAGGGTAACCTCGGACTGATCAAGGCTGCCGAGAAGTTTGATGAGACAAGGGGATTCAAGTTCATCTCATATGCGGTGTGGTGGATCCGTCAGTCGATCCTTCAGGCTCTTGCCGAGCAGTCGCGTATCGTCCGCCTTCCGCTCAACCAGGTAGGATCGCTCAACAAGATCAACAAGGCTCTCCAGAAGTTCGAGCAGGAGCATGAGCGCATGCCTTCAAGCGAGGAGCTTTCTGAGATGATTGATGTTCCGAAGGACAAGATCGCTGACACCCTCAGGGTCTCAGGACGCCATGTCTCAGTGGACGCTCCGTTCGTCGAGGGTGAGGACAACAGCTTGCTTGACGTGCTTGTCAACAACGACTCTCCAAGTGCAGACCGCGGACTGGTCAACGAGTCTCTCAATAAGGAGATAGAGAGAGCGCTTTCGACACTCGCTACAAGAGAGAAAGAGATCATCAAGTCATTCTTCGGCATCGGCTGCCAGGAGATGACACTCGAGGAGATCGGAGAGCGCTTCGGACTTACCAGAGAGCGTGTCCGCCAGATAAAGGAGAAAGCAATCCGCAAACTTAAGACTACATCAAGAAGCAAACTTTTGAAAAGCTATTTAGGATAATGACACCGGAATTATTCATTATATCTAAAGCGTCTGAAGCAATTCAGGCGCTTTACGGCGTAGAAATACCTGCAGCTCAACTTCAGGTAAACGTAACCCGCAAGGAGTTCGAGGGAGACTATACACTTGTTGTTTTCCCGCTCCTTAAGGTGTCGAAAACGACACCGGAAAACACAGGAAACGCAATTGGAGAGTGGCTCAAGACCAATACTGCAGAGATTGACGGATACAACACCGTAAAGGGATTCCTCAATCTTTCATTCTCCACAACATACTGGAACGGTCTTTTCGCCCAGATCGCAGCTGCCGAAGACTTCGGCCAGCTTGCTCCGACAGGCAAGACCATCATGGTAGAATACTCTTCACCTAACACTAACAAACCTCTCCACCTGGGACATATCCGCAACAACCTCCTCGGATGGTCGGTTGCAAAGCTCCTCGAGGTATGTGGCCACAATGTGATGAAGGTCAATCTTGTCAATGACCGCGGAATCCACATCTGCAAGTCTATGTATGCGTGGAAGGTGCTCGGTAACGGCGAGACTCCTGCATCAAGCGGAAAGAAGGGTGACCATCTTGTAGGTGACTATTATGTGGCATTCAACAACCTCTATAAGAAGGAAGTCGATGAGCTCGTAGCCGGTGGCATGTCAAAGGAAGATGCGGAGAAGAATGCCCCTTCGCTCAAGGCCGCTCAGGAGATGCTCTTCAAGTGGGAGCAGGGAGATGCAGAGGTCGTGGAGCTCTGGAAGACTATGAACGGCTGGGTATACGAGGGCTTCGACAAGACTTATGCAGACCTCGGCATCAGTTTCGACAGGACATATTATGAGTCACAGACATATCTCTTCGGAAAGGCTCTTGTTCAGAAGGGCCTTGAGGCAGGAATCTTCGAGACTCAGGAGGATGGATCGGTATGGTGTGACCTCACCGCCGACGGGCTTGACCGCAAGCTTCTTCTCCGAGGTGACGGAACATCGGTATACATGACTCAGGACCTCGGAACCGCGGAGCAGCGTTTTGCAGAGTACAGCCTTGACGAGCACATCTATGTCGTAGGTAACGAGCAGAACTACCATTTCCAGGTTCTCAAGCTGATCCTTGGCAAACTCGGATTTGACTGGGCTGACAGCATCTATCATCTTTCATATGGCATGGTAGAGCTTCCTGAGGGCAAGATGAAGTCACGCGAGGGAACAGTCGTTGATGCTGACGACCTCATTGCTGACATGTACAACACTGCCAAGGAAACTTCAATGGAACTTGGCAAGATCGACAACCTTTCTGCCGAGGAGCAGGACGCTCTCTTCAGGATGATCAGCCTTGGTGCATTGAAGTACTTCATACTCAAGGTGGACCCTAAGAAGACGATGCTCTTCGATCCTAAGGAGTCTATCGACTTCAACGGCAATACAGGTCCGTTCATCCAGTACACTCATGCCCGCATCAAGTCAATCCTCCGCAAGGCGGATGAGAAGGGTGTTGCACATACATCGGACGTGCTCAAGACTGATGCTGCCCTCACACCGAAGGAAGTGCGTATAATCAAGATACTCAACACATTCCCGGCAAAGGTTGCAGAGGCTGGTGCGGCTCATTCTCCTGCTCTTGTCGCAAATTATGCTTATGAGCTTGCGAAGGAGTTCAACCAGTATTACCATGATACTCCGATCCTTCGCGAGGAGAATCAGGAGCTCCTGCAGTGCCGTCTCGTTCTCGTCGAGACCATTGCGAAGGTACTCAGCAAGGCGATGTCGATCCTTGGCATCACTCTTCCTGAAAGAATGTAATTATGAAAAGATTGCTTATCATATTTGCGGCGGCAGTGATATCTGTTGCCGCAAATGCTCAGGTAAGGTCGGTGGGTCTGACCGTCGGAGCATTCGAGGGCGTGTCTTTCCAGCATATGATCTATGGCACGGACAATGTGTTCCAGCTTGATCTCGGTTATCAGACAGGCGTGCCGCATTCAGGTTCTATGAGACTGGTCGGAACATACAACAAGATGCTGATGTCTCCGGAATGGACCTCTGAAGGAACGTGGAACATGTATGCAGGCCCGGGAGTGCAGATCG
The DNA here is from genome assembly GCA_017415715.1 of Bacteroidales bacterium. GTDB lineage: Bacteria > Bacteroidota > Bacteroidia > Bacteroidales > UBA932 > Cryptobacteroides. Next base: position 13,240 of record JAFQFD010000053.1, on the reverse strand, counting down.
GTACTGGCTTCGTGCCGGAAAAGGCATTCAGCATCGGTGTGGTCGGCGTAGTAGGACTGGAATACATCTTCTGGTTTCCGCTCCAGCTGTCGGTCGACATCCGTCCGTCATTGGGCGTGATGCTTTCCGATGACAGTTTCAGATTCGATATCGACGGTATGCTCGGATTCATACCTACGATATCTGCAAGATACATGTTCTAGAAGCTTATGGCATATCAGATACCTACTTCCATCAAGGAGGTCAAGGCTTTAGGGTGGGACTATATTGACGTGATCCTCTTTACGGGAGACGCCTATATAGACCACCCTTCATTCGGTACTGCGGTCATAGCCAGGTGGCTGCAGAAGCACGGCTACCGCGTTGCGGTCGTGCCGCAGCCGAACTGGCGCGACGACCTTCGCGACTTCCGCAAGCTTGGGGCGCCCAGACTGTATTTCGGAGTCAACAGCGGTGCCATGGATTCCATGGTGAACCATTATACGGCAGCGAAGCGTCTGCGCAGCGATGATGCGTATACCCCTGATGGTAGAGCGGGACAGAGGCCGGACTATGCAGTGACAGTCTATACGAAGATTCTCAAGCAGATATATCCAGACGTTCCTGTTCTGATCGGTGGAATCGAGGCTTCGCTCAGGCGTTTTACACACTACGACTACTGGCAGGATGCCCTTAAGCCGTCTGTCCTTATTGACAGCGGGGCAGACTGGCTCTGCTACGGAATGGGCGAGAGGACAGTCCTGGAGTTTACAAAGGCGATAGAGTCAGGACGCAATGTGTCTGATATAAGGAAGATACCTCAGCTGGCGTTCTATATGGACGGACGTTCAAGGCTGAAGGATGCTGTGATCCTCAATTCATTCGAGCGTTGCTGCGATGACAAGATAGCCTTTGCGGAGAACTTCCATGTCATAGAGACATATGCCAACATGATGACACCTCCGGTACTTATAGAGCCGGTCGGCGATGGTTATGTTCAGGTAAACCCGACCTGGCCGCCAGCAACGCAGGAGGAGATGGATTCATATTGGGACCTTCCTTTCACCAAACTCCCGCATCCGAGATACAAAGGAAAGCATATACCTGCATTTGAGATGATCAAGTTTTCGGTCAATACGCACAGAGGATGTTTCGGAGGATGTAATTTCTGTACTATTGCAGCGCATCAGGGCAAGTTCATACAGTCCCGCAGCGAGGATTCGATTCTGAAAGAGATCTCAGCACTCAATGAACTTCCTGGGTATTCCGGAAACATATCTGACGTAGGCGCGCCGACGGCAAACATGTATGGAATGAAGGGCAAGGATCAGGAACTTTGCGCGAAATGCCGACGCAAGTCCTGCCTCTTCCCGAGCCCGTGCCGCAATATGGACCGTTCGCATGAGCGTCTTCTCAAACTATATGACAGGATAGGGAAGACCAAGGGTGTAAGACATGCCTATATAGGCAGCGGCATCAGGTATGACCTGTTCCTTGACGAGAAGGGATTCGTTGACGAGACCTCATATCCATATCTTAAGGAACTGATACTCGAGCATACATCCGGTCGTCTGAAAGTGGCTCCGGAGCATACGGAAGATGCCGTGCTCAAGCTGATGGCAAAGCCTTCATTCAAACTGTTCGAGAGGCTCAGACTGGAGTTTGACGGCATAGTGAGGGGAAGCGGAAGGAAATGTGAACTGGTTCCATATTTCATATCCGGACATCCTGGCTGCGGGATGCGCGAGATGAAGAGGCTGGCAGGAAATCCGGCGCTCAAGGGACTTTATATGGATCAGGTCCAGGATTTCACTCCGACTCCAATGACGACATCCTCGGTAATGTTCTATACGGGTCTGGATCCTAAAAATCTGCAGAAAGTATTTGTAGAGAGAGACATAGAGAGAAAACGCGAGCAGAAATCCTTCTTCTTCCGTAGGGGAAAGTAGAAAAAAAGTGCCTTCGGTGTTGCTCAATTCAAAAAAATGTCCTACACTTGCACCATAATTTTGAAGTGTAAACCTGAATTGATAAGAAGATAGATATGTCAACAACAAAGAGAAGAGCAGTAATCAGCTACGAAAACATGTCAGACGAGCTGGCTGCAGCATTTGCAGAGAAATATCCTAAGGGATATGCGGATTATTTTCCAGATCTCGTAAAATATGATAAGCCTAACGGAGATAGCTTCTACGCAGTTACAGTTGAGATTCCAGATGCTATCTATCTCGTGAAGATCAAGGTAAAGACAGATGATGCAGAAGACATCGAGCGCTGGCTTGACGGTGAGGATGGAGATGACGGCGACAGCGATGGCGGCGAAGGTCTTCCAGACGACAATATCTCGCAGTACGGTGAAGATGACGCCGCTGACGGAGAATAAATGACAGGGACCGGCCGAGTTATCGTCCGGTCATCTTTTTATATATGGGAATGATGAAGCAGAACAGGTTCAAACGTGATTTTCTCGCACCTCTCAGGCATCTCTTGATGAAAATGCCGGAGAGGAATGCCATGATCATCCTTGCTCTGTTTGTCGGAGTGTCATGCGGTCTGGCTGCCGTTGCGCTCAAGCTCGCCATTGAGTTCATTCACCATTCCCTCACTTCATGGTTCGATGGCGAGGCATATAACTTCCTTTACATCCTCTATCCGGGCATCGGTATGCTCGTGGCCATGCTCTTTGTGAAGTATCTCGTAAAGGATAACATCGGACATGGAGTGACCAAGGTTCTGGTGGCGGTTTCCAAGAACGAGTCCAAGATACGTCCGCATAACATGTGGTCATCAATGCTCGCTTCTTCAGTGACGATCGGTTTCGGAGGATCGGTCGGAGCCGAGGCTCCTATCGTTTATACTGGAGCAGCGATCGGATCGAACGTCGCCAGATATATGGGGTTGTCTTATAAGAACATGACAATCCTGCTCGGATGTGGCGCTGCAGGTGCTGTGGCCGGAATTTTCAAGGCGCCTCTTGCAGGTGTGCTTTTCACATTGGAGATACTCCTTTTCAATATCTCGATGTCATCCATCCTGCCTCTGCTGCTGTCTACAATCTCTGCAACGGTGATTTCGTACATATTCCTTGGCGACAAGCCGCCTTTCGAATGTACGATCACTCCGTTCGCAATGGGCAACATCCCGTTTTATCTGATACTCGGTCTCTTCAGCGCGGTATGTTCGGTATATTTCACAAGGACTACGCTGTGGCTTGAAGATAAGATCAAGAGCATATCCAAGCCGATGTACAGATGGGGGCTTTCTGCGCTCTGTCTAGGTCTGCTCATATTCCTTTTCCCTCCTCTTTTCGGTGAAGGATACGAATATCTGCATGAGCTGCTTAACGGTGGCACGATAGACCTTGACGGACAGACTGTCCTGTCATTCATGCTTCATAAGGCATGGCTGGTACCTGTCTTCTTCATGCTTGTCCTTCTTCTGAAGGTGTTCTCGATGTCATTCACTAATGCCGGCGGTGGTGTCGGAGGAACTTTCGGTCCTACGCTTTTCATTGGTGCGATTGCCGGTTTCGTGGTTTCAAGAACCATAAATCTCATAGCCGGAGGCGGACTGGTGCCGGAACAGAACTTCGTCCTTGTCGGCATGGCCGGACTCATGGCCGGTGTCATGCAGGCGCCTATGACCGCGATCTTCCTTATCGCGGACATGACAGGAGGATATGACCTCCTTATTCCGCTTATCCTTACTTCGACCGTTTCATATGCGGCCACTCGTGCTGTTGAGCCCTATTCTATCTATACCAAGCGAATAGCGAAGAAGGGAGAACTCCTCACTCATGACAGCGATCAGGCAGTGCTGACCCTTTTGAAGACCAGCGACCTGATCGAGTCGGACTTCATGACGGTGCAGATCGATTCGACCCTGGGAGAACTGGTAGAGAAGGTTTCTCAGTCTACCAGAAACATCTATCCTGTCGTTGATTCAAGAAACCATTTCCAGGGGTATGTGTCTCTTGAGGACATAAGGAGGGATATGTTCAAGTATGAGCAGTATGAGACCATGCATGTATACAACTTCATGAGATCGGCTCCGGCGTATGTCTATATTGACGAGAAGATGGACAGTGTAATGAAGAAGTTCGAGCAGACAGGGGCATGGAACCTGCCTGTCGTGGACCATGAAAGGACATACATAGGATTTGTGTCCAAGTCAAAGATATTCTCTGCATATCGTGAGCAATTGAAACAGGTTTCGCACGACTGATTTTCGAAAAACTGAATCCCTCCCATTACGTGGGCCCCTCCCATTCACCGGGCCATGGGCGGCCAGGGTTTTTCGAAAATCAGTCGTGCTAAAAGTAATTATTGAATTATGAAGAAAATATATGTTGATAGAATAGCGGAGAGGTTGGGAATACGCGAATGGCAGGTTGAGAATTGTGTGAAGCTTTTTGAGGAAGGAGCAACAATCCCGTTCATAAGCAGATACCGCAAGGAAAGGACCGGAGGCCTGGACGAAGTGGCAGTGGCCGAAGTCCGTCATTGGGCGGATGTCTTCGTCGAGATGGAGAAGCGCAAGGCTACGGTGTTGGAAAACATTGAAGCCGCCGGCGCTTTGACTGATGAGTTGAGGACAAAGGTGGAAGGCTGCGTGGAGTCACGCGAGCTGGAAGACCTCTATCTGCCATTCCGCCCGAAGCGTCGCACCAGAGCTACGGCGGCCAAGGAGGCCGGCCTGGAGCCTCTTGCAGACAAGATGTATGATGTGGCTCTGGCAGATCCTGTTCCGGAAGCAAAGAAATTCGTCGGTGAAAAGGTGACATCCGTAGAGGAGGCTCTCGCAGGTGCGAGAGACATAATTGCAGAGAGGCTCAGTGAGACTGCGTCTGTCCGTGAAACTTTAAGACAGATATTCAGGACCAGAAGGATCGTGACCAAGGCCACAAAGAAGGCGACCGGTCAGGAAGCCATGAAATATCGTTCGTATTTTGACTATTCCGAATCCTTGGAGAGAATGGCCCCGCACAGACTTCTCGCCATCCTCAGGGCAGAGGAGGAGGGATTCTTAAGCGTAAAGATCGATGCGGATCCGGAAAGATGCGGCAAAAAGCTTTACTATGACTTCTGTCAGGAAAGACGATACCCGGCCGCTCCGCTTGCCGAGCAGATCCATATGGCCTTTGACGACTCTTTCAAGAGGCTTCTTGAACCGTCGATTACAAATGAGGTGATCAAGGAAGCAAAGGAAAAGGCAGACATCGAGTCTATAAGAATATTCGGTGAGAATCTTCGTCAGTTGCTGCTTGCTCCACCTGTTGGCCAGAAGAGGGTAATGGCGATCGACCCGGGATTCCGCACAGGATGCAAGGTCGTGTGTCTGGACGAACAGGGCAATCTCCTTCATAACGAAGCCATTTTCCCACACCCTCCGGCAAGTGAAAAGATAAAGTCCATTCAGGCGGTGTCAACCATGGTTCAGAAATATGGTATCGAAGTGATTGCCATCGGAAACGGAACTGCCGGCCGTGAGACCGAAGAATTCATCAAGCGCGTGCCGCTCCCGCAGGGTGTTCGCGTCTTTTCAGTAAGCGAAGATGGAGCATCGATATATTCTGCTTCAGATGTTGCCCGAGCTGAGTTCCCGGAATATGATGTGACCGTTCGTGGAGCAGTGTCCATAGGACGACGTCTTATGGATCCGCTGGCAGAACTTGTCAAGATCGACCCTAAATCATTGGGAGTAGGGCAGTATCAGCACGATGTGGATCAGTCTCTGCTCAAGGAGAAACTTGACAACACTGTGGAGAGCTGTGTGAACAGCGTGGGCGTTAATCTGAACACAGCCAGCAGCTATCTTCTCAGCTATGTGTCAGGCATTGGACCAGCCCTTGCAGAAAATATTGTCGAGTACAGGAGCGAGAACGGAGCATACAGGTCTCGTAAAGATCTTCTCAAGGTCAAGAGACTTGGAGACAAGGCATTCGAACAGTGTGCGGGATTCCTCAGGATTCACGGAGCTGTCAATCCTCTTGACAATTCTGCTGTTCATCCGGAATCATATCATATTGTAGACAGAATGGCAGCAGACCTTGGCGTGTCAACTAAGGAACTGGTTGGGAATGCGGATTTATGCGCCAGGATCAAGCCTGAGACTTATGTTTCGGGCGAGGTTGGCCTTCCGACCATCAATGATATCATCGCAGAGCTTCGCAAGCCTGGCCGCGACCCTCGCGAAAGCGCTCAGGAGTTTGAGTTTGACAATGACATACGTTCAATTGAAGACCTCAAGACCGGAATGGAACTCCCTGGCATAGTGACCAATATCACTGCCTTTGGTGCATTCGTCGATATCGGAATCAAACAGAACGGTCTCATTCATGCCTCGCAGATGGGCGTGAAAGGCATGGCAGACCCGTCCAGGATCCTCAAACTCCGTCAGCAGATCAAGGTAGTGGTCGTCTCAGTTGATCTTGACCGTGCCAGAATCGGACTCCGATTGATCAGATAGTCTTTTTAGTATACTGCGACAGAATCACGCCGGCGGTGGATACTAGGATTCCGATCCACTGGCGTGAGTTCAGGTATTCGTGTCCGAGAACCCATGCGATGATTGCTGCCGCAACAGGGATCAGTGCAGAGAATATGCTTGATTTTGCAACTCCCAGGTTCTTGATAGTGCTGACCCAGAGTGAGAATGCAAGGCTTGAGCAGAGGATTGCCAGGCAGATCAGCGGATACCACACTTCAGCGCTGAAGTATACCTCGACGTTGAATCCGTCGATTCCTTTCCATATGAAAAGAGGAAACAGATATATTGCTCCGATCAGGAACTGATACATCACAATGATCTGGCTTGAGTAATTGCCTGCCAGACTCTTGGTTATTGATGCATGGCCTACTTCTGAGATTACAGCGACCAGCAGAAGTACGACTCCCCAGATGAAGTGTTCTCCAAGTGCCCCCTTTGCCATAGCCACCATGACTATACCTACAAGCGAGAACAGGATTCCGATGATATTTATGAAATTGACCTTTTCCTTAAAGAAAATGATGCCGGCTCCAATTGAGAAAATCGGTATCGTGGCAATCACCATCGCGCTCAATGTCGGAGAACCGGTCAGTTTCAGTCCGAAAGTCTCACATATGAAATAGATGAACGGTTCGAAGAACGCCAGCAGCAGGAACTTGGGAAGGTCCTGACGCTGAATCCTCTTTATCCTTCCGTATGCTGTATTGAACAGGAAAAGGACAAGTCCTGCCATAAGTATCCTGACGAATACAAAGTAGAATATGGGAATGTTCAAAGCAATAAGCTTGTCTGTCCAGATGTAGGACATGCCCCAGAGTGTTATTGCAAAAATAGATGCAATGTATGTCAGCACTTTGCTGGGATGAACTTTCGGTGTCATGGTTTTCGTTTTGGCTTGTTTATAATCCTGGGGAGATTGTCTTTTCCTGTCCGTTTATATAGACTGTTTCGATGACGCCCTTGAGGGTCTCTCCTTCGTATGGCGTCCAACCGCACTTGCTGAACTGCTTCTCGGCCTTTACCTCGAATTCCTTGCTGTAGTCAAAGACGACAAGGTCGGCTTCATATCCGGCGACGATCCTTCCTCTGTTCAGACCATAGAGCGCTGCGGCATTTTCCGAGAATGCCGAAGCTATGCGTGTAAGCGGAATTTCGTCCTGTGCTGCAATCGTCAGGAGTACCGGCAGCGTCTGCTGTATGCTTGGCAGGCCTGAAGGCGCCTTGCAGTATGTGCCTTCCTTTTCAGACAGCAGGTGCGGGGCGTGGTCGGAGCCTATTGTGTCGATCAGTCCCTGGGCGAGCGCATCGCGCAGTGCCTGACGGTCGGCTGCAGTCTTGACTGCCGGATTGCATTTGACCCTGCTTCCCAGTCTGGCATAGTCTTCATTGCAGAACCATAGATAGTTGCATGATGTCTCTGCAATGATTCCCGGGTTGCTGATCTTCGCCGCTCTTGCCATCTCTACCTCTTCCTTTGTAGATATGTGACAGAGAACAAGACGGGTTTTATGCTTCATGGCCATTTCAAGGGCCTTGATGCTTGACTTGATGCATGCGGACCTGCTGCGGATGTTTTCATGCTCGGTGAATGGAATGTCTTCTCCGTATTTTTCCTGAGCCTTTGCGAGATTTGCCTTTATGGTCGCTTCGTCTTCACAATGTACAAGGACGGGTTTGCTCTTGATCGAGAACAGTTTTTCGAGAGTCTCTCCTTGGTCTACGAGCATGTTGCCGGTAGATGATCCCATGAATACTTTTACTCCTGCAATGTCTTCAGGCATGATTCCGGTCGCCTCGTCACCTTCCTCCACCATTCTGCATATCGCGTCAGCGTTGTCGTTTGTGGCTCCGATGTGGAACGCTATCTTCGAAGCGCATCGGCCATTGGCCAGGGCGATCTTTTCTTTGAGTGCTTGAGCGCTTGTCGTGGCTGGAGAGGTGTTTGGCATGTCCATGACTGTGGTCACACCTCCTGCAACGGCAGCCATCGATTCGGTGGCCATGTCTGCCTTGTGGGTAAGACCCGGCTCCCTGAAGTGCACGTGTGCATCAATGCCTCCGGCCATGAGATGCCTGCCTGTCAGATCTCGTACTTCCGGACCGGCCTGCTTGATCTTGAACAGGCGGAATCCATAATCCTCATCCTCGCAGTAAAGGACTTCGGCAATGAGCCCGTCTTTGATCAGAACAGATCCTTTCGCCTCCTTCTCAGAGGTCACTATAGTTGCATTTTCAAGCAGTAACATATTAAGCCTGTCTTGGTTTGATCTTTCTCATCTTGAGTTTCAATACTCCCCAGAATGCTTCACCGAAGATGCCGCTGCTCATTTTCGATGTGCCTTCCTTACGGTCTACGAAAATGATAGGCACTTCCTTGACCTTGAATCCCAGCTTATATGTAGAGTATTTCATCTCGATCTGGAATCCATATCCTTTCATCTGTACTTTGTCCAGGTCTATGGTCTCAAGGACCCGACGTCTGTAGCATTTGAATCCTGCAGTGCAATCATATACCTTCATGCCGAGTACGGTGCGGACATATACAGATGCATAATAAGACATTATCACTCGTCCTATCGGCCAGTTTATCACACTGATTCCGTTGCAGTAGCGTGAACCTATGGCCAGATCCGCCCCCTCGGCGCATGCCTGATAAAGTCTTGGTACATCGTCAGGATTATGTGAAAAGTCGGCGTCCATCTCAAAGATATAGTCGTATTTCTGCCCTACAGCCCACTTGAATCCTGTGATATATGCAGTGCCAAGCCCAAGCTTGCCTTTCCTTTCTATCATGAACAGCCTTTCCGGGAATTCTTCCTGCAGACGTTTCACTATTGCTGCTGTGCCGTCAGGAGATCCGTCCTCTATCACGAGGATATGGTATTCGCCTTCCAGGCCGAAAACAGCCCTGATGATCTTCTCTATGTTCTCCTTTTCGTTATAAGTCGGGATGATTACAACCTTTCTGTCCATATTACTTGTTATCAATAGTCTTCAACATTTCCTTCACAGCCGCTTCAAGCTGCTTGTCCTCGCCTCTGAGTACTGAGGCCGGGTCATTGTAGACGAGGATGTCCGGCTCGACCTGCATGTTCTCAAGGTATCTGCCTTCCTTGGTTCCTATAGCACCGACCTGAGGAATGCCAAATACAATGCTCGGGTCAATCTGTGTCTCCCACCATACTGCGGTCATCGTGCCTGGGACAGGTGCGCCGATCAGCTTTCCGATGCCGAGTGTCTTATATACATAAGGGAATCCTGATGCGTCGGAATAGTTGTCCTCGCCGATCAAGACGCATGACGGCTTGGTCCATTTGCTGTAAGGCTCTGTGCCTATATATTGTCCGCGTGGCTCGAATCTTATGTATGCCTGTCCAGCAAGCAGGGTGGCAAGGTCGTCGTGCAGCCATCCACCGCCGTTGTGTCTTGTGTCGACGATGACGGCTTCGCATGTGCGGTATTTTCCAAGAAGGTCTGAGTATACTCTTCTGAAACTTTCCGAATCCATGCCTTCGACATGTACATATCCGATCCTTCCGCCTGACATCTCCTTCACCATCTGCGCCCTCTGCTCGACCCATCTGTTGTATAACTGGCGGTAGTCTGTGAAGCCAGGTTCAATGAAAAGTTCCTGCTCTTTCTTGCCTTTTGCCTTGACCGTGATGACTGTCTTCTTGCCGCCTTTGCCTCTGAGCATATGGCTCCAGTCTTCTCCAGCCTTGATCTCCTCGCCGTTGATCGCTGTTATCATGTCGCCGGCCTTGACCTCAGGATGCTGCAGATAGAGGGCTCCTCCTTTGATGATCTCCTTGATCTTCAGACCATCTCCTTTATAGTCATTGTCATAGAAGGCTCCGAGTGTTCCCAGGGTGTATCCGCTTCTGTATGAATATCTTGCGCCGGTATGCGAACCATTGAGCTCTCCAAGCATCTCAGACAGCATCTCCTGGAAATCGAAGTTATTGTCGATGTGAGGAAGGAACTTCGCGTATGTTTCTCTGTATCCTTCCCAGTCGATGCCATGGATTTCAGGGTCATAGAATTTTTCATCAACCTGCTTCCATATATGGCTGAATATGTATTCACGCTCTTTTGCCGGCTTGTATTCAAACTCTCCGCTGAACGGAATGCTCTCCTTCTTGCCTGTCGATGTGTTGATCTTCGACACTCCTGAACCAGAGTGTACATAGATGAACTTGTCGTCCGGGCTAGGGTAGAATGAACCCATTACTCCTTTGATCAGCACCTTGATGCTGTTGTCTTCGATGTTCAGCACGCACAGGTCCATGCTTCTTTCAAGGCGTGTGGTGTAGTACAGCTTCTTGCCGTCCTGGGTAAGATAGTGATCTCCGATTCTGCCAGAGAATCTTGTCAGCTTGATGGTCCTGTCTCTTCTGTCGTCAAGGTCAAGAACCAGCTTCTCCTCTTTCTTCTCCACTTTGGCCGTATCCTTCTTGCCTTTCTTCTCCTTCTTGTCACCGGCCATCATCTTGTCGATGTCCTTGTCCTCCTTGTCCTTGGTGAAGTCGGTATATGCCTTGCCGTCGAAGAACATGATGTATACGTCGCGGTCTGCGCCCCAGCTTCCGTGGCTGCGGTATCCGTTCTTGTCGGACGTCCAAGTCATCGCCTTGCCCTTGAGCGCCCATCTGAAGCCTCCGTCGCTGTATCCGCTCTGGGTCAGGTTTGTCGTTTCGCCGGTCTCTACATCTATGACGGCTATGTCTTCGTTATTCCAACCTCCGTCCTTCTGGTAGTTGCATAGGATATAATGGCTGTCAGGACTCCACTCGAAGCTCTGGTCACCGTCGGTGTATGAATAGTTGACCATCTTGTCAAGGATGATCTTCTCCTTTCCGCTCTTGAGGTTCATTACTGCGATGCCTGTGCGGTCCTTGAGGTAGGCAATGTATTTGCCGTCAGGGGACACCTGAGGCTGGAAGCATGTTTCGCCCTCCTTTGTCATGAGCTTTTCCTCCAGCTTCACCGCATATGTGAACATCTTGTCTTCCTTCTCGACAAGCGATGTGGCCCATATGCCCCAATGGCCGTTTCTCTCAGCGGCATAGTATATTGTCCTGCCATCCGGTGCGAAGCACACGCTGCGTTCCTGCTCGGCAGTGTTGGTTATCCTTTTCGTTGTCTTATGTTCTGCTGATGTTACGAACACATCACCTCTAAGAACCAATGCCACTTCCTTCTCATCCGGTGAGACCGCCACGCTGCTGGCTCCTGAAGTCATTGTGCGCTCCTGAACTGCCTTCTCGATACGATCGGTTACGATCTCGATCTGTACCTTCTGAGGACCGTCACCCTTTTGAGTGTCAATCGTGTAAAGTTCTCCGTCGTAAGAGTAGCAGAGGATTTCGTTATTTGAAATGCTGAGATGTCTTACAGGATTGCCTTTGTAGAATGTGATCTGCTTCGGCTGCATCTTCGGCTCTCCTGATGCGAATATCTCGTCCTGAAGCGAACCGCTGTAGTATATATTATATGTGCCGTCCTGCTCGCTCAGATAATAGAATGAGTCTCCTCCCATTCCACCTGTTGGTGCAAAGACAGGATTTCTGTCTTCACCGCTGAATGTCGTGAGTTTGGTGAAGTCTCCCTTTCCGTGGATGGAGATCTCTCCTTTGCCAGGATCCTCAGTAGGAACATAAATCCAGATGTCGTGAGTTACAGAAGAAGTATGATGCTTTCTCCATGGATCCTCATATCCTTTGTGGTCCTCATATAATAGGGTTCCATCCATACGGACGTCGATGTTGGATATTGGAAGTGAGGTTACCTGTCTTGGACGTCCGCCATCTATTCCGATCTGGTATAACTGTGTTCCACCTGGAAAGTCTCCATATTGGGCGTCCTGCTGAATCGCGGCGCTGAAGATGATGCCGTCGTTGTTTTCCAGAACAGCCATCGGGGTTTCGTTACCCGTGTGCGTTGTGAGCCTGGTCGGCTCTCCGCCTTTCGCGCTTACCTTATATATGTCCTTGCTGCCCTCCCTATACGAACTGAAGACAATTGTCTTGCTGTCGTCAGTCCACATTGGGTCCGAGTCATATGCTGGGTTTGTTGTGATCTGTCTGGCCTTTCCTCCTTCGGTCGCCACGGTGTAGATGTCGCCTTTATATGTAAAGGCTATCTGTGTGCCGTCAGGTGATATGGCGTTCCTTCTCAGCCAGAGAGGTGATTCCTGCGCAGAGATTGTCGCCGCAATCGATATAAATGCAAACAGCGAAAGTAGTGTGTTTTTCATGGTCATACTTATATTATATATAACATGCAAATTTAATAAAAATCCTGTTAAAACCTTCTTTAAAATTGTAAGATTTATACTTTGTTGGTAGCCAGGATGTTAGGTTTTGGGGCGTTGAAAAAGTGGTAAAAAGTGTTAAAAAACTTGCGGAAAAGTTTGGAAGTTTGGAAATAAAGCGTACCTTTGCACTCCCTTTGAAAAACGGGTCAGCAGAAACGCTGAAAGTTCTTACTGAAGACTGGAGCAAAAGTTAAGAAAATTGAAAAAATTTCAAATAAAATTTGGAAGTTAAAAAATAATGCTTACCTTTGCATCCCCGTTCGAAAAACGGGTCCTCGAAAGAGGATTTGACAAGTTCATTGAAAAGACTGATTTACTGTACAAGAAGCAAGTACCGAGAAAAAACAATTTATCGAGAAGCGTTAATTCTTTTGAAAGGAATTATAAGTGTCGGAATCAAACTGGAAATATAAAAAAATTATACAATGAAGAGTTTGATCCTGGCTCAGGATGAAC
>JAFQFD010000052.1 GCA_017415715.1 Bacteroidales bacterium | reverse complement strand
TCTGCATGGGGAACAGATCCAAAGCTCACTCAGACATTCGGATACAATTTCTTTGAGCATGGCGGCAAGGACTGCATCGCTTATGTGAAGGTTGCTGCTGACAGGGCTTCAGCATCCCTCAACATCATCGAGGATGTAAACGGCGCAGCTGACTTCAAGGGCACTCTCGAGGCTCAGAAGGTTCTTTTCACAGCTCCGGTAAACGGTACAGGCAACGCTGGTCACGGTCTTGGCGACTGTGCGACAGTTGTGATCGACGGTACAAGATACATAGCTGTAATGGCTCAGAACATCGGTATCTCACTCTACAAGCTCAACTAGTCAGAAACGTCTGATACATAATATATAGATTTTGCGGCGGTTCCTTCGGGAGCCGCTGCTTTTTTATGCGTGAGTGAGCTGTGGTGTGGTCTTTTTTACCTATCTTTGTATGGATTAAAGACTGCACAATAAATGATACGGAAAAATTTATTGGCATTCATCGCTCTGATGGTGTCAATAACCTCATTATCAGCATATTCAAGTCCGGATAAGATTATCCCTGAGCCTGCGGAACATTCGGTTTCCGACGGTTTCTATAACCTGAAGGGGGATGGTTCGGATGTCAAGGTATACCTAAGTGACGCGAAATTTGCTGCCAAAGTTGCCGGTCTTCCTGCTTTTGCGCAGGAAGAGGCATATGAACTTATAGTCGGCAAGAAGGGTGTGAAGATATATGCCATGACCGAGGAAGGGGCTTTCAGGGCAAGGCAGAGCCTTGAGATGATGCGCCTGATCGACCGTGACATCCAGTATTGCACGATATTCGACTATCCTCGTTTCCAGCACAGAGGCATCATGCTCGACGAGTCCCGCAGCTTCAAGGGAAAGGAGTTCGTCAAGAAGCAGATTGACGCTCTGGCTCTTTTGAGGATGAATGTCATGCATCTGCATCTGACTGATGCTGCCGGCTGGCGCCTCCAGATCGATGCATATCCCAACCTTACGGACCATGTGGCATGGAGGGTGGGCGAGACCTACCACGAGTGGGAAGGCCTCGGCTATCCGTTCACAAATGCCGAGGATCCTGATGCATATGGAGGTTTCTATACAAAGGACGACATACGCGAGATAGTTGCATATGCTGCCGAGCGTCACATAGACATCATTCCCGAGATCGAGATGCCGGGACATAGCATGGAGGTCAACAGAGCATATCCGGAGATTGCATGCGTGGGACCGGACGGCAGGCCAAGGCCTTTCTCATGGGACCTCTGCGTGGGTAATGACGGCACTTTCGAGTTCCTCGAGAATGTTCTGGAGGAGGTCATAGAACTTTTCCCATATAAATATATCCACATCGGAGGCGACGAGGCGGTGAAGAAGGACTGGGAAGTATGCGTCAACTGCCAGAAGAGAATGCAGGAGGAGGGAATGAAGCATAAGAATGAGCTTCAGGGCTACCTGGTGCGCCATATCGAGCAGTTCCTCCGCGAGAGGGGAAAGACCGTCATAGGATGGGACGAAATCCTCGAGACCGGGCTTCCTGAGCAGGCCGTAGTGATGTCCTGGAGAGGCACCCCGGGAGGAGTCAAGGCCTCTGCGGAGGGTCACGACGTGATAATGTCGCCGAACAGTTATGTATATCTGGATTATTACCAGGACCTCATAAGGAAGGAGCCGAAGGCGGTGGGCCATATGCAGTCGCTTCGCCATGTATATAAATATGACCCTCTCGAGGGCATAGCCCCTGAGTTTCACCACCATATCCTCGGCCTTCAGGGTAACCTCTGGTGCGAGCTCATTCCATACGCAGCTCACGCCGAATATATGCTCTATCCGAGGGCTTTCGCTATAGCAGAAATCGGCTGGACACCTCAGGAAAAGCGCGAATTCTTCCACTTCCGCGAGCGTTGCCTGACCTTGATAACCATCTTCCGCAATATGGGTTACAACACCTTTGACCTCTTCAATGAAAGCCTCAGGGCGCAGACCGGAAGACTGCGTTTCGATGACCCGACATTCAAATTGCTATAAAACCTATCACCATGCCTATACAGATCATTCTTGAGACAGGGAGCAAGGCTCCCATCTACAAGCAGCTCGTAGAGCAGTTCGAGGACGCCATCCGTTCAGGAAAACTCAAGCCGGGCGAGCAGATTCCTTCTATGAACGACTTCGCCGTACAGCTCGGCATTTCAAAAGAGACAGTGAAGAAGACCTATGGAATCCTTCGGGAGAAGGGACTGCTGGTGCCTCAGCAGGGCAAGGGATTCTATGTGGCGGAGGCCGGCGAGGCCTCGAAGCCACGCGTGCTGGTGCTTTTCGACAAGCTGAGCATCTACAAGGAGGTGCTTTTCAACTCTCTTGCAGAAGAACTGGGAGACAAGGCGGACCTCACCATCCTCACACACAACCAGAATCTTGAACTGTTTACATATTACCTGGACACAAGTCTTGACAAATATGACTTCTATGTGATCAGCCCGCACTTCCCGCTTGACGACAGGACGCAGGCGGCTGCGACCAAGCTGATAGCGCGCGTTCCAAACCGCAAGCTCATCATGGTGGACCACTGGCTGCAGAGCTACACAGGCAATTACGGCGCTGTATATCAGGATTTTGAGAATGATGTATATGACGGTCTGAAGCAAGGTCTGGACAAGCTGAAGGCATCTTCATGCCTGAAGGTCATAACCCTTCCGTCCAGCCTTTATGGTCCTATGATCTGCAAGGGTGTCGACAGATTCTGCATGGAATATGACATTCCTGTGGAGTTCATGAATGCCGCTCCGGCGACAGTCGCTCCCGGAGAGACCTATCTGGTCATCAATTCGCAGCTCGACTCCGGCCTTGCCGCGCTGGCGCGCAGGATCAAGGCGCAGAACCTCGAAGTGGGAAAGGATGTGTTCATCATATCATACAACGAGTTCGACCTCAACGAAGTGGTCCTGAACGGTCTGACGACCATCTCGACAGACTTCAAGCAGATGGGCCATACGGCCGCCACGATGATCCTCAACCGCAAGACATGGAAAGTCCACTGCGACTTCAACATGACCCGCCGCGGCACATTCTGATCATAGAAGAATAAAAACAACATCCGTCATTTCCGGCAGAAAAATCAACCAATTCTTCCGCAAGGATTAGAGTTGTGGGCCTAAATGACCGTTTTTATGTCGTTATTTGGAATCCTCTCACAAAAAAGTGCCATTCCTTTTGCGAGGATTAAAATGCTACGAGCTTATCCCGCTTCTTCATCACGGAATCTCATATTTGTAGGTGCCGACCATGTCACTCTGGTCGTAAACCTTTGCGCTTCCCTGTGCGGACAGTCCACACAACAGGAAGACAATTGCTATCAAATTTCTTATTGGTTTCATTTTGTTGTCTTAAATTATTGATTTACAATCCTTCACCATGTATAATTGCAGTGTAGTCAAGGATTTTTCTCCACAATTACGTCCATCTACCTGTCTTTATGTACCAGGCCTGTATTACGATAAAATAAATTCCGCAGATGATGCTAACTATTTGAAGTACCATCAAAAGTATGGGATTTCCTATAAATAGGACTCTGAGCAAAATAGAAATTAGAAGCATATTTTTAGCTATGATCCAACTTTTCCCATTTTCATAGCGCATATACCTCGACCATTTGTCATCCTTAGTGAAAACCAATATCAGTCCAAGTATAAGGATCATTAAATTAGTCAGTATCTTAACAATTCCCAGAACACTACCTGCACCAAAAATAAAAATGGATAAATTGAAAATAACATCAACTAATACTATTAGGTCTAAAAACAATAATGAACCTAATATCGCGTATATTTTATTCAATATCATATAGATGAAATTTTAATCTATAATATTCAAACGGATCTTTTATCTCATCGCCACTTTCGCTATCAGAATCTTCGCTATTGGAATCTGTTTTGGCTGGTAATATTGTAGGTTGGCCGTTCATATTACTACTGGAATCATCATTATTATTTTCATCTGTATTACCTGTTAAAAATTTAACAACATAATCATATGGCATATTAGTATTCGGATTAATAGCAGTATTATAAACAAGATATAAAAAAGTTATCAATGCCGCGAGGGCACTGAAAAAGATTCCCTTTGATGAAGTGGCTGAGATTTAAGTAAAAGAAGGATATCGAGATGATTCGGTATCCTTCTTCAATTTTTGATTCTCACGAGGTTATTAAGGAGTAATAAGTGAAGATTGCTTCCTAT
>JAFQFD010000051.1 GCA_017415715.1 Bacteroidales bacterium | reverse complement strand
GCCGGCATCTAGGACAGTCACCGTCGGATTACAGAAAATGATCAACGGGCATACTTCCTTACACGTTCATCTTCTATACGGCCGGACCAATTTAGTCCGAAGGCAAAATCATAGGCATTACCCTCTGTATCGACGTAACATTCCATATCGAATGGGACATCTTCCTTCTGGAGCTCGACAGTCTTCATATCAGCCGGAAACTGCATCGGAAGGAGAGCAGAAGGCTCTACAGCACCGCTTATCAGGTCAAGAAGCGCCTGATTCTGACAACCGAAGCTTACAAGGATTGCATCTGAATATGGTTCAAACTCAGGAACGAAAGGTTTGCCGGTACTTACCACTGTGATGACGGGCTTGTCACCCATTGCCTTCTTAGTCTCGACGACTGTCTCAAGGTCAGTCTTATTGACAGTCTTGACACTCTTGCCCTTGTATGATCTGTTGGCAGACTTCTCAAGACGGTCGCCACCGGCGAGAGACACCTCACGAGCATGCTCTGCTGCATAATCTGAATACTGGAGACTGATAGGAATATATCCGTTGCCACCCTTCTTCACATCCCCTGCGCTGTATCCTGTTCCTGATGTCGGAGCATCAATCACAACAATAGCAAAGTCTGCCTCTGCAGGGTCTGACACCGGCTCGTAATACTTCTCAAGCAGTTCTGTAGCAAATGTCTCCTCCCATCTCTCAGGAGTAACCATTCCGAAGAAATTCACCATCTGAGGGAAATATCTCTGTGGGACATATGCCTTCGGCTTTACCTCAGCAGACTTCATAGGAAGAACGCTGTCAGAGTTCTTGACCATAACGACAGACTTGAGCTGTGCCTGATAACCCTTCTCCATGAACTCCGGCTTGCCGACAATCTCCGCAGAGACTACCGGATCGAGATATGGATTTTCGAAGAGACCTGTGCGGAATGAGTTAATGAGAAGTCTCTTTGCAGAAGCCCTGAAACGTGCGTCGGCAGACTCCTTGCCGAACTCCTCCACCCACATTGCATACGCCTCGAGCACAGGACCCTTGTCATTATTGCCACCGAACTGGTCAACACCAGCCTTGAGGCACTCGTAATGTCTCCGGGCAACCGTCAGTTCCTCGACACCCCAGCATTTGCCGTCAAACCGGTCGATTCCAGCATTGTCGTATGTGATGTTCCAGTCTGTGCAGACAACACCGTCATAGCCATACTTCTCACGGAGGAGGTCAGTGATGATGTACTTGCTGAAACTGTTACCTACGTTCTTGCCCGATGGGTCGACACCTGTAGAGATAGTATAGTAAGGCATTACGGCCGATGCCATGCCTGTGGCGCCGTTGAGCTTGAACGCACCCTCTGTGAATGGCTTGAGGTGAGTCTCGAATGCTCCTCCAGGGTAAACGGCATACTTACCATAATTATAATGCGCATCACGGCCACCTTCCTCAGGGCCGCCGCTTGGCCAATGCTTCACCATTGCGTTCACGCTCTTGCAGCCCCATCCGTCAGCGATCTCATCCTTGCCTGTGCTGGTCTGGAAACCGTCCACATATGCACGAGCCATATCTGTGTCAAGTTCCGGGCTCTCACCAAATGTACCATAGAAACGAGTCCAACGCGGCTCAGTAGCAAGGTCGATCTGTGGTGAAAGCGCCGTCGCAATACCAAGTGCCCTATATTCCTCAGCCGCGATTCTTCCGAACTCCTCAACGAGAGCAGGGTCGAATGTCGCTGCAAGTCCAAGAGACGTTGGCCAGTGCGAAATCTCTCCGCCGGCACCGTAGTTATACTCCGCTGTAGCCGATGTCTCATGGCGAGGGTCTGAAGATGTGTTCACAGGAACACCATGTCCCATACCCTCAACGAGAGCCTGCATGTTGTTGTTCCACTGAGCAGCGACCGCAGGTGACTCGACTGTAGTCACGAGAACCGCTCTGAGATTATCCTCTGTCAGGAACTTCTTCTGTGCATCAGAAAGGTCAGATGCAGCCGCGCCGCTCTCGTCATACGACTTACCGTTATACTTTGCACCTCCGAACATTCCACCACGCGACGGCACTGACTGGTGCGAGCTATAGAGCATCATTCCTGCTATCTCCTCTATTGTCAGCTGAGCTGCAAGATCCTCAGCTCTCTCCTCTGCGCCGAGTCTCCAGTCTTCATAGATATCAAGTTCACCATTGCGGTTGAGGTCCTTGAATGCATAGCCATCAACTGTAAGGATGCTGATTCCTGACTCCGGAGAATAAGCGATGGTCCGGCCTTTCCTCTGGGTCATGACGTTGTAGCCATACTCAGTCTCTGTCAAGGTCCACTTCACACCGTTGCATGAAGCAAGGACCGCAAGCCCTAAGGCAAATGTCAAAAGTCTTTTCATATGCGTACATGATTACTTGTTTCAGTGTCGATTTGCGAAATTATACATATTTTCCGTCCTTGCACTTTCGCATTTTGTCATATGTTTGCGTATATGTTTAAAATGACATTCAAGTATATGCAATATAGGGGAAAGTATATATATTTACATTAGGAAAAATATACAAAACCACATAAGAATGAAAAAGGTATTCCAACTTGCAGCATTGGCGCTCGTTGTTGCCGGCTGCGGCTGTGGCATGTCACCTCAGGACAGACTCACAGTAAACGACAAGAAGATCAACGAGATCATCGCTCAGATGACTCTCGAGGAGAAGGTGGAGATGCTCCACAGCAAGACAAACATGTCATCAGAGGGTGTTCCTCGTCTTGGTATCCAGGACATCAAGTACACTGACGGTCCATTCGGTATCCGCGAGGAGAACGGTGACGGCTTCCGTCCACTCGGCTGGACTCTTGACTCAGCGACTTACTTCCCTACCGGTTCTGCACTTGCGGCCACATGGTCTAAAGAAATGGCACGCAAGAACGGATGGGCTATGGGTAAGGAAGGACGTCTCAGAGGAAAGGACATCATCCTCGGACCTGCAATCAACATCCAGAGACTCCCTGTAGGCGGACGTACCTACGAGTATCTCAGCGAGGACCCTGTTCTTGCAGCCCGTCTTTCAGTTGAATACACCATCGGTTCACAGGAGGCTGGTACAGCTGTCTGCCTCAAGCACTACGCGCTCAACAACCAGGAGACTGACCGTGGTAGCGTGAACGTCATCGCTGACGAGCGTACAATGCGCGAGATCTACCTCAAGCCATTCGAGGCTGCGATCAAGGAAGGTGGCGCAATGTGCGTGATGCCAGCTTACAACAAGGTAAACGGTTACTACTGCTCTGAGAATGCTCACCTGAACAACGAGATCCTCCGCGGCGAGTGGGGCTTCAAGGGTATGACAGTATCTGACTGGGGTGGAACTCACAGTACAATGGGTGCGGCCCTCGGAGGACTCTGCGTGCAGATGACAGGTGACAATTACTTCGGACAGGCACTCATCGACTCTGTAAGAAACGGTGCTCTCCCTGAGTCTGTCGTTGACGACAAGGTACGTGAAATTCTCCGCCTCCGTTTCGCAATCGAGCCGGTTCCAGAGGACGTAGCCAACACAATCATGACATCACAGCCAGAGACTCAGCAGGTCGCATACGAGATCGCTCAGAAGTCGATCGTTCTCCTCAAGAACGAGGGCAACCTCCCTATCTCTAAGGAAGTGAAGAAGATCGCTGTAATCGGACAGAACGCCGTCCTCACAACCGCAGCAGGAGGTATAGGTGCTGGCGTGAAGACTCTTTATGAGATCTCACCTCTCGAGGGTATCCAGAAGAGAGCTGCAGAGGCTGGCGTTGAGGTAGCATACGCACCAGGTTACAAGAACTACAAGATGAGAATGGGTTGGGGCAGACCTGTAGCAGGTCCTGTTGACCCTCTCACAGCAAATTCTACAGACGAACCAGCAGATCCAACTCTCCTCGCAGAGGCTGTTGCCCTTGCAAAGGACGCTGACATGGTAATCTTCTTCGGCGGTACAAACAAGTCTATCGAGACTGAGGGCAGCGACAGAAAGAACATCGACCTCCCATGCGGCCAGAACGAGGTCATCAAGGCCCTCTACGAGGCTAACCCTAATGTGGCTACAGTCCTCATCTCAGGCGGTCCTACAGACCTTCGTTTCCTTGAGCCATACTCACCTGCAATCGTACAGGGTTGGTGGAACGGTCTTGAGGGCGGTACAGCACTCGCAGAGGTTCTCTTCGGAGACATTGCTCCTTCAGGAAAACTTCCTTTCACATTCCCGAAGAAGCTTGAGGACTCACCTGCATATGCACTCGGCAACTTCGGTCAGAATGCCAGCGAGGACCTCTTTACCCTCATGTATCGCCTTGACGCAACAGGCTACACTCGTGAGCAGATCCAGGAATACATTGCAAACCTTCCTGATCCGGTATCAGAGTACAAGGAAGGCATTCTCGTAGGTTACAGATGGTACGACACAAAGGATGTCCCTGTAATGTATGCTTTCGGACACGGTCTGTCGTATGTCGACTTCGAGTATGGTCCTCTTGCATGCAGACAGAAGAAGGACAAGTTCATGGTAACCTTCAATCTCAAGAACACAGGAGACATGGAAGCAGACGAAGTGGTTCAGCTATATGTAAGAAGGAAAGATTCAAAGGTAGAACGCCCTCTGAAGGAACTTGAGGCTTTCGACAGAATAGCCCTGAAGGCAGGAGAAACAAAAAAAGTAACTCTGGAGTTCCCGGCAAGCGAACTTGCACATTGGGACACAGACACCAACGAATGGGTTCTGGAGCCAGGCAAGATCGAGATTCTTGTAGGTTCGGCCTCTGACGACATCCGTCAGACAATCGAAACCGAGATCAGACTCTAAACAGAAGAACTGACATACATATGTTCTGTTGCGATCGCCTTGTCAAACAGGGCGATTGCTTCGTATAGATGGTATTCAGAAGTGGCGATTTCATCATAGATGGCGTCGTCGTCAATCAGCATGGAGTCGAATCTCCGGTCTGCTGCAGCCTTCGCGTTTGCAATGGCAAGGGTCGGGTTCTGGAGGTAATCCTCAATAAAATTACACATAATAAAGTATCTTTATCGAGGCACGGTCTCAAAGACCAGACCAAACTCTACAAATTTTGTAATAATATTACACTATTTTTGTAAAGTTTCATACCGACTTTGTATAATTCCTTTCTTGTCAGTAAACAATATATATGGAAGCGAGGAAAGATCGAACGAGTCAAAGAGCTTTGCAGCAAGCGATGGATAGTCAGCAAGAACCTGATCTATATTGACAAGGAAGACACGCGAGCGTCTGTCCGCTTTGACAAGAGCACGAGCCGCAGCAATCTCAGCCTTGCATATGTTGCAGCCATCAGTGTGAAAAATAACGATATTGTTTTTCGCCCCGATTTTCGCCAGATCCTTGACTTTTTCCTTTTCTCCAGACTTGGTCAACAGCACACCAGGAACTCTCACACGCTTGATACGCGTTCCGGGAGCCGCCTTCGAAAGCAGATCTTCGACAATCCGGGCATAGCCGACAACCTTCAGTGTGTCATCGGTGGTCATCCACACGTCACCCGTATCATCAAGAATATATTTATCTATATGATATGCAAGACCTTCTTTCGCTCCCCTTCCGGTTTCAGATGCAAGATAATAAAGCAGGTCGCCCGCCAGCTGCCTGAACATAAGGGTGTCACCTTTCTCCAGAGTCGCCCCTGCAATCATATCGGAAACGCCTTGTACTTCTTCAGGAGACGAAGGGCCTCCCTGGAACATCCTTGCAAAAAGGTCCATGGCCTCCTTGCCACCGTATGTCAGATTCACTTCTACTAAAAGTGATGACAGTATCTGTCCGAGAGCATCCGTATCCAGTTCTCTGCCCGCTATTTTGCCGTCAGGACGTATGAGAAACATTTTCGGAGTCTGCAGGACGCCATATTTACGTTGGAAATCGGAGTCTATCTCAGGGTCCCACAGATGGACCACATTGACTCCTTCCGCATCAAGAACAAACCGTTCGCCAACGTATTCCCTCCATGCGTCTTCATTGCCTCCTGTATAGAAAGCATATAGGTCTATAGGATATTCTTCAGTCTCAAGCAATGACCTGAGCTTGATGGTTTCTATCTTGCACCGTGCACATCCGGTGTCATAGAAATACAACACAGAATAACGCTTTGAAGGGACATCATACAATGTCACGCCTTCCCCTGCCATATTCCTCACATCAAGGCGCGGAGCCTGAGCTCCAAGCAGAGAGCTTCTGTTGAAATCTGCATATACGCGGGCATTCAGCAGGTCCACATCATTCGGCATCTTCACCTCACCGGTGAAGAACCACCTGTCAAGTATATGGATGGCAACCGATTCTGCGCCCATGATCTTTGATGAGAAGTAATGATCATACAGCCTCAGGGCGACATACTGCTTCACCAGTGAATCCGAGCAGCTCTCTATCAGGAAGTCACACTCCTCCATCTGCGCATCCGGTCCGGCCGGCTCGATCGCAGCGACGTACTCCTCAAGCTTCGCATCCAGGGATGCGCGCTTGAGCGAGTCCAGCTGCTGCGCATTGGACGTAAACGACAGGCCGACAAAAGCCAATAGTATGGTAAATAGACGCTTCATATCTTCATTTGGATCCCCGATCAGGTCGGGGATGACGATTAAAGTTCCACACCTTCAGGTACAAAGAGGGATGTATCGCCACCATGCTTGAGGAGGTCACGTACGGCCGTTGATGAGATATGGGCATACTCCTGGGCAGTCGGAATGATGATGGTCTCGATCTCCGGAGCAAGCTTTCTGTTTGCATCGGCAATAGACCTCTCGGTCTCGAAGTCGATCATGTTGCGGACACCTCTGACGATATGGTTTATGCCGAGCTGACGGCATATGTCTATGGTCAATGTATCATACTGGATGATGCTCACGCCCTTGAGGCCAGCTGTCGCCTGCTCTATTATGCTTATGCGCTTCTCGTTCGGAAAGAAGCCGCGCTTGTCAATGTTGACACCGACAGCCACCACGACCTCATCAAACATCGTAAGGGCTCTCTTGAGAATATTGAGATGTCCCGCAGTAAAAGGATCGAACGATCCCGGGAATAATGCCTTTCTGCTCATAATATTATAATTGCCAATCTATCTGTGTACGGCCGTGAGAGGCCAGGTATGCATTCGCTTTTGAGAAATGGCGGCAGCCGAAGAAGGCTCCGCGGGCAAGCGGAGACGGATGAGCCGCTTCCAGCACGCAATGGCGTGAATGGTCTATAAGCTCGCTCTTGGTCCTGGCAAAGTTGCCCCAGAGCATGAACACCACGCCTTCACATTCCGCCGAGATATACTTTATCACAGCATCAGTAAACTCCTGCCAGCCGATCCTGCTGTGCGAAGCCGCTTCTCCTGAGCGGACTGTCAGCACGGCATTGAGCAGAAGGACGCCCTGACGAGCCCATTTCTCCAGATTTGGATATCCGCTCATCCTGACGCCGAGATCAGTCTCGATCTCCTTGAATATGTTCTTGAGCGACGGAGGCGCGGGCATGTTCTCCGGCACGGAGAACGAAAGGCCATGCGCCTGACCAGGGCCATGATATGGATCCTGTCCGAGTATCACCACCTTGACATCCCTCACCGGAGTCAGCTCGAAAGCCTTGAATATCTGTCCTCCCGGAGGATAGATGCGCTTGCCTTCCGCTTTCTCAGTATGAAGAAAACGCACCAGGGATGCGAAGTATGGTTTATCAAACTCGCTCCCAAGTGCGTCTTTCCAGCTTTGTTCTATCTTAACATCCATAACAGGTCTTGCATTGCCAGGATGACAGACTTCTAGAATATGTAGTCTATGACATCCTGAATGTTCTTGACATAGACAAAGGTAAGACCTTTTATGTAAATTTCCTTTATATCTTCGACATCTTTTCTGTTCTCCTCAGAAATGATTATCGTATGGATGCCAGCCCTCTTGGCCGCAAGAATCTTCTCCTTGATTCCTCCGACAGGGAGCACTCTGCCCCTGAGGGTCATCTCGCCGGTCATCGCGATGCCGCTCTTCACCTTCTTGCCCCTGAATGCAGAAACCATCGAGCTTACCATGGTTATGCCGGCTGACGGGCCATCCTTCGGCACTGCTCCTTCAGGAACATGCACATGTATATCCTTCTCGGCGAACTCCTCATATGACATTCCTGTCAGTTCCGGATGTGCCTTTATATACTGGTATGCAATGGTAGCGGACTCCTTCATCACGTCACCGAGGTTTCCTGTCATGGTCAGGATTCCCTTGCCCTTGCTGACCGAGCTCTCTATGAACAGGATCTCTCCTCCAAGAGATGTCCATGCCAGGCCTGTGACCACTCCCGGAGCCTCGTTGCCCTTCTGGAGGTCATGAGAGTTGGTAGGAAGGCCAAGATATTCCTTGACATGCTCCTTCTTGATGACTGACGGATATTCCTCTCCGAAGGCGATCTTCCTGGCTGTCACACGGGCCACCTTTGCAATCTGCTTCTCCAGACCGCGGACACCAGACTCATGTGTATACTCGTCAATGATCCTTGCTATGGCAGACTTCTCGAACTTGAGCTGAGACTTGTCAAGGCCATGCTCTTCAAGCTGCTTCGGCACGAGATGACGCTTCGCTATCTCATACTTTTCCTCTGCCAGATATCCTGTCACATTGATCATCTCCATACGGTCTCTGAGAGCCGGATGGATGGTCTCGATGTTGTTGGCAGTAGTGATGAAAAGTACATTCGACAGATCATAGTCGATGTCCAGGTAGTTGTCATGGAAGGCTGTATTCTGCTCAGGATCAAGCGCTTCAAGAAGTGCTGATGACGGATCTCCCTTGAGGTCCTTGGTCAGTTTGTCCACCTCGTCAAGGACGATGACTGGGTTTGATGTGCCTGCGCGGTTGATTCCGTTCAGGATACGTCCCGGCAAGGCTCCCACATATGTCTTTCTATGACCGCGGATCTCAGACTCGTCATGCACACCACCGAGCGCGATACGCACATATTTGCGTCCGAGAGCCCTCGCTATAGACTTTCCAAGACTGGTCTTACCTACGCCCGGAGGGCCGTAGAGGCAGATGATAGGCGACTTCATGTCACCCTTGAGCTTGAGCACGGCAAGATACTCAATGATTCTCTCCTTCACCTTGTCAAGACCGTAGTGATCCTCGTCAAGCACCTTCTGGGCATTCTTGAGGTCGAGATTGTCGACTGACATCTCTCCCCACGGAAGGTCGAGCATGAACTGTATATAATTATACTGTATGCTGTAATCAGGCGAGGATGGATTATATCTCTCGAGCTTTGCCATCTCCTTGTCGAAGATCGCCTGCACCGCCGCCGGCCAGAGCTTCTCCTCTGCGCGGGCGCGCAGCTGCGAAAACTCCTCCATATCGTCCATGCCAAGCTCCTCCTGGATGGTCTTGAGCTGGCTGTTGAGATAATATTCCCTCTGCTGCTGGTCGATCTCAGACTTCACCTTCTGATGGATCTCCTGCTTGATCTTCTGCAGCTCAACCTGCGTATCGAGGACTGACAGAAGCTTCATTGCACGCGCCCTGAGGTCGCCATACTGAAGCAGTTCCACCTTGTCCATATAGTTCTCCACCTCTATCGTCGTGGCAGTAAAATTCACAAGGAACTCGAAGTTGTCGATGCCCTTGAGGGCGCTGACAGCTTCACGCGGAGCCATTGACGACGCACGAAGTATCTGCGTAGCCTTCTCCTTGAGAGTCTCCGCAATCATCCTCGTGTTTGCATTGTCAGCAGGGACTATATCATCAAGATAACGTACACGGCCAAGCATATATGGCTCATAGTCAACTATGTTCTCGACCTCAAACCTCTTGAATCCCTGAAGGATGGCAGTGATGGTGCCGTCCGGCATTTCAAGAGTCTTGACAATCTTCGCAACTGTTCCGTATGCATAGAGATCTTCGATATGAGGTTCCTCCACAGAAAGATCGTTCTGCGGCACAGCACCGATGAACATGTTTCCACGCTCTGCATCCTCAATCAGCCTTATCGACTTTTCTCTGCCTATCGTTATAGGATATACCGTACCCGGGAAAAGCACGGCATTCCTCAAAGCCAATATTGGAAGTGAATCCGGAAGCTGAGACTCATCTACCTTCAACATGCCATCTCCCTGCACTACAGGAATAATGCTCACCTCGGCTCCAGCTGCCGACAAAATATCACTCATCAAATCTTTCATATATCTAAATAACTAAATTCATCAATCAGATTGCCACGCTGCTTCGCTCCCAGCAATTACAAGGAACAGCACATGTCAATTACTGCCAAATTGGCAGTTTTGTTACGTTTTATCGCGCGAATATATATATGGTCAATCTCCATGCCATAGAAAATCATGTCATATTGATGAGTATGCATATGACAAAAGTGCATAGGAATCAGTTTTTTAACGATTTTTGAGGTTACAATTTGGTTAATTGAAAAATTAAGCCTAATTTTGCGAGCTACTTCGTTAATTAGTTATATATTAAAATCAAATAGTTATGACAAAGGCAGAAATCGTAAACGAGATTGCTAAGGAAACAGGCATCGAGAAGGCAACTGTAGGTGCAGTTGTAGAGGCTTTCATGGAAAGCGTTAAGAAGTCACTCGCAAAGGGCAACGCTGTATATCTTCGTGGTTTCGGCAGCTTCATCATCAAGCACAGAGCTGAGAAGGCTGCAAGAAACATCACCAAGAACACTACAATGACAATCCCTGCGCACAACATCCCAGCTTTCAAGCCAGCAAA
Organism: Bacteroidales bacterium; assembly: GCA_017415715.1. GTDB lineage: Bacteria > Bacteroidota > Bacteroidia > Bacteroidales > UBA932 > Cryptobacteroides. The sequence continues at coordinate 20,614 of JAFQFD010000051.1, read as the reverse complement.
GGTTTTTGTTAACACTGTAAAATAATTTTTATCAATAATATTTAAAACCTTAAAATTATGCCAAACGGAAAGAAGCATAAAAGGCATAAGATGGCAACACACAAGCGCAAGAAGCGTCTTCGCAAGAACAGACACAAGAAGAGAAAGTAATCTTCTTCTTGCAGTGTCTGCCATTTTAGCAGTCCGCTAAAGAGAGGCTGGCCTGGGAGGTCGGCCTCTTTAGTTTTAAAGAAGCCCCGCATGGGGCGGCACAATAGTTCTTATCACTGAAATTCCTGATGGAGTCTGAAAAAGATCTGATCGTTGACGTCAACTCAACGGAAGTCTCGATAGCGCTGATGGAGAACCACAGGCTGATCGAGCTGAACAAGGAGTCCAGCCAGGGTCACAACTTCTCCGTAGGAGACGTATTCCTCGGAAAAGTCAAGAAGATTCTTCCGGCCCTGAACGCTGCTTTTGTCGACATCGGAGACGAGAAGGAGGCATTTGTCCACTATCTGGACCTGGGATTGTACTTTGAAGCCTTTGACGAATTCGTCAGAAGGATAAATCCCAACACAGATGCAAAAGGAATCTACAAGCACATCAAGCCAGGCAAGATCCTCGAGAAGGAAGGCCGCATAGAGAATGTGCTGACACCGGGACAGATGATCATTGTCCAGATCGTAAAGGAACCGATCTCAACAAAAGGATCACGACTGACTGCGGAAATTTCATTGGCAGGACGAAACATCGTACTGCTCCCCTTCGCCGAGAAGGTGAGCGTATCCCAGAAGATCTCTTCAAAGGAAGAGAAGAGAAGACTTGAGACACTTGTCAAGAGCATCCTCCCTAAGAATTACGGAGCCATAATCCGCACAGCGGCGGAAGGAAAGAACGCCGCGGTACTCGACGCGGAGCTTATGTCGCTCGTAGAGAAATGGGAAGACTCTTGGAAGAAACTGGCGAAGTCCAAGGCTGTGCAGCTGCTCTTTACAGAGTACAGCAAGACCACCACAATCCTCAGGGACCTCCTCAACGACTCGTTCAGCAACATATATGTGAACAACGAGACAATCTATGAGGAAATCCGCAAGTACATCTCATTGATCTCGCCCGAGCAGGAGAAGATTGTCAAGCTCTACAAGGACAAGGCTCCCATCTTTGACCACTTCGAGGTCACCAGGCAGATCAAGAGTTCATTTGGAAAGGTGGTTCCCATCAAACAGGGCGCATACCTTGTGATCGAGCACACAGAAGCATTGCATGTGATCGATGTCAACAGCGGCACACGCTCCAAGAACAAGGAGCAGGAGCAGAACACTTTCGACATCAACTGCTATGCGGCCGAGGAGATCGCACGACAGCTGCGCCTCAGAGATATGGGAGGCATCGTGATTGTGGACTTCATCGACATGGAGTCAAACGACCACAGGAATGCCCTCTATAAGAAGATGACAGAGCTGATGGAGTCCGACAGGGCGAAGCACAACGTGCTGCCGCTCACCAAGTTCGGTCTGATGCAGATCACCAGGCAGAGGGTTCGCCCGGCGACCGAGATCAACACCATGGAGGTGTGTCCGGTCTGCAACGGCACCGGAAAGATATCGTCAAGTGTCGTGATAGACGAGGCCATTGAAAGAAGGCTCGCGTATTATGTGAACGAGAAGAATATGACAAGTTTCATACTGAAAGTCAACCCTATTCTCGGAGCATACCTGACAAGAGGAATCTTCTCATCTATCGTGGGAAAATGGAAAAAGAAGTACAGATGCAAGATCGAAATCGTCGAATCGACCGATTTCACAGTTCTGCAGAATGAATTTTATGATGAAAAAGGTGGGAAGCTAGATTAGCTTCCCACCTTTTTCATCATTGGAAGATAAGTGACACTAATCTTCCAAGAATTCACTCATGTTCTCCGAATACTTGCGCCATTTGTCGATCAGGGCCTGCATGTCGTCCGGGAGCTTCGAGTCGAAGCGGACCATCTGCTTTGTCTTAGGATGGACGAAGCCGAGGGTCTTGGCATGGAGGGCCTGGCGCGGAAGAAGCTTGAAGCAGTTCTCTATGAACTGACGGTATTTCGCATAGATGGTGCCCTTGCGGATTTCCGAGCCGTCGTAGCGTTCGTCGTTGAAGAGCGGATGGCCGATCCAGTTGAAGTGGACACGGATCTGGTGGGTACGGCCTGTCTCCAGACGGCATTCGACCACTGTCACATAGCCGAATCGTTCCAGCACGCGATAATGGGTCACGGCATGCTTTCCATGATCGCCTTCCGGGAAGACCTTGAAGCGCATGCGGTCGTTAGGGTCTCGGCCGATGTTTCCTGTGATCGTGCCCTCGTCTTCCTTGAGGTTTCCCCATACGATGGCTACATATCTTCTCTCGATAGAATGGACGAAGAACTGCTTTGCAAGATCGAGCTGGGCTTCGTCGTTCTTTGCCACAACCAGCAATCCGGACGTGTCCTTGTCGATGCGATGCACCAGGACACCCATCCTCTCATCCTGAGCATCAGGACCTTGCGATATGCCGAGATGGTGCGCCAAGGCGTTTACCAGCGTGCCGCTGAAATGTCCGTGACCCGGATGCACCACCATTCCGGCCTCCTTGTTCAGCACAAGGACATCGTCATCTTCGTATACGATATTTAAAGGAATAGCCTCCGGAAGGATCTCCAGGCCACGTCTCTGATATGGCATGACGAATGTCACGACATCTCCGGGACGGACTATATAGTTTGCCTTTACGATCTTCTCATTGACACGGATGTACTCGGCCTTTATGGCAAGTTGGATGCGGTGACGCGAAGTATATTCCATATGCGTAGCAAGATACTTGTCCACACGCATAGGAACCTGGCCGGCAGCGATATCGAAGCGGTAATGCTCGAACATCTCCTGCTGCTCATCCTCATAAGCCACCTCGTCACCCGCCTGGGCCGAGTCAAAATCCTCTATAGGCTCTTCAAAGTCTATATAACTCATCTGCTATTCCTCTTCTGTTACATTCTTAAGATATATCGCCACGTCAGTTCCCATACCCACAGTAAGGTCTGAAGGTGCCGGGCTCTGCTTGTATACTACGGCATTCACGCTGTCCTCCCATGTCTTGACTGTCTTGTCATAGTATACCTTTCTAACGTTAAGATAAGAATCATGAAGGATCTTGACGGCATTCTCGGCATTGAATCCCTCAAGGTTCGGGATCCTTGTCTCATGGTCATTGCTGTTGAGACCTACCACAAGATCGATCACGGACTCCGCCTCGACATGAGATCCCGGCTCGAGCTTGGCACCTCTGTAAAGCTGCTGAAGGACGTTATTCGTTGCGATATCATTCTTATAGATCAGGCGGCCAAGCCTGAGACCACGCTGCTCAAGCTCCGGTATAGCCTGTCTGAGAGAATACCCCACAAGATTAGGCATAGTCACCTTTCTTGCGTTCACAGCATTGACTGTCAGCAGAATGCGGCGGCCTTCCTTCACCTTTGCGCCCGGCTTTGGAATATGACTCTTGACCTTGCCACGGTTTCTCTGCGAATATACCGAGTCTATGATCTCGACCCTTACGCCAGCCTCATCGGCAGCCTTGACAGCCTCCTGATAGCTCATGCCCCTGAAGTCTGGGACTGTAAGCTCTCTGTTGTGCTGTGTGGCAATGTTCAGATAAATCATTGCTCCAACAATGAGAACGACGCCTGTCACCAACGCAATCAGCAGATTCTTTACGATCCAGTTGCTGAAAAAGCCTTTCTTTTCCTCTTGGTTTTTCTTTGTCATATATTTACTTTACAATTACCAGTTCATAAGCACGCTTGCCAAGACCGATCTTCTCACCATACTCTACGCCTGCCTCCCAGTTGGTGTCAGGATGCACGATGCGGAATTTGTCCTCACCCTTATGATGATGGTGTCCGCATGTACACTCTTCCGAATGCTGGTGGTCCTTGTCTGAGATTGCATTGCCGAGAAGGCTTGGAGCAGCCTTCACGAGGTCTGCGCAAGCGCAGTCGAGCGCTACAGGGTCAAACGATGCTGCGATGCCGAGGTCCGGCACTATCGCTGCGTCATTGTGGTTCCAGCAGTCGCAGTTCGGCGACACGTTCATGATGAAGCTGATATGGAATGAAGGCTTGCCCTTCACTACCGCCAACGCATACTCTGCGATCTTGCTGTTGAGCACCTCTGATGTGTCATAATCCTTCACTACCGCTGCCGCCTTCTGGCATACTGCCACACACTGTCCGCAACCGACGCACTTGTCATAATCGATCACCGCCTTGCGGTCAACCACCTTCACGGCATCGTGACGGCAGTATTTCTCACAGATGCGGCATCCGATGCAGTTGTCCAGATCGATGCATGGCTGAGATGACGAATGCAGCTCGAGCTTGCCTCCGACGCTTGCTGAACCCATTCCGAGGTTCTTCAGGGCGCCGCCGAAGCCGCTCTGCTCATGTCCTTTGAAGTGGTTCATCGAGATCACGATATCTGCATCAGCTATAGCCGCGCCGATCTTAGGCGAAGGACAATATGAGCCTCCGCATGGGACCTCCTTATAGTCAGTACCCTTGAGACCATCTGCTATTATCACGTCTGCATGGGCTCCGATCCTGTTGAAACCGTTCTCCATGGCTGCATTGAGATGGTCTACAGCGTTGGAACGTCCGCCTGAATACAAGGTATTGGAGTCGGTAAGGAACGGCTTTCCTCCGAGTGAGCGGATCACGTCAACCACGCGCGCGGCATAGTTAGGACGGATATATGCAAGGTTGCCCGGCTCACCGAAGTGAATCTTGATGGCGGTGAACTTGCCGTCAAAGTCGATCTCTCCGATACCAGCCTTTCTGATGAGTCTTTCAAGCTTTGTGAGCATGTCGTTCCCAGGGACTGTCCTGAGATCGGTAAAAAATACTTTGGAGTTTTCCATATCTATTGTATTGGTATTCCCTGGAAGATGACCATGAAAAGGCCCTTGCCAAGCAATGCTGTTCCTATGATCACTATAATTGCACCTGTGACTCTGCTTATCCACAGGATCGTATTCATCTTGAAACTGTCTCTGAAGCGGCTCAGGAACCACGACACAGAGAACCAGTATGTCACCGAACCGGCACTCACAGAAAGGATGATCGGCATGACGCTCCAGTCGTGAGGCGACTTGTTGGCAATGCCGAAGAACGCAAAGAGCGCAAGCATCACGAATATCGCTCCCGGGTTGGACAGGGCCATGGCCACCGCCCTTCCGAAATCCTTCGGAGACACATCCGTACCGTCATTCTTCATCTTGCGGAACGGGTCTTTCAGTGCCATCGACAGGCCGAGGACTGCAAGGACGAGGCCTCCGGCTATCAGTATGATCACGCGATGGTCATCAAGGAATCTCTGCGCAAAGGCCAGGGCGAAGATCGCTATGGACGCGTATAGCGTGTCCACCACACTTGCGCCAAGGCCGGACACAAAGCCCGCCTTATGTCCCATGCTCAATGATTTCTGCACGACAAGAATGAGTATCGGTCCTATCGGGGCCGATGCACAAATTCCTACAAGGAATCCTCTGAGCATATCAAGCAACATAACAAACAAAGGTAGTAAATTTATTTATATCTTTGCATTAACATATATCAGGAGAACAAATGAAAAAGGAAAATATAGTACTCTGGGGGCTCGTCATGCTCTTCGCCGTGATGATGTCTGTTCCATTTCTTGTGCCACACACCGGATTCCTGGCACTTTTCGGCATAGTACCACTGCTCTGCATGGACCGAATCGCGACACTGACCGAGAAGAAACGCGTATGGATATACCACTACAGCGCATTTGTCCTCTGGAATGCAATCACGACCTTCTGGGTGTGCAACGCCACTGTCGGAGGCGGCATCTTCGCCGTCCTGGCAAACTCCCTCCAGATGTCCACCATATTCGGGCTTTTCCGCCTCAGCAAGAAGAAGTTCACAGGCACGCTTCCATACATATTCCTGATGGTGACATGGATTGCATGGGAAAGATTCTATTTTGATGCTGAAATATCATGGCCTTGGCTCGTGCTGGGAAATTCGTTTGCAAGGACAACATGGGCGATCCAATGGTATGAATTCACAGGAAGCCTCGGCGGCTCTCTCTGGATATGGCTCAGCAACCTCGGCATCTTCGGCCTGCTTGTCAGCCTGTCAGACGGCAGCTGGAGCACATGGAACATCAAGGCAAAATCAGCCGCAGTCATCGGCATGGCCGCACTCCTGATCGCTCCGCCGGTAATCTCAGGAGTTATCGGGAAAGAATATAAAGATTCGATGCATGCGGAAGAAATGCTTGACGTGCTCATCGTCCAGCCGAACATCGATCCATACAACAAGTTCCAGGCTCTGACACAGGACCAGCAGAATGCCATCCTTGAGGGCATGATCACTAAAGAACTGGAATACAGGAAGAACGATTCCACTGCCGCTCCCCTGCTCGTTCTCACTCCAGAGACTTTCACCAGCGACATAATTGTCGGTCAGTATGAGAGAAGCAGGACCTGGAGGCGTTTCACGGCACTGCTCGAAAACTATCCGAATGTGAACATGCTTTTCGGAGCATCAGCATATGACTACATTAATTCACAGGAAGCGCCTTCTTACACAGCACGGGACCTGGGACATGGTCTCTGGGTCGAATCACACAACTCTGCTCTGATGATTGATGGCAGCAGACGCACGGAGATTTTCCACAAGAGCAAGCTCGTAGTGGCAGTCGAGCACACTCCATACCCGAGATTCTTCTGCCCTATTGACAACATGCTTGGCGGGGTGATGGGAAGATGCGTCGGACAGGACGAGATAACACTTCTCAATGTCGAGGATATCGAAGGGCATAAGACCCCTATCGGATGCGCCGTATGCTATGAATCCGTATACGGAGAATACTATACAGACTACATACGCAAAGGCGCCAGAGCCATGACAATCATCACCAATGATGCGTGGTGGGGAGATACTCCTGGCTACAGGCAGCACCTGAGCTACGCGTCGCTGCGCGCCATAGAGACGCGCCGCGCGATCGCCCGCTGCGCCAATACCGGCATCAGCGCCATCATAAGCCCTGCCGGAGAAATAATGCAGCCCACTCCATGGTGGGAGCAGGCTGTCATAAAAGGTCAGATTCCTCTGCGTGATGACATCACATTCTTCGTAAGTCACGGAGACATCACCGGACGCGTATGCAGCTTCATCCACTGGCTTCTGCTGCTCGCGCTGATCGTGCGCTTCATCACGCGCAGATAATCATGTTATCTTCTGCGTGGAGGGCCCATAGGACCGCGTCCGCCAGGACCGCCGCCCATCGCTCCTCCGAAGTTTCCGAAACGATATGTGATCGAAAGGATTATATATCGTCCGAGAGTGTTGTTTCTTGTCTCGATATGGTAGTTGGCCGAGTCTGAAACCGAGAGGTTCTTTGACTGTCCGAGGATATCATATGCCTTGAGGGCAAGTGTCACCTTGTTCTTGAAGAGCAGCTTCGTGATCTCGGCATTGAGGATGATCTCATCCTCCTGAGGAGTCGTATAGCCTCTGTACCAGTTGTAATCCACGTCAGCGATGAGGTTGAGTCCGCCAGGGATTGTCCAGTTCATGGAACCGTCAACCTGGTTGTTCCATGTCGCCTTAAGCTGACTGTTCTCCATCGTGTACCATGACTTGTTCATCCTTGTACGGCCGCCGACCGTAAGCTCTACAAAGTCATTCCTGTATGTGAGACGGAGCCTCTGAGTGAAGCTCATTGTCTGGGTCCTGTTGGTTATGAAGTCCTTGCTCTCGGAAAGGTCTGCATAGTCCCTGTGGAATCCGACGTAGTCAAATGTAGCATTCTCAGCGTCATAGTATTTGTCTGACTGGAGGGCACCGGTGCCGATGAACGATGTTGACTGGTTATAGCGGGCGAAGGTCATCGAGAAGATCGAGAGGCCGGTCTTTCCGAATGGCGAATTCACCATTACACGCATGTCGGCAGAACCTGTTCCCGGACCGTTTACCGGAATCGAATACTGCACTCCTGAAGGGTCATACCATTGTGCGCTTGTGATCGCATCTTCCACAAGACTTGCTCCGAAACGCGCGTGAACAGACGTGAATGTCTTCTTATTGGTGTATCCGAACATACCGCGCACATTATGGTTGAAGTATGGATCCAGGTTCGGATTACCGAGCGATATGTTGAGCGGATTGGAGTTGTCAGGTACAGGAAGGAGCTGTGAGGTCGAAGGCTGCGCAGAACGTCCGAAATAGAAGAAACGGATGTTGGAGTTGTCGTTGAACTCATAGTTGAGCATGGCCTGAGGAGACCAGTTGTGAGTCACATTGTGATATGGGTCGTGTCCGGAAGTGACGTTATCGGTGATGGTAGGATTGTATGATGCTCCCAACTGTGCACGGAACTTCTCCTTCTGGTAGCTGATGTTTGCACCGGCCCTGTGGTTCTGTGACATGTTGTTGATCCTGTTGGAATAGTTTTCATCGAGGGTTTCACCGACAGGATCAAACACAAGATGTCCTCCTTCGAGAAGGTCAGAACCGCTGTTGAATGTATTCTTGTAAGAAGTATTCTTGTTCCAGCTGTACTGATAGTTGGCCTCGAGATAGAAATCATGACCGAGCGGCTCGGTATAGACGAGTCTTCCGCTCAGAGACGAGCTCTTTGAGTTCTGGTCATAACGCTGGTTTACGATCTCATCAGACCATGTCGATGTTTCGGCATCCCTGATCTGGGTCAGGGACTGGTTCAGTCCGAACATCTCATTGCTGCTGAAGCTGTAGCGAACATTTGCCGATATTGTCCTTCCTGGCTTGCCGAGTCTCTGCCTGAAGAGGAAGAAACCGCTGGTCTGCCAGTTGTCATTGTCGCCACCCTTGCTGGTGTAACCGTTGTTGGTCTCCTGCGCTACACCTGCAGTCTCGGTCGCTGTCTTGAAGTCGGAGAACTCGTTGAAGTTTCCGCGACCGAAGTTGAACTGAGGCTCGAAGAGGATCGAGGTATTCTCCGAGAACTTATGCTCCAGACGGATGCCGAATCTGTGACCCTGAGTCATGGTTCTGCTCGTTCCTATCTCATCATTGAGAAGACGTGTCCCGTCATTGAGGTATGTGATCCTGGAGCTTTCCTCCATCACGTCGTTGATGGATCCGTTATAAAGGTAGTTTCCGGCAAGGTCCATCTTCTCGTCAAGCAAGGTGAACGCTCCGTTCATACCGCCCATCCAGGATGTCGTGATGCCGTTTCCACGGCCCCAGCCTCCCATTCCACGGCCCATTCCTCCGCCTCCGCGCATGCCCTGCATCATGCTGCCGGCCATATCGTTGAAACCTCGGTTATTGGTATTGTTGCCATTCAGGATGACACTTATCTGGCTCTTGTCAGTAAAGCGTCCGACCATTGCCGCACCCTGATATCTCCAGTCGTTCATGTCCGATCCGCCTCCAGGCACGTCGTGTCCGCCGCCACCCATGACATTTCCGAACCATCCCTTCATCATTCCGGGTCTGAGCGAGAGGTCAATGACAGTCTCCTCCTCACCATCATCGATGCCGGTGAACATGGCCTGGTCTGACTTCTTCTCGACAACCTTAACCTTCTCGATGAGCTTTGCAGGAATGTTCTTCGATGCAAGCTGCGGGTCATCAAGGAAGAATGTCTTGCCATCGATTGTAATCTTCTTGATAGTCTCTCCGTTTGCTGTGATGGTACCATCAGCCTCCACTTCCACACCCGGAAGCTTCTTGAGGAGTTCTTCGAGCATGTCGTTATCTGATGTCTTGAACGAAGACGCTGTGTACTCGATGGTATCCTTGCGGACGATGATCGGATTTCCGATGGCAGACACGCTTGCCGCGTCGAGGACCTCGACGTCCTCAGTCATCTTCACGTCACCCAGATCTACATCCTTCTCGACCTTTATCTCCTGAGAATGAGGCTTGTAGCCCATGATCTCGGCCTTGAGGACATATGTATTCTTCCTGACCTTGGTCAATGAAGCCTTGCCTTCAGAGTCAGAAAGCACATACTTGGCTGCTGTATCAGCACCCTTTTCTGTCAATGATATTGTTGCGAAAGGCACAGGCTCTGAAGTCTTCGAGTCGACGAGTCTGAGCTTTACCGTCACCTGTGCAAATGCTGATGCGCTAACTAAAAGCGCAATGATGAGAGAGATTATCTTTGATGAATGTTTCATAGCCAAATTTAGACACTGTCTTAAACCAAAGGTTTAATGCAGATGTTATTTTTTTATCCTGTCCGGATTGTCTGCCAGGAATTTCTTCCAGTCTGTCTTTCCTCCGACGGCAGCCAACGGATTTGTCATCTGGTAATGATGGCAAAGGGCGATGGCCAGGGCATCGGTCGCGTCGAGATATTTCGGATCGAGCTCGACCTTCAAGGTCTTCTGGATCATCATTGCGACCTGCTCCTTGGATGCAGCTCCATTGCCGCAGATGGCGATCTTGGCCTTCCTTGGAGCATACTCGGTCACCGGTATGCCGCGCATTATCGCTGCCGTAATGGCAGCTCCCTGCGCTCTTCCGAGCTTGAGGACAACCTGTGCATTCTTTCCATAGAAAGGAGACTCGACCGCCAGCTGATCAGGCTTATGCTGATCAAGCAGCTCCGAAACACCTGAAAAGATGTTCGCGAGCTTCTCGAACGGGTCCTTGATCTTCCTCAGATCAAAGACTCCCATATCGACATAGTGTGGACCCTTTGAGTCCACACTTATGATCCCGTATCCCAGTATGTTGGTGCCGGGGTCTATGCCGATTATAGTCATCAGTCAATGAAGTCAAATCCGGTGTAAGGACGGAGAGCTTCAGGAATCTCGATCCTGTCACCCTTCTGATAATTTTCAAGGAGAGCCGCAACGACTCTTGGGAGTGCGAGCGAGCTTCCGTTGAGAGTGTGAGCAAGCTGAGTCTTGCCCTCGGCATCCTTATACCTGAGTTTCAGGCGGTTGGCCTGATATGACTCGAAGTTTGACACAGACGAGATCTCAAGCCATCTCTCCTGCGCTGCCGAGTATACCTCGAAGTCATATGTGATGGCTGAAGTGAAGCTCATGTCGCCACCGCACAGACGGAGGATCCTGTATGGAAGACCGAGAGCCTTCACGATGCTCTCCACATGCGCCACCATGTCATCGAGAGCCGCATATGAATCCTCTGGCTTCTCGATGCGTACGATCTCGACCTTGTCGAACTGATGGAGACGGTTAAGTCCGCGCACGTCCTTTCCGTATGATCCGGCCTCACGACGGAAGCATGGAGTATACGCCGTCATCTTCACCGGGAAGTCGTTGTTTCCGAGGATTACGTCTCTATAGATGTTGGTCACAGGCACCTCGGCTGTAGGAACAAGGTAGAAGTTGTCTGCAGTAGCATGATACATCTGTCCTTCCTTGTCAGGAAGCTGGCCTGTACCGAAGCCTGACGCCTCGTTCACCATGATCGGAGGCTCAACCTCAAGGTATCCTGCCTTGGTATTGTAATCAAGGAAGAAGTTGATGAGAGCGCGCTGAAGCCTTGCACCCTTGCCCTTGTATACAGGGAAACCTGCTCCTGTGAGCTTCACACCGAGGTCGAAATCGATGATGTCGAACTTCTTGGCGAGCTCCCAGTGAGGAAGCTTGTCCTCACCAAGATCAGGAATCTCATTGCCTGTCTTCACGACAACATTATCCTCGGCTCCCTTTCCTTCAGGAACCATGTCGCAAGGAATATTTGGAAGAAGAACCACAAGGGAGTCGAGCTCCGCGTTATTCTCCTGAGATGTCTTCTCGATTTCAGCAGAACGAGCCTTGAGCGCAGCGACCTCAGCCTTGACGCCTTCAGCCTCTTCTCTTCTGCCTTCCTTCATGAGACCGCCGATCTGGGCAGCCTTCTTTTTCTGCTCAGCCAGGCATGAGTCAAGCTCTGCCTGAAGAGCCCTTCTGTTCTGGTCAAGGGCAATGATCTTCTCAACGATCTCCCTTGCATCAAAATTCTTAACTGCAAGCTTCGAAATCACGAATTCCGGATTTTCACGAAGCAGTTTCAATGTCAACATATTATTCTTTTTAGATCCCTCGACAAGCTCGGGATGACAGTTAATTCAACAAAAAGAGGACTGAAACCCGCTCGGGTATACAGTCCTCTATCTTTGTCATAAATCCCCGAGTCTTAGTTCTCAAAAGGGAGTACCGAGACGTAAGATTTGTTATCAGCCTTCTTGCGGAAGCTGACCTTACCGTCTATGAGTGCGTAAAGAGTGTGATCCTTACCCATTCCTACGTTCAGACCTGGGTTGTGAACTGTTCCTCTCTGACGAACGAGGATGTTACCAGCCTTCACTACCTGATCACCGAATTTCTTGATACCAAGTCGTTTGCTATGTGACTCACGACCGTTCTTGGAACTACCGACGCCTTTTTTATGTGCCATAATGTTTCCTCCTCAATTAATTAAGCGATCGAATTGATCTGAAGTTTTGTGAAATACTGACGGTGTCCGTTACACTTCTGGTAACCCTTTCTGCGCTTCTTCTTGAAAACAAGAACCTTGTTGCCCTTGAGTCCGTCGTTAACGCCTCTCTCAGCTCTGCCGAGAACTGTTGCTGTTACCTTAGCGCCCTCTACATATGGAGCACCTACCTTTACTGCGCCTTCCTCGTCGATAAGGAGAACCTTCTCGAACTCTACTGTAGCGCCCTTCTCATCCGCAAGGCGGTGTACGAAGATTTCCATACCAGCCTCTACTTTGAACTGCTGGCCTGCAATTTCTACGATTGCGTACATAAAAAACTTAAAAATATTGAAAGTTTTAGACAGCAAGCGGCTGCTTCCCGCAGCTCTTTATCATGGCTTGACAATCTGTAAATAATCTTCTTTGTATAATACTACTGCTCGTCTCTGAGCTGAAGCTGCTGAACATAGATAGCCTTCTGCATCTGCATTCTCTTCTTTACAGATGGCTTTACGAAGTTCTTTCTTGCGCGAAGCTCACGGATTGCACCTGTCTTCTCGAATTTTCTCTTGAACTTCTTGAGAGCCTTCTCAATGCTATCGCCTTCCTTTACTGGAACTATAATCATATCTAAATCACCTCCTTTTTATTATAGGGCTGCAAAGATACGCATATTATTTTGATTTCAAAATATTTTTAAAAGTTTCCATTCCACTGGTAGCCACGTCCTTAATATGCGTCACCCTGCCGTCACGGACGGGCACGTCTTTAGGATCGATTATATATATAGGTGTATCGGCTTTGGCATATGCATACAGCCCTGCCGCAGGATATACCTGGAGCGACGTTCCGACTATCAGCAGCACGTCCGCCTGCATCACCTTGTCGATTGCGGCGTTGATATAAGGGACGGCCTCGCCGAACCACACGATATGCGGGCGGAGCTGGGCTCCGTTCGGAGCCAGATCGCCCAGGTGTATCGCATCCGTTCCGATATCGAACACCGTCTCCTCGGAATAGTTGTCACGATCATTATAGCAGTTCTCAGGACGCACCTTGGTGAGTTCTCCATGAAGATGGATGATCTTCGTGCTGCCTGCTCTCTCATGAAGGTTATCGACATTCTGAGTGATCACCGTTACATCCCATCCGGCTTCGAGGGATGCGATGGCAAGGTGCGCAGCATTCGGGCGCACGGTCGCCAGCTGCGCCCTTCGCTGGTTATAGAAATCCAGTACGAGTGCAGGGTCGCGGTACCATCCTTCTATGGATGCGACATCCTCCACCTTATAATTTTCCCATAGTCCATTGCTGTCACGGAATGTGGACACGCCGCTTTCGGCGCTTACTCCGGCGCCGGTCAGAACCACCAGTTTCTTTCTCATATGTTATCTCGCAAAATAATAGTTCTCAAGCCAATACTCGAAGAGAGGATCCAGCACGACAGGCTCGTCCTTCTCGTTGAATGTTATTATCTCCTTCTTGCGGAGCGCATCCTTCACCCTTCTGACGTTTGCAGAAGAATTGAGATGATATTTCTCGATGACTTCTGAAGAACTGAACTTGTTCACGCCGTCAAGGACTGCGCGCATCAGGCTTATCTGATGGTCAGTCAGGTCGTCTATCATGTTCTTGAAGCGAGGCTCGTGAAGCGAGATCATCGAGCGGAGGGCCTCAGTCATTATGGATTCGTTGATGAATCCCTTCGACATCAGGTCGCAGATGGAAGCCAGATGATTTATATACCACATATTGCACTTGAAGAGTTCGCACGCTCCCATGGCGAGGTCCCTGTCGAAAGACTTTCCGGAACCGTAAAGGAAGCCGCGTACGACATGGTCTATGATATCCCTGTTCTCAACCTGCATCAGAGGAAGATGCACCACCTGACGATAGAAGAACCTGCGCTCGGCGAAGATAAGCTTCATGGCATTGACACGGGAGCCTGTCATGATGAATGAAGATGCCGGCTTGTCGAATCTCTCGCGGAACATGTCCTCCATCACATAAAAGAGATCCTCATAGTCATCCGCCGCCATGATTGTCTGGAACTCCTTGAGTATCACATAATAAGGCATACCCTTCTCCGCTGCCAGACGATGCGGCAGACGCATCATCCTGGCCATGTCCTCCTTGTCCGCATCCCAGCTGAGGGATACGATCGAACCGTCCTGATAGAAACGTTCCCTGTCAAACACGAAATGAGTGCCGTTAAGATAGTTCTCTATAGCGTCCTTGAACTGGTCAGGTGTAGAAAGCGCAGCCTTCATCACGGCGGTTCCGAACCTTAGGAGGAACTCGCTTACGGTCCTGATGTTGAACATGTCCACACACACTATCATGAACTGTTTGCCGGACGATCTCATGTTGATGAGAGTCTGCTGGATGACCGACATCTTGCCTGTCTTCGGCGGCTCATACATCACCACCTGCTCCCCTGCCTCAAGCAGGTTCGCAAGGATTCCACATTCCTTCTTGCGGCCGATGAAGTTCTTTGCTGTCACATATCTGTCATAAACAAAAGGAGTCTCCATATCGCTTCGTTTTAGATAATGCAAATTTAATATTTCAGCAGTTTTTATGCAACAAAAATGTTAATAATAAATTTTTGCTATCTTTGTTTGATTATACAGATGATACTTGACGAAAAGCTATGATAAGAAGAATTCTAAAGGTACTGGGTTGGATCGCAGGCATCTGGGCGGCAATATTGCTGATTGCCCAGATCATACTGTCGTCTTCTATACTGACAAAGACCGTAAACAGCATTGCGGCCGAGTTCGTGGACGGTGAGATATCCTTCGGAGACGCGCGCGTGTCGCTTCTGCGCCGCTTCCCTAAGGCTACGGTGACACTTGAGGATTTCAGCATTACATATCCTGCTGAGAGATTCGACTCACTGGAGCGCGCCGGCGTGCAGGGCCACATGCTCTATCATGGAACCGGCGAGACTGCCGACACGCTTGCCTCCTTCAAGGAGTTCTCGGCAAGCATCCGTCTGCTGCCGCTCATCAAGGGAGAGTTCCACATCCCGCACGTAAGCCTTGTCCAGCCGAGGATTTTCGCACATGTCTACGACGAGGAAAATGCCAATTGGAACATCTTCAAGCTTGGTTCGGAAGAGGAAGAAGAAGAGGCATCGTCAGGTTTGCCGGTGATTTCCCTCGGACACATCTCGCTGGACAGGCATCCTCACATCGTATACACAGACAGCAAGGACACGCTCTTTGCAATGATCGATCTTGCAAAGCTGCACTTTGACGGCAAGTTCAAGACAGACAGGATGTCTAAGGCGAAGATAGGCCTCAGGATGGACAGCCTGTTCGTGGCAGGGCGTATGGGACGAGACACAGTCGCAATGGGACTTGACATGCTCCATATCCATGAGCACAGGCATCATATGGACATAAACGCCCACGCAAAGGCGTTCCTGGCGACAAGAGCGTTCGGAAGAATGCAGGTGCCTATAGACATCAGCGGAGCGGTATCGTTCCCGAAGGACACCGTGACAGCTATATCGCTTGAGAATTTCAAGGCAGACATAGCCACCGTTCCTTTCTATGCCGACGCAGACATAAGACTATATGAAGGCAGGACAGGAGTTGAAGGAACAGTTGGCATCAAGGAATGCAAGCTGCAGAATGTCCTGTCGGACTACCTCTCGCATTTCATCCCCGAGGCTGAAATGGTCGAGACCGATGCCATCGTAAGCCTCAAGGCGGACATCAGCGGATGCTATGACCACGCAACCGGATCATTGCCGGACATCAAGGCGACACTGGAAGTTCCGGAATCCGCAATAGCATATGAGCCTTTCCCTCACGACATAAGACTTGGTCTCACAGCAAAGGCAGAGACCGACGACAAGGGAAGGATCAATGTCGACATCGAGGACGCCGCAGTCAACACTGTCGGCATGAAGCTGCTTGCAGATGCAGGAGCCAGAGACCTCCTCGGCGACGACCCGCTATTGAATATCGACGGAAGCCTGACAGCTTCGTTCGATTCGCTGCAGACATTCATTCCTGACACCATGAATGTGCAGGCATCAGGCCGTCTTGCAGCCGACATCAAGGGAAGCGCAAGAATGTCCCACCTGAATCTGTATAACTTCTCCAGGGCAGACCTGACCGGAAAACTCAGCCTCAAGGACATCGTCCTGAACGCACCGGACGACACGATCAGCGTAAATATTGACACTGTCGGAATAGTCCTGGGACCTGAGACACGCACATCCCGCAGGGATCCGTCCAAGTCATTCAGGCTGCTCGGCGTGAAGGGATCTGCAGGAAACGCCGACATAGCATATAAAGACGCCCTCACCCTCAAGGGTAAAGGCTTGGCATTCAGCGCAACGAACTCCATCCCCGAAGGTGACGACACCAGCAAGGTCAGCTATATGGGAGGTACCGTCAGCGCCCAGCTGCTGTCAGTCAAGGATTCTGAAGGTTCAAGCGTAAATCTGGACCAGACCACAAACAGGTTCCAGATGATACCGAAGAGAGGCCAGCCTACAGTGCCGATGCTGACTTTCTCAAGCGTCAACAAGAGGATCACGCTGGCGACTTCAGTCAACCGAGCCATTCTTACCGACTCGGAGATCAGGGCGAGCGCAGCCATGAACACTCTTGAGCGCAAGGCTAAGATGCAGGCATTCCGTGATTCGCTCGCGAGAGTTTATCCTGACATTCCGAAGGATTCTCTCTTCAGGCATATGATGAAGCAGAGGACTGCCCGTGAAGTGCCGGAGTGGATGAAGGAGGAGGACTTCAGGAAGAGCGACATAAACATCAAGCTTGACGAGAGCCTTGCGAAATATTTCAGGGAATGGGACCTCAAGGGCAGCATTGATGTCAGGACAGGTATCGTGATGACTCCATACTTCCCGCTGAGAAACATCATCCGCGGATTCGAGTGTGACTTCAACAACAATGAGATAAGCATAGACAGTCTCAAACTGGTTGCCGGCGAGTCTGAGATCGCGGCAAAAGGCAAACTGACCGGCCTGAAGAGGGCGCTTCTTCGCAACGGATTGATGAACCTTAATGTGGATATCACATCAGGCGGAGTCAATGCCAACGAACTGCTGAAGGCATACAATGCCGGAAGCGCGTTCGATGCGGAAGCTGCCAAGGAGTCCATGGAGAATGCGACCAACTCCGAGTTCTTCAAGATGGTAACGACCGACACCACTGCAGTATCAGAGGAAGTCGGCCTCATTGTGGTTCCGGCAAACCTCAACGCAGACATAAGCCTGAACGCGTCGAACATCAGATACTCCGATCTGGACATCAGCAGGATGACTGCAGACCTGATCATGAAGGAACGCTGCGTACAGATAACCAACACCACCGCGGAGACCAACATGGGCGACATGTCTTTCGACGGTTTCTATTCCACAAAGACAAAAAAGGACCTCAAGACAGGATTCAGCCTCAACCTCATGGACATCACGGCTGAGAAAGTCATCGACCTCATGCCTTCAGTAGATACGCTCATGCCTCTGCTGAAGTCATTCAAGGGCCTGCTGAACTGCGAGATCGCATGCACTGCACAGATCGACACCAGCATGAATATCGTGATGCCAAGCATCAACGGAGTCATGAGAATCAGCGGTGAAGACCTGTCGATATCCGACAACGACATGTTCAGGACATTGGCCAGGAAGCTGCTGTTCAAGAACAAGAAGGAAGGAAAGATCGAGAAAATGACTGTGGAAGGAGTCATAAAGGACAATGTCGTGGAGATATTCCCGTTCGTGCTGAAGGTAGACAGATATACGCTGGCGATGAGCGGCATCCAGAACCTCGACATGTCATTCAAATACCATGTATCCGTGCTCAAGTCGCCGTTCCTCATAAGGCTCGGCATCGACCTCTCAGGTCCGGACTTCGACAACATGAAGTTCAGGATCGGCAAGGCCAAGTACAAGAATACCAAGGTCCCTGTCTTCTCTGCCGTGATTGATGACACCAAGATCAACCTCCTGAGCTCTATCAAGGGCATCTTCGAGAAGGGAGTGGAGGCTGCCATCAAGGAGAACGAGGAACAGAAGGCCATCACCGAGCATAAGTCGAACATCAACTATGTAAACGCTGTCGACATGAAGCTTGAGGCTCTGAGCGAGGAGGAAGAGAAGCAGATGGCGGCCGACGAGCAGGCGGATGCCGCGAAGGAGCAGGCCATGGCGGAGACAGCCGCTCAGATGGACGAGCTCACAGACAATGCAATCAAAGAACTGAAAGAAAAAGGCATATTATAATATGAACAGTCAGGAATATATAGAGGTGGCGATAAAGATCGCTCCGTTCAGCGAGGAGAATGCAGACATAGTGACGGCGGAGATCAGCGAACTTCCGTTCGAGTCATTCAGTGCAGAAGACCCGTACCTCAAATGCTACATACAGAAGGAACTCTATGATGCTCATGCACTTAAGGTCGTAATGAGCGGAGTTGAAGGATATGGGTTCGAGGTGGAATACACGGCAAATCTGATTCCCGCAACCAACTGGAACGCAGTATGGGAGAGCCAGTTCAACCCAATCGTCGTTGACGGCAGGTGCACCATCAAGGCATCCTTCCACGAAGGGCTGAAGCGCACAAGATTCAACATAACCATTGATCCTAAGATGGCCTTTGGCACAGGACATCACCAGACGACATACATGATGTGCCGCGCGCTCCTCAATAATGAAGACGCAGTGAAGGGCAAGGTGGTCATGGACATGGGATGCGGCACAGCCGTACTTGCGATCCTGGCGGCCAAGATGAAGGCAGCTAAAGTATACGGCATAGACATCGACGCCATAGCCGCGATATCGGCCTATGACAACGCACGCCTCAACCGCGTCGGCACAAGGATCGAGACATACTGTGGAGACGCCTCCCTCCTCCAGAGGAACACCTACGACGTGCTCCTGGCCAACATTAACCGCAACATCCTCCTTCAGGACATCCCGACATACGCGCACTGCATCCGCAAGGGCGGCCTGCTGTTTGTCAGCGGATTCTACCTTGAAGACATGCCTATGATCATAGGTATGGCGCAGAGTGTGGGACTGGAATACGTCAGCCACGACTCGATGGAGAACTGGTGCTGCATAAAGTTCAGCAAACCTTCAGACAAGTAGAGAATGAAGAAGATAATCATATATATAGTATGTCTTACGGGATTCCTTGCTGTATCCTGCAAGCCTGACGCATACACAGGCCCGCTTGACTCCCCTGTCGGCAACTGGGAAGGCGTCAGAAGCCAGTATCTGTTCAACGGAGAGCAGGTTGCCGACATCGACAGTTGCGAGACCACAGCCATATCCTTCTACAAGCAGGGTCTCTGCTGCATAGAAGGCAAGAAGGGGGCATTCCCATACATCTATGACCAGGAGACAGGCCATCTGCAGATCGACAACTCTCTCTGGCAGGTCCTCACCCTGACAGGGGCCGAGGTCGTCATGCAGTATCTCTACACAGCATATCCTCCTGAGGAGACTCCTGAAGTCGCTCCTGCATCTGAAGACTCACAGGACGGTTCTGAGGCAACTCCTGACGATTCCGGAGACGGAACAGAAGAAACACCGGAAACTCCTGATACTCCGGAAGAGCCGGAGGTTCCCGAGGTCAAGCCCGACGCCAACGGAGTGATCCTCCCTGCAGAATACAACGGATTCACCATCACATCCAACACCAACGGCTACTTCTACAAAAACGAAGCAGACGAGACAGTCTACTGCAACTTCAAAGGCTGGAAAAACGAAGCAGACAGCCTCATCATAGACTTCTGGTACGACAGCCACATAGACCATTTCATCCCGCTCGTCGTCACAACGACAAAGAAATAAACGAAACCGAGTCTGACACAGGAAGACTCCCTCGAAGACACCGACTGACCTTCAGTGTGCCCGGTGGTCAAAAACCATGACGACCGAGCACACCGAGATGCCACAGAAGCCCTCCAAGCAACATTGCAGTGCTCGGTAGTCAACCAAAACGACCACCAAGCACGAAAAAAGCCCAACCATAAGGGAGGGCACTGAAAAAGTCCTCATAGAGGTCTGAAAAATTATCTGGGAAATGTTCACTAATTTGGATGTTTCCCAGATTTTTTGTAACTTAACCTTTGTAAATCAAAGGGTTATGTTACCAAGTCAAGGCAAAATACAATTC
>JAFQFD010000050.1 GCA_017415715.1 Bacteroidales bacterium | reverse complement strand
TTAGGGATAGACTGGTAGATGCTGCCGTCCCTGTCCCATGGATAATAAGTCTTGCTCTGGTTGTAGAGGAGGAGGGCGCCGACATTGTGCTTGCCAAATCTGCGTGCATAGTCGAAGCTTGCCTCAGCATACCAGTTGCGGCTTCCCCATTTGCTTTCGTTGTAAGGGATAGGCCATGTAACACTTTCCTTACGGAGAACTTCCTCACCGTCAACGATGGTTGCAACATATGTCACACCTGTACCGAAGCCGTTCTGGCGGTTCTTCTGAGCTGTGTACTCAGAGTTGTAAGAAGCCTTTGCCTTGAAAGAGAGGCCCTTGGTAAGGAAGCTCATGTCGAGCTTGTACTGGATATCGAAGTTGAGGGCGTTTGTGCTCTCATTCACATATCCGAGGTCGTAGTAGTTTGAAAGCGCGTCACGGTCATAATCACCTACGATGTTCTCATCAGCAACGATATGACGTCCCTGCTCGTCCACTCCGATTCCGGCATAAGGAGTTGCACCCTGGAGGTAACGGAAGAGGAAACCCTCGCCGCCACCCATTGTGGTACGGTCCTGCATGCGGCCACCGAGAGTGAGGTTGAGCTGGCTGTACTTCGAGATGTTGATATCGAGGTTAGCACGATAGTTCAGACGCTGATAGTCGAATGTTTCGTTCTTGTTCTTAGAGAATGTCTTGAAGAGCGAATTCTGGTTGAGGAAACCTGCTGAAACGAAGTAGCGTACTCTTTCTGTACCGCCTGATACGTTTACGTTTGCCTGCTCCTGCCATGCTGCATCCTTCATGATATAGTCAATCCAGTCTGTATTAGGGAAGGTTGTAGGCATGTCACCTGTGCGGAAATGCTCCATGACATCATGGTCGAACTTCACGATATCATTATAAGGAGTATAGTCAGCGATTGCCACTGTGCCAGGCCACTGGTCCATAGGGAGGGCGTCAGTGATCTGAGTGTAGTTGTACATCTGACCATATGTATATGAATCGGTGAAGTCGATGAACTTCGAGATTGTCTGCATTGCTGCACTTGCAGAAGCAGTCACAGATGCTCTACCTACCTCACCACGCTTTGTGGTAACGAGGATTACACCGTTCGCACCGCGCACACCGAATACGGCAGTTGCAGATGCGTCCTTAAGGACTGAGATACTCTCGATTTCGTTAGGGTCGAGCTGTGAGAACGGACGCTCTACGCCGTCGACCAGTACGAGTGGCTCTGCACTGTTGAGGGAGCCGACTCCACGGATTCTGATGACCGGTTCATCGGCACCAGGCATACCCGACGGCTGAACTGCTGAGACGCCAGGGAGGTTACCCTGAAGGGCGTTCGCAACGTTAGCTACCGGAGATTTCATCAGGGTCTCGCCGCCTACTGCAGCAACCGATCCTGTGATGGTCACTTTGTTCTGCTGACCATAAGCAATTACTACGGACTCGTCAATCAGCTTTGAGTCAGGTTTCATTGTCACCTCGAGGCGTGGTCCAGTCACCTGAACGGCCTGAGTAACATAACCTACACAAGAGATTTCGAGTGTAGCACCCTGGGGAACAGACGGAAGGTCGAAATTTCCGTCAATGTCTGTGACTGTACCCTTTGTGGTTCCTTGTATAACCACTCCGGCTCCAATCAGACCCTCTCCAAGTTCATCCAGAACGCGTCCTTGAACGCGCAGATTCTGGGCAAAAGCGTGTCCGGTTGTGAGGAGCAGAAGCACCAGCACTCCGAACAGATGAGTTAGCTTTTTCTTTTGCATAATGATTTAGGGTTAATTAATAATTGGTTATTGATAGTTTGTATGTTGTCGAAATCATTTCATCAGAAACGAATCCAGGAATTTTTGTTTTGCTTCCGGCCAGCCTTTCTGCTCCCATACGTTATGTCCAGCTGCAGGGTAGCATATCCATGACTTTTCGGTCTTGATGTGGTTGAAGCCGGCGAAGTTAGTGTGCGGCGGGCAGACAGGATCCTGAAGGCCTATGGCCATGAGTACAGGACACTCGATCTTGTCTGTGAAGTTCTTTACGTCGAAGTAGCTGAGAGTCTTGTATAGGTCCTCCTCCGATATGCCGCCTTCCCTGGCAGCCTCGAGGATCCAGTTTCCAGGCCAGTCTACGAGAGCGAAATAGTCCTTGTAGTCATTGAGGAACGGAGCCGACGGGGCGATAGCCTTGAGCCTGTGGTCGAGCGAAGCTGCGACCAGGGTCAGGGCGCCGCCCTGGCTCTCGCCGTTCGCTACGACGCGCTCGGTGTCAGTCTGAGGAAGAGAGCATATGAAATCTATGGCTCTTACCGCATCCGCGAACGCTCCGCGATAGTAATACTGATATTTGTCATTCAGGCCGCGGGTGCACCAGTCGTCCTTCTCGCCAGGGAGCCTGTTGTAGGCCTGGTTGCGGACGCAGAGCTGGAACTCTATAAGCTCAGGATTCCATGACGGATCCGGATACCATACATCGCTGCTGTAGCCCATGTATGAAATCATGGCAGGATATTTTCCTTCCTTGGCAGGAACGACAAGAAGACCGCTCACAGACTCTCCGCCAAAGGATTTCATATCGACGCGATATGATTTGCGGATGTCGTTTGAACGATCTTCAATAAGAGTGAGCTTATATTCAGGATCTACAGCTGCAAGCTCTGCAAGAGTCTGCTCCCAGAATTCGTCGAAATCTGCCTGCTTGTCCTGCTCGGAAACGATCTGCTCCGGATTGAATCCGAGGTTTGTACGGTCTATCTGAACTCTTCTACCGTCTTCGCAGATATAGTATAAAACCGCATTATAGAAGCCTGGAGAGAGGTCAAGATTAAATTCAAGGTTTACCCCCCCCTGTTGGAATTTCACGGTCCTGGCAACCTCTGTGACAGGTTTTCCGAAATCAGTCGAAACCTCAAGGACGACATCCGCCTTCGAGAAATTTGAAGAATGCATTCCCACCTCGACAGCGTGAGGTCCCTTGCCTGTATAGATACCTGAAGTCTTGTCAAGGACAAACCATGCCTTTGGCAGAAGCGCCTTCTCAACGGCCTGAGTTGCATTCTTGATGACTGCGACAGTCGACTCGTCACATGCATAGACCGAGTTCAGTCCCTGCTGCTCCTGTGCAGGATCGCCGCAGTAGTCGTCGCCCTCCTGCCAGTAGATGTTGGTCTCGGACTGACCTGCAAGTCCGCCCCAGCCCCAGAAGTTGAGGCCCGCGAGGAGGCCATCCTCCTGAGCGGCCTTGGCGATGCGGCCGAATACATGGCTGTAATAAGCATCACGTGAATGAGTTGTGGTTCCCTGCTTGAACTGGAAGCCGTCACGAGGGAAGCCGAACTCCTCGATCACCACCGGCTTGCCGTACTTGGCCGCAACCTCAAGATGCTCGTCGATATATTCGTCAGTATTTGCAATGGCCACCGGAAGATTTGTGTCGAGAGAATTCTCTCTCACCCATTTCCAGTTGTATGGCCAGATGTGGATGTTCATGTAGTCGATGTCCGGACAGCTGTGCACCTTCTCGAAGAACTCCAGGCTGCCCTCACATCCGTGACGGCCCTCACTTCCCGACGAAACCATGTGGTTAGGGTCGATGGACTTGATCAGGGATGCGGTTGTCCACATGAAGTCGACAAAAGCGGCGCGTCCCGTAGAGTCTGACCTGAAGCAGCGAGGCTCGTTGCCGATCTGCCATGAGAAGATCGCAGGATCGTCCTTGTACGGCTTGCCTGTGACTGTGTTCGTGCGGCTCACAACATGCTTTACATGGTTGTAGAACAGCTCCTTAGCCTTTTCGTTGGTCACAAACGCAGAAACAGACTGCATGAACGGGCCATAGCCGTCAATGGCGGGAATCAGGGCCTTTCCGGCTCCTGCCCACTCGAGATACATGCCATATCCGCCCGACCATTCCCATGTGTTGTTGATGTACAGCACGGCCTTCATGTTTCTCTCGCCCATCTCGGCAAGGAGATAGTCAAGGCCCCAGAAGATGGTGTCGTTATACACGCCCGGCTCCTTCTGGAGCGTAGGGCTGACACGTGTAGGGACGCCGTCAGGACCGTCACCGCCCACGAGAACACGGAGGTTGGTCATGCCGAGGGCCTTGAGCGTATCAAGCTCAGCCTCAAGGCGTTCGCGATCGCCGCCTACACCCTCGCTGCCGAGGATGGCACCATACCAGAAGTTGGTTCCGATGAAGTGTGAAGGATAGTCTTTACAAACGAACTTGCCGTCTTCCACACGAACGAAAGACGACTTGGGAGCCTGACAGGAGCACAGAAGAAGTCCGGCTGCCAATGTCAGGGCCGAAATGATTCGGGTCAGTTTCATCAAATTTTAGCGCTATAATTATGATAACGCAAATTTAATCATACCCCGAAAGTCAAACAAATACAATATTATCAATTTATGATAGAATTTAAACAACCACCTTGTTTTTCTTATACATTGCCCTGAAGTCGCGCGGAGTGCAATTCCTTCGGGCCTTGAAGGTCCTGTTGAAGTTCGACAGGTTGTTGAACCCGCATTCATAGCATATTTCGGACACCGTCTTGGACGTATCCACCAGCATTCGGGCGGCATGACCGAGGCGGATGTCGACTATGTATTCGGACAGCGTGCGGCCTGTCCTCTGATGGAAGAAACGACTGAAGGAAACCGGGTTCATGCCCACAAGGGCGGCAAGGTCGGCGAGTTTCAGCTGATCGGAATAATGCTCGTCGATATACTGCCTGACCTTCTCCACCCTGCGGCTCTCCACCTTGCGCGGAGAATGGGCGAAAGAACTGGACGCAAGCACCCTTGCATCCTCCGACACAGACAGCTCATACAGAATGTATAACGACTTGAGGAACTGCACGAAACGCTCTTTGTCATGCGCTATGTCATCAAGGATCGAATAGACCTTCATGATGGTCGAAAGCGGGAACGAAAGACCATGCTCAGCCCTCCTCAGCATCCTCTGGATGGAGGCGAACTGATTCTTCGACAGAAGCTCGTTTCCGAAGATGTCTCCGGAGAACTGGATAGTGATCTCGCGTATGTCCTTGGACTGGCATGAGCCCTGTTCCCAGACATGCTCCAGATCCTCTCCGCCGACGAGCACAAGCTCGTAGTCACCGATCTCCTCAACGCTGTCCCCGACTATCCTCCTGACACCTTTTCCGTTCTGGATGAAATTCAGTTCAAACTCCTTGTGGCGGTGCAGCGGATAGGTGAATTCTGTCTTGTGACGCTCCACAATATAGAAGCAATCCTTGTCCGAAAGTCGTGTAATCTCTGTAAAAACCTTTGCCATGCCACAAATATACACTATTTTTAAAAATATGATATTATTTTAACATGTTTTGTACGTTAAAACACAAAAAACGCCTTGATGACAACATCAAGGCGCCGAGAATCATTTCAGATGAAATAAAGCTTATTCCGCTCTTTTAGTCTGGAAATATACCAGATCATATTCTTCTGATGCGAAGTATTCCCTTGTCTCCTTGTCATAGAAGACATATGACATGGATTTGTATTCCTTCCAATCATTTGCATACTGGAACATTTCTGTAAGAAGGGTCATATACGGTTCGTTGATCTTGCCGGTGAATGCCACTCCTTCATGGTCCGGAAGTACAATCAGATTGTCCGGATTATCTGAATATATGTCATAATTCTTGCCGACGAAACGCACCTCGTATGTCTTGCCTTCAATCTGAACCTCACCGAGAACCTGAGGCGTGCGGATCGCTATCTTTCCGGTTTCAGGAACGAAGCTTGCTTCAAACGGGAACTCCTGTCCAAGACCGCTTGTCGACCATCCATATACCTTGTAGCTCCTGTTGCTGGTAAGTCTTTCAAACCTGATATTGAATGACTTGAGGTCGGAATTTGAATAGGTCAATGTGTTCTGGCCCGTAACAACCCAGTCTCCGAGGAAGGCTCTGTATGCCTCCGACTCCTCAACCTCCGCCTGAACAGGGTCGGTCTTCGCCGACGCCAGGCGGCAGATGACAGCATCGTTATATATGGCCACTACCATATATACATATTCGGTGTCAGGCTGAAGGTCAGTATAGATCTTCTCGAAAGTGCCGCGATCCTTGAGCTGGGCAAGGACTTCTTCGTCAGAAGCGACAAGATTCAGTCCCATGTAAGTGCTGCCGATGTAATAGAGCTGCTCGCCGTAGGCCTGCATCTCCTCGAGAGTGCCGGCCAGGCCCATTGTGCCGGCATAGGCATCGAACATCTCGCGTGTCACAGGACCGGCAGGAAGGAACATGACCGAAGACTCGTAGTCAAGGCCATGGAAGTCCGAAAAGGCCGAAGTCACCCTCATGGTATTGCTGGTCGCATATCCCTGCATCTCACGCTCATACGGCTCCATAGAAAGGCTGAGAGACGGTTCCGGCATAGGGACATCCACCTTAAGCTCCGTAAAGAACTCGTCACCGTTGTAATCCACGCCATACAGACCGAGCATATATGACTTGCCCGACTCCACTGTCCATGTATCAGTATAGGTATTGGCCTTTGCCTGACCAAGGTCCAGAGCATATTCAGACACATATCTCTTCATAGCCTCTGCACCGTTTTCCTCAACATATGCCGCGTACTGATCGTAAGGGATGAACATATACATATAGAAATTGACAAGGCTCTCGTCACACTCCATCCTTATGTTCACCTTAGTAGGGGTAAGCTCTTCTATCTGGCAGTTCACAGTCTGCTCCGACGTGCCCGGCTCGTCCATAGTGAAACTGATGATCTCCGGAGCCGAAGTCCATGACGGCAGGCCGTCGACTTCATCATACAATGCTGCCAGGGCGTAATATTTAATGCCCGGAACAAGATACGCAAGGTCATTGCGGCCCACATTCTCCTTTCCGGCATACCAGTCGATAACCTGTGCGGATTCTCCGAGCTCTCCATATGTCGCCAGCAGATTATAAACGAATGTCTTGACATCAAACTCTTCGCCGGTCTGCTCCGCGAGGTACTTGTTCATTTCATAATTATACTCAAAGAACCAGCCTTCGAGGTATGTATGATAGAACATCTGTCCCTCTTCCGCATTCACCTTATATGAGAATCCTGTCTTGGAGGCATCCACAAACTCCAGGATCTTAGGGACGAGGCCTGTGGTCATCGAGAGTTCCTTGACCCCGCTGTAGTATTTTGCCGTGCCCTCATCCTTGACAGCCGCCGCATATATCGTATATTCCGTACCCTGTTTCAGACCTGTAACCGTATGAAGCACAGGCTCCTCGGTAGCAGCGAACACTTCTCCATCCTCAAACAGTGCCTCGGCCTTGTAGACCTTCACCTCGTCTGTTGTCTCGACGCATATGAATGCAATCTCATCTGCCTGTGTTGCAGACACATAGAACTCCAGCTGCTCCGGAGCCGCCGCTCCTTCGGTTATGTTGACCTCCGGAGCCGGTGCCACCGGATCCGGCTGCCTGCAGCCTGTAATCAAGGCCGCAAGCGAAATTATAAGCACATACAGATATCTCTTCATTTCTCCGTTTATTTGTTTATTTCAGCCTTTGACTCGAGGAAAAGCTCATCCATCTGCTCCTGGTCGATGAATGACGGAGAGTCGATCATCACGTCACGGCCCTGGTTGTTCTTAGGGAATGCGATGTAGTCGCGGATGGTCTCCTGACCGCCGAAGAGAGAGCATACACGGTCAAAGCCGAATGCGAGACCTCCGTGAGGCGGAGCGCCGAACTTGAAGGCATTGATGATGAAGCCGAAC
>JAFQFD010000049.1 GCA_017415715.1 Bacteroidales bacterium | reverse complement strand
GTATATGACCATTCTCTTGCAGCCGCAATGTTGTATGAGGCCGTAGGAAATATAGAAGCGGCTAAATACTTTGCTTCTATCGCATTAAAGTCCTTGGAACAGGAATCGAAGATCCATCCTAAAGACAAACCATTGGCTTACGAGGATGAAAAACAGTTTCTGATAAACCTGGTCGACTAATGCATAAAGAATTGTGACACGTTGTTTGCTGACTTTAACCTGATAAATTCCAATTTGTTCAAAGGAAAAGGAAATAAAAACGATGCACCGTATTTTAACAACATTTGTATTACTGACACTTTCAATCGGATGTTCCACCAGGCAAGAAACATTTAATGAAGTCGTAATCATAGTCGACGGTCTCGCCTACTCTGACAGGTTCTACTTTGAATATGGGAAGGAGGAGGGAGCCTATTCGATGAGGACGAATCATGCTCCATTCACATATCTTTCAATCGACCCTGCTGAAGACATCACGGACATACGAGAAAGCGGTGATACGACTTCGGTCACTTTGGACGCTGAATGGATGTTTGTGAAATATAATTTCAATCCTCATGCATCCAGCGACTTTATTGCCCATAAGGGCGATACGGTGCGGATCAGGAGGGATACGTCAAATATTTATTCACGAGCGCAACCTCAGATCAGCATACTGAATCGAGATGCAAAACCACTTGATACTGAATACCGCAAGGCATATCTGGAGAGATTCGGCTCATACGAAGGACTGACAATCGAAGAGGTCGAAAATCACCACACATTGTTATGGGATATCTATGACTTCGACTATAGCCGGGGATTCAAGGCATGGAAAGAGTATGGAATGCGGCATAACGGCGCCATCGTGGAAACTCTTGAGAAAGAAAATATCTGGATCGATTCGTTGAATACCGCCGGTATGTTCTCCGAGCCGGCATACAGATATTTCAAGGAAAGGAACAGATGGTCGCTCAAGAAGCGTAAAGTATTCGGGTACAAGGGATCCGTTGCAGAGGCAGTTGCAGATTCCATTTTCAGAGCGGACTATGACAAGGACAGATTCGACTCTGATGTGTATGGATTCTACAAAGGATTCATGAACTCCGTTGCGTATTCAAGCTATTTCCCTAAATATGTACAGGTCTCACAAGGAAACACATGCGACTGGGAATACACATATGCAAAGCTTCAGAATGACACACTCATAAAAAGGACACCATTCTTTGAGGCATTCCTGATACAAACCCTTGATGGTATGGTTCAGGACTTCCCGAAACACAAGAGCAAGAAGTATGTGGATATGACCGTTGCAGCTGCAGACTCCACATTGGCAAATACGCTGAAAGAAAGGTATCATGATGCATTTGCTGAAGATATGATGGTCGAGAACGAAGTGCTTCTGATGAGTCCTGACGGCAGGAAGACCACATTGGATAAAGTGCTGCATGAGGTAAGAGGCAAGGTGGCATATGTCGACTTCTGGGCTTCATGGTGCCGTCCATGCTGCGCCGAGATGGAACCGGCAGCTGAGCTTCGCGAAAGGATGAAAGGCAAGGATATCGAATTCATCTATCTGTCGACTGACGAAGACCACAGCAAGATGTGCGGAGCACTAGACGAGCTGAAGCTTACAGATTGCAAAGTCTATCGCATCCTTAACCCGAAAGCCGCTAAGTTCATGTATGAGTATAACATCCAACTTATTCCTCGCTATATGATAATCGACAAAAACGGAAAGATTGTCAATGACAATGCTCCAAGACCGTCATCGGAGGAAATTGCACATATCCTGTCAGAGTCACGTTGAGAGGTAAAAACGGGGATTTAAGTGCTCATTTTCAGGCATATAACAGAAAAAGGAGTTCATTTCTGAACTCCGTTTGTGCTCCCCCAGGGGCTCGAACCCTGGACCCCAACATTAAGAGTGTCGTGCTCTACCAACTGAGCTAGGGAAGCTTTGCTTGAATTGCTTCAATATGTCTGCGGGAAACCGCATGGGGCTTTCGCCTTGTGCTCCCCCAGGGGCTCGAACCCTGGACCCCAACATTAAGAGTGTCGTGCTCTACCAACTGAGCTAGGGAAGCATTATTTTCCGTGATTCGCATGGGGCTCGAACCCATGACCCCAACATTAAAAGTGTTGTGCTCTACCTGCTGAGCTAGCGAATCAATCCGAGGTCATTCTTGGGTCTCTAGTGAGTTCCTTTCGAATTGGGACTGCAAAGGTACGATTTTTTTCCAATGCTGCAAATTTTTCACACATTTTTTCACAAAAAATCTTTACATCCTGCTGGAATCCTGCGACTGCAAACAGGATTCCCCGTGCCAGTTCGCTCTGGAGCAGAATGTAAAGAAATTTAAGAATCAGCATCCTAGAATGCCACACCAAGCTTGAATCCTACATTGTTGAGATTCTTGATCTTGAAACTGTCATTGCGGTTTGTCGAGAAGCTGTAATATGCGGCAAGCTGGAATCCGACATCAGTCTTGTGGAACGGATAGTAGGTGAATCCGAGTTCAGGCGACATATAGAATCCCCAGTTGTCATGTCTGTTGACAAATGTGGACATGTATGTGCTCTGGGTAGAGTATTCTGCTCCCATCTTGTTCTGAAGATATGGCTGGAACTCCCCTCTCATGAAGCGTATCCTTGTCATGACTCCGAAAGGAACCTGGTAGATGGACCTGTCAAGGTCAGTAGTGATCGCTGCATTGTTCTCAAGCTGATAAGTCTGCTTTGGGATATACTTGTTGTTGGTACCGAAGCTTGCAAATCCTCCGACAGCGAATTTAGGGGTAACATAGTATCCTCCTTCGAGGTATGCGCCATAGCCCTGGGCTGTCTGCACATATTCATTTGCAATGGTTCCGTTGAACTGCCAGCCTCCGCCGACAAAGTAGCGCTTGCCCATCTGGGCGTTGGCCTCGCCTGCAAAGAACATCATGGCAGCAGCGGCCAAAATAATGTATATGAACTTTTTCATATCAATTTCTCCTTAATGTTATTTCTGATCTGTTGTCTTGTTGAGATATGGAGACTGCGCGAAAGCCTGGTTGATGGACGAGGTCATCCTCTTGACGTCGTAGCTTGCGCTTGGTCCCGCAGGGCCTCCTATGTATGATGTCCATATGATCTCGAGCGATTTGCCGCTGCCCTGCTCTGCAGTGAGGTCAACCATGTCAGCGACGAGCGCATTGGTCGAGAAGGTATATGTCACACGATAAGGATAGTAGTATCCGTACCAGTCACCCCAGTAACCTGGAGACCAATAGCCCGGATAGTCAAGCCACCAGTATGGGTCATTGTAATATTGCACATACCTCTCTGTCTTGATCATATAGGTGAGCTGGATACCGAGGTCTGCATCCGGATTGGATGGAGTATAGATGTATCCGAGCTTCTCCATATTGGTCCTGAAGGCCTGGATGAGAGCAAGAGCATTGTCTGACTGAGAGTACTGAGGCTTCTCGCCCTGGCCTATGATGAGAAGGCTGTCAGGAATGTCGAAGGTGGTAAACTTCGTAAAGTCTATGTCCTTGTCAGGAGCTGTGTATACGAGATATTCGTTGTCACTGTCCTGTGGGTATGGCTCCTTGTGGCAAGCGACAGCCAGGAGGGCCAATGCTGAAATAAAGATGATCTTTTTCATTGTGTCTTTTGTTTAAATCCGTTTATAATGAACTTCCTTCTATGACGTTCGAGCTCTCATAAGGAACAATGTTGCCCTGGAGCCATACTGTATTGGAGTTGAAGTTCGGGTAGATGGTAGCCGAAGCGCTGTTTGTGCCCGGAGTCAGGTAGATCTCCACTTGGGCGTTG
Organism: Bacteroidales bacterium; assembly: GCA_017415715.1. Classification (GTDB taxonomy): domain Bacteria; phylum Bacteroidota; class Bacteroidia; order Bacteroidales; family UBA932; genus Cryptobacteroides. The sequence goes on along the minus strand of JAFQFD010000049.1, from coordinate 18,638 downwards.
ATTCCGATTCCCATCACATTGAAGGAATATGTAGCAAATCCCTTCTTGCCCACGCGGTACTCCTGGCCTGAAATCATACCATCGACCGTCACTCCGCCGACACCGTTAGGACCGGAAGCGAAACTGCTTGGAGAAATCTGGACAACCGCCCTGTTTCCTTTCACGGAAATGAAGTTGGTTGTGGAGTTGACGAATACATTCGCTCCGTTCTTGAACGAGACAGTCTGAGCCTCAAGCACAAAGTCCTGATTCTTAACTGCGGCGAAAGCCTGGACAGCGGCTATGGAGTCGGTAAGCTCGCGGATCTTCCTGTCCTGTTCAGAGCGTGCCCTGAACTCGGCCATGTCCTTCTTCCATGCGTCCATAGTATCCTGTCCCTTGCCGGCACGACCATTGCGGTTGCCGCTCTGAGCAGATGCGTCGGGGGCAGTCATTGCAAGCCCTGCGACTATAACCATAAAGGTCAGTAAAACTCTTTTCATAACAAATTCTAATTTTTAAAAATTCAAAACTACAATGGCAAAGGGCATACCAAAGCGGGAATGCGGTTCGATTTTTGAATCAGCACGAAAGAAAAGAAGTTATATAAGATGACACGCAGAACATTCACAGAATCCGCCTTCGACAGACTCCCCCTCAGCATTCTGGAGATGAGCAAGACCGAGAATCCACATGCCGTGATACTGTTTATTCACGGGCTGTGCGGCCGGAAGGAAAGAAACATTGACGTCATGGAATATATGGCCGACAAGGGCTACGCATGCGTCGGCTATGACCTCAGAGGTCATGGAGAGAGCATCCTCTCCGAAGAGGACCGAGGATATACAAACCAGGGAGGAGCGAAGGCGATGGCGACCGACATTGAGTCCGTCGTGGAGAAAGTCAAGGAAGACTTCAAGGATGCACCTATATATATTGTGGCACACAGCATGGGATCACTTGCAGCTAGAACATACCTGAAGGATCACGATACGGCAATCAAGGGGATGGTCTTATGCGGAAGTCCGAGCAGAAACATATTCAATGCATTAGGCAGATCCGTCATGTGGCTGATAAGCCTTGTCAACGATGGAAGAGTGAAGATAGGAGGATTTCAGGAAGCCACATCAGGATTCTACAACAAGGCTTTCCGGAAGGAAGGAAGAATGGCATGGACATGCTCGGATCCTCAAGTAAGGGAAAGGTTCCGCAACGACGCGAAATGCAATATCACAATAACTGCAGACTGCTCGCTCACACTGCTTCAGATGATGAAAGAGACCTACAGCAGAAAAGGCTGGCACCCTGCCAACCCTTCACTTCCTGTGTTGTTCATCTCAGGCACAGACGACCCGTGCATGATAGACTTGGCTCACTTCCACCAGTCTGCAGGCTTCCTTAACAAAGTGGGATATACAAATATTTCAAGCATCCTGTTCCCCGAAATGAGACACGAAGTCCTCAACGAGAAAGGGAGAGAGATGGTCTGGGACGAGATCCTGCATTTCGTCGAGAGACAACTGGCTAAAGCCTGAACATCTGCGACGGATGCTGGCGCGGGAGACATCTCAAGGCTACCGTCCCCTGCTCCACACCAAGCGATGCAAGAGCCTCGGCCGAGCATGCATAAGCAAGGTCATGAGTGTTGTTGTTCTCGCTCAGATGGCAAAGGAATATGTTGCGAAGCCCCGGGTGCCAGAATCTCTTTATGGCGCTTGCGCACTCGTCGTTGCTCAGATGTCCGCAGCCCTGGACTATCCTCATCTTGAGTTCGTATGTATACGGACCGCGGAGAAGCATATCCATGTCGTAGTTTGACTCCACGACAACAGTATCAGCCTGACGGGCATACTCCACAGCCTCGTCAGTCATCCTGCCGATATCGGTCATTATCACGAACTTATGCCCATCCGCTTCTATGGCATAACCGACTGTCTGGGTAGCATCGTGAGGAACGACAAAATAGCGCACTTTCATTCCGGCCACTTCATTCCATTCCCCTTCATCAAGCACGCGTCTGCAGCTTCCGATGGTCGGCGCCGTGAAAGTATGCCTGGCGAGAGCATCGTGAATGGCCTTGGCTGTGTAAACCGGTTTACTCAAACGCTTGCAGAATGATCCCAGATGACGAATATGGTCCAGATGGTCATGAGTGACAAGTATAGCCGAGAATGCATCCGTATCCATGTCATACTCCCTGAGAACCATCTTCAGACGCCTGAGGCTGACCCCGGCATCGATGAGGATTCCTCCGTTTTCAGAACCCAGATAGTAGCAGTTGCCGCAGCTTCCGCTCGACAGACTCATGAACTTAATCATCAGCGACCTCCTCCTTATTCAGAACTCCATAAATCAAAGCCTCGAGATCTGTTCCCGGTTCATAATACACTGCAGGAAGTCCGGCCGCAATGGATCCGTCCACATTTCTCTGAGAGTCATCAATGAAGAACATCTCTTCCGCAGGCAGACCAATCTGCTCTACGACTTCCTTATAAAAGGCGGCAGAAGGCTTCAGCGCCTTCATCTCAAACGAGAAGAAGCACTTCTTGAAGATGTCTTCCAACGGAATGCCAGCGTCAGCAAACATGGCACGCGAATAAGGCAGACAGATTGCATTGTTGTTGCTGAGCATATATAGATCATATTCCTGAGCCAGTTTCTTCAGCATCTGCACCTTATATGGCTGAATGCCGACAAGTATATGCGACATGGCCTCGTCGACCATTTCAGGAACAGAACCGGGCCTTGAGCCCGCGAGTACTATGGAACGGAACTCTTCTGCAGAGAGAGTTCCTTCCTCGAGGTCGCCATAGATGCCCTTCTGATGACATGCATCTATGATCTGGTCTATGTCATTATATCCGAGAGTCTCCTTAAAAACCTTCTTGCAGTCTTCGATGTCAAGGTCCACAAGGACGCCTCCCATATCGAATATTATCGCCTTAATCATTTTCTTCCTCACAATATTTCTTGATCACGCCGTATGCATCCCGCACGCCAAGCTCTCCGGCACGCGAGAGGTCTATACAGCCTTTCTCCTTATCCTTCAAGTATATAAGCACAAGGCCTCTGTTGAAATATGCATCACCCATGTATGGATAAAGCTCTATAGCCTTCGTGTAGTTTTCAATAGAATTCAGATGTTCTGCCGACAGACAGTACAGGTTGCCGAGGTTGAAATACAGGTAAGGCAGATCCGGAACAAGCGCCAGCGCAGCCTTGAGGTCCTCGACTGCTTCGGTGTAGTCATACTGTCTTGTCACCTGGTCCTTCACACGAGCCCTTGTCGTGCCTGTGTCATCCATTGAAAGCACCTGCACATTATTCTCTATTGATGAAAGGAACTCGATCATCTCCGCGCGGAGGACTCCCCTGTTCATGAAATAGAAGGCCTCGTACAGTGTCTCCACACCCTGCTTGTCCTCTGCTTCCACAGCGGAAGTATAGCAGTTGAGAGCCGAGTTGAAATGCTTTCCGTGATTTTCCCACAAGGCGCGCAGGAATATGTGTTCCGGCGTATTTCCCGACCATGCCGCCGTCTCGGCCTGCGCCAGCGCCCTGTCGTCGATCTGCACCGGTTCATTCAGAATCTTGATGCCCACTGGCATGACCGCCTCCAGCCTTGCCATCAGAGGATTTTCATATCCTCTTGTCAAGGCATAGTTCGTATCGTCCTTCTGACCTGAAAGCACATACTTATACAATGGCCTCAGACGCACATCTATGTCACGATTCTGAAGCAGCTCGTCATTGAAGTCCTTCTTGGCGAATTCTGCATCCAGAGACAGCAGGGAGCTGTATTTCTTGGTCGTATCAGCAAACGATCCGGCATCGGTCATGTTCTTTTCCCTATATTCGCGGACCTTCTGCTGAGCTGTGTCATAGTCCTTCTTTGACGACTTATGGTCGCCGAGCAGATTCTTTACATACGCCCTGTTCATATATGCCTTGGCGAAGTCCGGATACAGCTCGATCGCCATGTCATAGTCTTCGAGGGCATTCCTGTACTGACCCATCTCGATGAAGATGGATGCACGATTGAAGTATGCAAGGACATTCTCCGGGTTGATGTTCAGGACACGGTCCATATCCTCGAGAGCCTCTTCAAATGCACCAAGCTGGGCATTGATCAGACCTCTGTTATACAAGGTCAGGGCATTGCCCGGCTCTTCCTTGAGCACTTCGTTCAGGTCGGCCATCGCCTCCTTGTACTTCTCCTGCTCGTAGTACATTATAGCCCTGTTGAAGTATGCGAATGTATTGGAAGTGTCAAGGCTTATGGCCTTGTCCATATCCTCTATAGCCTTGTCATATTCCTTCTGAGATGCATATAGTCTGCCTCGGCGGACATATCCCTCAGGGTCAAATCTGTCAAGCTTTATGGCCTTGTTATAGTCATTCACCGCCTTGAGCGTATCACCCAGGAAAAGGTAGCTCGCTCCCCTGTTCAGGTATGCGGAAGGGTCCTTCGGTTCCTTCCTTATGTAGCGGTCGAAGTCCGCCACCGCCTTTTCGAACTGCTGCGACAGGAAATATGTGACGCCGCGGCTGAAATATAGTCCTATATATCCCGGACGCAGGTCTATCGCCTTCTGAAGGTCGGCAAGAGCCTCTTCGTAATTGCCGAAACGGCTTTCCGTGATTCCACGATAGTGATATCCTGATGTGAACACAGGATTGATCCTCACCGATCTGTCAAAGTCGCGCTTGGCGCCTCTCAGGTCACCAAGATTGTATTTCGCTATGCCTCGGAAGAAGAAAGTCCAGCAGTCTGTCGTGTCCAGCTGGGCGAGGACATTGAAGTTGTCGATCGCCTGGGCGTACTTGCCGTCAGCCAAGGCATTGCGTCCGCGCATGAAGAACACGTCCTTGTCGTATTGGGCAAAAGCATCCGCCACCCCTGCGGTCAGGAGCACGATGGACACTATGAGACATTTCAGTATTCTATGCATATCAAAAAAAATTGCTATTTTCGCGGCACAATTTACAAAGATAATCATTTCTCGCGCGTATGCATTCAAAAAGTTTGAAAAAATACATCAGGACAATCATCTTCATGATGGTTTCGGTTGCCATTCACATGGCTGCCTGCCCTGAAGCATACGCACAGAACGCCATGGCACGTGAACACCAGCCGGCCAAAAGGCTGATAACACAGGACAAGCTGCATCAGCAGATTTCATACCTGTGCGACACATTATGTGCCGGACGCGCGACCGGAGAGAAAGGCGGAGGCATAGCCGGACTGTGGCTGAAGAGGGAGTTCGAGAGGATCGGTCTCATGAAGATGGGCAAATCATACGCCCTGCCTGTATATCTCGGAAACGGCAAGTACGGCAGGAACATTGTCGGCATGCTGCCCGGCTCGAAGGACTTCAGGAAGGACAAGTATGTTGTGATCGGAGCACACTACGACCACATCGGCACCCTTGACGGTAAGATATATCCCGGAGCCGACGCGAATGCCTCCGGCACAGTGGCCATGCTGTCCATCGCCGAGATGCTGAGCGCTTACAGGAACCTCGGCAAGAGTCATGACAGCAACGTGATTTTCGTGGCCTTTGATGCCAAGGAACACAATATGGCAGGATCGAAGGCGCTCTGGAACATGATAGAGAACGGTTCTCTCAAGGACCCGATATCAGGAGAGACGATAACGAAAAGCAAGATCACCATGATGGTCAACATAGACCAGATCGGCTGCACTTCAGCACCTCTGAAATCAGGCAGGAAGGACTACATCATCATGCTCGGCAACGAATCCCTCAAACCGATCAAGAGAGACATGCTGCGCATCTGCAACAGGATGTTCGCCATAGACATGGAGTATGACTACACATACTACGGCAGCAAGAACTTCACTCAGATGTTCTACAGGCTGTCGGACCAGAGAGTATTCATCGACAACGGCATTCCGTCCGTGCTCTTCACTTCCGGCATCACGATGAACACTAACAAGACTTATGACACGCCGGAAACCATCGACCTGGAGATTCTGCGAAAAAGGATATTTCTTATATACCATTGGGTCGATAAAATGCTGTAGGAATGCAAACATTTGCTATATTTGTATGTTTATAGCAAAGACTTGCAATGAAAGATTTCTTCAGACTTCTTAAAAGATACGCATCACCATACGCAGGCTACATGGTCTGGTCCATTCTGCTGAACATTCTGTCGGCAGTGTTCAACATATTTTCATTCACCCTGATAATCCCGATCCTGCAGATCCTGTTCGGACTCGACACGACTGTATATCAGTTCATTCCATGGGACAGCGGACTCCCGATGAAAGAGGTGGTCATGAATAACATGTACTACTATGTGACGCTGGCCATTGACACATGGGGCGGATCCAAGACGCTCATGCTGCTGGGCCTTTTCATGATGCTCATGACCGCGCTGAAGACATCATGCTATTTCGGTTCATCCGCAATCATGGTCCCTATCAGGACAGGCATCGTCAGAGACATCAGGACACAGGTATACAACAAGCTGCTGAGCCTCCCGCTGGGATTCTTCTCACAGCAGAAGAAGGGCGACATCATAGCTCGAATGAGCGGCGACGTGAACGAGATCGAGTATTCCATCACAAGTTCTCTGGACATGCTCATCAAGAATCCGATCCTCATCATATTCTATTTTGCGACACTCATAGTGACCAGTTGGCAGCTGACCCTCTTCACGATTGCCGTCGTGCCTCTCATGGCATGGGGAATGAGCGCCATAGGAAAGAAGCTCAAGAGGAAGTCGCTTGAGGCACAGGCTAAGTGGAGCGACACCATGTCGCAGCTTGACGAAACCCTCGGAGGCCTCCGCGTCATCAAAGCATTCATCGCAGAAGACAAGATGAAGGAGAGATTTGCACGCACGGCTGACGAATACAAGACAGCGTCAGGCAAGGTGTCCACAAGACAGGCCTCCGCACATCCTGTCAGCGAGTTCCTCGGAACATGCATGATCATGATCGTCCTCTGGTTCGGCGGCACGCTGATCCTCAGCGACGCCTCCCCTATCGACGCGCCTACATTCATCTTCTACATGGTGATCCTATACAGCGTCCTCAACCCGCTGAAGGATTTCTCCAAGGCAGGATACAACATCCCTAAGGGACTTGCATCCATGGAGAGGATAGACAAGATCATGACGGCGGAAAACAACATAAAGGAGATTGCCAATCCGAAGGAAATCAAGGGCTTTGAGAACGAAATCCGTTTCCAGGGAGTAGGATTCTCATACGAAGAAGGCAGGCAGATACTTACAGACATCGACCTTACTGTTCCGAAGGGCAAGATGGTCGCTCTCGTGGGTCAGTCCGGATCTGGAAAGTCGACTCTTGTCGACCTCATTCCGAGATATCATGACGTCTGCTCGGGAAGCATCTCGATCGACGGCACAGACATCCGCGAGCTCCGCATCAAGGATCTCCGCTCTCTCATAGGAAATGTAAACCAGGAGGCGATTCTCTTCAATGACACGATATTCAACAACATAGCGTTCGGAGTTGAAGGCGCCACCATGGAGCAGGTCATCGCAGCGGCAAAGATAGCCAACGCCCACGACTTCATCATGGAAAAGGAAGAGGGTTACATGACCAACATCGGAGACAGAGGCTCAAAGCTCTCCGGCGGCCAGAGGCAGAGAATCAGCATCGCACGCGCAATCCTGAAGAATCCTCCGGTACTCATCCTCGACGAGGCGACATCCGCTCTTGACACAGAGTCCGAAAAGCTCGTACAGGAGGCGCTTGACAGACTGACCGGTTCAAGAACCACGATAGCGATAGCCCACAGGCTTTCGACAATCAAGAACGCCGACGAGATCTGCGTGCTCCATGAAGGAAAGATTGTAGAGAGAGGAAAGCATGAGGAACTGCTCGCACTGAACGGATACTACAAGAAACTCAACGACATGCAGGCCCTTTAATGAAGCGCAGACACATATCCGCAGTACTCTTCTGTCTATACATCCTGACAGTATGCTTTCTCTGTTTCACCAAGGGAGAGCAGCTGCCAGACATATCGTCCACATGGTTTGGTTTACCCGCAGACAAGGTTGCCCATTTCATAATGTTCCTGCCATTTACACCGCTTGCATATGTAACTTTCGCGCCTGCCAACGGAGGAGCCTGGAGAAAACTGGCAGTCGTATCAGTATGCACAGCAGTGGGCGTTGGGCTTGCGTTTGCAACTGAAAGGATACAGGGGATGCTTGGCTATAGGGCTGAGGACACATATGATATGTTCTCTGACATCATTGGCCTGACAGCAGGGGCATTACTGTCTATAGCCACAGTTGCCATTCAATATTTGAAAAGAAGGTAGAGAAAGATGAAAAAGTTTTTCTGCATATTGGTCATATGCCTGTCGGTGTCGTTATCCGCCTCCGCGCAAAGCGCAATTGTGAAAGACTTCAAGGAAGCCTGTGACTCGCTCAACACGCTTATGACCGAGCGGACATCTGTCAAAGGCAACATCAGTCTGAAAGCTGTCATGAAACGCGGTTCAGAACTGGACTTCTATTTCACAGAGTCATTAGGAGACTACCCTCTGCGTCCCGGCGACGTCAAATGGTTCCGTTCGACACTCAAAAGCCTGTTCCCTTCCAAATACCGCAGCTACAGCCTTGGAGAAATAACCACTCGCAAGGTCGACATAGACATCCTTGAAGTCGCGCCTCTGACATTCGACGGAAGACCTGCTCAGACCGACCGCAGGATTTCCCTTCCTGCCAATCCGGAACGGATAGTAAGGGAATTCGGTGCACAGGACTATGCCAAAGGACTTTCAGGCAGGACAATAGCCCTGTGGCAGAGCCACGGCAGATATTTCGACGCGGCAACAGGAGAATGGATATGGCAGAGGCCTTGCCTGTTCCAGACCGTCGAGGACATGTTCACGCAGAGCTTCGTCCTGCCATACCTTGTGCCCATGCTGGAAAATGCCGGAGCATATGTAATGCTGCCTCGCGAAAGAGACATCCAGACAAACGAGGTCATTGCAGACAATGACCAGACCATGGGTGGCAGAGGCACATTCGAGTATAAGGAAAAAGGCAAATGGAAAGACGCAGGCAAAGGATTCGCCGACCTGCAGGAGACATATCTCAGGACCGAACTGCCTTTCTCTATGGGAACATCCCGCATGAGTGAATGCACAAGCGGCGACAAGGAGACTTCCGCAACCTGGAGGCCCGACATCCCGGAAAGAGGCGAATATGCCGTATATGTCTCATACAAGAGTCTCCCGGAGAGTACATCCGCTGCATTATACACTGTCAGCCATCTCGGAGGCAAGAGCAGTTTCGTGGTAAACCAGAAGATCGGAGGAGGCACATGGATATACCTGGGCACCTTCGAGTTTGAAGCCGGCTCAGAAGGATATGTATCCCTCAGCAGCAGGACGCCTGACGGCTATAAATTCGACAAACGCAAAGTCGTGACTGCCGATGCTGTCAAGTTCGGCGGAGGAATGGGCAACATTGCGCGTGTGGCAGACGACCAGACGGCATCACCGGCCACATCCGGCATGCCTCGCTCCGCGGAGGCAGCCACATATTGGCTGCAGTGGGCCGGCGCGGCACCGGAAATCTTCAGACCGGAAGATTCCTCCAACGACTACCAGGAAGACTTCATGTGCCGCGGCGACTGGGTGGACTGGATCAGCGGAGGATCATATATGAATCCTGACCGTCCTGGCAAAGGGGTTCCGGTCGATCTTTCTCTCGGTTTTCACTCGGATGCCGGCGTGACTCCTGACGACAGCATCGTAGGTACGCTTGCAATATATACTTACAAGTCCGAAGGCAAGACTGCGCTTCCATCAGGCGCGAGCAGAATGAGCAGCAGAGAATATGCTGATCTGGTTCAGTCGCAGATAGTGAATGACATTCAGATGGAGTTCAATCCAGACTGGAACAGAAGGCACCTGTGGGACAGAGGATACCGCGAATCACGCACACCTTCATGCCCTGCAATGCTCCTGGAGCTGCTTTCACACCAGAATTTCGCCGACATGAAATATGGCCTTGATCCATCGTTCAGGTTCACGGTCAGCAGGGCTATATACAAGGGTATGCTGAAATATCTCAGCAACAGGTACGGCGTGCCATATCAGGTGCAGCCGCTTCCCGTAAACTCACTCGGAGTCAGGTTCTCCGGAGACTGCAAGGCCGTGCTCACATGGAAACCGACAGAAGACAAGTTGGAGCCGACAGCCAAGGCTGAAGGCTATATCCTGTATACTCGTCTCGACAACGGAGCTTTTGACACAGGAAGAATCATCAAGGCAGTCAAGGGAGAGGAATACTTCTCTCATGAAGTAGACATCAAGCCCGGACATATATACAGTTTCAGGATTGCAGCATTCAACAAGGGCGGCAAAAGCTTTGAATCTGAGACAGTAAGCATTGGAAACCCGAAGAACGCTGCAGAAGGCACCGTACTGATTGTCAACAACTTCGACCGAGTCAGCGGTCCTGCTTTCATAGACACCCCATCATACGCAGGATTCGACAACAGGCTTGACGGAGGCGTTCCTGATGTCAGAGACATAGCTCATATCGGAGAGATGTATCAATTCCGTCGCGGATTGGACTGGATAAGCAATGCCAACCCTGGATTCGGCGGGTCTTATGATGACTATGCAGGAAAGACCGTAGCCGGAAACACGCATGATTTCATTTACGACCATGGCAAAGCTGTCATGAAGGCCGGACACAGGTTCATATCATGCAGCAATGAAAGATTCTGCACAGACTCGACTTATAGAAAAGATGCCTGGGCTCTGGATCTCGTATGCGGCAAGCAGGTAACGACAGTGATCGGAAGAGACACCCTCGGCACGAGATACAGCATATTCCCTGCTGAAATGCAGGATGCAATAAGAAGTTTCACTTCAGAAGGAGGCAACGTCCTGGTCAGCGGAGCATATATCGGAACAGATGTCTGGAGTCAGATATACACTTTCGACATAGACAAGGAAGCACAGAAAGCTGCACAGAAATTCGCAAGCAATGTGCTCGGTTACAAATGGGTACGAGGATATGCCGGACGCAGCGGAGAGGTCGCATATGCAGCAGATGAGCTTATGCCGGATTCCGATGGCGAGGCCGGATCATTCTACAATGAAATCAATCCGGAGCACTACTGCGTCGAGACCCCGGACGGCATTGCTCCTGCCGGAAAGAACGGAAAGGTAATGATGAAATACGCCGACACAGGCATATCGGCGGCCGTCTGCCACCAAGGCAAAGGATACAGGACGGTATGCATCGGATTCCCTATCGAGACATTCAAACAGGACGAAAGTCTTGACAAGATAATATCAACCACCCTAGAATTTTTCAGGAAATGACACCGAGAGAAGCAGAGATCATCGAACTGATCAGAAAGGAAGTCAAGCCGGCACTAGGCTGCACGGAACCTATTGCAGTGGCACTTGCTGTCGCCAAGTCAATGGAAATCATTGAAGACAGATGCGAAGCCGCATCCTCAGACTGGAGGATGTCCGGATCATATACCGTCCGCGTGGAAGTCAGCGGAAACATCCTGAAGAACGGCATGGGTGTCGGCATCCCGGGTACGGGAATGGTGGGCCTTCACATCGCGTCTGCCCTGGGAGCAGTTTGCGGAAAGTCATGCTATGGTCTTGAGGTCCTGCACGACCTCAATGACGCAAGCATTGAGAGAGCAAAGGGAATGGTGAAGGAAGAGTCAGTCACCGTTGCCTTGGCTGAAACCGACCATAAGCTTTATGTAAAGGCTATAGTGACTGACGCCTGCGGACATACCGCAAGCACTGTCATAGAAGATGACCACGACAGAATCGTTGAAACCGCTTTCTGCGAGGAAATCCTCACTTCTGCACATAAGACTGAAACTGCAGAAGTCCCACAGAAGACCACTCTCGACTATGGTCTTACAGTGAAAGAAATCCTTGAGTTTGCTTCAAATGTTGCATACGAAGACATTGAATTCATCCTGGAATCACGTACTCTGAACATGGCATTGGCAGAAGAAGGCCTCAAAGGCCCATACGGCCTGAAAGTCGGACAGGCGATCAGTTCATCTGCCAACAAGGAAGTGTTCGGAGGAGACTTCTTATGCTACGCGATGGCACTTACTGCTGCCGCTTCTGATGCAAGAATGGCAGGTTGCACACTCGCCGCAATGAGCAATTCCGGCAGCGGAAACCAGGGCATCACTGTGACAATGCCTGTAATAGCATATTCAATCAAGTACGGCACAACTGACGAACAGCTGGCAAGAGCCCTCGTTCTAAGCCACCTGATCGCCATTCATATCAAAGGATACCTCGGCAAGCTCTCAGCCCTCTGCGGCTGTGTGATAGCCTCGACAGGTTCTGCTTGCGGACTGGTATATCTTCGTGGAGGAGACTACGAGCAGGTCTGCTCTGCAATCAAGAACATGATCGGAAACATCACAGGAATGGTCTGCGACGGAGCGAAGGTGGGATGCGCGATGAAAGTCGCGTCAGGAGTATCCAGCGCGCTCCAATCTGCAGTCCTCGCACGCGAGGGCATGTGCATATCGGAGCACGATGGCATTATTGAAAAGGATATAGAGAAGACTATTCAGAACCTTGGCAAGATCGGATCGGTCGGCATGCAGCATACCGACAACATGATCCTCGACATCATGGTCTGCAAATAGCCGTCCCCGCTAAAAGTGATAACCGAGACGGAGGGATACATAGACATATCCCTTATATGGGATATCGTACTTATAAGTATCTTTATATGAATCCTTGCCAGAATTCCAGTTTGGTTTGACATCATATGTGACAGTCTCCTTCATAGTATATTTGGTGATTCCACATACTTCCACACCAAATGAATACCTGTAATCCAGAACTGCACCCAGTCCGAACTTATACGAGAAGGTCACAGCCGGTTTAAAACCGGTGACCTTGTAATAGTGTTTCTTGCCGGAATTGGTAACCAATATAGGACGTCCATGTGAATTAGTAGATTCATATGACATGGACACAGACTTTTCCGCTTTCCAAGACTCCCCCGAATTAAACACCGTGGCAAAACCTATTGCACCTTCAACCCAAGGTGTGACGCGACCCAAATAATAAGAATAATTGACTCCGAAATTTATCGGAAGGAGCATGTCTGCCGACGATCTGCGCCTCACCTTCGATTCAGAATCATCATAATTATTGGTTTTAAGCCAGCTGTCAAAAGCTGCATCATTAGCATCACGAATGGTCTTGCATGGTCCGTTGATTCTGAAATCCACAGAGCCGATAACTCCAAGGCCATCCACCGGCAGGTCATACTGATATTTATAACCGATGACAGCTCCAGCCGACTGCGCATCTTTTCTCGGCATTGATACTCCGACATAGACAGCAGATCCATGTACCTGAGCAGAAACACTCACTGCGACAAACACAAATGAGAATAATAAAAACAGTCTTTTCATATAAGTGATTTTTTACGATTTGCAAAATTAGCGATTTTTTGTCAATTAGTCGCTTATTTCATCGATATGCTTTTGCGATAGCGGCGCCAGAAGAGGAGGCCAGCGGAAGTGAGGCCGAGCGGGAAGGACATCCATATGCCGGTGAGGCCCCAGTCGAAGACGAAGCCGAAGAGGTATGCCGACGGCAATGATATAAGGAAGTACGCTATGAAGGCATACACCATGACCATCTTTACATCTGATATGCCGCGTAATGCATTTGAATAGTTGCACTGGAGGCCGTCACCGAACTGATAGATGACAAACGGTATCACGAGCTGAGCCACCATTGCAGCGACTTCCGCACTGTCCGTAAAGAAGTAACCGAGACTGTTTCTCACAATGAGCAAAGGGATTGATACAGCCGCTGCCATCACAAGTATTATCTTGAATCCGGCGCTGACATTCTCCTTTACCCTGAGCATATCTCCCTGGCCATGGAAATTGCTTGCACGCACAGCGACAGCTGCCGCCATGCCATAATACATCATGAATCCAAGCTGACCGACAGTCAGCATCACCTGATGCGCCGCCAGAGCCACCGTTCCAAGCCACCCGACCATGATTGTACTAAGGCTGAACGATGCCGTTTCCATACCCATCTGAAGACCTACAGGCATTCCCATCTTGTTCAATGCGGCAAAGTCCTTCCTGTTGACAGCAGCCTCCTTGAATCCCTGGACATATGGTCTGTATCGCTTTGCGACAAAGAATACGACAACAAAGCACAGCAGCATGAGGACACGTGCCGTCAGAGTGGCAACGCCGGCGCCGAGAAGCCCCATCCGAGGCATTCCCCATTTACCATATATAAGTATCCAGTTCAAAAAGATATTTACGACATTGCCTCCCAGAAGTATGACCATAGGAGTAACTGTATCAGTTATGCCATCGGCAAACTGCTTGAATGCATTGAAAAGAAGGACAAACAGAAGCGATATCAGGAGAACTATATAATATGGACGCATCAACGGCAGAAGTTCCGCCGGCTGGCCTAAGCGGTGAATGTTCAGATAAAGAATGAACATCAAAGCCATAAGTCCAGCAGCCACGACCGCATTTACGGCCAATGCATTCTTGAGAATACGCCCCACGGAAGCGTTCTCCCCTCTTCCGTAATGATTTCCGACAAAAGGTGTCAGACCATAAGAAAAGCCTGTCGAGAAGACGATGACCAGGTTGAACATGTTGTTCACGAAGCTCGCTGCTCCCAGCTCCGCTGTTCCGCAGCGGCCAACCATCATCGTGTCGGCAAAGCTCAAAATAATAATCCCGAGCTGCCCTATCATTATGGGCAGCCCGAGTTTCAACAAATCTCTATAAACGTTCAGTCGCAAGATTTCTATTTGACAGGGATGTTCTCAAGAACAGCCTTAAGGAAGTCCCAGCACTTCGCTACTGACGGGATGTTTGCACGCTCGTCTGGAGAGTGAGGGCTCATGAGAGTAGGTCCGCATGAAACCATATCCCAATGTGGATATGCGCCGCTGAGGATACCGCACTCGAGACCTGCGTGGATAGCCATTACAGCTGGCTCTTTGCCATAGAGGTCATTGTATACCTTCTTCATTGTTGCGAGGATAGCTGAGTCTGGGTTTGGTGCCCAACCTGAGTATCCGCCAGCGAATGATGTCTCGATGCCTGCGAGAGAGAAGATCGCCTCAAACTTCTGTGCGAGAGCGTCCTTTGCTGTGTCTACAGAGCTTCTCATGAGAGTCTTCACGCTGAATTCACCAGCCTCGATCTTCACCATTGCAAGGTTGTTGGAAGTCTCCACAAGACCTGGCATCTCGCTGCTCATGCGTTCAACTCCGTCAGGACATGCGAGGATAGCGCGGATGAAGCGGAAAGCGTCAGCCTCAGGAACATACTTGCACTCGTCGCCGTGGCAGCAGCACTCGCCTTCTGCACACTCGTATGGCTTGAAGATGAACTCCGAGTCAGGATCTGTACCTGCATACTCAGCCTTGATAGCAGCAGAAACTTCTGCGAATACCTTCTGAGCCTCAGCTACCTTAGCCTCAGGAACATATACTGTTGCGAAAGCCTCACGAGGGATCGCGTTGCGGAGTGTACCGCCTTCGAGGTCGAGAAGCTTCACGTCTGCCTTAGTCATGAGCTCGTAGATGATACGTGCTGCAAGCTTATTTGCGTTACCTCTGCAGAGGATGATGTCCATACCTGAGTGACCACCCTTGAAGCCCTTCACTGTAAGTGACCAGCACTCATGTGCCTCAGGAGCCTCAGCAGGAACGTATGCAGCTGTAGCTGAAGCATCAAGACCACCTGCGCAACCCACATAAAGCTCACCCTCAGTCTCTGAGTCAAGGTTGATGAGGATATCTCCCTGGAGGATGCCCGGCTTAAGAGCCATAGCGCCTGTCATACCTGTCTCCTCGTCGATTGTACAAAGGAGCTCGATAGGTCCGTGCTTGATATCTGAAGACTCGAGGACAGCCATCGCCATAGCAAGACCGAGTCCGTTGTCAGCTCCGAGGGTTGTACCCTTTGCCTTCACCCACTCACCGTCGATCCATGTCTGGATAGGGTCCTTGAGGAAGTCATGGACTGTATCTGCGTTCTTCTGAGGCACCATGTCTACATGGCCCTGAAGGATGACACCCTTCATATTCTCGCAGCCAGGGGTTGCAGGCTTGCGGATAATGATGTTTCCAACCTCGTCCTTGATGGTCTCGAGGCCGTGTTCCTTACCCCAGTTGTACATATATTCAACTGCAAGTTCCTCGTGCTTTGAAGGACGTGGAATCTGTGTCAATGCGTAGAAGTTCTTCCACACTATCTGTGGATCAAGTTCTTTAATGCTCATAATATATTAAGTGTTATAGATTTCTCGACAAACTCGAAATGACTGTTTATTTAATGATTACGTTTACCGGAAGAGAGCTTTCGCGGCCGAGCTGGTAGATCGGCATACGGCTCTGGAGGAGGAGGTTATGACCATCCATGAGTCTCACCGTGCATACAGCAGGAATGCGGTAATATGCAAGGACCTCCTTCTTGTTCTTCTCTTCTGATATCTCAAGTTTCGGGTCTGAGAAGTCCTGAGGAATGATCTCCATGACTACCGGCTTTCCGGAAAGATTGTCCGCAGGGACAAGACCTGCAGTGTCAGAAAGGCGGAATGCAACATATATCTGGCTCTCCTGACCTGCCTGAGGGACCACCTCGAATCTCATCTTCTGAGTCTGGAACTCAGAGTATCCGGCGAAGAGCATCATGTACTCTTCCTCAAGGCGGGTGATCTCCGCGATTGCAGCACCCATGGCCTCGCCGCTGTATGTCGCGTCAGTGTCGCCCGTCACGATCTGCAGACGCTGCTTGCGCAGCTTCAGGATCATGTCGGCAGTCTCCGCCGCCCTCTGCTCAGCCGACTTCTCGACGAGCATATTCTGGCTTACCGCCACCTTGTCATATGCAGACGACTTGTCATTTCTGTAAAGGGTTGCGGACTCCGAAGTCAGGTTTGACGAAACGCCCTTGCCTGAGAAGTTGCCCTGGCTTTCCTTAGGGAAGCGCCACACTGACTCATCACCGAAATTGGCATCCGAGAATGAAATCAGACCGACAGAAGACAGCTTGAGGAATGTGCCGTCCAGCTGTCCTTTCTTCACATTTGTCGTATATCTCCTGCTCTGATCAGCCTCGATGAGCGGAGTCATCTTGACCTCAGTAAGCTGAAACGTCGTTTCATCTTTCTGACGGGCCTTGATGCCGAGGTATTTCTCCGCATACGCCGCATATGGACCGGCATAGAACTTTTCCTGAACCGCCTCTACTTCGAGCACGATCGCTGTTGAAGGAAGCGAATAAGTCAGGAATCCTTCAGGATCCGACTTCTTCTGAGCTGTTGCTGACTGCGAAAGCAGCACAAGGGCCAAAGCCGCTATAATTCCATAAATATTCTTCATGATATCAATTGTTTATTTCCATCTTTTATGTGTCCAGAGCCAGTTGTACGGAGTCTCGACGATCTCCTCCTCAAGTATATCGTAATACTTGCGGACAAGCTCTTCCGGGGTGTGCTTAGATGCGTCGTCGCAGATCGGAATGAAGCTCATTTCATATCTGCCTCTCCCGACATGCTTCATCTTCATATATACCACCGCATGAGCAAGCTTGCATGCCACTCCGAGACTGCCTGCCATGGCATTGGTCTCCTGATTGAGGAACTTTCCTATCGGATGCTTTGCCGCTTTCCAATAAGGGGCCTGATCATTAGGGTATATGTATACTCTCTTTGTATCCTTGTTCCTGATCGAGAAACGCATCACCTGGGATGACTCCAATTCACATTCCGTACCGACGACCTCAAGCGGAGAAACACGGTTGCGCTTGAACACTTCATCGGCCACATCGCTGGCAAGACGTTTATACACGACAGAGATCTGTTCCTCTCCGAAGGCATACTGGAAATCATCCGGTCTTCGGTATCCCAGGAATCCTCCCATCAGCTCCCAATTGCCGCAATGAGTGCTCAGCACCGTCAGGCTCGGAGAATTTTCGAACATTCCAGACACCAGCTCCGGATTTGTAATTGTCACTATGCCCGACTTATACAGCCTCTTGTAGCTGCTGCCGCTGAACCATATCGCCTCCGCCACGATTTCTCCGAAATGTCTGTAGAAATCCTGTGCTATCTTCGAGATCTCCTTGTATTTCTTCTCCGGGAAGGATCTCGATATGTTTGTCATCACCACATCATAGCGATAACGGAAGACATTTCTTGCCAGCCATGCCAGAATGTCGCCCATGAAATAATGAAACTTCAAAGGCAATTTCGAGAGAATGACAAGTATTCCTCTTATGATATTTACTGCGAACTGCTTCATTATCAACCCAATAGAACACAACTTCGGCCAATCAGCGTTAGACCGGCCAAAAACTGTCCCCTTACAAAATCACAAATATATCAAATTTCCTGCTCATTTCCGATATTTTGCCAGTAAATTAAATTTGCTATCTTTGTCGGGATATAGTTGAAAATCGCAAATAATTAAACCAATAAGTTTTATGTCATTCATCACAAACCTCTGGACGAACAATCGTCCGATGGCGATTCTTATCGCGATCCTGATCGTAGTGATACCGTTCCTGGTATTCTACATCAACAAGGCACGTAAGGAACACCCTAAGGGGCTTATTGCAG
>JAFQFD010000048.1 GCA_017415715.1 Bacteroidales bacterium | reverse complement strand
CCATAAATGAGTACCATTATCATAATTCTCATCTTCTGCCGTTGGCGGAGTATTGCCTGTAATAACATTACCAAAATCTCCAAGTGTACACTTCTCCCACTCCCCAGAGAACTCTGGGAATCTCAAATTCGGAACATTGAGGGTTTTATCTTTCTTTTCCATAGCCGTCATTATTCAACGATTCCCAACTCCTTAAGATACACTTCTATCTGAGCATCCAGTTCTGCTCTCTTTGCTTCGAGTTCCTTGATCTCTGCCATGACAGCCTTGATGTCGATTTCCTCTTCTTCCTCGAATGTATCCACATAACGAGGGATATTCAGATTGTAGTCATTCTCCTTAATCTCCTGGAGGGTTGCAAGGTGGCTATACTTCTCTATTTCAGTACGATTGCGGTAGGTATCGACAATCTTTTGAATATGCTCCGGACGGAGTTTGTTCTGAGTCTTGACTTTCTCGAATTCCTTGCTGGCGTCAATAAAGAGGATGTTATCATCCGGCTGACGGCACTTTTTCATCACGAGGATACATGTCGGAATACTTGTACCGTAGAAGATGTTTGCAGGAAGGCCAATGATTGCATCAATGTAGTTCTTTTTCTCAATCAAGAACTGGCGGATTGCGCCTTCTGCAGCACCACGGAAAAGGACGCCATGAGGAGCCACGCAAGCCATTGTACCGCCATCATTCAAGTGATAAATCATATGAAGGATGAAAGCATAGTCAGCCTTAGACTTTGGAGCCAACTTACCTGCTTTACTGAAACGATCATCATTATTAAACTTATCCGCTGCCGACCACTCTGCAGAGAAAGGAGGATTTGCGACTACTGCATCAAACTGCTTATCCCCCAGTTCATCTCTCTCAAGAGTGTCATCGTTGTGAATCTCGAAATTGTCGTATCGGATACCGTGAAGCAGCATATTCATTCGGCACAGGTTGAATGTTGTAGGGTTCTTCTCCTGCCCGTAGATAGTGTCAGCATTTCCCTCGCGAGCTGCTCTTAAAAGAAGAGATCCTGAACCACAGGTAGGGTCATAAACGCTCTTCAAACGAGTCTTGCCAGTGATGACAATCTCCGCAAGGATCTGGCTCACCTCCTGTGGAGTATAGAACTCTCCAGCCTTTTTACCGGCACCGGCTGCGAACTGTCCGATCATGTATTCGTATGCATCACCGAGAATATCAATATCCTCAGCTTCGCTTAAACCGAAGTCTATCTCGTTCAGATTAAGAAGCACATCACTCACAAGGCGATTCTTTTCTTCAGCAGTCTTTCCGATCTTCTGAGAAGTCAAATCTATATCAGAGAACAGACCACCAAAATCATCCTCACTATCCTGACCCAGAGTACTGTCCTCAATCTTCTTCAAAGAGCGACCAAGAGCAGGGAGAATGTTCTCCTTCTTATCAATCATTGATATAATAGTAGAATACAAGAACTCCGGTTCAACAAAATAGCCAAGATTCTGAATACACTCCTCTTTCAGAGCCTCCTTCAGTTCCTCATCATTGCTGGCCCATGCCTCCTTGAAAGTCATACCATCATCCTGCAGAACTTCATCCGCAGCCTTTTCTATCTTCTCTGACAGATATTTATAAAAGATGAATCCGAGGGTGTAATACATAAAGTCACCTGCGGACATATTTCCTCTCAAGGTATTCGCAACCGTCCAAAGCTGGTTGCGGAGTTTCTGCTGCAATTCTTCGCTCATATTTTTTGTAATGCTTTAATCCCAGTTGAATGTATCGATTATGGTACGGACGCGTGCCATAACTCTTTTAAGAATATTCCGGCGCTCTACGAGACCTGCCTTTGCCTTTCTGTTCTGTATCGCAGATTGGATTATCTCCACTTTTTCACGCTGCAGATAATCATATTCCCTGAAGAATTCCAACAAGGCATCAAGGCTCAGGTCTTCGTCTTCAGCCAATTCTTCGATTGCTTTATACTTCTGCTCAGATACATATTGTTTCAGCTTCTCTTCCAAGTCTGCAGTTCCGTCAGCTTTTGACCTCATGAAACCAGAAGCATCACTATCTACATTCTTTTTAATGAAGCCATCGATCAACTTGGTCTTGTTTCGCATCTCAGCATCCTTTATCATAGTGTCAAGAATGCTCTGACGTTTCTGCTCATAATCCTCGCTCTGAGGATCCAGATCGGCAATCAGTGACAGGATATAAGCCACATTGATGACATCACTATGGAGCAGTTCAAGGCAGAAATCAATATCAAACAATTCTGCATCTTTATCTCCATAATGCGATTGCGGTTCACTTAGTTTGCCTGCATCTGACTTATCAATTACTCCGATAGTGATATCAAGATACTTGGATTTGAAATTCTGAAATTCCTGATCTGACATCAAGAAATACTGATCGTCCGGGCTATAATCTTCATATATCTGGATCTCAATCCTCTTCTTGATTATATCTCTGAATGCCAGAACGAAATCCCGCTTATCGTATTCGCTTTGAAGAGCGTCGACGTACGCCGTTGAAGGATACTTCTCCAGGAAGGATATCATCTTTTCATTAAGTTCCCTTCTTACATCCTTAAACGGAGGACGAATTACAGGTTCCGTATCTTCACCACCACCCCTGCTGAACAATTTGACAGCAGCATCTACATTATCCTTCAAATCCCTGAAGCACATGATCTTCCCGAATCGTTTCTTCTCATTCAAGACACGATTCGTACGGCTGAATGCCTGCAAGAGTCCATGATATTCCAGATTCTTGTCCACATACAGGGTATTGAGTTTCTTCGCATCAAAACCAGTAAGGAACATTCCGACAACAATAAGAAGATCCAATGGTTCCATCCCCGCCTTACGCTTCTTCATTCTCTCATTGACATCATCATAATACGCATTAAAGGTATCCGTTCCAAATGAAGTCCCAAACATGGAATTATAATCGTCAATGATCATCTGCAAGTCATCTGACGCGACTTTATCACTCACAAAACCTTGATTCAATCCGGTCTTTTCGTCGTCCTGACTTTCATTGGTTGCACAAGTGAATATTGCTCCAATCCTTATATCTGGCTTCAATGACTTGAATATCTTATAATATTCTACAAGCATTGGAACGGACTGAACAGCAAAAAGAGCATTGAACTCTCTATCAAATGTCGACTTATCGTAATTATTGAGAATGAACTGGGCTATATCTTTCATTCTCTTCTTTGACATGACATCAATATCTTGCTGTCCCTGATAGTATTCGACTAAGAATCCGAGTACGTTTTCATCGGCAATTGCATCCTTGATCAGATACTTGTGCAGGCATTCTCCAAAGACCTCTTTAGTAGTCTTGTCCTGCTTGGCATTTTCAACAAAGATTGGAGTTCCTGTAAAACCGAATATCTGGAGATTAGTGAAGAAGTTGACTATATTCCTATGACTCTCACCGAACTGGCTACGATGGCATTCATCAAATATCATAACTATCTTCTTGTCTCTCAATGCCTGAAGATGCTGATTATAGTAATCCTTCTTTACTGCACAATTCAGCTTCTGGATAGTCGTTATAATAATCTTTGAATTGCCGCTCAAACGATGTATAAGCTGATAAGTATTGTCTGTACTGTCTACAGCTCCAGGTTCAAAAGCCTCGTACTCGCTTTGTGTCTGAGTATCCAGGTCATGACGGTCAACAACAAACAGGACCTTGTCCACTCCGTCTATCTCAGAAACTAGTTGGGCAGCTTTGAAAGATGTCAATGTCTTACCTGCTCCTGTCGTATGCCAGACATATCCATTCTTGTTTGTATTTTCCACGCGGTTGATTATCTCCTCAACAGCATAGTACTGATATGGGCGGAGCACCATAAGACACTTCTCGCCCTCATGAAGAACAATGTATTTGCCAATAAGCTTACCAAGCGTACACTTGTCCAGAAAATCCGCAGCAAACAGGCTGAGATCATTCATAGGATGGTTGTTCTTATCCGTCCAGTTGAACGTGAACTTGTACCCGCTGTTGGGATTATTTGCAAAATATCTGGTATTCACCCCATTAGAGATCACAAACAACTGAATATAATCAAAGAGTCCATGAAACGAAGTCTTATGATAACGCTGAACCTGATTATATGCTTCCTTGAGTTCAACTCCTCTTTTCTTCAACTCGATCTGTACTAAGGGAAGTCCATTTATAAGAATCGTAACGTCATAACGATTCCTTTTTCTTCCCTCCACGGTTATCTGCCTTGCGACCTGGAATTCATTCTGACACCACTTCTTAGTATTGAGGAATGACACCCATATGACCTGACCATCCTCGAGTTCAAAATCCTTGAGGTCACGTAGTTTCTTTGCTTTTTCAAAACGAGTCCCGCCTTCAAGATGGAGCATAATCTTGTCAAACTCCGCTTCTGTAAACTCAGTTCTCCCAAGTTCTTCCAGTGCCTTGCGATTATGTTTCTCCAACTGGCACTTGAAATTACTCCGAAGATTACCCTCTTCCTTGATATCAACGAACTCATAACTGTTTTCCTGCAGAGTCCTTATCAATCCGAGTTCAAGTGCATTTTCGCTTTGTGTTGTCATAATCAGTGATTTTGAATCCTCAATTCTAGATTTTACAAATTTAATAAAATAATCAAAATCTTACACTACGGGGACACATTTCCCAAAAAACCGCCATGTTTTCAATTCTTCTTCCACCGTCCATCATCAAAATGGCGAAAAAGGTGTCGGACGGTCCCAAAAACAGGTCAAAATAGGTTGATTTTGGGGGCGTCCGACATTGAATCGGGGATTTTGTTGTCGGACGGTGCGCTGAACGATAGTAAGGACGACAGGAAGGGCGGTGGGAAGGGCGATGGGAAGGACGGTGGGAAGGACGACAGAGAGAATGGTAGGGTGGATAATAGGAAATGCCGGGAAGGGGGGTGAGCTGTGGCCATGAAAGCACGGAATAGAATTGTCCGGCAAAAAGAGGGATGACAGTTTATTTTTTGATAACTTTGTCATCATGAAAAACTTACTTACCACACTGACAGTGATTGTCTGCCTGCTGATGGGCGGGGCGGAGGCTGAGGCAGCGCGAAGGGGCGGCCGGGAGTTCAAGGTTTATGGCCCGCTGGGCGGGATCGCTATGGATGTGACGCTTCCGGACGGGGTCGACCCGGAGGTGTGGACCGTCGGGGCCACAGAAGGAGCAGGAGTCTCGGAAGGGACTGGAACCACAGAAGGAGCAGGAACCACAGAAGGAGCAGGAGCCACGGAAGGAGCAGGAGCCACGGAAGGAGCAGGAGCCGCGGAAGGGACTGGAGTCACCGGGAGGAAGTGCCCGATGGTGATCCTGATGCACGGGATATTCTCTAGCGGAAACATTGTGCCTATGCCGGCGCTGGCCAGGGAACTGGCGGAGGCCGGGATAGCCTCGATCAGGTTCGATTTCGGCGGGCACTGGAGGAGCGAGGGCGAGATGCAGCATATGACGATCGGGAATGAGATTGCCGACGCCCTGGCGATGTGGGAATATGCGAAGTCACTGCCATATGTGAGCGAAATCGGCCTTCTGGGGCATTCGCAGGGCGGTGTGGTCGCGTCCATGACCGCGGGAATCCTGGCGGAGCGCGGCGAGGAGCCGGCAGGTCTGGTGCTGATAGCACCGGGATCTGTGGTGCAGGACGCCTGCAGGAACGGCCGGTTCTTCGGAGCTAAGTTCGACCCGGCAGACCCGCCCGAATATGTGAAGTGTTTCGGCATGATGAAGCTGGGAAGGGAGTACATTCTCACCACCCAGGAACTGGACATATACGGCACGGCAAAGGCCTACACGGGCCCCGTCAGGCTGATACACGGCAGCAAGGACAGCATCGTTCCGATGTCATGCAGCGAGAAGTTCGTGGAGACATATGGCGAAGGATCAGAGCTGATCGTAGTTGAGGGTGAGAATCACATGATCACCCTCAAGAAGAAGAAAACCGTGGCCCTGGCCGTAGAATTCTTCAAGGAGCTGTTCAGCCTGTCAGAAAGGTAAATTGACATGTTCGATCGTCAGGTCGTCTCGCTTTCCCTGAAAAAAAGTTTCCAGTACTTTGGCGAACACATCATCGGGCGACACCATGTCGAACAATGTCATCGAAGACTTGAGCTTGGCGGAGTCTATGCCGCCGAAAATGCCATGGACGTTCTTGCCCGAGTGCTTCAGAAGCTCACCGCATATTTCCCTGAGTCTTGCTCCAAGAATCTCATCATCAAGGTATGCCCTTGCCTCATCCAGGCAACTGATGCCATAATATTTTGATGCAGAGCTCCTTCCAAGGCCCTTGACCTGCGGGAAGATGTACCACATCCAATGCGAACGCTTACATCCGTCCTTGATTTCTGCAAGAGCCGTCTCATAGGTACCGGCCTGGGCTTCATGGAATCTGGCGAGGTTATAGCTATCCGTCACGGAACTTGATTTCCCACACTCATCTATAATCTCCTGAAATCTCCTCGGCAGTATGACATTGTCGATATATACCGCATCCATGAAAAGAGGAGCTATTTCCTCGTCACGGAATCCCGCTATGCCGCAGCCGATCCGGGTCACATAGAAGGTCAGTTCCTGATGCTCAGCAGCAAACACGAAGAATTCGTCCACATATGGCTTTATGGTCTCGACACCACCCTGCATGGTCGGTATGGCATAACTCTGGCCCTGAAGGCCGACGCCGACTCCCCATACAGCCCCGAAATACTTATGCGCAGCGGCGGCGGCACCACCGCCATGCCTGCCTGCAAGGTTGCTTCCGAATACAAACACCTCATTCTCTGCAAGTGTCTGAATATGGTCAGGAGTATATTTCTGTTTCATACTTATATATAATTAGAATTCAAGCCTGAAGCCCTTGCTCTTGAGCTGGTCGTATCTGTCCTTATTGAAGGTATAGTTCACAGGTATCCTGCTGCCTGCGTTCTTCGGACGGTCCCCCACCTCATTGAGTATGCCCAGCTTGAGCATCTTGTTGGCGAAGTTGCGCCTGTCGAACTTGACCTCCAGGATCGACTCATACAGAGCCTGGAGCTGCGGCATGGTGAACACTTCCGGAAGCAGTTCAAATCCTATAGGAATGAAATGGATCCTCTCCTTCAGGGTCTTGAGGGCTACGCGCAGGATCCTGTCATGGTCGAATGCCAGAGCAGGCACTTTACCTATAGGGAACCAGTGTGCGTCAGCCGCATCATCGCCTCCCTTCACCTCGCTTTTACGGACGAGCGCATAAAATGCTATGGTAATGACACGCTCGCGCGGGTCTCTGCCAACTTCTGTGAAGCATCCGAACTGTTCTATATATGAGGTCTCCAGACCGGTCTCCTCCCGGAGTTCCCTCCTTGCTCCGGTCTCAGCATCCTCATCCATCCTCATGAAGCCTCCCGGGAATGCCCAGTGGTCCTTGAATGGTTCTATGCCTCTCTTGACAAGAAGGACTGACAGACCTTCCTTGACGTCATATCCGAAAATCACACAGTCTGTCGTAACAGCCGGGTGTGGATATTTGTAAGTAAACAAGCCTTCCATTTCATCTGATTTTCTGCGAAGGTAGACAGTTTTCAGAAACTTTCCAAATATTTTGCGTATTTTTTACGCATTGGCACATAATTTGATATTGTTCAGTCGTAATCAACTTAACTCATCTTATATGACATTAACCCCTGATCAAGCTAAAGAGAAAGTCCTCTCTCTCCTCTCCGAGGTCAACCGCCCGGGCATCGACAAGCTCATCGAGTTCATGAACACCAGTTCATACTTCACTTCAGCACGCTGCTATGGCCACCATAGGTGCGATCACGGCCTGCTGATGCATAGTCTCGAGGTGCTCGACGTGATGCTGAAGTGCAACCTGTTCAATCTCTCACGCGAGAGCATCATCCTCGTTGCCCTCTGCCACGACCTCGGCAAGGCCCGTATGCACGGCCACAAGGTCGGCACCGGAGATCACGGCGCGAGGTCCGCTTACATCCTTGAGATGTGCGGAGTCGAGCTGACAGAGGCCGAGCGTGCCGCCATCAAGTACCACCACGGTAGGTACATCGAGTCTGTGACCAATCCGCTCAAGGGTCTCCTCAACACCGGCGACTGCAGAAGCACCGGACTCAATAAAAGAGGTGTAAAATATTCATTCACTGCTATTTAAGTATGATTAAAGGTATCATTGGCTCCGTTATCGGAGACATCGCGGGTTCGTCCCGCGAGCACACCCCGGTGAAGACACCGAGGTTTCAGCTGCTGACAAAGCAGTCGACCATCACTGACGACACAGTGCTCACCATGGCTGTAGCCGAGTGGATGCTTGACAGGTCTGGGGTCGATGTGGCAGACTCGCTCAAGAGATGGGGCGAGGAGTATCCTCATGCCGGATATGGCAGCTCGTTCAAGAGCTTTCTGGAAATGGGTCCCGGCGGGATGAGCACGCATAATGGCGCAGCCATGCGTGTCAGTTCCGTAGGATTCCTGGCATCCAGCATTGAAGAATGCATGGACCTCGCCGCTCAGTCTGCGATGCCGAGCCACGGCAGCGAGCAGGCCATCAAGGCCGCTCAGGCCGTTGCAACGACGATTTTCCTCGCGCGCACCGGCAAGTCCAAGAATGAGATCCGCGAGTTCATAGAGAACGCTTTCGGGTATGATCTCCACAGACCATACAACCTTGTACGTGAAGAAGTCCACGCAGCAAGGGCTATGAGAGAGGTGGACTACAGAACCTCCCACGAGAGGATCGTAGGCGCGGAACCGGCCACTCAGGATGCCCTCATCGCATTCCTGACCGGCAACAGCTACGAGGAAGTTGTCCGTCTGGCCATATACATGGGTGGCGACGCCGACACCGAAGCCGCGATTGCCGGAGGCATGGCGGCCGCGTATTACGGCGTGCCTGAAGAGATTGTCATTGAGGCGCTAGTATACATACCATCCGACATGCTGAAGGTGATCAATGCCGTGGACGGGACCGACTGGAGACCGACCGGACTGATCCCGCCGAGGTCGGACAGATGGAGCCGTCACGAAGTGGTCATATACGGAGGCTGTTCGTATGACGCTGACATTTTCGAAAAGGCCGGCCACCTGACAAGGAAGTCCAGGTTCCACAGACATTATAATCATGGCTATGCCATAGGTGTCGACAGACCGATAGAGGATGTCATCGCCGAGATCGAAGTGCTGAAGCTCAAGCACGAGGCATATCCGCACCTGCGCTGGCACCTGCACGAGGTCGGTCTCGAGATGGGTGGCTGGACTGTAGAGCAGTTCAGGGAACTCTTCTCCTGGGCCCTGGACCACGAGAACATTCTCGTCACACCTACTTTAAAAGAAATGTAAAAAAGTGATTTTTCTCTCGTAACACACCATGCGGGAGGTTTGTATTAGGATAATCACTTTTAACGAATTGACTGATGAACGAGGACAGAACAAACAACGGAATGACACTTGCGACAGCGCTTGACAGCATCTACAAGAGAGTAGACACCTACGGGCTCGAAACCTTCCTTGAGGAAGGTGGAGAGGACTGCGACTACGCCTGCAACATACTGGAGATCACTCCAGTACAGGTTGCATTGTTTGCAGTCATACTGGAAAAATCGGGCGACGACCTTGCAATGACAAGGGAGATTGTCGGCGCACTGGGCATCAGCAAGATATACTTCCTGAGTCTTAAGCAGGAACTTGACGTCCTGAGCGCCAAGAGATACATCTCCATCAGAAAGAGAAGGACAGCACAGGGATACCGCGTGACGCAGAACGTGGTGCAGGCCGTGCAGAACAACACTCCGGTAAAGCAAGAGAAAATCGACGGACTCAGCAGCAGGGAAATCTTCATAAGAATGCATAGTGTCTTCGCAGAGGTGGCCAACGGCAGCAACAGCTGCGAGTTCGCCCTTCAGGAGATATATGACCTGATAAACCACAACCGCGAGAACAGTTTCGTCAAGAAATGCTTCGGTCTCGAGATCCACTGTCTTGACCAGGACGAGCAGTTCCTGTTCTTCTTCATGCTCCACAGGGCGGTGTCATTCGGTGAGACCGAGGTCGACACAATGCAGTTGCATAACATGCCTTGCGGCCAGACAATAGACTTCGACTTTCTGCTCCATATGATTAACGTGGGGCAGAGCAAACTTAAGACACAGGGGCTTATCGAGTTCAAATGCTGCGACGGGATAGAGGACATCGACTCACTGTCGATTCCCGAGTCTGTCAGGACCGACCTCCTTGAGGGCCTGTCGCTCACCCCGAAGTCTACAAGCGTAATTTCAATTCCGCAGGACGAACTTATCGGATTTTCGACCATCGTGGAGAAACCTATGTTCTACAACTCCGAGGAGGACTGCCAGGTGAAAAGCCTCACCAGGCTGCTCGAGCAGGACAACTTCACCAAGGTGCAGGAGAGAATGAGGGAGAAAGGCCGCAGGTGCGGCTTCTGCTGCCTGTTCTATGGCCCCGCAGGCACCGGCAAGACCGAGACCGTCTTCCAGATCGCAAGGGAGACCGGCAGAGACATCTTCATGGTCGACATGACCAAGCTCCGCAGCAAGTGGGTCGGAGAGAGCGAAAAGACAGTCAAGGAACTGTTCAACAGATACAAGCAGATTGTGCAGGAAAGCAAGGTGGCGCCGATACTTCTGTTCAACGAGGCAGACGCCATATTCGGACGCAGGAACGAGCAGGCCGAAAGCAGCGTCGACAAGCTCAACAACACCATCCAGAACATCATCCTGCAGGAAATGGAGACCCTGGACGGCATCCTGCTTGCGACCACCAACCTCACATCCAACTTCGACAGGGCATTCGAGAGACGATTCCTCTACAAGATACTCTTCAAAGCGCCTGCAACAGAGGTCAAGGCAAAGATATGGAGGTCTATGATAAGCGACCTGACAGAGGACGAGGCTGCATCCCTTGCTGAGGAATACAGCTTCACAGGCGGTCAGATTGAGAATATCACCAGAAAGCTGGACGTAGATTACATCCTCACAGGAGAGGGCGCGTCATTCGACAAAATAACGGCTTTCTGCAAGGAGGAGTCCATCAGAAAGCCGTCAACAACAGCCCACAGGAAAATAGGATTCTAGTCTGCCAAGGCCTTCAGGACCTGGGCCAGCTGGTCCGGGCATGAGATACAGCGTCTATTTCTTCTTGCCGGCTGCCTTGCGGGCCTTGCGTTTTGATTCCTGGATGGCTTTGCGGACCTTTTCCTTGCGGGCGGCCTTGTTGATGCCGACCGTGACGTTGTCGAAGGAACCGTCCTCGCCCTTGATGAATGAGGTTCCGCGGCCGCTTTCGTAGTCTATGCGGTCATAGATCCTGTCTTCGAGGCCTGTCTCGATCAGCTCATAGTCAAGGAGTTTCTGCTCGAGATTGGTCTTCTTTACGCGGATGCGGACAGGGTCTCCAAGGTTGTAGACTATGCCTGTGCGCTTGCCGACAAGCCGATAGTGGTCCTGGTCGAACTCGAAGAAGTCGCTGCGGATGTCGCGGAGCGAGACCATTCCCTCGATCATGGTCGGCTCGATCTCCACATACATTCCCCACTCGGTGAGGCCTGAGATGTGACCGCCGAATGTATATCCGACCTTATCCTGCATGAACTCCACGAGCTTGTACTTGATGCTCGCCCTCTCCGCTTCGGCTGCGACGATCTCCCGCTCGGAAGCGTGCTTGCAGAGCTTGTCATATAATGACTTCTCAGCAGACTGCCCCCCGGAGAGATACTGCGACAGAAGCCTGTGCACGAGCATGTCAGGATAACGGCGGATAGGCGAAGTGAAGTGTGTATAGTATTTGAATGCAAGGCCGTAGTGACCGAGATTTTCAGTGTCATAACGGGCCTTGGCCATTGTCCTGAGCGAAAGAAGCTCTATGGCGTTGTATTCCGGCGTATCCTTGGCTGCGGCGAACAGATTGTTAAGCTCCTTGGATATCTCCTTGCCGTTTGTCGTCGCTCCCATGCGGTAGCCGAAGTTGCCTATGAAGTTGCGCAGGTTCTCGATCTTCTCCTGGTTAGGCTCGTCATGCACACGATAGACAAACGTCCTGGCCTGCTTGCGCGCGCCCTTTGCCGGAGCGTCTCCGACGCCCTTGCAGCCGGTCGCCACAAACTCCGCCACAGTGCGGTTGGCCAGGAGCATGAACTCCTCTATGAGCCAGTTGGCCTCCTTGGTCACCTTCTGGTAAACATTCACAGGACGGCCCTTCTCGTCCACCTCGACCTTCATCTCAGGACGGTCGAAGCTTATGGCTCCCGCCGCGAATCTCTTCTTGCGGAGCTTGGTCGCCAGACCATGAAGCGTAAGGACTGCCGATACTATCTCTGCAGGGACACCCTCGTGAGCAGCCTTAGGCTCGTCTATGATCTCCTGAGCCTCCTCGTATGCAAATCTGTAGTCGGAATATATGACGGTCTTGCCGAACCACTGGCCGACGATGCGGCCGAGCGGAGTCATCTCAAAGACTGCCGAGAATGTGAGCTTCTCCTCCTGCGGACGGAGGGAGCAGAGCTTGTTGCAGAGCTTCTCAGGGAGCATAGGCACGGTCCTGTCCACCAGGTATACCGATGTGCCGCGCTCCTGCGCTTCTTTGTCCACAACCGACCCCGGCTTCACATAGTGAGTGACATCGGCGATATGGACTCCTATCTCGTAGTTGCCGTTATCCAGCACCTTGAACGACAGGGCGTCGTCGAAGTCCTTTGCGTCAGCAGGGTCTATGGTGAATGTCAATGTCTGACGGAAGTCCCTGCGACCTTTGAGGTCCTCTGCAGTGATCTCCTCTGATATCTGGTCAGCGGCGTTGGCCACTTCCGACTCGAATTTATATGGAAGGGCATATTCCGCAAGGATGGCATGCATCTCGGTGTCGTTCTCGCCGGGCTCTCCGAGCACATCGACTATGTGGCCGCGAGGGGTCGCCTCGCTGCGCGGCCAGTCGTCCACGACGGCGGCGACCTTCATGCCCGAGCGGGCCTTCAGCTCCTGCCTGCCATATCCGTCCTCGCCCAGCTCATACACCTTATGGATCGCATATTCATCATTTCCCAACGGCTTGAGCCAGCCTGTGTCGTCCTTCGGCTCCGCGAGCGACTGCCCCTTGACATTGTGTCTGCGGTAGCGGACCTTGTCCGACTCGGTGAACGGTATGGTGATGTCATACGGCATGAAACGGCTCTGCATGAGTACCCAGGCCTGATTTCCGACTATATGTAATATTCCTATGAACGGTCTTGGAGACCTCTCGACTATCTCGATGACTTCGCCTTCGCGACGCTGACGGTCCGTCTTCTCACGCTTCACTGACACGCGGACGATGTCCCCGTTCAGCGCTCCGCGCGTCTTGGACGCCTTCACAAATACGTCATCCTCCTCTCCCTCGACAATGACGAAGGCATATCCTTCGCGGGTCATCTGCACTTTTCCCGTAACCACCGGGAAAACCTTCTTTTCCTTCTTTCCACGGCCCCTGCCGTGACTGCTTCTCTTTCTGCCCATATTCGTTTATATATGATAGTTTGGCACACAAATATAAATAGAAAATTGTATCTTTGCCACGCATTTTTGACGGAATGCAAAAATTGAAGAAAAATTGACAAAACGATAATATTATGGACAAGAAAGTTCTACTTATGATCCTCGACGGATGGGGCGAGGGCAGACAGGATGAGTCTAATGTCATCTATGCGCAGGGAGCGCCGTACATCGAGGCTCTCCGCAGACAATACCCTATGAGCACACTCAAGGCTTGCGGCGAGGCCGTAGGTCTGCCTGAGGGCCAGATGGGTAACTCGGAGGTAGGTCACCTCAACCTCGGCGCAGGCCGCGTGGTGTACCAGGACCTCGTGAAGATCAACATCGCCGCACGCGAGCACAAGTTCCTCGAGAACGCAGAAATCAAGGCGGCTTATGACTATGTGAAGGCAAACAACAAGCAGCTCCACCTCATGGGTCTTGCATCCATGGGCGGCGTACACAGCTCTCTGGAGCATGTGTATGAGTTCCTCAATGTGGCCAAGGAGTATGGTCTCGAGGACGTGTTCGTACACTGCTTCATGGACGGTCGTGACACTGACCCTAAGAGCGGAAAGGGCTTCGTAGAGGGCCTCGAGGCCGCAATGGCTCAGTCTACAGGAAAGGTCGCTACAGTATGCGGACGTTTCTACGCAATGGACCGTGACAAGAGATGGGAGCGCGTGAAGGAGGCATATGACATGCTCGTCGATGCAAAGGGAACATATGCGACTTCTGCAACTGAGGCGATCCAGGCTTCATATGACGAGGGCGTGACCGATGAGTTCATCAAGCCGGTAGTGATCACTGACGCTGAGGGCCAGCCTCTCACCAGGATCCAGGAAGGCGACGCAGTAATCTTCTTCAACTTCCGCAACGACCGTGCGCGCGAGCTCACAGCAGTGCTCACACAGCAGGACATGCCTGAGCAGGGAATGCACACCATTCCTCTCTACTACTGCTGCCTCACTCCGTACGACGCATCATTCACAGGCGTTCACATCCTCTTCGACAAGGAGAACGTGCAGGAGACCCTTGGAGAGGTAGTTTCAAAGGCTGGAAAGAACCAGCTCCGCATCGCTGAGACTGAGAAGTATGCACACGTTACATTCTTCTTCAACGGTGGCGCTGAGTCTCTCTTCGAGAACGAGGACCGCATCCTCGTAAACTCTCCGAAGGTTGCTACCTACGACCTTCAGCCTGAGATGAGCGCTCCTGAGGTTACAGAGAAGCTCGTAGAGGCCATCAACACAGGTCGCAATGACCTTATTATATTGAATTTCGCTAACGGCGACATGATCGGCCACACAGGTGTATACGAGGCGATCCGCAAGGCGGTCACCGCAGTAGACACATGTGTCGAGAAGGTTGTAGAGGCTGCCAAGGCTCAGGGTTATGTAATCCTCATCACAGCTGACCACGGTAACGCTGACTACGCTATAAACGAGGACGGCACACCTAACACAGCCCACTCGCTCAACGATGTTCCATTCATCGTGGTGAACGCAGGCGACGCTGTAAAGGAAGTGAAGAACGGAAAGCTCGCAGACGTGGCTCCGACAATCCTCAAGCTGATGGGCATAGAGCAGCCTGCTGCAATGACCGGCGAGCCGCTCGTATAACATACCGCAACGGCAGTTGCGTACCGACCGAGAGCCAGTGGTGTCACACAACCCACTGGCTCTCAATCGTTTAAGCACCCTCGCGTGCTCCCCTTTGGCGGCACGCACACACTAGCAAAGTACTGAATATCAATGCATTACATGCCACTTTCTTTTATAGGAATTAATTGCTATATTTGTAAATTAACTGAAACTGATGACGTCATGAATAGATTTGCATTTGCACTTTTTGCTTTAAGCCTGCTGATTGTGGGCTGCAAGGATGTAGACATCGACCCTCAGCCACCGACACCTCAGGCTGAAATCAGCATAGAGATCAACAGTCTGGATACAAAGTCCATCGACCTTACGCTTTCCGTAAGGTCTGCGGACATGAAGAACCTGGACAGCTGGGGTATCGTCTATTGCGAGACCTCCAACAAGGAGCAGGGCAAAGAGAAGGCTGTACCAAGCAAACCTTCTCATGTAGGACAGCAGATGACAATAACCGGTCTGATGGCTGACACGGATTACTATATCTGGGGATGGGCCGAAGATAAGGAGAACGGAAGGGTATGGAGTGCAGACTATACTCTGGCCAGGACAAAGCAGGAAACAACGCCGGTAAAGCTCACCGGCACCATCATCGGCACACAGTATTCGGTTGACTATGATAACGGAAATGCAAAGTCGACCACCGTCAACACCAAGAACAACGTCTTCGACGGCAACTACGACACTTTCTTTGCCTCATATGACCGCTCGCGCACATGGGTAGGCCTTGACCTTGGAGAAAAGCATGTCATCACAAAGGTCGGCTGGTCTCCTCGCAAGACTCAGGGCGGACGCGTGGAGCTGGCTGTGATCGAAGGTGCCAACAAAGCAGACTTCAGCGACGCGCTTCCTATATTCATGATCAAGAATGCGGCGACGGAAGGAGTCATGCATTATGGACAGGTGGACTGCTCGCGCGGATTCAGATATGTCCGCTACGTCAGCCCGCACGATGTGCGATGCAACCTCGCAGAGCTTGAATTCCACGGATACAAGTCAGAGGGAGACGATTCGAAGCTGTATCAGTTCACCAACCTGCCTACCGTCGTGGTGAACATCGCGAACGGAGAGGAAGTGATAGAGAAGGAAAAGAATCTCATCAGCAATGTATATATCATATCAGAGAACGGAACTGAGCTTCTTGCCACCAGCGGCACCGAGATCCGCGGCCGCGGAAACGCGAGCTGGAACTTCGAGAAGAAGCCGTACAGGCTTAAGTTCGATGAGAAGCAGAGCCCTCTCGGCGCGCCTGCATCGGCCAAGAAGTGGACGTTGATCAGCAATCACGGAGACAAGACCCTGATGCGCAACATCCTCGCCTTCGAGGTCAGCAGAAGAGTCGGACAGCCATACACGCCGTTCTGCCATCCAGTAGACCTGATAATCAATGGCGAGTACAGAGGATGCTACCAGCTCTGCGACCAGGTGGAGGCAGCCAGCGGAAGGGTTCCGGCCAAGGATGGATACCTGATCGAGATCGATGCCTATGCATGGGACGAGGAGGTGATGTTCGCATCAAAGACAGGCATTCCTGTGACCATAAAGCATCCTGACGAGGACGACATTACTGACGAGCAGAAAAAGTTCATAGAGGACTATTTCAACAAGTTTGAAGCAGCGACGCTGGCCTCGAACTACACTGATCCGAACAACGGCTACCGCAAATATCTTGACCTTGACAGTTTCCTTCGAAACTTCATAATAGGAGAGTTCTGCGCCAACACTGACGCATTCTGGAGCGTATACATGTATAAGGATGCCGCCGACGGAAAGCTGTACACCGGACCGACATGGGACAATGACCTCTCATTCGACAACGACTACCGCACGCACCCTATAACCACGGCCGACTATCTCTGCGCGGTCAACGGTTCATTCGCAGGAGGTCAGCTGAAGGATATCGTATTGAGAATCGTAAAGCAGGACCCTCAGGCCAAGGCAAGACTCATCGAGCTTTGGGATGCTGCCCTCAATGACGGCAATCTCAAGAACATCGGTTCATATATGGAGGAGACCGCCGACCTTCTTGACGAGTCTCAGGAGCTGAACTTCAAGAGATGGAAGATCCTTAACCAACATGTACATATGAACTTCCAGGCCCTGGGCTCATACGAGGCAGAGCTCGGCACCGTACGCAACCACATCAACACCCGCCTGAATACGCTTGACGCACTCATTAGAAAATAGTCATGAAAATCACCAGACTGATAGCACTGGCGCTTTGCACCGTATGCCTTTCGGCTTATGCGCAGGAAGCTAAGCTCACCGACCACGTGAACCCGTTCATCGGGTCGTCGAATTATGGCACGACCAATCCGGGGGCATTATGTCCTAACGGAATGATGTCTGTGACTCCGTTCAATGTGATGGGATCGGAACTGAACAGATATGACAAGGACAGCAGGTGGTGGAGTACACCTTATAGTTCTGACAATAAGTATTTTACAGGATTCTCACACGTAAACCTCAGCGGCGTAGGCTGCCCTGAGGTCGGTCTGGCTCTTACCATGCCTACAAGCGGTCCGCTGATGGTGGATTACCATATTTATGGGTCGGAATATCGGAACGAAGCCGCTGAGCCCGGATACTATGGATGTGAGCTGCTGGCTCATGGCATCAAGGCCGAGGTCAGCGCGACCACCCGTACATCTGTCGAGCGCTATACGTTCCAGGAGGGCCAGGGCAACATTCTGGTGAACTTCGGAGAAGGACTGACCAATGAGACCGGAGCATGGATCCGTAAGGTCAGCGACACAGAGATCGAGGGCATGAGGCTTGCCGGCACATTCTGCTACAATTCGCAGGCTGTGTTCCCTGTCTATTTTGCAATACGCATCAACAAGGTTCCGGCAGAGTGCGGTTTCTGGAAATTCCAGCCTCTTATGACCGGTGTGGAAGGAGCATGGACTCCGGATGACGGCACTTATAAGATATACAAGAAGTATGGCCGCGAAATCGCCGGCGACGACATCGGATACTGGTTCTCTTTCGAGACTGCCGAGGGAGAGCAGGTGGAGCTGCAGATGGGAGTTTCATTCGTGAGCTGCGAGAACGCGTGGGAGAATCTCGATGCGGAGCAGGCTCCGCTGGCCCCTGGCGTCTCGAACTTCGAGACGGTGAGGGCCGCAGCGGAGGCAGCATGGGAGTCCGACCTGTCGCGCATCAAGGTTTCCGGAGGCTCGGAGAGAGACAAGGAAGTCTTCTATTCTGCTCTATATCACACGCTTATACACCCAAGCATCCTGAATGACGTCAATGGAGAATATCCTCTGATGGAGTCTGACGGAGTGGGTTGCGTGCCGGAGGGACATACCCGCTACAGCGTATTCTCCCTATGGGATACATACAGAAATCTGCATCAGCTCATGACCCTTGTCTATCCTGAAAGGCAGCTGGACATGGTCCGCTCGATGATAGACATATATAAGGAATGGGGCTGGATGCCGAAATGGGAGCTTTTCGGCCGCGAGACCTTCACCATGGAAGGCGACCCGGCAATCCCTGTCATCACAGACACATGGCTGAAGGGTCTGAGAGACTTCGACATCGAGACCGCATATGAAGCGTTCGTGAAGTCTGCCACAACTCCAGGCGCGGAAAACCTAATGCGTCCTGACATAGACCCGTATCTCTCGCAAGGATACGTTCCGCTCGGATTCTATTCGGCTGACGCTTCCGGGGACAACTCCGTGTCGCATGCTCTTGAATACTATATCGCAGATTACGCCTTGTCTCTGCTTGCGGCTGACCTCGGCCATGCAGAAGATGCAGAGAGATTCCTTGCGCAGTCGCTCCGGTATAAACATTACTACTGTCCTGCTTTCGGCACATTCAGGCCTCTGAACGCCGACGGCAGCTTCCTCGAGCCGTTCAATCCTCGCCAGGGCGAGAACTTCGAGGCGGTGCCGGGCTTCCACGAGGGCAGCGCATGGAACTATACGTTCTATGTACCTCATGATGTCCTCGGACTGGCAAAGATCATGGGTGGCAGGAAGGCTTTCGTGAATAAACTCCAGAAGGTGTTTGACGAAGGACTATATGACCCTGCAAACGAGCCTGACATAGCATATCCATACCTATTCAGCTACTTCAAGGGCGAGGAATGGAGGACATCAAAGATCGTTTCAGAGCTTCTCGACAAGCACTACACAACACGTCCTGACGGCATTCCGGGCAACGACGACACAGGCACAATGTCGGCATGGGCCGTATTCTCCATGATGGGCTTCTACCCCGACTGCCCGGGCCACCCGTCATACACCCTGACAACCCCTCGCTTCGACAGGGTGGAACTTCCTGACGGCACTGTCATCACAAAAAAAGGAGATGGTCTCATAAAGGCCATCACCCTTTCCGGCAAGCGTCACAACGCTTATCGCATTTCGCATGACTCTCTTACGGGCAGCGATCTTCATTTCAACTGCATGAAATAATCATTCAACAGGAATAAAAGAAACGGCCTGGCCACCGTCAGCAGCCATCTCTATAGTCAAGGTGTCCGATGAGGTCACCTTGATTTTTTCTATCCTGTAACATGTCTTGTCAGGCGCCTTTGTGCCGTCCGGCTGAGTTACGACCGGAGCATCAAGGTCGTCGGCATAGATTACAGCCTCATATGTGACGCCCGGCTCGAGGAAGTCGAGCGGCACAGTGACTGCGCGCGGCTCGCTGTCGGTGCCGGCTCCGAGGAAGAATTTTTCTCCAGCACGACGGGCAATCACGATATAATCTCCGATTTCACCTGCAAGAGCCTCTGACCAGTCGCAGTCTGCGTCAAAGTCACGGAAGAACTGGAATGCCGGATGACCTTCGTAGTTCTCGATCAGGTCGCAGGCCATCTGCAGCGGAGAGTAGATGAGAACCCAGTTCGCGATCTGACGGGCAATGGTGGTCTTGATGTAGGTCTGGGAGTTGTCTCCGTTCCACTCTTCGCGTCCCGGGGTCGCGCATGCTGTCTTGTAATATATGTCGAAGACTCCAGGTGTATAGTCCATCGGACCGCTGAGCAGCCTTGTGTAAGGCAGAACGCAGAGATGCTCGGAGCTGTTGCCCTCGCTCCATGCGTTCCACTCCATGCCTCGGGCTCCCTCGCGAGTCATCATGTTCGGCCATGTACGGCGGATGCCCGTCTCCTTTATAGGCTCATGTGCATCTATGGCGATCTCATACTCTGCAGCAGTCTCAACGACCTTCTGGTAGTGCTGTACGCCGCGCTGCGAGTGATGTCTGATATAGTTCGGCATTCCGCCGGCATATCCGGTCTTGAGGTAATGGATGCCGAGACTCTGATATTTCGCGAATGCCTTCTCCATCTCCCTCTCATATTCGAAGATGCTTCCGCCTGTCTCGTTGTGCATCCAGAGGGATACGCCCTTCTCGGCTGCATATGCAGCTATCCTCTCAAGGTCAAAGTCCTCATAAGGCTCGCAATAGTCGAAATGCTGGCTGCCTCCCCAGTTCTCCCAGCCTTTGTTCCAGCCTTCGAAGAGCACGCCCTGGATGTTGTTGGCAGCCGCGAAGTCAATGTGTCTGATAGCATTCTCTGTGGTCGCTCCATGGCGAGGGCCCATAGTCCACACCTGTGTTCCAAGGTGCATTCCCCACCATACTCCCACATACTTCTGAGGCTTGATCCATGAGACATCTTCCAGCACGCACGGCTCGTTGAGATTGAGAATCAGAGACGAGTTGATCAGCCCGACGGCATCCTTGGCTATCTGGAGCGTTCTCCAAGGCGTTGTAAACCTTGCGCCGACACGGGCAAGGCTGCCGTCAGGACGCGGAGCGAGCTCGCTCTTGAAGTCCAGACTGTCCTGCCTGTAGATGTTCATTTCAGGGAAGTCATACAGAGCGGCCTCGTGTATGCTTCCATAAAGGTCTTCCATCCTGAATGTGAACGGAGTGTTTGCATTCTCGGTCGCACTTATCGCCTGTTCGCGATATGGAAGCTCGTAGCCCGAAAAATAGCTTCCTATGCTCCAGCATGTTCCGTCCTGGGCTAATGTGAAATATGTGTTATCACCGGTAATTGTCAGAGAATCAAGAGCTTCCCCATCTTGAACATCCGCTGCCGAAGCATCATATTCGTAACGGTATCCAATTCCATCATCAAAGGCCCTGAATCTCATAGTCAGAGAGACACCTCTGTCATTCTCCATGAGGACAGCCATCTCGTTATGACGGTCCCTCATCAGTTTGTTCTCGCCCCAAGGCTGGGTCCACTCCTGGTCCACCTTGCTGCGTGTCACCTTCTTTACATTAAATCCATATGCAAGTTCTGTTTCTGCAGCCTCCAGGCCAAGAGATGACTCCTCTATCACATCCTGTCCATATGCGGAGACCTGATAATGAGGAATTCCGTCCATATCGACTGAGAAGTCGACGGTGATGTCTCCAGAGGGAGACTTGAGACTCATATCATCTGCACATCCGGACATTAAAAACAAAGCCCACAATAGAAATAAATGTTTGATCTTCATATGACATTATTTATATCCGTAAATTTACTAAAAAAAAAGAAAAAATTATAAGAAAAAGAAAAATGTGACGAAAAGCGGCTATTTGTGACGAAATCCCGGAATTATAAAATTCGTAAACGTCTGTTTTTCTTTATTTTACATAGTATCCGACACAGACTCCCGAACTTTGCTCCCGTAAACTTTAATTTTTTT
Organism: Bacteroidales bacterium; assembly: GCA_017415715.1. Taxonomy (GTDB): domain Bacteria; phylum Bacteroidota; class Bacteroidia; order Bacteroidales; family UBA932; genus Cryptobacteroides. The sequence continues at coordinate 501 of JAFQFD010000048.1, read as the reverse complement.
GTTATGGGAAATAAGATTCATGCAGAGACAGAGCAGAGGTATGTGGACATACTCAGCAACGGAGGTTTCAAGGCGTTTTTCGGGGACGAGAGCAACAAAGAGGTGGTGATGATGCTGCTCAACACATTGCTTCCGAAGCACAGGCAGATCAAGGAGATAGATTATCAGCCGACAGAGCATCAGGGACCCGTCATCGGGCAGAGCAAGGAATTCAAGTACGACTTCATGTGCAGCGACGCCTCGGGCGCGAAGTTCATCGTGGAAACGCAACGATACAGAGAGAAGTCATGGTTCAAGCGATGCGTCAGCTATGCGAGCAGGGCATATGACAGACAGAACAAGACCGGCTTTGACTATGATGTCCCGCCAGTCTACCTCATCGGACTGATGGGAGTGGACATAGATCATCCGGACAAGGAGTACTGGAAGGACAGGTATATTTCAGAATATACGTTCCGCGAAAAGGAATGTCATGACTTGCTAGATGAGACAATTGTTATT
>JAFQFD010000047.1 GCA_017415715.1 Bacteroidales bacterium | reverse complement strand
GGAGGAGATCGAGATCCGTCTGTATTCAGTCATCTACGACTGCATCAACGAGCTCAAGAGCGGTATCGAGGGTATGCTCGAGCCTGAGCAGAAGGAGGTTGTCACTGCAACCGCCGAGGTTCAGGAGACCTTCAAGATCTCAAAGGTGGGAACGATCGCAGGATGTATCGTCCGCGAAGGAAAGCTCCAGAGGACTGCGAAGGTGCGCGTGATCCGCGACGGTATCGTAGTCTATACAGGAGAGCTTGGATCCCTCAAGAGATTCAAGGATGATGTCAAGGAAGTTCACATGGGTATGGACTGCGGTCTGAACATCCAGGGCTACAACGACATCAAGGTCGGAGACGTTGTCGAGGCCTACACAATCGAAGAGATCAAGAGAACTCTCTAAGATATATCTACACAAAAATAAGCCTGTCTTCTACGAATGATGAAGACAGGCTTATTTTCATATATTAAGCTCTACTCGTCTCGAGCTCCTGCATTTGCGAACATGGAAACAGGAACATCAAACTCGAACGGCGCGTAACAGTTTCCGTCAAGATCCTGACAAATTACAAAGACCTTGTCGATAGACTCCGTCGTACTGCCGACAGCATAAGGCTGCCTTACCTGCAATGGTTTACCGTCATTGATGTTGATCTGATGTTCCACTTCTACTTCAACATTATTGACAATCATAGTTGAAGTGAAGTTTCCGCCACAGTCACACATCGAATCATGATACTCCTGACTTGCCCATATCACGACATTACCAAACAGAGGATTGCCGTGCTCGTGATGATAGAACTCATATCCGTACGGATAACCCTTCTCGCCCCAGAGATCATAATCCACGGTAATATTGCTGTCGCGTTTCTTATCCACCATCTGGATGATCTTTATCATACGGTCTTCGACTGACATGTTGGTTATCTGTCCTCCGTCATCAAGGTAAGATTCCGTTCCAGAAAGAACATATCCTGTGAATCCCGCAGGAATAGTGACATTGTATGCATACTGGCCTGACATCTGACCTGAAGCCGCGATGAATGTTCCCGGGAGGAATTCCACCGTTGGTCTTGCAGCAGCCCATTTGTCATCTGAAGACTTCACCACCGTGCCAAGAGCTACAGGACTTGGCACGAAAACCAGCGAGTGTCCCTTTGAGAAGCCACCTTCTGCATCCTTTGCCATGGCAACTATGATGTATTCCTCACTGTAAGCAAGATCGGTCATCCTGATCTGTCCGTCAGAGAGAGGATAAGCCTCCATCACTGATGTAATCCTGTAATGTGTGCTGTTAAGGTACATGTATTCCTGAGCTGTCTCTACGCTGCCTCCCATATAGTTGGAACTCTTCCATGTGTTGTCTGAAGTCTTTCCTATCCAGTAGATCAGGCCTGACGCATCTGGAGCAGACACATTGAGGATGACATTGCCCGGGTCGTTTACCGCAAGGGTGATATCCACCTTAAGGTCATTATATGATATCTTGGTAGTCGCACACTCCTGTGTAAGCACCTCACCATATTTTCCACCAGAATCTGACGCTACTGCCAGCAGGACATAGGTGGTAGACGGCTTTGGATTTGTGATAACATCACTGAGTCGCGCTTCCACTGAAGTGCCTTGAACACTCCTGCCCTTCTCAAGAAGATAGGAAGCCTTGGCCTCATCATCCGCATATTTCTTCGCATCAGACGTTGTCATATAAGTATAATATATAGACTCAGCTCCTTCGGCTGTCAACGGCACATACAGGTCGAGTGCTGTGGCAGACATTTCACCTGCAACGATCTTGACCGCTCCGCCCGCTTCAAGTTTCAGGGTCGAGAATTCACGCACGATCACATCTGATGCCGCATATGTCTTGCCAGCCTCAGCCAAAGCGATCCAAGCCACATAATCAGTTGCCGGTTCTGCTGTCACACCTGTCAGCGCAAACACCGAACCGGTATAAGACATAGGAGTGGTCAGAGGCTCATAATAAGAAGCATTCAGTCCGTAAAGAAGATCCTCAAGAAGGAACTCCTCAGCAGGAAGAAGGCCCATATAATAAGAATCGGCACCTGCCACATTAAGTGTCAGGGCAGCATCGCGGAATCTCTTATCCGAGATTTCAAATTCGATGGAAGCATATTTGAATTCTGATGTAACGAATGTCTCCTCAGAAAGATAATATCCTGCATCATCGGCAGTCTGATAGTAGAGTGCCGGAAGAGCCCAGAACACATATGACTCACCTGCATAAGGCTCAGAACCGAGAATCTTAGCTACAGACTCGGAAAGATCGCTGTCTGAAATGCCATAGCCGGAAGGATATGAGAATGCTCCCAGAAGACCTTCAGCTGTCTCGAAGATTGACGCCTCATCGAAGGCCTCCTTAGCACAGATTCCGTATACGAACTTCTGCAATCCGTTATACATCTCTGCTTTTGCATTGCCGAGAGAGACTCCGAAGGTCTTGAAAGGTGAAGTCGTGAGGTACAGACGAGCCACAGTAGCCTTGCCACCCTCCAGAACAGCAACAACCTTCAAGTCACCTTCAGCAGCAGCTATACCGGACTCGACAAGTTCCTTTGACGGAGCGGTTATATCAAAATAAAGGCCTCCCATGTAGATGTCTTCATACTCCTTTACTCTCCATCCGTCCGGAATCTGGAGCACATAGTCGACAACGCCACGGGCATCAACCTGGACTCTCTCGGTAACACCATTTGCAACATACCAGTCAGACACGATCTCAGTCGACCATCCCGACGGCTTCACAAAGTGGAATCCGCATGCTCCGTCAACTGTAACGGTAAAGGTCATGTCCTCGCCGAAAGTGAATGTAACGGCATATATCTCACCGCTGAGTTCGTCAGTAATGAGTTCGTAGTCAGAGAACACTGAATTTCCCGAGAGAGGATAATCCACGCCTCCGATGCGAAGATATGATTCTCCGTCCTTTACAACCACCTCCGGAAGTTCTGACGCAACAGGAATACCCTCGCCCTTCTCATTCTTGAAGAGAGTCTTCTTGCCATCAGCATCGATATAAGCCCAATAGTCGACTCCTCCGATCGTAATGTATGTCACAGTCGACTGCAGGTCTGTCGGGGGCAGGAGCTTGAGCTCGTTGCCATCCGAAAGAATGATTGTCACCTCGCCATTGGCGGCATTTCGAGTCACCTTGGAAATAAAGAGCTGTCCTGAGAGCATCGACTTCAATGCAGAGAGTTCGGCATTGAGTTTTTCCTCAAGGGCAAAAACTTTGTCTACCAAGATATCGATCTGCTCCTGAAGTGCAGAGTCATCATAGCAGGACACAGCAAGAGGCGATGCCAGCAACACTGCAAGCGCTACCTTCGCGAATCCCGACTTAATTTGGTTAAAGATTTTCATAAATATTGATTTAGTTGTTGTTATAATTCAGGTTTCCGAATCTGCCCTGCGCCCGGGTGGCAGGCTGCATGTCCACCGGAGTCATCGAGCATGCCTTGGCGGCATCCGGTGTATGAGTCCATCTTGCCTTGCCCGTTATGTCACAGTAGGCCCACTGGAGGGCTATGTTGTAGTCCATGTTTCCCCAGTCTCCGAAAGAATAAGGGAACACATTGTCGGCGTCATCGGCATAGCTTCCGTTGTCATTGTTGACATATTCGTCAGGCTCGATGCCATCCTTGTAGTCTCCCCAGCCTTTGGCGTTCCTCACCCAGAAAGTTACAGGAGAGAACTGGAAGCGTCGTTCTTTGTATGTAGTCTCCGAGACGGTCATTCCCACATTCTTTCCTTCTGTCCTGCATCCTATCATCTTTACAGGGAAATCGATTCCCTCGAGTGAACTGATGACCAGTTCGGCTGCCGACGCAGTATTGTAGGATGTTATGACATAAAGGCGCTTCAGGCCAAGGTCAGTCGGCAGTCCGAGATTGTCTGTATCATTGGTGTAGCCATAGCCGAAAGTCCAGTTCTCGGTCTTGCCGTCGTTATAGACAACCTGAGTGAAGGTCTTGTCGCCATTGGCGGCACCTGCTATGCATCCCGAAAGCCAACGGCTCTGGGCGACAGCTCCACCTGCATTGAACCGAAGGTCAAGTATAAGGTCCGTAATGCCGGCTGCCACGAATTCGTCAATGGTTTCCTCCAGGAATTCCTGTGAATTGAGGTCGAAGGATTCGTATACAAGGTATCCGATCTTTGTAGCGGAATTGTCAGGATCCGTAAGAATCGATGCATGAAGGACCGGATCGTATATGTGAGCCTGAGCCGACACTGTCTGCGTATCGTATGAATTCAAGGCATATCCGCCATTTCCATTCGGTTCAAACCTGAGGAAAGAGAACGAGAATGTTCCTGTCGGATTCTGGTAGAGGCCCGTCATGTAGTTGAGATAATTGGCTGTCGTCAGCTGAGTGCCGTTGACTGCATATATCATGTCTCCACGTCTCAGGCCGGCCTGCTCTGCAGGAGATCCCCTGCGCACATAAGAGGTCGCAATGCACATCAATGACGGATTGTCCGGAAGCGAGGAGGACATGAACGGGCCGAAGCCGAGGCCTCCTGTCTGAACAGCCTTGGTGGAGGTCGCCGATACCGGCTGCACCTCGACTATATTGGTGTAGATGAATCTCTTGCCTGAATTCGGATGGCTTGCCCTGTAATAGCCGCCATCCTCCTCATTGACATCTCCCAGATAGAGGAGATGTGCCGTGAGGAAATCCTTGTAGCTTATCGTCAGGTCGGCTTCCTGAGCATTATATGCCTCCTTGAACAGATAGTCCTCCTTCAGGATATCGTGCATGTATGTATTGAGAGCCTCATTGAGCTCGGCATCTGCGCTGGTTCCGCTTGCCGCCTGCACCAGCTCCGCCACACACTCGGGTTCGAATCCTTCAACGGTCACCCAGAGTTCGAGTCTTCTCTCCTCTGGCGACTTGTTCTCGTCAATAGCAATCCTTACCGTGCGGTTTGTCTTGCCTTCTCCGCTGACAGTGGAAGAAGTTATACCAGCCCATTCCTCATCAGGGGTTGTAAGGAGTTCCAGTTCCGCAGTCCACGATGCGGATGCGTCAAACTTCACCGAAACAGTAGCACCAAGATATGATACATCCTTGTCTTCATAAGGATTCTTCACATTGGTGATGCCAGTGTCCTCCGGCTTGCCGCCTGTATTGTCATCATCCAGATTGCCTTCCTGACAGGAAGCCACAGAAATCATGACCATAAAGACTGAAGCGATCAGCCAAGACATGTAACTTTTCTTCATTTTGAACGTGTTATGCAAAATCTTTCAAATATACTACAAATTTCCGTATATGTATTCCACCCGGTATTCCGAATTGCCTTCTGTCCATGACATAGAGACAGGATAACCGTCCTCGTCAAACCCGTATGCAAGAGCACTCTCCACTGTTCCCGTGCCCTTAGGCGACGGAGTGATCATCTTTGTCGGAAGCTGGGCCGAGGCCTTGTCATACCATCCCAGCAGGAATGGGAAGCATATGAACGGGTCGTTCTTCTCCATGAGGGACATATAGCCCCATACCACATCCGGTGCTGACGGATGACCGACCAGGGCCGGATCCGAATATTCGAACGATGTGTTCATAAACCTCACAAGATTGCCTTCTTCGTATGAGAAGGACCTGAAGGAACGCGTCGGAGACGATATGTCCGTGAGGAAACCGTCAGCGTCATAAGTCCAGGAGAAAGGAGTAGCCTCTTTCTTTCCATATATGAGCACATCAGACTTAGTCACCACTCCATCGGAATCCCTGTCATAGGCCATCGACATGTCGTTCGACGCTTCGAAACCGTCATGCTCCAGCGTGAAGAGCCCGGTGGCATCGCATACATACATGTCATAGGCCTCCAGCGACTCCTCCTGTCCGTCGATCACGGTTTCAGACACGGTCAGCGTCACCGGGTCGTCCCGATTGATTTCCCAGGACAGCCTGAGCGTCATGGTGCCTATATATGGGCTGTAATAGCTCACACGAGTCAAAGTCTTGAGCACAACATCCCTGTATACCTGAAATGATCCTGACAGGAGCCATTCCATGCCATCCTGGAGAAGATACACTGAATATGTTCCTTCTGCCATATCATCCGGTATCATGACCGAGATGCCGGAATATGTCAGTTCGGTCTCCAAAGCATGTTCATTGCCCTCAGAATCAACCAGAACGGCCACACAGCCTTCCTCAAAGCCGATTCCGTCCACTGCGATCTCCTCGCCCGTCTTGGCGCCAGAAGGCATCTTGAGCCCTGTCACAGGCATCTCTGCCGGCAGGATTTCCATAGTTCCCAGTTCATCCTGTCCTGACTTGACCATATATGTTCCGGGAGTCAGTGATGATGGTACCAGGAAGACAAGACCTGATGCCGTAACCACAGTCACCTCAACTTCATATGAAGTGCCGTCTTGGCTCACCATGCTTATGGCAGGATCTTCCGGGAAACCGTTCCACTGCACAAGCACTTCCCCGCCTGCCAGGGCAGAAGCCGGCAGCACGCACTCGGACAAAGGATTCTCGGCCTGGGGGCCGGAGAGTCCGTCCTTGTCGTTGCATGCAACGGCTAAAAAGACCAGGAGCAGCAGGGTCAATATCTTTCTCATAGTCTTATACCTTCAAGATTTCTCAGAGTCTCCGCTGTCTCCTTTGCAGAAGGGCGGGACATGTCGTTGCTGATTATGACACCTTCCTTGTCCAGAAGTATGAAGCGAGGGATTGCCTCAACCCTGTATCCTTCCTGGAAGCGGCTTCCGGTGCCGAGATACAGCTGCACGCCGGTGAGTTCACCCTGACGGACCATGTTCTCCCATGCCGCCTTGTCCTTGTCTACAGACAGGCCGACAAACACGATCTCCGCATCCTTGAACTCTTCCTCCAATGCCTTCAGATACGGCATTTCACGCTTGCATGGACCGCACCATGTAGCCCACATGTCGATATATACATATTTGCCTCTGAAATCGGCAAGGGTGTGCACCTTCCCATCAACATCCGGAGCCCTGAAGCCTGGCGACCTCTTTCCCGGACGGGAAAGGTCCCACCTTTCGTACTTCTTTGCAAAGGATGAGGTCAGGAGTGTGTCCCTGACGTATGTATGGTAAATATTTTCCATCTCGCTTATATCCTTCACACCAAAATTGTCGACATATGCCGCCGCAATATGGTGGAGTATGATTTCCTTCACCACCGGATCGGACAGTCTGTCAGCCGCATACTTCATCTGGGCCACTGTCTTTGGATATACCGATGTCGTGCCACGTCCTTCAGGATCAAGGACATGCATGGCCTCCGCCACAAAGGCGCGATACTCATCAAGGCATGCAAGACGCTCGTCTTCAACCACATACGACTCTATGACATCGTAATAGTCCTCGCCCGGCTGGTATTCCATGTTGCCGGTCATTATCCTGTGAGCCATCGGATACATGATCAAAGGCGCCGCATATGAATATCTTATCCTGTCCTCCTCGTTTTCCTCGAAGTCTCCGGCAGACGACAGGCCGTTTGCCTTCAGAAGCTTGACAGCATCCGCCGCCTTTGCATCCAGACGGGTCTTGTATTCATCAAACGGCAGAGCATAATCCTGGTCTGGAAGAGCCACCAGTGAAACCGTATTCAAATATTTCACTGCCGGTGCCTTTTCTCCTTCAAAGACATATGTACCCTTGAGGTCGTGTCCTTCGAATGACAATGCGGCATTGTCCCCTTCCTCCATATACAGAAGCAGAGACTCCTGTCCATGGAAAATCCTGAAAAAGGCCATGGCAGAACCTTTCAAGGCAAAGGTGGCGCATCCGTCACCGTCAAGAGGCAGCACGCTTATGTCGTTATGGCATACCGCCACGACTTCCGCCGCCACAGGGGCGTTTACCTTTACTTTCAGCACGGCTTCCTGCGGTGCCGATGAACAGCTGATGCAAAAAAGAACAGCCGAAAGGATGATTGCAAAGTTCTTCATATCTTAATATATTCTTTCCTTATATGTGACATCCACAATTTCCGCAAAGCCTTCGAACTTCTGCGGCTCCACATTCCTGAAGTCTCCGTCCGACTCCCTGCCCTCATAGACTCGCAGCACGCCGGAGCCATCCTTGTCGGAGCCGACCAGGAGGTCGTAGCTCCTCTGCATGTTCTCCGTCTTCTGGAAGAGGTTGAACTTCAGGCAGGTGATATTCTCTCCCGAGAGAGAGAACTGCAGGTCTGCCTTTGCGGGAGATACGGACAGGTCCACTCTGTAGACCTTGTCCCCCACTGCGTAATACATATAGTTCTTAAGCGAACTGAATGCATAGAGGGCATCCTCGTGCAGGATATCCTGGCACTGCGACAGGTCTGCATGACTTCCCTTGCCGAGCACATATGTACAGTCTGCATACCTGAGCATGTCACCGAGCTGTACACCGTAGAGACGGCAGTCCGCTCCGTCGCTGAGAAGGACATAAGTCAGTCCCATCTTTGCATTGCCCGGGTCATAACGCGTATTCTCCATATATACGCAGTCGTAACCTTCCGGCCATGCGTCGAATGCATTTCCAAGCACTCCGGAGCCTGGGGCCATGCCTTCGGCTATCTGCCCCATCTCCTCCATAGACGTCAATGGATTCAACCCTCCGAGGTCATTGGTCGCGAGCAACGGGCAATATGCCACAAGACGCTTATTATCAATATCATATAGCATGTACACAGCCGCATACACCTGAGTCGCAAGCACATTCGCTCCGACATACGGCGCGACTGCGAAACCCTTGTTCACAGCGCTTCCGTACAGTCCGTCTATACCCATTATCTCGCAATAGTGCGCATTTGTGCCGCTCACCACGACCTTGCCGAATCCTGCTGACACTATCGAGTGCGGAACGAGCTTGTCCTGCACCGCCACCTCATATGCAAAGTCATACTCAGGCTTCCACTCGAAGGCATCCTTGCCGAGCCTTGTCGCGCCGTCGTCGGTCAGAAGATAATACGGAGAGGCTGCATCGGTCTTGTCTGACAGCCACTGGATCCTGCGCGGACCGTTCATCTGAGGCATGCCGTTTCCCTTCAGGACATCAGTCATCGTCTCGCCGGTCACTGCCGAGACCACATCCAGACGCGCGCGGCCTCCGTCCGAACACAGCACCATCCAGCCCTCCGACATGGACGAGCTGACGGTCAGTTCAACACTCTGCTGCCAGTAGAGGCCTGTAGCGACCTCTGTCACAGTAAAATACAACGCATATGAGCCTGGAGCCAGAGTCACTTCGTAGTCAAGATTCTTCCCGGTCCCTATCACCACGGCCTCACCCATGACATTGCGGTCGAGCACCTTCCACTCGAAGGCATACTCCCCTTCCGGGAAGTCAGCATCGCCGAGGTCCGGCGTGAGCTGAAGCCTCGAGAGAGTCAGGACGTTCTGGTCCTGGAGACCTGTTATCACAGGCTCCTTGAGGTCCACATAGTCATAGTTGCCCTCATCCTGGCTGCATGCCGCCACTGCCATGGCCAAAGCCAATATGTATAATATCCTTCTCATCATCTGAATGTCAATGGTTCCCCGGTCCTTGGATCGAATGCATCCTCATCATATGCCTCCCCGGCATTCTTCTTTTCCACCTCTCCCTCAACATATGCAGTCATCTCCGCGCTGATATACAGAAGCTTGGCGAGGGTGATCACGCCGGAGTCGTTAAAATCCCCGGGGTCGATGCCCAGCACCTTGCACACAAGCTCGAACTTCTGCTGGGTGAACTCCCCTACCAGGTTCTCATCCCATGCGGCTGGGGCCTTGGTGAACATGTCAGAGAAATATATCCTGTATTCGAGAGTCGACACCGTGTCCGCAACCTGCACGATATGGTCCACGGGCAGGTCGAAATGCTCATTGGCATGGATCTGCAGGAGGATCATCTTCTTCTCGCTCTTGAGTGCCTCAGTCCGTTTCAGCGTGACGACATAATCGGTTGATGACGCGCCGGCAGGAAGGACGGCACTATCCGGAAGGAGATAATCCACACCTTCCTCCGCATTGTCGGAGGTTACGGTCATGCCTATCGGGCGGGCTTCGTCAGAGGCCCTGCCAAGAAGCTGGACCCTGACCGGGACCTCCAATTGGTCCGAAGCCTCATAGACAAAGGTCACGACGAGGCTGTCGGTGACACTCATCGATCCGGATGTATTGTTGAAATACACTCCGGTGATGTCCTGGAAGGGCGCCGGATGGCGCTCCTGACAGGAGGTCAGGAGGAGGAGTATAAGGGCTGACAGTATGTAGTATGTTTTTTTCATTAGTTGTCGGTTTCTGATGTTGGGAGCGGGATGACGAAGACGGCGTCGCTCGGCTGCGGGTTGCGGCTGGCAACCGGCGAAAAGAGCACCGGCGTATACATTCGCTTGTACATATAGAAAAGCTGTCCTTCGCCATACAGTTCCCTTATATATTCATACTGAAGGATATCCCTCGTCAATGTCTGGATGTTGCCTACGCCTCTGTTTGCACGGAGCCTGTTGACATATGCCACGCCTGCTCCGATATCCTCGGATCGGCTTTCCGCTGCAATGAGATACATCTCTCCAAGCCTGAGCATCGGTATCATGGTGTTGCGGATGTTTCCCGAATCCACCATGTCAGAGTACTTGTAGAAGTATCTGTTGGCTCCTGTGGCCACCCAGTTCACCCTGTAGCGGTAGTCATCCTGGTTTCCGCCGGTCATAGCTCCGCCTCCGAAGACTATGCCGCTCATCAGGTCGTTGTCCATCCTGAAGACATAGTTCGGGATACGGCTCGGATCGAAGTAGTCCTTGAACAGAGTATTCCTCTGCGAATGGGTCAGCGCGAAGATGACCTCAGAAGAGAAAATGCGGTCAGGATCGTCTGGAGAGCCGGTCACAAGACTCTTGTCCACAAACGGGAATATGCCCTTGTCCGAGGCGTCGATAACCTCCGTAGAGTATCTGTAGGCAGCCTCCCTGTCTCCGAAATACAGTCCCGAACGCGCCAGAAGGGCTGTCACGGCATAGTAATTCAGACGGAGATTCCTGTAGTACATGAAAGTGGACGAACCGTCGGAAGGCGCCGAGGTCATCGTGCCTGACATCCTTACAGGATCATTAGCAAGCAGGATGCGGGCTTCCTGAAGGTCATGAGTTATCTCCGCCGCCACTTCCGACGCAGGAAGTATGCCGTTAGGAACTACAGAATACTTCTTGTAGTATGGTATGGCATCCTGCTGAGGGTTACGAGAGTATACAGGGCCGAAGAGGCGCAGCATGTCGAAATGCAGCATGGCCCTGAGAGCAAGAGCCTCACCCTTTATCACTTTATAATTGTCTCCCGAGAACTTCACAGCGGTATTCTCGAGGGCTTCGAGAAGGAGGTTGCAGTTCAGGATGAGCGAGTATGCCTTGTTCCATGTCTCGTTCAGTCTCGCCCTCCAGTAGTCTGTGCCATATTCATATTCCGCAAGGTCGGCATAGTTGCCCCATACGGAATTGTCTGTTCCGATCACATAGGCTCCGCCCATGATCTCCACCATCTCCACAGACAGCGCTCCGCCATAAAGCATGTCGCTGTTCAGCTCGATGTATATTCCGTTGAGAGACTTGATGAATCCGGCCTCAGTCGAGAAGAGCTCGTCCTGAGACATCTTGTCATATGGCTTCACATCAAGCCAGGCATCGCAGGACACGAGAGTCAGAAGAGACGCCAACGCAATATATGTAAGTATCTTTCTCATATTCCTGCTCATTTAAAATGTCATACCCAAAGACATTGTCACCGTCCTTGCGAACGGATAGTCTATACCTCGCTCCACGCGCACCGAAGTCGCCCTGAAGACATCGGTCATCGTCAGCTGGACATTCATGGCTCCGAGCCTCATACGACGTGCGATCCTGTCAGGGAATTCATAACCTATGTTGAACGACTCTCCGACAAGCGAGTTGTCATCCATCACGAAGCGCGACGACTTCTCTGTCCTCTGCACCAGGGAGATGCCCTTGAAATATGCCTCCCTGTTATTCTCGGACCATCTGTCATACAGCGCCCTCTTGTCCTGGTTGTCGTAGACTTCCTGAGTGCCTATGTTCTCGACCTTCTGGAAGAGTGACGAGTTGAACACCTGACCTCCCCAGCGATATCTGAGATAGCATCCCACTGAGAATCCCTTGAGATACAATGAAGTACCGACAAGTCCTTCTATCTTCGGCTGTGTGTCACCGACCACGACCTCGTCATTCACATCATATGTGAACGAATATGTGCCGTCCTTCTTTATGAAGAGTTCCTTTCCGGTCGCAGGGTCGATTCCGGCAGAACGCACCGCCCATATCGCTGTCGGGCTTCCGCCGTCATAGTACCTTGTCGTGCCGACAAGTGATGTCTTTCCGCTTTCATTGAGCGCGCTGAATGAATCACCGATGTCCGCAAAGACTGAACGGGAACTCGTGGCATTGAGACTCAGGTTCCATATTATGCCTTCCGAAGGTCTGTAGACAGGAGAAACCCTTATGGCAGCCTCCCATCCCTGCGTCTTCTGACTTCCGGCATTCATGGCAACGCTGGTCACTCCCATTGAGCCGGGAGTGGTGATTACCGCAAGAAGAGGATCGGTATGCTTCCAATAATAGTCGAAAGTAAGATTCACCCTTTCTCCCCAGAAAGTCATGTCGAGTCCGAGGTCATAATTGGTGGTCTCCTGCCAAGCGAGACCGGCATTGCCCAGCGCATTGAGGATGACTCCCGTACCGAAGACATTGGTCATCCATCCGTTGAACTTGTAGGTCGAGAAGGCCTGGTATGCGGCGAAATTCTGGTTTCCCGGATTACCTACCGAGCCACGCAGCTTCAGCAGCGAGAAGAAATCAAAGTCCTTCATGAACGGTTCCTTGTGGATGTTCCATCCCGTTCCCACGGACCATGTGTTCCTGAATCGGTTGCCGGTGCCGAACATCGACGCTCCGTCAAGACGGTAGTTGAAGTCGAGGAGGTAGCGCTCTGCATATGCATATCCGCCATTGATGTAGAAGCTGGCGGCACGCTTGAGGCTTTCGCTGTAGTCAGGAGAATCTCCGACCGGATAGCCGTTAGCGAATGACGGGGCATCAAACTGGTCATCGGTAAAACCGGTTGCTGAATAGCCGTAAACCTGCCTGTGATTATTGCTGAAGTTGAATCCTCCGACAGCATTGACCATATGTTTCTTCGCGATAAGCTTACCGAAAGTGACAGCTACATCGCCTTCGTACACAAGTTCCTTTATCTGTGTATGAGCATAAAGACCCTTTTCTGTCTCGCCAGCATCATCGAACTGGGAATGAAGCGGCGACAGGCGCATCTGCTCGTCATCGTCCTGCTTGGTCAGACCGAACTTCGCCCTGAGTCGCAGGTCCTTGGTTACAAACCACTCCAGGATGAAATTGTTAGTGAAGCCGAATCCTGTTGCAGTATCCCAGTTGTTCAGATGGGCATTCCAAAGAGGATTGGCGACAGGATAGTCATCCACGCCTTCTTCCGGATAGTAGAGATACTTGTCTATGCCTCCGTCCCGATTGTATTTTCTGTAGTATGGATTGGCATGGGCGTATTCGGCAAAGGACACTGTCGGGTTGGTGACATCGAGCCAGTTGATGGAAAGCTTGTTGCTGAACTGGAACTTTCCGGTGCGATAGATCAGGTCCACATTTCCCTCAAGTGTCTGCCTGTCAGAGTCTTTCATCACACCACCGACATTGCCGTAGCTCAGGCCGATGCCATATCTGATCTTGTCCTCGCCTCCTTCGGCATATATGTTATGCTTATGAGTGAATCCCGGGCGTATGGGCTCGCTGAGCCAATATGTGTCCACTCCCCTCTCGATCTCCTTCAGACGCTCGTTGCGGAGATTGTCAAGTCTGATCTGGGCGAAAGGGTCACCCGTGTTGTCCTTATATACGCCCGCCAGTGTCTCGAACTGAAGCTTCTCGCGCGAGTTCATCAGGTTGTAGTCGCTAAGGTCTGCAAGTGACAGGCCGAAATCGCCCTTGTAGGAAAGCTGCAGGCGGCCGCGAGCCGGGGCCTTGGTCTCGATGACGACAACTCCGTTGGAGGCTTTCGAGCCGTATATGGCCGTAGAGGCCGCATCCTTCAGGACGGTCACCGACGCTACACGGTTCATATTCAGGTTCATGATGGTCTCCAGAGTGGTCTCGAAGCCGTCCAGAATGAAGAGAGGCTGATTAGGGTCTGTGCCGTATTCCTCCTTGAGTCCAGCCACGCTTGTCTTTCCGCGGATCTCCACATCAGGCATCATGTTGGGGTTGGAGCCGAACTGTGTGCTTTCCATCATCTTGAATGAGGGATCCAGAGTCTTGAGGCTCTGAAGCACATTGGAGGAGCCTACCGCCTTGAGTTCGTCGGTCTTGAATGTCACCGATGCACCTGTAAAACTTTCCTTCTTCCTCTCATACACTCCGGTAACCACTACATCGGCAAGCTGCTCGGCATTCATATGCATGACCACGCGAGAAAATGCTGACGCATTCTTTGTCGTATAGTACCTGACTTCGTCGTCATAGCCCATATATGAGAACACGACTTCGCACTTGTGCTGCGGGACACGCAGCTCATATGCGCCATCCACATCCGTTATGGCACCCAGCTTCGTCCCAGGCACGGTGACTGACACGCCTATGAGAGGATACCCGTCTGCAGAGTCTATGACCTTTCCTTTCAATACG
>JAFQFD010000007.1 GCA_017415715.1 Bacteroidales bacterium | reverse complement strand
TGCAGCTGCACTGAGCAACATGGGAGAGCGTTTCGGATACTACATCATGAACGCCGTCCTTCTCCTCTTCATCTGTTCTAAATTCGGCATCAGCGACAGTGCTGCAGGATGGATCTATTCTGTATTCTACTTCCTGATCTATGTACTCAGCCTCCCTGGCGGTATCATCGCAGACCGGACACAGAACTACAAGGCGACCATCATTTCCGGCCTTCTTGTAATGGCTGCCGGATACGGCATCCTCTCTATCCCGGTATTTGCCGAGACTGCCGGAATGTCATGGGTTCTGGTGCTCACATGTTTTGCATTGTTCATCATAGCATTCGGAAACGGTCTCTTCAAGGGTAACCTCCAGGCTCTCGTAGGCCAGATGTATGATAACTTCGAGGCTGAAGCCGCAAAGCAGGGCCCTGAAGCACTTGCAAAGGCCAAGGAGAAACGCGACTCAGGATTCCAGATATTCTATGTATTCATCAACATCGGAGGTGTGATCGCACCGTTCATTGCTCCGCTCCTCCGAAGCTTCTGGCTCAAGATCCACAATCTTGCATACAACTCAGACCTCCCGCGTCTCTGCCACATGTTCATCAAGGATCAGAACGCCATGGCTGCAACTGACACAGAGAATCTCACTAAACTCGCTGCTGAAGTCGGTCATTCAGGTGTCATCGATGCAGCATTCTGCAACAGCTATCTCGAGATTTTCAATACAGGTGTGCATTTCTCATTCATCGCTTCCGTTGTTGCGATGCTCACATCTCTGATCATATTCATCGCAATCAAGAAGAAGCTTCCTAATCCTGCAAAGAAGGAAAAGGCAGTTGTAACAGACTACACTCCTGAAGAGAGAGCAGCTAACGCAAAGGAGATCAAGCAGAGACTCTACGCACTCTTCGCAGTACTCGGAGTAGCTGTATTCTTCTGGTTCTCATTCCACCAGAACGGCCAGTCACTCTCGATCTTCGCACGTGACTTCGTGACCACATCATCGATCCCGCCTGAAATCTGGCAGTGCATAAACCCTCTCTTCGTGATCATCCTCACCCCTGTCATCATGTGGGTGTTCGGTGCTCTCGCAGGCAAGGGCAAGGAAGTTTCGACTCCTAGAAAGATCGCTCTCGGTATGTTCATCGCAGCATGTTCATATATTCTCCTCATGGTCGTTGCCATGATCCAGGGATATCCTTCAGGTGATGAATTCAGAGGTCTCAGCGATGCTGTGAAGATGGGAATGAAGTCAAGCCCGATGGTACTTATCGCAACATACTTCTTCCTTACCGTCGCAGAACTCTTCATCTCCCCTCTCGGACTTTCATTCGTATCGAAAATCGCTCCACGCCATCTTCAGGGTATCTGCCAGGGTCTCTGGCTTACTGCTACCGCTATCGGCAACCTGTTCATCGCCCTTGGTGTGACAATGCTCAACTCATTCCCTCAGCAGTGGATGTGCTGGGCAGTGTTTGCAGGTTTCTGCCTCATCTCGATGGGCGTGATGCTCGGCATGGTGAAGTGGCTCGAGAGAGTTGCCAAATAGCAGACATATAATTAATTAAAAGATAGATTATGTTCAAAGGTCAACCAAAAGGACTCTTTGCCCTCGCGCTCGCCAATACAGGTGAGCGCTTCGGCTACTACACAATGCTGGCGATATTCCTCCTGTTCATCCAGGCGAAATTCGGTTTCAGCGCAGCTGCGGCAACGCAGATCTATTCAATCTTCCTCGCAGGAGTATACTTCATGCCTTTCTTCGGCGGTATCCTTGCAGATAAGATCGGATATGGAAAATGCGTGACAATCGGTATCGGAGTCATGTTCCTCGGATACCTCTGCCTTGCAATCCCTACTGCACCGGACCTCGCAGGAAAGATACTGATGTTCGGAGCCCTCACGCTCATCGCCATCGGTACCGGTCTTTTCAAGGGTAACCTCCAGGTTATGGTAGGTAACCTCTATGACGACCCTAAGTATGCATCAAAGAGAGACGCGGCATTCAGCCTTTTCTACATGGCCATCAACCTCGGTTCGATGTTCGCCCCTTCAATGGCAAAGGCAATGACCAACTGGTCACTCAGCAAGTATGATCTCTTCTACAACGCAAACGTCCCTGCACTTGCACACCAGGTGATGAACGGAACAATCACTCCAGAGAACATGGAGAACCTCCAGAGCATCGCAGCGACAATGCCGGGAGCAGCAGGAATGGACATGGCGGCTTTCGCGCCTTACTACATCGAAAGACTTTCGACTGCATACAACGGAGGTTTCGCGGTAGCATGCGTATCGCTGATCCTTTCTGTGCTCATCTACTACGGATGCCGCTCATGGTTCAAGCACGCTGACGTAAATGCAAAGCAGGCAAAGGCAGCAGACCCTACAGCAGAAGTGGAGCTCACTCCAGCTCAGACAAAGAGCCGCATCGGAGCCCTCATCTTCGTATTCGCAGTGGTCATCTTCTTCTGGATGGCATTCCACCAGAACGGTGCAACAATGACATTCTTTGCACGTGACTACACAGCAAGCAGCGTTACAGGCGGTCTCAAGATCGGATTCAACATCTGGTGCCTCGTCCTTATTGCAGCTTCAGTATACACTCTCTTCAGCGCATTCCAGTCTGAGACCAAGAAGGGCAAGATCACTTCAGGTATAGCTACAGTCGCTCTCTGGGCATTTGCAGCAGTCCTCTACTTCAGGATGCCTGAGGTTGTAAACATCCAGCCTTCTGACTTCCAGCAGTTCAACCCATTCTATGTGGTAGCCCTCACTCCGGTTTCACTCGCCATCTTCAGCGCACTTGCAAAGAAGGGCAAGGAGCCTTCAGCACCACGTAAGATCGGTCTCGGAATGTTCGTTGCAGGCGCAGGATTCCTCATCCTCACCCTTGGTTCACTCGGCCTTGCATCTCCAAAGGCTCTCGGCGGAACAGTGAGCCCAGACCTCGTTTCACCTACATGGCTCATCAGCACATACCTCGTGCTCACTTTCGCAGAGCTTCTCCTCTCACCTATGGGTATCTCATTCGTGTCAAAGGTTGCTCCTCCAAAGTACAAGGGTATGATGATGGGTGGATGGTTCGCAGCGACTGCAATCGGAAACTACCTCGTGTCAGTTCCTGGCCTCCTTTGGATGAGGATGCCTCTCTGGGCCATCTGGGTAGTGCTCATCGCAATCTGTGCAGTTGCAGGAATCTTCATGTTCGCCAACATGAAGCGCATCGAGTCTGCTACAGAGTAAAAGATTCCATATTTTGGAACATTATGGCCGGTTGCACTGCAGCAATCGGCCATTTTTATTATATTTGTGAGTTATTATGGACCAAATTGTAAAAGAGACTCTCATCGAATGGGCTGAGAAATACAATGACCCGCAGTATTTCACGGAAGACCCCATCATATTCCCCAGGCATTTCGCCGGGAAATACGCTGCCGGCGAGGCGGCGCTGGCCGATGTCGAGATTGCGGCCCTTCTGGCCGGCCATCTCGCATGGGGCCGTCGCGCCATGATCGTGCGCGACTGTAACAGGATGCTGGACGAGATGTCCTGGAGGCCTTATGACTATGTAATGAACGGAGAGTATCGTGACGAGAACGTCAGCATGCACCGCACGATCAAATGGCATGATTTTGCTGCCATCTGCAGACGCCTGAAAGACATCTACACCGCCACAGACAGCATAGAGGGGATGTCCGACATGGAGATAAGGTGCAGGATATTCGGCCAGAAGGAAGACAGAAAGGCTCCCAACAAGAAGATAAGCATGGTGAAGAGATGGCTGGTCCGTGATGACGGCAAGGTGGACCTCGGAGTATGGAAGAAGTCCGAAAAGAAAGACCTCATCCTCCCGCTCGATGTCCATGTATACACCCAGGCGACGGCCCTGGGCCTTACTGCCAGAAAGCAGAAGGACCTGCTGACCGCCGTTGAAATAACGGAAGCCTTCAAGGAGATATGGCCCGAAGACCCCTGCAAAGGCGACTTCGCGCTGTTCGGGTACGGGGTAAATCGCTAGACGATTTACCACAAGTCAAGAAAACCGGATGGTTTTCTTGACCGGTCCGGGCAGGACCGAAATGCCCCCTGACAGGGGGCTGTCACGAAGTGACTGGGGGTTAAGACAACAAACTGGTTTTCTTGACCGGTCCGGGCAGGACCGAAATGCCCCCTGACAGGGGGCTGTCACGAAGTGACTGGGGGTTAAGACAACAGATAGATAACAAAGCATTATGCCAAGACTATACATAATATCAGGATGCAACGGAGCCGGCAAGACCACGGCATCATACTCCCTCCTGCCCGAGATGCTCGAGTGCAGCGAGTTTGTGAACTCTGACGAGTTCGCAAAGAGCCTCTCGCCCTTCGACCCGTCGCTGGCCTCGATCCAGGCAAGCCGCTACATGCTCATGAAGATCCGTTATCTCCTCAAGAAGGAGAAGGATTTCGCCATAGAGACCACCCTCGCGACCAGGACCTTGCTGAAGATAGTGAAGAACGCCCAGGCCGCAGGATATACCGTCACTCTGCTGTACTTCTGGCTCAACAGCCCGGAACTTGCAGTGGAGAGGGTAAGGGCAAGAGTGGAAGCCGGAGGCCACAACATTCCGGAAGAGACCATCAGGAGGCGATACCAGGTGGGAGTGGACTACTTCTTCCACATCTACGCTCCGATCAGCGAGAGATGGATCCTTGCAGACAACTCCCAGATCCCCTTCCGCGTCATAGCCGAGGGCTCGAAAGACGACGTGATCAATGTAAGAGACAAGGAGATCTTCGCCAAGATAAAATCCATCGCATTGGAAAGAAGAAAGCATGCCGAAGAGAACGGCGAAATACTTTCATTGTAAAAGAAGGAAATGAACACATACAGTCATTATCTTGACATATTCAAAGTGACGGAGCAGCAGCTGCAGTCCCTTGTCGGCACCGCCCTCTCGCGAGGCGGAGACTTCGCCGACCTGTACTTCGAACACACGACATTCTTCAACCTCATCCTCAGGGACGGCAACGTGTCTTCCGGAGGATTCCACACCGATTACGGAGTGGGCATCAGAGTGCTGAAAGGAGAGAAGACGGGATATGCATACTCCGAAAATCTCGAGATGAGCGAGATGATAAAGGCGGCGGAAGCGGCCTCTGCGATAGCGCAGGCAGGCGGCAGCAGCCTGAGCTACGGCAGAGTGTCTGCGCGCACGACGCCCGACCTCTACCCTATGCAGCAGAACTGGAGAGACATGCAGGCGTCTGCATTCCTGCCATTCCTGCTTGACCTGGAGAAGAAGATCACTTCAAAGGACAGCCGCATAATAAAAGTCATGGCAAGGCTCTCTGACTCCGTGAGCGACGTGCTCATGTACAACTCATTCGGAGAGCTGACCTGCGAGACAAGGCCTATGGGAAGCCTGTCTGTGACTGTTGTATTCCAGCAAGACGGCAAGACCGAGAACAGAAGCATATCCAGAAGCTTCAGGATGGGTGCCGAGCTGATCTCGCCGGCGCTGATCGAGGAGATCGCGACCGAGGCTGTCAAAGGCATCGACGAGCGCTTTGAGGCCATCAGGCCGAAGGGCGGCCAGATGAGTGTAGTGATGGGAGCCGGGCCGTCCGGAGTATTGCTCCACGAGGCCATGGGACATGCGTTCGAGGCGGATTTCAACAGGAAGGGACAGTCAATATTCTCGGAGAAGATGGGCACCAGAGTATGTCCGAAGGGAGTCAACGTAGTGGACGACGGCACCTTGACGAACAACAGAGGAGCCTGCGGATATGACGATGAAGGAGTTCCAGGACAGAAGACATATATGGTGACAGACGGCATTCTGACATCATATCTTCATGACAGGATCAGCGCCGCTTGGTACGGAGTAGCTCCGACAGGAAACGGACGAAGGGAAAACTTCAGATATAATCCGATCCCGCGCATGAGGGCCACATACATGGAAAGCGGCAATGCAGAGCCCGAAGGAATCATCGCATCAGTAAGCAAAGGAATATATGTAGAGGAACTCTCCAATGGACAGGTGAAGATCGGAGAGGGAGACTTCACATTCTTCGTCAAGAGCGGATACCTTATTGAGAACGGACGCCTCACGGCACCGATCAAGGATATAAACATCATAGGAAACGGTCCACAAGCCCTTGCCGACATCGTAGCGGTCGGAAACGACTTGAAGATAGACAATGGCACATGGACCTGCGGCAAGGAGCAGAGCGTGGCGGTTTCATGCGGAATGCCGACAATACTTGTAAGCAGTCTGACAGTAGGAGGAGAATAGAGTATGATCAACGAACACGAAATAAACCTTGCGAAACATTGTGTAAGATTTGCACAGGAAAACGGCGCTGACGGCGCCAGAGTGGTACTGAGCAAGAGCCGCACTGACAGCTGCAACATGCTCAACGGCTCTCTTGACAAGGTAAGCCACTGCGCTGACAGATCGATTTATCTGTATCTTTTCGTTGACGGAAGATACGGCACTTTCTCGACAAACAGACTTGTGCAGGACGAACTTGAAGACTTCATCCTTAAAGGAATAGACATGGTAAGGATGCTGGAGCAGGACCTCACAAGGACACTCCAGGACCCTGAAAGGACAGAGAAGAATGCCAGGACTGGACTCGAACTCGGTCTTTATGACGAGTCCATCGAGCATTCCGACAGCAGCAAGAGGACCGCGCGTGCGCAGGAGATGTGCATTTTTGGAACTACGGCAGAAGGATGCACGATCCTGTCAGAGGAATGCGAATACGGCGAGACTTCAGACGATACTTTCATAACTGATTCTCAAGGATTTGAAGGAAGGCATACCGAAAGTGTCTTCAGCTGCTTCAGCGAAATGACCATCCAGGACTCCAAGGGTGACAGATATAGCGGATATTGGTGGGAATCGTCATCGTCAGACAGCGGCATAGACATCAGGTCCTGCAGCCGAAAAGCCCTGGAGAGAGCAGTAAGGCAGATCGGACCGAAGCCGAGAAGAAGCGGAAAATACCGCATGGTCGTTGATACATCAGTGGCATCCCGTCTCATCGCTCCGGTAATCAACGCCCTCAACGGCTCGGCGCTCCAGCAGAAGATGTCATTCCTGGACGGAACACTCGGTAAGAAAGTATTCCCGGAAGGCATGACACTCATGGACCTTCCAAGAACATACGGCAGGAACGGTTCCAGAATGTTCGACAGCGAAGGAGTGGCAACACAGGACGCCCCGATCATAGAGAACGGAGTGGTCAGAAAATACTTCATAAACACCTGGATGGCCAATAAGATGGGCATGGAACCTACCATCGAGGACGCCTCAAGACCTTGCCTGATGCCTTTTATGAAAGGTAAGGAATTGCCATGTGGAGAAAATGAAGTATCTTTGGAAGATATTCTGCAATATTGCGGCAACGGAATCCTGGTGACAGGTTTCAATGGGGGGAACAGCAACCCTGCAACCGGAGACTTTTCTTTCGGCATCGAAGGTTTTGCCTTCAGCCGCGGAAAGATAACCCATCCGGTAAGGGAGATGCTGATCACCGGCAACTTTGTCGAGCTGTGGAACAGTTTCATTGCAGCCGGAACCGACATGCGCCGATGCACAAGATGGCAGATACCGACCATTGCATTCGAAGGAGTGGCATTCTCCGGATAATAATATTGAACAATAAACGTAAGAAAACATGAAAATAGCACCAAATTCAGTTGTTGAGTTCAGCTATGAACTCGAGGTTGACGGACAGGTAGTCGACCAGTGCCCGAAGGAACATCCTTTGGACTATATTCACGCCACAGGAAGTCTTCTTCCTAAGCTCGAGGCAGCGATCGAAGGCATGGAGCCGGGCGACAGGTTCGATGTGACCCTCTCCCCTGCTGACGGATACGGCGAAGTGGATCCGAAGAGAATCATAGACCTTCCTAAGGCGGCTTTCGAGGTTAACGGCGAGATCAGGGAAGACCTTCTCGTACCAGGCAACACTATCCCTATGATGAACAGCATGGGTGGGGTGATCCCCGGAGTTGTCCTGGAAGTTTCAGAAGACACTGTAAAGATGGACCTCAACCACCAGATGGCAGGCAAGACCCTCCATTTCATCGGAGAGATCGTGTCTGTACGCGAGGCCACGGAGAAGGAGCTCACAGAAGGTCTCCACGGAGAGTATGTGCACTCATGCGGATGTGGCGGATGCCACGGCCATGACGGCGACTGTGGAGGATGCGAAGGCGGTTGCGGCGAGCACGGAGACGACTGCGGATGCGGCTGTCATTAGTATAATAGAGCCCCGGTCAAGCCGGGGATGACGATCAGATGAAAGTTGCTGTTGTCATATTGAACTGGAATACGGAAGGATTCCTCCGGGATTTCCTTCCGGGACTTCTACAGTCCGTGAGGAATGTGGAGGGAGCGGAGGTCATTGTCGCCGACAATGCATCTACGGACGGTTCAATGACAGTGATGAAAGAAATGTTTCCACAGGTGCGCACCATCGCATTTGAGAAGAACATCGGATTCACAGGAGGATACAACAGAGCATTCGAGCAGATTGATTCTGAATATTTTGTACTCATAAACTCCGACATAGAAGTGCCGGAGGACTGGCTGGGTCCGCTTGTGGACTGGATGGACACGCATCCTGAGTGCGGAGCATGCGCTCCGAAGCTGCACAGCTGGCAGGAGCGCGAGAAATTCGAATACGCAGGGGCGGCAGGAGGATATATAGACCTTTTCGGATACCCTTTCTGCAGAGGCAGAATACTCAACAGACTCGAAACTGACAAAGGTCAGTATGACACTCCCGCAGACGTATTCTGGGCTACAGGAGCATGCCTTATGGTCAGGAGTTCATTATACAGAAGACTCGGGGGCCTGGACGACAGGTTCTTCGCCCACATGGAGGAGATTGACCTGTGCTGGAGGATGCAGCTTGAGGGGTTCGAGGTAACGGTAGTACCGGAATCTGTTGTATATCACCTCGGAGGAGGCACGCTGCCGGCATCATCGCCGTTCAAGCTTTTCCTCAACTACCGCAACAATCTGCTGATGCTCAGCAATAATCTCGGCAAGACATTCGCCCTTCAGGCATTGAAGGACGGAGCCTGCAGAGATAGAGCGGCAGCGAAAGGATATAGAAAGGCGCGCAGGCGCATAGCGTTCAGAAAATGCCTGGACATTATGTCAGCCGGCGTCTACCTTATGACATTGAATACCGAAAGTTTCAAGGCCGTCCTGAAGGCGCATAAGGAATATGGAAAGCTTGCGCTTTCCCCTTCCGAGGCTGAAATCAGGAAATATCTTGAAGATTATGGTGGAAAGTCCTCAGTAAGAGGCATATATAAGAAATGGATCATTCTGGCTTCGATGCTGAAGGGAGACAAGATATTCTCGTCAGTAAAGGAGCAGGATTTCTACATGTAAGACTATGAAAATTGTCATTGCCGGCGCCGGTGAAGTAGGTTCTCACCTGGCCAAGATGCTTAACAACGAGACCAACGAGGTCACAGTGATCGATGAAAGACAGGACAGGCTTGACGCTCTCGCAGCAATCACCGATGTCATCACCGTAGAGGGCAATCCGTCCACAATCGGAGTGCTTGTGCAGGCAGGTGCGCAATATGCCGATCTGTTCATCGCCGTAAATCCGTCGGACTCGCAGGACGTGAACATTGTCAGCGCAATGCTCGCCAAGAAGCTTGGAAGCAAGAAGGTGACCGCACGTATCAACAACGAGGAATACCTCTCATACGAAAACAAGCACCTGTTCACAGAGATGGGCATAGACCTGCTTTTCTACCCTGAGAAGATTGCGGCAGGAGAGATCGCCGACCTCCTCAAGAGGACGGCGACGACAGACTCGCTGGAGTTCGCAAGAGGCAAGCTCCAGGTCGTGGTCTTCAAGCTGGAGGAAGAGTCTGAACTCATTGGCATGAACATGGCCGAGTTCAGTGCCGTCGCCGCAGCTGAAGGCCTGAAGTTCAGAGTCGTGGCAATATCCAGGAATGACGAAACCATCATTCCTAAGTTCGACACTAAATTCAAATATCACGACCTCGTCTTCATCATTTCCACAAGAGAGGGAATGGACATGCTCATGAGGTATGTAGGCAAGGAGAACATCGAGGTAAAGAACATCATGATCCTCGGCGGAAGCCCTATCGGAGAGATGGTTGCGAAGCAGATGAGCAGGCAGATCGACAGCATCAAGCTCATCGAGATGAACAAGGAGAAGTGTCTCGACCTGTCCGAGAAACTGCCTTCTAATGTGATGGTCGTGAACGGAGACGGAAGAAATTCGGACATGCTTCTGGAAGAGTCCATCAGGGAATATGACGCATTCATCGCCGTGACGAACAACTCCGAGACAAACATACTCGCGTGTGTGGCAGCCAAAAGCCTCGGTGTGCCAAGAACCATAGCCGAAGTAGAGAATCTCGAGTATATCAGGCTTGCTGAGAGCATGGGAGTGGATGCCGTCATCAACAAGAAGCTCATCACTGCAGGCCGCATATTCAAGTTCACCCTCAGCAGCAAGGTCAGATTCATCAAATATATGAGCGGCACCAAAGCCGAAGTCCTTGAGTATATCGTAGCCCCTGGTTCGGCAATCACAAAGAGCACCCTCATGGAAATGAACTTCCCTAAAAACGCCATCGTAGGAGGCGTGATACGTGGTAGTGAGTCGTTCATCGCTGTCGGCGACACGCAGATACAGGCATATGACCGCGTCGCGGTCTTCGCCCTCCCTGAAGCCGTGAAGGAAGTCGACAAATTCTTCAAGTAACCCCCTGTCATCCTGAGGAGCGAAGCGACGTGAGGATCTATACATTATGGCAAGTTATCTACAGATCGAAAACATATCCAAGAGCTACGGACCGAAGGTCCTGTTCGAAAAGATAGGATTCAATATAAATGAGGGCGACAAGATCGCTCTCATTGCACCTAACGGCACAGGCAAGACCTCGCTGATGCGGATCCTGGCGGGCAAGGACAAGTCGGACTCGGGTGGAAAGATCATGTTCCTGAAAGACATCAAGATAGCCTTTCTGGAGCAGGAATACCCTTTCGATCCGGAGAAGAGCATCTTCGACCAGATCATGTCCTCAAGTTCGGACTTCACCGACGGGCTTGACCAGGAGCATCTATGGGAATACGAGCACAGGGTGGTCAAGTTCCTGACCAATTTCAATCTGAACAATCCTGACCAGAAGATGAAGGAACTCTCCGGAGGCGAAGTCAAGAGAGTGGCGCTCACGCAGATGCTCGCCTCAGAGGCTGAGTTCTTCATCATGGACGAGCCGACCAACCACCTCGACATAGATGCGATCGAGTTCCTTGAAGGCTATCTCAGCCGCTCACGCTGCACCCTTCTCATGGTGACGCATGACCGATATTTCCTCGACAGAGTGTGCAACACCGTCATGGAAATGGACCATGGAGCCATATATACATATAAAGGTAACTATCAGAACTTCCTGGAGAAGCGCGAAGAGCGCATAGCGAACTACAACGCGGAGACCGACAAGGTCCGCAACATCCTCCGCCGCGAACTGGAGTGGATCAGAAGCACTCCGTGCGCACGTACGGGCAAGGCCAGATATAGGATCAACGCATTCTATGACCTCAAGGACAGGGCTTCGCAGGTATATACCCAGAAGCAGGTCAGCATGGAGGCGATGAAAGGTTCCACCAGGCTTGGAACCAAGATCATCAATTGCAAGGATCTCAGCTTTTATTATGGAGATACCTGCTATCTTGACAACTTCACATACAACTTCCAGCGCTATGAAAAGGTCGGCATAGTAGGCCGCAACGGCGCCGGCAAAAGCACATTCCTCAACATTCTCACAGGTAGGATGTTCGAGGACGACCCCGGCATTCTCACAGGAACGATAGAGCGCGGAGAGTCTCTCAAGATCGGATACTATCACCAGAGCGGCATGTCATTCAATCCCCAGGACACCGTCCTGGACATTGTCAATGACACATGGCTCCTTAACAGGTTCCTCTTCCCTCACGAGATGCTCAACAACAAGATAGAGAAGCTCAGCGGAGGAGAAAAACGCAGGCTCTACCTGCTCACCATCCTGATGCAGCAGCCAAATCTGCTGATCCTCGATGAGCCGACAAACGACCTCGACATCGTGACCCTTAACATCCTCGAGGAATACTTGAAGGAGTTCAGCGGCTCGCTCATAATCGTGTCACATGACAGACATTTCCTGGACAAGCTGGTCGACCATCTGTTCATCTTCTGCGGAAACGGTCTGGTAAAAGACTTTGTCGGAAGCTACAGCGAATATCGCGAGTATATAAAGGAGTTCGAGGCTGAGCAGCGCTCGCAGGCACGCGCCGAGGAGAAGGCTGCGAAGGAAAAGGCGGCGAAGGCTGCCGCCACAGCCGCACCTGAAGCACCGGCCAAGAAACGCAAGCTGACATACAAAGAGCAGAAAGAACTCGAACAGCTGGAGAAAGACCTGGAATCGCTGGCTGCAGAAAAAGCCGCCCTTGAGGAAAGCCTCAACAGCGGCACCCTCCCCTATGACCAGCTCCAGCAGGCATCTGAACGCATTGGCCAGATCCTCGAGGAGACAGACGAAAAAGAGCTCCGTCTTCTGGAGCTCTATGAACTTGCTTAGTATATCACCGCATCGGGGCCAAGCCTCTCGATGCGGTCTTTCTCTTCAGGCGTGTCCATTCCCCAGACTGCGACAAAGACACCCTTATCGCGCCATTCATTCAGGAACTCTGCCGAAACAAGTGAAGAGTGCGCCGAGAGCCACTTCGGGGTGAATTTCAGTCTTGACATCGTCTTCATGGCGTCTGTGTTTTCCGGATATAGTTTGAAGGCAATGTCAACCTCGGGATATTTCTCGTTAAGGTGGTTGAGCGAGCGGTAGTCGGAGCCTGTGATCATGAGCCTGTCACCCATATACCTTACCCAGAGGTCGGCCATCACGTAGTCGGCATAATCGTGGTAATATGGCACGGTCTTGCCCTCTTCCTTGCCATTGGCTGTGCGGATCTCGAAGTTGAATCCGACCTTTGAACGTCCGGTCTTCTCCACGTGCTCGTCAACCTTGTCAAGTACTTCGATCATAAGAGGACCGTCAGGATTGCCAACCGTCACATCGGCATTCATGGCCACAGACAGGTCCATGGTCAGGAATGTGGCTCCGTTGTCCACCTGCTGAAGTATGTTCTCTATGGTTGCACCTGCTCCCTCACAGCGAACATGCTTCTCGACAAATCCTTCAATATCAACCGTCTGAGTCCACTTCTGTCCAAACCTGCTCTCAACAACAATGGTAACCTTCTTTGCATAACGCGACGGAGTTGCAGCAAAGTTATGACCGCTTGGCCTTGCCTGCTTCCAGCCAGGTATTTCTCCCCTGCCTTCGTATGCCGCATTTATCTCATCGTCAAATACCGGACAGATTTCACGCACCTGGTCCATCTTTCCCATAGGCTTGCCGTCCTCATACCACTCGACCTTCCACTGAGGATCCCAGTCCCAGACATTAACTACGACAGAGTTGGGATGAAGCGGAGCCATTCCAAGGCCGAAAGCCTCTGCTATATGCTTCTTGCTGAAACCTATAGGCTTATAATACCATGACAGTCTGTCAGCATGTTTCGTAAAGACCTTATAGCCTCGCGGAGTGCCGTCGGTGCAATGCTGCGTCTCCCACCACGCGCCGCAGAGGCCTGCCACATTATGCTCCGTCATGTTCTTCTCGAGTTCCCTGATGCTGTTTGTGTGCATATGGCCTGAAAGGACGGTGACCTTGCGACCGCGGAGCATGCTTATGAGCGCATCCTGATTCTGAAGTTTCCTCCTGCTGTGTCCCATCGGAACATGCTGGGCTACATATATTTCTGACGTCGAAGGTATCTCCTTCAACAGGCCCTTGACCCAGGCTATGACCTGATCCGTATAGCCAAGATCCATCTTGAAATTGGTGTCATATATGATATTGTCAAGGACTATGACCACGTCCTTGCCGAGACAGAAGGCATAGTTCTCAGGTCCCATCTTCCTTCTATATGTTGCGGCAGCCTCGCTGTCACCCTGGACATATGCTTCGTTGTCATGATTCCCGACCACAGGATAGAACGGCACGCCGGTACGGACGATCTCCTTCTTATACATGTCGAGGATCTCGATCCTGTCCCAGCTGATGTCGCCGAGCGACAATCCGACGGTCACGCCGCCAAGTTCCTGTGCTGTCTTGCAGAGATCTTCCATAGGCTTGCCCGCAAACTCCGCGAAATGCTCGTCGCTGTATGTCTGAGGGTCTGCGATCGCTATGATATTATAGTCATTGCCTCCACTTGTTCTCTGCAGCGCGAAGTCGAACTTGCTGACGCCTGGCGCTGATTTGTAGAAGGCCGGCACGCCCGACTGCCAGTCTGCGACATAGCCTGAAGGGGTGACTATATATACGAACTCAGCATTGTCATTGATGTCAAATGTGAACTTTCCGTTCCTTGCAGTCTTCGTGAAATGCTCTCCGTCTGTCACAATCACGCCTTCGAGCTTTGTCTCGCCGCACATCACGCTTCCTGTCACCTTTCTGGCCTGAGCGGCAACGAACACCGACGCAAATGCCAATACCGATAAAATAAGTCTTCTCATTTCAATCATGTTTAATATCGAGCACAAAATTAACAAAATGTTTCATGTCAGCAAACTCTGCCATAATGTCAGTTTTTGAACGATGGCAGATTATTTGCTATCTTTGCGGCGGCTTGGAATGAAATTTCCGACGACAGAAGCAGAAAATGTTGATATCATTGATAATAGCGATGTTGCTTGCCCTGATATTCGGCAAAGTGACAATAAAGGAGATTAAGGAATATGTCAGAAAACACCAGCAAGGCGACAGAACAGACACCGGAGCAGACACCGGTTCAGGAGACTCGGGCACAGGAAACACCAGTACAGGAAACTCCGCAGGAGACTCCGCAGAAGGAGAAGAAAGGATTTCTGAAAAGGGAGAAGAAAGATAAGACCGCAGAGCTCGAGAAGAAGATTGCGGAACTCGAGGCGCAAGTCGCAAAGGATAAGGACGACTATATCAGGCTCATGGCGGAGTTCGACAACTACCGCAGGAGAACGTCTCAGGAGAAGCTTGAGATCGTAAGCATGGCCTCGACTGAGACCATCAAGGGAATGCTCCCGGTGCTTGACGACTGCGAAAGGGCCCTCAAGGTCCTTGGAGAGTCGGATGACAGCGACGCGGCAAAGGAAGGCACCGAACTTATTTTCCATAAGCTCATGTCATACCTCCAGAGCAAGGGTCTCGCAGTTATCGAGGCCATGGGACAGCCGTTCGACACAGACCTCCATGAAGCTGTGGCGCAGTTCCCTGTACCTGAGGAAGACAAGAAGGGAAAGGTTTTCGATGTTGTCCAGACAGGCTACACGCTTAACGGCAAGGTTATCCGTTATGCTAAAGTAGTCGTAGGAATCTAAAACTAGACATCTATGGCATCTAAAAGAGATTATTACGAGGTGCTGGGCGTCGGCAAGGACGCATCGGCTGACGAGATCAAGAAGGCCTACAGGAAACTGGCCGTAAAATACCACCCTGACAAGAATCCGGGCGACAAGGAAGCCGAGGAGAAGTTCAAGGAGGCTGCAGAGGCATACTCAATTCTCAGTGACCCTGACAAGAAGGCTCGCTACGACCAGTTCGGTCATGCCGGAGTGGAAGGTGCCGGTCCGGACTTCAGTGGCGGATTCGGCAATCTGAACGATATCCTCAACGAAATCTTCGGAAGCGCTTTCGGAGGTGGCTTCGGCGGCGGATTCGGAGGTTTTGGAGGCTTCGGCGGCGGACAGCGCCAGCAGCAGAGAGTATATAGAGGAAGAGACATACGTGTAAGGGTAAAGCTCACCCTTGAAGAAATTGCCAAGGGAGTTGAAAAGGAGATAACCATAGAGAAGAGTGTTCCTTGCACTGACTGCAACGGAAAGGGCGCGCGAAACAGCTCTGACATCAAGACCTGCCCTGCCTGCAACGGCACCGGCCAGGTACAGAGGGTTGTAAACTCGTTCCTCGGACAGACTATCTCGTATTCTACCTGCCAGCAGTGCGGCGGCGAAGGCAAGATCATCAGCAATCCTTGCAAGAGCTGCGGCGGAACAGGCCTGGTGCGCAAGCGCGAGACAATAAAGGTCAGGATACCTGCAGGTGTGGAGGCCGGAATGCAGCTCACACTCCAGGGACAGGGACATGCAGCCAAGAACAACGGCATAAATGGAGACCTTCTCGTAGTGATCGAGGAAGTTGAGCACAAAGATCTGAAGAGAGAAGGCAACAATCTTTTCTATACAAAGATCATTTCGCTTCCGGAAGCGATCCTTGGAGGTGAAGTGGAGATACCAGGAATCGACGGCACATATAAGATAAAGGTAGATCCGGGCACTCAGTCAGGAACAGTCGTGAAGCTCAAGGGTCGCGGACTCCCTACTGTAAACAGCTATGGAGGAACAGGTGACCTGTATGTCAAGATTGCTGTATGGATTCCTCGCAAGCTTGACAAGGATGACAAAGCCGTGATCGAGTCTCTGCGCGACAAAGATTCATTCAAGCCAAACCCTACAAAGGAAGACAAGGGCTTCTTTGACAGGCTGAAAGATCTTTTTGATTAATTTTTTCAAAAAAAGTTTGCAGGTTTAAAATTTCTTTCTACCTTTGCAGTCCCAAAATCAAAGCAACCTCTCACGCTGGGTGAAAAGAAACGCGATGTTGCCACTAAATAAATTGAACAGAAATGAACCTTATTAATGTAGTAGAGCAGGCATTCGCAAACGAGAAAGTAGCCAGCTACCCAAAATTCAAAGCCGGTGACACAATCACCGTTACATACAGAATCAAGGAGGGTGACAAGGAGAGACTCCAGAAGTTCAGAGGAACAGTTATCCAGCTCCGTGGCGCATCAGCAGCAACCAGAACTTTCACAGTTCGCAAGGTAGCAAGCGGTGTAGGTGTTGAGAGAATCTTCCCATTCGAGTCACCATTCATCGAGTCAATCGAGCTCAACAAGGTAGGTAAAGTTCGTCGCGCACGTATCTTCTATCTCCGTGACCTCGCAGGTAAGAAGGCTCGCATCAAGGAGAAGAAAGTCGCTATCGTTAAGGATAACGAGTAGAAATAAAGCAGCATAGCTGCCAAAAGGCCCCATAGCTCAACTGAATAGAGCATTTGACTACGGATCAAAAGGTTACAGGTTTGAATCCTGTTGGGGTCACAAAGATTTGAAGCACTCGATTTTTCGAGTGCTTTTTGTATATGCATACGGCCGTGTAAGTTACTTACAAAGAGGTCATAGAAAACCTAAAGTAAAACCACAATCAGTCATGTTCGGGAGATATGACATTGCATTTAGTAAGTCCTCTGTTTACCCGTTCCTCGACAGTTGAAGCAACGTCCGCTGCCGCTGCATGATGGACATTGATCATAATAACCCCCATAAGAGTTGTATTTCAATCCCGTTCCGTTGCACGAGCTGCAGCCGCCACCGCCTCCGCAGTATTTGCATGGGCCGTCGACATAACTTGCTCCTCCGTCGTCGCCGCTGCCGCCACTGCTATTGTTCTGATTACTGCCTCCCAAGCCTATGCCGTTGAAGAAATTGGCTTTCGCCTGAGATATCTTATCATACTCCTCTTTCGAAATCTCCTTGGTCAATATCATATCTTCCCCCATTACGGCCTTCTCAAGGACAATCCTGTTCCAGCCTTTGGAAACGATCATTTTGGGCAGATATTCCAGTACGGTTATCCTTCCGCTCATTTCAAGATTCGCACGATAGAAGACATATGAATCCGCCGTTTCATCCCTAAGCACATAGCGAGGGAAAGACCCATATCCAATCCCCAAAGTACTCGAACTCGCCAGATAATCGCCATTATTCCAGTAGAAATTCAATTCCGCCTGCTGGTTTGTGTCACTGACATAATAGAAGCGACCGGTACGCTTGCCCAGATATCGGCCACCTGAGCCAGAACCCGAAGAACTGCCGGCATATCCTCCTCCGATATAGGAGATCCGCGCAGAATCGTTCCATTTCTTGTCAATGTAGCCTGAAACATCTGAAGGATCGACGACATATGACTGACCACGCCCGTTGTCACTGCCATAATTGCCATAAGTGACCAGATACACATTGTTACCATATACGATATGATGCACTCGATATGACCTGTCCCAGACCTTGGTCTTTACCTGTTCCACCAAGTCATCGTATGTATTGGCAAATAAATAACCTTGAGAGGAATATTTCGGAGTACGACTCATCACAACTGTCCAGTATTTGCCACTGAATACGGCATCAGTCATGAAATATCCTTCGTTTATATTCTTGCTATACCAATCTCTGATCTGGTCCCATGTATCTCTCATGTAACGCTGACTCGAGTATCCGGAACCTTGAGACATTACAACACACCACTCGCTGCCGCTCCTTGCGAGAGCAGTTATATGATAGTCAGCTTTCCACTTCTCGTCAATCCAGTCACCCGGCCAATCCGAATCCACCTTATAGGACTGCATTCCGATGCCGGTATTTTTGGCCATAGTGCAAAACCAGCCATTATTCGTGTATGCTATCGAAGTTATCCGCCTGCCTTCGTCCCAGTTCTTTGAAATTTCCTCGCCAGAGAAGCTGTTCCCTCTTCCTTCATAGAACCAAGACTGACTGGTATAGGGCAGACCAGTCTCGACAATGATAATAGTCTTATCCTGCGCGCCAGACCTGAACAGTGCAAGAACAATGAGCACAAGAGACAAAACGATTCTTTTCATAAACCAAGCATCATGAATTAGAACACAAATATACCAAATTTCACAACATCACCTTGCTTCTGACCCGATAACGTCTATAATCGACCCCGATACCTTTAGATTAGCGGGGATCAGGAACAAAAACACATCTGATTATACTTGATACCTTACAAAAAACAATAGACCAAGGGCAGAAACACATGTGGAGTACGCTTGGTCTCCGACAATGCTTGGCGATGGTTCTGCATTAATGCCGGAAGGGTTGTCAGAGGAAGATAAATTGGCGCCCTAAAAAAAGAAAAAATTATAAGAAAAAGAAAAATGTGACGAAAAGCGGCTATTTGTGATGAAATCCCGGAATCATAAAATTCGTAAACATCTGTTTTTCTTTATTTTACATAGTATCCGACACAGACTCCCGAACTTTGCTCCTGTAAACTTTAATTTTTATGTTATGGTAGAAAAGATTCATGCAGAGACAGAGCAGAAGTATGTGGACATACTCAGCAACGGAGGTTTCAAGGCGTTTTTCGGGGACGAGAGCAACAAGGAGG
>JAFQFD010000046.1 GCA_017415715.1 Bacteroidales bacterium | reverse complement strand
TTAGCATTACTATTTTCCCAGAATCTCCGATTTTGTATGCAAATTGTATGTTATAAAATTATATTACAATCATAAAATATACAAGTAATAAATTGATAGTTAAGTAGATATTTAAGATTGGTGAACCTTAGGTTAATTTACTTTAAGATAGTCATAGAGATCGGCATATGTGACAACCTTATATGCATCTCTCATCTGCTCATCTTCAATCACCGGAATATTATATTTCGGCGTCAATATGACATAGTGTATCGTCTTTCCAAAGTCGGGGCAATCGCTCTGGGAAACCCTACAGTTTGCATAATCGAAGTATCTTCTCAACTGTTTGCCTTCGCCGTCTTCCTCTATACTATTGATGTCAGACTTGATCTTATTTTCAATTACCACAAGATCATCTTGGGCTCGCACCAGAAGGTCTATACGTCCTCCGTTTGTGCACGACTCTTCTCGAGAGACAGTGAAACCCTCTGTCAGTTCTATTCCGAAACGCCTGAAGAAATCGCGCCAGAGCGGAAAGTATTCAGTTCGTTCCATAAAATAAGCAAGAGCGTTTGAGAACTTATTCTCATCATTCTGGATCTGACATATGTCAAAAAGGGAGACCCTACGCTGTGAACTGATATTAAGTTCCTCATAATCAACTCGATTATGAGATTCAACCCATAATGCCGAGTCACAGATCAGTGTGTCAAAGATTTTGCGATAATCCCGTTTCTTCTCCTCGACATTACTCCTGCTCAGGTCACCTTTATATGTACCGTCTTGATAGATATATTGCTTCAGCGATGCCTTCGCCTGCCGATAGCCTTCAAGAGATATCACGACATCTCCCGGTTCGTGACGGCATGTGCACGACTCACTATTTTCATTATAGAACCGGATGAATATCCTCCTGTCAGACCTTGACTCATAGACTTTCTGAGCCTTGTATGTGATGAACACATTCTGCTGTTCAGAACCCTTGAAAATATCCAGTATCGACGCCCCACCGTACGTAATGCCACCTTCAGACCTGATGAAATCGATCTGCTTCTGCTTTATTTCAGGATTTGACGCATATACATCCTCCAAACCTTCTGCCTTGCCGATGACTTCGACTTCACCTTTTCCATAATACTTCACGAAAAGCATGTACCCGATCCTCCCCTGGTGGGCCTTCACAAAATCTCCTGTGGAATTGAGATAAATGTAATGCTCACCATTGTCAGCCTGATAAAGGTTAATCACCTCATGCCCAAGATTGGACACGATGTAATCACCTACATACATTCTGTTCAGTACTATGCCTGTCTTCATTTACGAGGATTTATCAATATCAGACTTTTACTTGTCTTCACATGGTATCACAGTCACAGCTCTGAAACCAAGCGATTTGAAAAGGCTCTCTACCTTTTTCTGGCCGATCTCGTCAGCCTTCTTGAGGATGCCTCTGTCAAGTGCGTTCTGATGGAGCTTGTTCCTGCAGTCGACCTGAAGAGCTGTTATTTCCTCGTGGGTCCAAGAGCCCTCTTCAACAAAGACCTGATTGTCGGATGGGTTGATGATCACATCAAAGATCTCAGTAGCAGGGAGTCTGACAGCAAGACTGTCTCCACTGATAGCAAGGTCGCTTTCTGTCAGCTTGGAAAGATCATATCCGGCCCTTACCACTCCTCGTGTTATCATCACGATTTCGTGATGTGTTGAATCCGGAGCAGACTCTTTCTTGATAAATCCAATAAGATCCTTCTTCTCCACAGCCTTCTCACCACGAATCACAAATTCTTCAATATATTTATAAGTATTAAGCTCTGAAATCTTTCTTATCTCAGTAACGACTGCAGGTGTGTCGAGAATCTTGATCTTATTAGCTTCTATAGCCTTCTTGATGCCAAATCCAATGCCTGCGACAACAGCAGCAGCGAGAAGAACTTTAACAGCAATCATACCAACACTTTTAGCAACTCCTGTTGCAACACCGGCTGCAACACCGGCTGCAGCCTTTCCTGCCTGTGCCGCCACTGAAGGTTTCTGAGGCTTCTGCGGCTCCTGAACCGATGGGGTCTGAGTATCAGGTGTATTATTTTCCATAGATAGTCCTCCGTTAATTAAATGTCACATTAATCTCATCATAACCCGCACCGACTAGAAGAGATTCGAAAAGCATACGCACATTATCTTCCGCATCATTCAGTATACCTATTTCTTCTGCATCGGCCATGATCGCTTCTTCTCCCTGAATGAGGATCTCATTCCTCTCCTCCACAGAAAAGTCCGAACGGAAAAATCCTGTTTTCGAATATTCCATCCTGATATTTTCTGCCGGCATATTCAAAGCAAGAACTTTCGCTTTCGGGAGACGGATGGTTATCGCATTCTTCTTGGAATCAACCTCGACACTGTCTGCGCAGAATCCCGAAAGATCCACTCCGGCCTTCATGGTAGACAGGCTTGAAAACAGCACCTTGCGCTCACCTATCTTATAAAATACGTCATGGTCTACAGCAATGATCTTGGAAATTGTATACTCTACACTTCCAAGCTCGGCAGCAGCACTGCCCATATGCTTGATCTGACTCTCAAGAGTCTCTTCGACACTCTTGCGTCCGCATGCAACCAGCATAAATCCGGCTGCAGCAATAATGATCAGTTTAGCAATTAATTTCATATGAATTGATTTAATATTTGCAAATCGTCTGCATCAACTGCATCACAGTATGCTGGAGTCTTGAAAGCGGCCATTCGTCCGAAATCTTCGGAAGGTGTACAAAGACCGCACGTGTGGCACGTCCTTGTGAAGATAAATGGTACAACGCTTCATAGTATGTCCTATTGCAGACATACAAGCCCGCACTATTCGATATCTTGACCTTATGTCCCTGAGCGACCAGCGCATTGCGCAATGGCTTGAGCGGAAGGGTCGAGAACAATGCAGAAGGGCCGTCCGGATGTATGACCTCCTCATCAGGGACATAGCCGTCATTGTCGGGCTTTGACGAATCCATCATGTTGATTGCTATGCGCTCTATCCTGATGGACTCGCTCTGACCAGACTGGCCAAGCATGATAAGGATGTCAGGAGCAACCTCCGCAATGACACCTTTCAGCACATCACCCACTCTTCCAAAACTGACCGGAAGCAACCTGGCCTCAATGCTGACTCCGGATATATGAACACGCGAAACAGCGGAAGCGACTTCCCAAGACGAATTGGTGGCGCTTCCGCCGAATGGTTCAAATCCTGTGATCAGAACATTCACTATTTCTTCAGTCTTGCCAATGCCTCCTTGGCATCTTCAATCTGACGTTTGTATCTCTCAATGTCACGGTCGTGACGGGCTGCAGCATCGATCTTGCTCTTTCTGTATGAAGCCTTGCTTGAAGGAGACGAAGCCCCCTTTATAAGTGCTGCATAACGTTCATTGTCACGCTTCTTTGCTTCTTTTTCCTTTGCAATGTCTGCACGAAGATCGATGATCTTCTTCTTGTAATACTCTTTGGTCATGGATGGTTTCTTTTAAGTTAATTAACCTTTATATATTCCGAATAACAAAACTGTCCATACTTCTGCATCAGGGCGAAGGCTCTGCATAATGCTTGAGATGGGACGATGTGAGCGATCATTGCTTTTGAGTCTTTCCTTTGTAGGTCATCGTTATGGCTTTACATTTTCCCTTAAAAGAACTCTTCAGAAACACCCGACAGCGGCTTTATAACAGCCCAAATGCTAAAGCAGTAGAGATCTCCCTACCTCCAGAAGCTCCTGTAGATCTTTGCGGATTACAACATCTAACTTACACATGGTTATTTTCTCATATTCTATATTCATTAGATATCTTAATCCAAACACATTTATTTTCTTCTAATGATTTAGATTTGTCTATTTCAAATACCCCAACAAACTTGTAGAAGTTAAAACCTAAGTCGTCTTTCTCGCGAAAGAATGTTATACGAGTCTCTTGGCCTGTCTTTTTAACATGCTTCTGAACATGTTCATTCCTCTTTTGCAAGTCTCTATTATATTCAAAGATGAATGTCTTATTTTCTTCCTCGACTAATTCATTTGACCACAACTTATTATTACTTGCAGGACACCAAACTATTACATTCTCCTTATTAGGAACATCAAAGCCTGCTGCTCTAAGATAGCCACGATGCTTTGCCTTTGTATTAAACACAGCAGCTGCATCATCGATACTTTTTATATAGTCATCATCAGAGACTCTGAAATAGCCTTTACGTTTATAGTACTCAGGTCTCCATAATTCATCATCCCATGGTTGGAATTTATCGCCCAATTGTGCAACTGACTCTTTAATTTTTTCAACCACAACATCTATTTGTCTATGCACTTCACTCATTGTAAATGCCTTTGACGTATTCTTATCACACAAAGCTATACGTTCTATACACACACCTTCCACCGCTTTGATATGCATGATATCTTTACTTCTCAGTATATCTTCATGCTCACGGGGGATATGCTGACCTTCATCTATTTCGATTATCATATTGATTTGTGGCAAGTACAGATCCGTAAGAGCATACTCACCAGCATCATTGCGTCTGAAATATTGCTGAGTAACAAAGCGAATACTATCGTCATTAAGTAAATCCCAAATACGCTGAATTACATATGACTCAAACCTCTTGTTTCTAATCTTACGAAACAATCTGGTAATGTAATCTAATTTATAATCGTATTCCATATCTTCTCACGAAATTAGTTTTGTAAAGATACTGGCACAAACTTCACTGGCATGCCAAAGTTAAAGCTAGATAGTAAAAAGTTGTCCGGGCAACGGTCAGCCTCAGTCAGGCTACCTGGATGCTGTGATGATATAAATTATTTATCTTGCAATCAATTTTACTGAAAGTTGCTTATAGTGAGTTGATTCTTTTGTAATAAGGGCGCATACTTTCTTCGTTTCCAAATCCTAAGAAAAACAATACACGTATAATCCATGCGAAACATTCACAGAAGTAATAATAGGTCTTAAATTCTTTTAATTGCTCTCGATAACTAGGGAGATCTCCATAATTTTTAACAACCCTTCTCTTTATTGCTCGCTGAGCCTTGTTACGTAAAAAAGGATATCTCATATAAACGAAAAAATCTAAATAGCCATATCCTTGAAGTATGGTAAAGGATTCATTTTTATTGATTTCTTCAATTAATTGTTTGATGAACACTCTTCGTTCCGATGATGTTCTTTCTCTATATGTTGCGCTCACCCAATGTGAAGTTTCGCGCTTACCAGATTTATAGCGTTTGTCTGGAGTAGAAGTTGTATAACTATAACCATCCCTACTTTTTTCTTTCTCAAATCGTTCTAAAAGTGATTTAGTAACATACCATATCTGATCATTCGTATAAAACCGTGATGTTGCCATATCTTTATATGTATTGTCATTAATAAGTTGTCCAGGTAGCGGTCAGGCTACCTGGACAATATGATATGGAAGATTACTTACCAGCTGCTACGAGAGTAACTGTGTTGTCAGCAAGCTTAGTATCGTCAGCGTTTGCTACCTGAACACCGATACCGTAGAGCTCTGCAACCTTCTTCTCGAAGTTGCCTACCTGCATGTTGCCCTTTACTACGAGTTCGCCACCCTTGAAGCCCTCTGCGCGGATTGAAGCGAGAGTTGCGTCATCGTCTGCGAATGCGCCCTTGCAAGTTGCGCTCTTGTAAACGCGAAGTGTTGAACCGAAGTTCTCCTTGAAGTTAGCCTTAAGGGTCTTTACCTTAGTACGGCCGTTGAGTGTAAATTCTGCCATGATTTTAAGTTTTAATGGTTAATAAAAATGTTTATAGATAAACTGATTATTCTACTACAATGAATTCTGTCCTGCGGTTTTCCGGTGCAGTCGGGTTCTCAGGGTTCTTAAGTTCTGATGTACCCTTGCCGATAGCCTCGAGACGAGATGCGTCGATTCCGCGTGAGATCATGAAGTCAACAGCGGCCTGTGCTCTCTGTTCTGAAAGCTTCTGGTTGAACGCTGCGTCGCCTTCAGCTGAACAATGGCCGACAAGCTGAAGTTTAATCTCAGGGTGTTTCTGCATCATCTTTGCGAGGTCATGAAGAACGAACTTTGCCTCTTCGCTGAGATCGGCCTTTCCGGCAACGAACTCGGCAGCGTTGAAGTTCTTCTCTATCTCTTCTATCTGCTGAACATATACTGTATCGACAACGGTCACCACCTTCTCGACAATCTGAGGTTCAGGCTTGCGGCCAAGAAGGAAAGCAAGGAGAGCCAGCAGTATTGCGATGACGGCAATAGCTATCCACAAACCTGCTCTGGATTTCTTTTGAACTGGTGGCACATAACCATTGAGGTATTCAAGACGGAATCCTCCTTTTTTTGCTCCACCTGCTGCCTTTTCGAAATCAGCTATAATGATACCATATTGTTTGGCGTGAGAAACAATCCTCTCGAATGTCGGCTTGGTCCACAGGCATGCCATCTGGACCTTCTTACCATCACCTGTAACAAGCAATTCTTCAGGAAGATCGAAATAGCTTCTATATTCACCTTTCGGCGTCGGAGCTGTTGCATATGTAAAAAGCTCATCTGTACCGGCTGTCGGATTGAGGCTATTGGGAAAAGCTTTGCGAAGGTCCTCCAATGTAGCATGAGGGTACATTATCATATATGCGTGAGCAATGCCGAGAACTGTCCTGTTCTGGGCTTTACCATAAACCCTGACTTTTGCGCCGGCAATTTCTGCAGCACTGCCTTCGACAGCTTTCTCAATATCAGTAGTTGGGACAAGACCCTTATTTTCAAGGAAAGAAATAAGTTTTGCACCAATCTGATATGTATTCCACTTCTCGTCGATCGTGAAACCTGCCTGAGAGGCAATTTCTCTCAATGCAGCTTTTGCATTTGAGCAGACTTCTCCATCTTTGGCGACAGTTATTGCGCCATTATCCGCTCTTGCAATTGTATAGTTTTGATACTGAATAGTTTTTGCCATAGTCTTCGATTAAAATTCTCCGCGGGCGGCCTGGCCGATGGTGATTTCGTTTGGAACGAGCTTGCCGTCCTTCTTGATCTGGACTGTCACGCCGAAGTGAGTGTCGAAGAGTTTCTCTGCATCGCCGACCTTCATGCTGCCTTTGATCTTAATGCCCTCGACCGCTCTGGTGTCAACGGTCTTAGCTGTCTTGTCGTTGAGTTGCTTGAGAGTGAGGTCGCCGTCAGCTATCTTCTGACCTTTGTAGAATACGAGCTCTACACCAAACGCTGCCTGAAAATCTGCAGAAAGCGTCTTCAGCTTCTTCTGAGGAGCCACATTGAACTCTGCCTTTGTGAAATTGTCCTTGATTTTGTCAAAGAATCCCATGATGATTATACTTGGTTCTCCGTCCCTGAGATTTTAGGTTATGGATGCAGAAAGCGTGGGACGCATTGCTCATTTCAGCTGATAGGCCCTAGGAACTGCCTTGGAATCAAAATAAGCAACAGCCCACGCTGAACCTGGCCCGAAGGGCATGGATACAGGTGAGGTAGTCTGCTTATCCTCATTCCGAAATGAATTTCCTAGGTTCATCAGCGAGGGTAAAGCAAAACACTCTCTGTGTTTCAGTATTATTTTCTACAAAACTAAGAAAACAATCACTTAAAAACAAGCATTCAGACCCGATTCAGAGGACTGTTGCAGTTTTATTTTACAAAATTAATCAAAAAGACAACCCTCGCGGATTGTCTTTGCTTGTCTTTTATGGTTCGTATGGCCTGTATGCTTCTCCTCTGCCGAACAGGCCCTGATAAAAGTCCTGTTCTTCTTTTGGAAGCCGTGCGGTGCTGATCAAAGGTTTGGTTCCAATAATATCAATCAGCCTTTGATAATGATCATTCTGAAGAAGCGTATAATGAGACATGAACGAACTGATGAGTTCTTTATCTGCTGTTATCTCCGTATAAGTTTGCCATATGGCCGGCAAGCCCTCCATTGCAACCGCCATCTCGCTATATGCAAATTCCCGAAAAGGAATATCCTTCAATCGTTCTTCCAGATCGCCATACAACCTCAGCATGCGCTCTTCCGTATCTCTATAGACCGAGTCACGGAACGCCTCCCTCTCTGACTGAATCCCTCTCGTATGAGCGATCTGTATATATGGAGCAATTATTGCCGTCAATATGAATATGGAAAGGATGACAAGAGCCGGCATATGACGTCTGGAATACGCACGTATAAGCGCGTCGACATTGCCATATCTCCGGTCGGGAGACTGGCGCGAAGCCTTGGAGGATATGAACGCATTTCTATTGCCTAAGATATCCTTCATGAGCAGGCCAAGAGAATAGATGTCGCTTCTGACATCCAAAGTCTCCCGCCTGAGCAGCTCCGGAGAGGCATATTCCAGCGTACAGCCGAGGGTCTTGAGGAGATAATGAGCGTCGTCGTCTGACAGGCCGAAGTCAATGATCTTCACATTGTTGTCCGAGCGGGTGACCATAATGTTTTCCGGCTTGAGATCATTGTGAATGATGCCTTTCCTATGAATATAGGCAACGGCCTCGAACAACTGCAGCAATACCCTCCTCCGGAGGGCCAGATCCGGATTTTCCTTGAGAAAATCCGCCAATGAGCAGCCGTCGACATATTCCATCACAATCCCCTCTCCGATCCCGGGTATGCTGTCATAGGTAAAGACATATGCTATATAAGGATTGTTCAATGTCATGGACAATTCATATTCCCTTCTTATCAAGGATGTCAGCATCTCGGAATTATCCCTGGCCGTCTTGAACATGAAGTGCTTCCCTTCTCTGCTTACACGATAAAGTCGGGATGTGGAAGTCTCACGGATAAGCACAGAATCAGTATATGAGCTGTTTGCAGCACATTCCGATGTCACATATAAAGCCGAATCACTCTCCATGGTTCTTGTCCTGTTTGTCTTTTATTGTCTTTTGGCCTTTACGGTTTGGCAGGCCAAATATAATCATTATTTTTGTCGCTGATATGGGCATCGATTCAAATATTCCACAGATTGCGACACTCAGAAAAGCAATAGAGGGCAGCATAAGCTTCCCTCTGTCTGTGCATGGAGACTTCCTGAAACTGTCCTTGCTTATCGGTCAGAAAATCG
Organism: Bacteroidales bacterium; assembly: GCA_017415715.1. Lineage (GTDB taxonomy): Bacteria > Bacteroidota > Bacteroidia > Bacteroidales > UBA932 > Cryptobacteroides. The sequence goes on along the minus strand of JAFQFD010000046.1, from coordinate 148,281 downwards.
GAGAGCACATATCAGAAAGTACGCTTGAGCGCGTATGGGGATATTCCACACGACATTATGATACAGTGTCCGTACGCACACTGAACGTCCTCTGCCGTTTCATCGGCAAAGGCTCATGGAAAGAATTCAGTGACGAACTCAAAGGTGTACTCACTGGTGATTCAGAGCTGTTTGCGTCTACAGCCGTATTCTCATCCGACCTCAATGTCGGTGCACGCCTCAAGCTTGGATGGCTCCCGGACAGGATATGCATAATAAGGTATCTCGGCGACAACCGCTTCATAGCGGAAGAGACTCTGAACGCTACGATTCAGCCGGGCGACACATTCTCATGCATGCAGTTCCAGAAGGGACTTTCCGTTTGCATGGACAACTTCATCCGCGCCTGCGATGCTTCCGCTGCCGCAGGCGCCTCTTCGCATGAATCTCTCCGCTACATCGTCGGACAACACTCCGGCCTTACGCTTCTGGAGGTGCTGTAGTCTCAGCCAAAGCATCCTGAAGGGATAATCCCAAGGCCTTTGCCACTCCTTCGCCGTATGCAGGGTCGGCATAGTAGCAGTTGCGGATATGGCGCTGCTTTATGAAGATTTCCGCATCGCCCATTGCTCTTGCTGTGTTTTCGCATGTTGCCTGCTGATCTTCCTTGCTCATGAGCCTCCAGAGTTTGCCGGGCTGTGTATAATAATCGCTGTCATATTCACGCTCGTCGTAGTTATACACATCGCCCATTGATGCAAGAGGCGGTTCCTTTGCAGAAGGCTTATCTTTCCATTCACCATAACTGTTAGGCTCATATGACAAGGTCCTGCCTTGGTTGCCGTCAGTGCGCATCTGTCCGTCGCGATGATAAGAGTGGAACGGGCAGCGAGGACGGTTGACAGGTATTTCATTGTAATTCACTCCAAGACGGTAGCGCTGCGCATCACCGTATGAGAACAGACGGCCTTGAAGCATCTTGTCAGGAGAGAATCCTATGCCTTCTATGACGTTTGCAGGATTGAAGGCGGCCTGTTCCACCTCGGCGAAATAGTTCTCCGGATTGCGATTGAGCTCAAGTATGCCGACATCGTGCAATGGGAAATCTCCATGATACCATACCTTGGTAAGGTCGAATGGATTTACCTTATAGGTACGGGCTTCCTCTTCTGTCATAAGCTGCACCTGCATCAGCCATCGAGGGTAATCCCCTCTTTCAATCGCTTCGAAAAGGTCCCTCTGATGTGACTCACGGTCTTTGGCTATTATGGCTTCAGCCTCTGCATCGGTGAGGTTCTTTATGCCCTGCAGGCACTTCAGGTGGAACTTCACCCATGTGCGGTGATTGTCTTTGTCATAGAAACTGAAGGTATGACTTCCGAAACCATGCATATGACGGTATGAGGCCGGGATACCTCTCGGAGACATTGTTATGGTCACCTGGTGAAGAGCTTCGGGAAGGAGTGTCCAGAAGTCCCAGTTTGAATTTGCTGAGCGCATTCCGGTGCGAGGATCGCGCTTGATCGCATGGTTCAGATCGGGGAATTTGAGAGGATCTCTCAAGAAAAACACTGGGGTATTGTTGCCTACAAGGTCCCAGTTGCCTGTTTCTGTATAGAATTTCATCGCGAATCCTCTGATGTCACGTTCTGCATCAGCAGCGCCGCGTTCACCTGCCACTGTCGAGAAACGGACGAAGCACGGGGTCTGCTTGCCGACTTCAGAAAAGATGGATGCTCTTGTATACTTCGTGATGTCATTGGTGACGGTGAACGTTCCGAATGCACCTGCGCCTTTGGCATGCATTCGTCTTTCAGGAATGACCTCACGGTCAAAGTGTGCAAGCTTCTCAAGAAGCCATGGATCCTGCAATGTTACCGGGCCTCTATGCCCTGCTGTCTGTGTGTTCTGATTGTCAGCTATCGGACGACCATTCTCCGATGTGAGCCGTTTCTCGTCGTTCGTTTTCATAATGTGAAAGAATTTGATGAAACGGCGCGTCTCTAAAATTGTGCCAGTCTTCCTTGCCGCGGTACCGCGTGCGTTTTTATAGGAAAACTGCCCGCGATACCCCAAAATTAATGGGTATCGCGGGCAGTTTTGGTATGTTTTCGTACTTGATCCCCGATCGGGTCGGGGATGACAATGGGACGGGTCGGGGATGACCGATACGTTCCTTATGGTGGGTTCCTAGTACTGATCCCAGCTCTTGATCTGGATGTCATCGATGGACATCGCGCAGAATGCTCTGATGAATGCTGTCGCAAGACGGGCATTCGTGATGAGCGGAATGTTGAAGTCAACGGCTGCACGACGTACATAGTATCCATTGGTCAACTCCTTGTGCGAAAAGTTCTTAGGGATATTGATCACAAGATCGAGCTCCTTGTTGGCGAGCATCTCCATAGCCTGCTTGTACTTGCCGGCAAGTTCAGGATCCTGCGCCTCTGTAGGCCAGATCACGCGCTCTGTAGGAACACCGTTCTCAGTCAGATATTTAGCAGAACCCTCTGTGCCATAGAGCTTGTATCCTCTCTCATGGAGAAGCTTGCATGCATTGAGAAGGTCGGCCTTCTGGAGAGCGTTTCCTGAAGAAATGAGGATATTCTTCTTAGGAATCTCATATCCTACAGAAAGCATAGAGTTAAGGAGAGCCTCGTTGAAGTCATCACCAAGACATCCGACCTCACCTGTAGAGTGCATGTCCACTCCGAGGACAGGGTCCGCCTGCTGAAGTCTTGAGAATGAGAACTGAGAAGACTTTATACCTACATAATCAAGATCGAACGCCGACTTGCGAGGCGCTGCCGGCTTGAGGCCAAGCATCGCTTTAGTTGCCAGCTCGATCATGTTGATCTTGAGCACTTTGGAAACGAATGGGAAGCTTCGTGAAGCACGGAGGTTGCACTCGATCACCTTGATGTAGTTGTCTTTTGCCAGGAACTGAATGTTGAATGGTCCTGTGATCTCAAGGGCAGAAGCAATCTTCTTTGCAATCTTCTTGATGCGACGGACTGTCTCGACATAGAGTTTCTGTGGAGGGAACTGGATCGTAGCGTCTCCGGAGTGTACTCCGGCGAACTCCACGTGCTCAGAGATTGCATAGGCAATCACCTCGCCTCCGTCTGCCACAGCATCGAACTCAATCTCCTTGCAGCGCTGCATGAACTCAGACATCACAACAGGATGTTTCTCAGACACTTCTGCAGCAAGACCAAGGAAGTTGCGAAGCTCCTCGTGATTGTAGCATACGTTCATCGCAGCGCCTGAAAGCACATATGAAGGACGGACGAGTACCGGGAATCCTACCTGCTCGATGAACTGGTCTACTTCATCGAAGTTTGTAAGCTCTTTCCACTTAGGCTGGTCGATGCCGAGAGCGTCAACAATAGACGAGAACTTATGACGGTCCTCCGCCTTATCGATCGATGTGGCTTTTGTTCCGAGGATGTTCACCTTGTTCTGGTCAAGTCTGAGAGCAAGGTTGTTAGGAATCTGTCCACCTACCGAAACCACTGTTCCGTGAGGATTCTCAAGGTCGTGGATATCCATCACGCGCTCGAATGTGAGCTCGTCAAAGTAGAGACGGTCGCACATGTCGTAGTCTGTAGACACTGTCTCAGGGTTGTAGTTGATCATGACTCCCCTGTATCCCTGGTTGCGGATGGTCTGGAGAGCATTTACTGAACACCAGTCGAACTCTACCGAACTTCCGATGCGGTATGCTCCGGATCCGAGCACGATTACCGAATTCTTATCGTGCTGATACTTAACATCATGGTAGTTACCACCGTAAGTAAGATACAGGTAGTTTGTCGCTGCCGGATAGTCTGCAGCCAGAGTATCAATCTGCTTTACGCACGGTACGATACCATGAGCCTTACGGAATGCTCTGACGATGTCTTCCGCCATCTCAGAGTCCATTCCTTTATATAAAGCGTTAGCTACCTGAACGTCTGAAAATCCCTGGAGCTTAGCCTTCTTGAGAAGTTCGAGAGGCATCTGCTCGCAGTTGTCATACCTGCTCATTTCCTTGTGCGTATTCACAATACCCATGAGCTTGTTCAGGAACCACTTGTCGATCTTTGTGAGATCGTGAATCTGGTCTACGGTATAGCCGGCCTGCATAGCCTTTGAAATCACGAAGATGCGGTTGTCGGTAGGCTCATTGAGCGCCTGATCTATGTCGTCAACCTTGATTTCCTTGTTGCCCACAAAGCCGTTTGCGCCCTGTCCGATCATACGGAGACCCTTCTGGATGATCTCCTCGAAGTTACGTCCGAGAGACATGACCTCACCCACAGACTTCATGCTTGAGCCGATCTTACGCGATACGCCGGTGAACTTCGAGAGATCCCAGCGCGGAATCTTGGCCACAACATAGTCAAGGGCGGGTTCGAAGAAGGCTGGAGTCTGCTTGGTCACTGAGTTCTTGATATCGAAAAGGCCGTATCCGAGGCCGATCTTTGCCGCAACGAAAGCGATCGGGAATCCTGTCGCTTTCGAAGCGAGGGCTGACGAGCGGCTAAGGCGTGCGTTCATCTCGATCACATAGTATTCCATCGAATCTGTGTCGTATGCGTACTGGACGTTACATTCTCCGACGATGCCGATATGGCGTACCATCTTGATTGCAAGGTCGTGCAGGAACTGGCATTCCTTTGCGCTCAGAGTCTGTGTCGGAGCCACTACAATAGACTCTCCGGTGTGGATTCCGAGAGGGTCGAAGTTCTCCATGTTACAGATGGCGATGCAGTTGTCATAGCGGTCACGCATCACTTCATACTCGATCTCCTTCCAGCCCTTGAGAGACTTCTCCACGAGCACCTGAGGAGAGAATGAGAATGAGCTCTCGCAAAGAGTCACGAGCTCTTCCTCGTTGTTACAGAAGCCAGAGCCGAGACCTCCGAGCGCATATGCAGCGCGGACAATCACCGGATAGCCGAGTTCCTCAGCCGCCTTCTTGGCATCTTCCACGGTCTCCACTGCATGAGACTTGATGGTCTTGACGTTGATCTCCGCGAGCTTTGCGTTGAAGAACTCACGGTCCTCTGTGTCCATGATAGCCTGGACAGGAGTACCGAGCACCTTTACGTTATATTTCTCAAGGATGCCTGCCTCATAGAGAGCGACTCCGCAGTTCAGCGCCGTCTGACCGCCGAATGCGAGGAGAATGCCCTGAGGGGCTTCTTTCTGGATTACCTTCTCTACAAAATATGCTGTAACGGGGAGGAAGTATACTTTGTCAGCGACCTGCTCAGATGTCTGGACTGTCGCAATGTTAGGATTGATGAGGATGGTCTCTATTCCCTCTTCTCTGAGGGCCTTGAGGGCCTGCGAGCCTGAATAGTCAAACTCTCCGGCCTGACCTATCTTGAGTGCTCCCGAACCGAGCACGAGGACTTTCTTTATGCTGTTGTCAATCATAGTCTTAGAGTTTGCTTATAAATTCATCGATTGGGGTTATGTTTTCTGTCAGGCCCACGCATACTTCCGGATTGAACTGAGTGCCTGCGAACGGCTTGGTCTTGTGGCGGATGCCGTCTACTGTGCCGTCATTGAGGTTTGTGAAGTATACTTCCCAGTCTGACGGAATCGACTCCGGCTTGATTGTGCGGTATACGTTCTGCGATGTGATGTATGTGCGGTTGCTGCCCTCTCTGCGGGTCGGCTGGTTGGAACTTCTGTGCGGATGCTCAAGTCTTGCCATCTCGCATCCTGCAGCCTTTGCAATAAGGTGATATCCAACTCCGAGGCCGAATACCGGCTTGTTTCCGGCGAGGACCTTCTTGAGGATCTCTACTGTCTCTCCATAGTTGCAGAGGCATCCAGGTCCGTTTGACACATATACTCCGTCATATTCCATCTCAGTGAAATCATAGTTGTAAGGGACTCTCACAACCTCCGCACCCCTTGCGATGAGGCCGCGGATGATGCTGTGCCTTGCGCCGCAGTCTACAAGCACCACGCGCTTGCCGGCTGTGGTAGCCGCCTTGCTTCCGTTCACATTCTCTACATCCTGCGCCGGCTGCGCCTTGTATGTTATCGGCTCCTTGCAGGTCACCTCGGCCGGCGACGGCTCCTTGACAGCCTCAGGCGCCTTTGCGCCCTCAGGGATTATGCAACCCTTCATCGGACCCTTGTCACGAAGAATCTTCGCAAGCTCCCTTGTATCAATACCATAGATACCGGTAAGTCCCTGCTCGTTCATCCATTGTTCAAGGCTCTTGACCGCCTCCCAGTTGCTGTAGTCCTCGCAGTAGTCGAAGACCACCAGACCTTTTGGCTGGATCTTCTCGGACTCGAGGTTCTTCGAAAGACTTTCGCCGATAAGTTCTTCTGACGGAACGCCATAGTTTCCGATCAGCGGATAGGTAAGGCAGAGGATCTGCTGGTTGTAGGTCGGATCGGTGAGCTGTTCAGGGTATCCCACCATCGAAGTGTTGAATACCACCTCACCGCCAACAGCCTGTGTGCAGCCCAATGAATAGCCCTGAAATTCAAGGCCATTCTCCAGACGAAGTGTTGCTTTAAGTTTCATTCTATATATTTGTTAAATTTAGATTTCCCGTCATCCCGGACTCTTTTCTTCTGTCATCCCCGAGTCTTCATTCCCGTCATCCGGACGCTTTTCTTCTGTCATCCCGGACTCTTCTTTCCTGTCATCCCCGACCTGATCGGGGATCTATAAAAAAACGACCACTTCTCAAAGGAGAAAATGGCCGACAATAATAGTTAAATGGGAAAAACAAGGCTGTGCATTAACTGGTAATGCGTTCACATTCAGATATGTTCCTGATGCATCCTGTTTATACATAGTGTTTCCCATTAGTAAAACCTTGCGAAGATAGTAAATTTTGACTGATTTCCGCAAATTAAATTGTATTTTTGCAACGATAAAACTTAGTGGCATGTATATAAGAAACGAAGATACGATTTGCGCGCCGGCGACGGTGCCTGGGACAGGAGCCATTTCAGTAATCAGAGTCAGCGGTCCTGAGGCGTTGGCGATTGCAGACAAGGTAATAGCCTGCAGAAACGGATCCATCTCTGAGGCTGGTGGCTATACAATCAAATTCGGCACTGTTTCAGATGCTGACGGACGCGTCATCGACGAGGTTCTGGCGAGCGTTTTCCGCGCCCCACATTCATACACGGGAGAGGACTCTGTCGAGATCTCATGCCACGCTTCCTCGTATATCGTTTCAGAGATCATTTCACTCCTATATGTGGCCGGAGCGCGTGCTGCCGAGCCTGGAGAATTCACGCAAAGGGCTTATTTAAATGGCAAGATGGACCTTGCTCAGGCAGAGGCTGTTGCAGATGTGATTGCATCACAGAACGCAGCCGCTCACCGCATCGCCTTCAAGCAGATGAAGGGAGGATTCTCCTCCGAGCTTCGCGACATGAGAAAAGAGCTTCTCGAACTGGTCTCACTGATGGAACTCGAGCTCGATTTCAGCGAAGAGGAAGTCGAGTTTGCAGACAGGTCGAGACTTGACAATCTGCTTGTCGAAATCATCTCGCACGTCGGTCGTCTCATCGACTCCTTCCGTCTCGGCAATGCCATCAAGAACGGCGTGCCGGTCGCTATCGCGGGAGCCACCAACACCGGCAAGAGCACCTTGCTCAACGCTCTTCTCGGCGAAGACCGTGCGATCGTTTCCGACATACACGGCACCACCCGCGACACCATCGAAGAGACCTTGAACATCGACGGCATCCTCTTCCGCTTCATCGACACCGCCGGTCTCCGCGAGACCTCCGAAGTTGTCGAGAAAATAGGAATCGAGAGGACTTTCAAGAAGATTTCCGAGGCCTCAATCGTGCTTGGAATGGTCGATCTGACAAGGGATCCGGAGACTACACTTGAGACTGTTTCTGACATCCTTGACAAGGTCGACTTCAGCAGCCAGAAACTGGTATTTTTGCTTAACAAAACGGACATTTTCGACATTAACAAAAATGTTAGCACAATAAACACTATTGTTTCTCTTATTGATTGCAAAGGATTTAAGGCGCGACTTGCGAATGAAGAGGAAATTCATGGCACAGAGAGCAATTTTGAAGAAAACAGCTCGAAAGATGTCGTAAACATCCTCCCGATCTCAGCAAAAACCGGTTCTGGAATCAGCACTTTGAGAGAACTTTTAGCCTCGACTCAGCGCGACCTCTTCGGCGACAGCGACACCACCCTCGTCACAAACCAGCGCCACGTCCAGGCTCTCACCGACGCTCGCACTTCCCTGCTCCGCGTCCGCGAAGGCCTCGCCTCCGCCCTCCCGACAGACCTCGCCGCCCAAGACATCCGCGAAGCAATCTACCACATCGGCTCCATCGTCGGAGAAATCTCTACGGATGAAGTCCTGGGGAATATCTTCAGGAATTTCTGTATTGGCAAATAACTTCAAATTCATCATCGCCCGTTGCGAGTTCCGCGATGAACTGAGAGAGGATCGCTTCGAACTTCTTAAAGACCTTGTACGATTCTTCAAGGAGTATATGCCCCGCTACGGGTATAAACACCTCTGCACCGAAGATGACGACTACAAGTATTACCAGACGCTTAACCTCTCCTGCATCAAACGCGTCTTTATGGGACTCCACTGCAACCTATAGAGCACCACTAAATGATGTTTATGTTTAACGGTGGAAGTAACCTTAGAATGTGAGGCTCCCATTTGTCCAAAGGTATCCAAATTTTTCGGATAGTATCGGACAAATGGGGCTTGTTTTGTATTAAGATTGACAAGTGTACTCCCGAATCTGAGACATCTACAGAGCTTTTGTCCGAGGGTATTAGAATTTTTCTAATTGCTTCGGACAAATGGTATCTATTCTGAAATGCCAATCTATTCTGAGCATTTTTCCGAGGCTTACAAATAATTTTTGTAACCGTCGGACAAATGGGTGCTTTACTATCTTGTTTACGTTATATATAGCTAAACCCCATTTTACTTACAATCTATAAGGCAAAATGTAAATAATCATCAGTCCAACTATGCTTTTGTTTATTGAAAATTTCTTCAGTTGATTATTTTTCAATATCTTTGCGTAAAATCAATATAATTAGATTACAATGAAGAATGTTAATCGGTTAAAAGTTGTACTTGTAGAACAAAGGAAAACAGGTAAATGGCTTGCAGAGCAGTTAGGGAAAGACCCTTCAACTGTTTCTAAATGGTGCTCAAATACCACCCAACCACCACTTGATATGCTTGTAAATATTGCAAACTTATTAAAGGTTGATATTAAAGAATTGATAAACGAAAAAAGTATAAACTAAATATATGGCTAGACCTATATTCTCAGGCCACGAATCGTTTGCGTGTAAGTCGCATTGGCTTAAACGCGGTTATGATTTCGTCAGAGGTGAAAACAATTTTAATGACGACGATGCTGTTGTACGTCTTGGCGTCGGTAAAAATATGGTAGCTTCAATCAAATTCTGGTTAAAGGCGATTGGCCTATTGAAAGATGCAGGTCTTGTGGCCTTAGCTAACCACCTGTTTGATGACGATAATGGTAAGGATCCTTATTTGGAGGATATTGGCACATTGTGGTTGTTGCACTTTTTGCTGATACAGACAGACTATGCAACTATCTATAAAACTACATTTGTGGATTATCATCGCCAACGTAATATTATAGAAAAAAGCAAATTGCAAAACTACATTAAGCATATATGCTTTGATGAGACTGGCTACAAGAATTTATATAACGATAACACGGTTAAGCGCGACATCGGAGTACTGCTTCATAACTATTGTGCAAAGAATGGTGGCAATGTGAATATTGAGGATAGCAACTCATTATTTGCTCCGCTGAATTTGATTTGCGAGACAGAGAAGAATACATATCGATTCAACTACGATACTCGTAGTGATCTACCTAGCTTGATATTCTTATATGCTCTGTTGATTAAATTCGAAGGACGAAATAGTATTTCTTTTGAAGATATTACCGAGTTAGCTTTAATCTTCTGTTTGACCAACAATGACTTGTTAGATATTATTAACTATTTATGCGACCTATACCCATCGGAGATTGTTTTCTCCGATGTGGCTGGAATTAAGGAGTTGCAGTTTAGAGCAACATTGAATTCAATTGATGTGCTTGACAGATATTACGAGGAGAATTAATATGAAATACACTCCATCAATAAATATTGCCCAAACAGCCTTCAACCCTGAGAGTTATATTGTAACTCAAAATGCAAAAGGTGTTGTAGGAAATATTGTGGACTCGTTCAATGCGGGTGTACACTCATTTAACATTATCGGTTCGTATGGAACAGGTAAGTCAAACTTTATTTTGGCTCTCCAAGATAGCCTTGAGAAAGGAAGTGGTATCCTTGTCAAGAATAAGGGTCAGTTTAATGGTGTCGCTAAAATAAAGTTTGTCAATATCGTAGGAGATTATGCTTCTTTGCAAAAGGTTCTAACTGACAAGCTATTCCCGACTGCAGCATCAGATAATCTTTTTGAGAATCTAAAGACATTCTTTAAGAATGCCGAGAAACGAGGTGAGTTTATATTCCTTGTTATAGATGAGTTTGGCAAATTGCTGGAATATGCTGCGAAGAACAACCCGGAGCGAGAACTATATCTTTTCCAGAAGTTTACCGAGTTTATCAATGATGTAAAGCGTGATGCTATTTTACTCACAACCCTGCACCAGAACTTTAACTCGTATGCTCGTTCACTAACTGACAGTCAGCGGAACGAATGGACTAAGGTGAAAGGTCGCTTTAAGGAGATTGTATTTAATGAGCCAGTTGAGCAGTTGCTATTCTTGGCCTCAAAGCGTATAGAAAGAACTCCTCGCAAAATTATTAATAATAACTTTGAGAAGATATATGAGCTTGCTGTTTCAAGCAAGTTTGCGAGCGCATCGATTTCATACGATACGGCTTTGAGTCTTTATCCTATGGACTTGTTTGCGGCTCAGGCTTTAACTTTGTCGATTCAACGTTATGGACAAAATGAGCGAACACTCTTTTCATTTCTTGAAGCAACAGGTCAAGGTTCTTTGCAATCGTTCGTCGAGGGTAAGCATACCACATATAGTTTGGCAGATGTGTACGACTATGACATCTATAATTTCTATTCGTACTTATCTGAAATCAATGCAGACTCTGCTGCCTGGACCAGTATTCGTGTGAGCTTAGAGCGTGTTGAGGGTCTGTTCGAAGGTGCTATTGCAACTGCTGCAATAGCATTGGTTAAGACTATTGGAATGATTAACCTTTTTGGTAAGGCTGGTGTTCAGTTAGACAAAAAGGCTCTTTCTATATATGCTCGAGCAGCATTAGATATCAACACACCAGAAGATATCATAGACATTCTCACACAACACAAGATTATTCGATACGCGACATATAAATCGCAGTACATTTTGTTTGAGGGTACTGATGTGAACATTGAGGGGGAATTATTGAAAGCTGCCGGCATCGTTCCTCGATCAAAAGATGTTATTGATAAATTGCTCACAAACTTCAATCTTCCGATTGAGTTTGCAAATGCATCATACTTCCGAAACGGTACTCCTAGATATTTTGAGTATAAGATATCGGAGCAACCTATCGTACAGCAGCCACAAGATGAAATAGATGGTTTTATAAATCTTATTTTCAATGAGGATATATCATTGGATGATATATTAAAGCAGACTGTAAATATTGAGGAGGCTATTCTGTACGCCTACTTCAAAAAAGCGGAGAAGATTATCGATCATGTATGGCAGTTGGATAAGTTAGCGTATGTGCAAAATGATATCGACAGCAATGATAATGTAGCTCAAAAGGAGATTAAAGCGCTGATTGCACACGAGCAAGAGTTGTTAAATACAAGCGTACTAAACGCCTTGTTTAACTACAATACAGATGTTGTTTGGATATATAGAGGTGAAGTTATTAACATCGCTTCGAAAGCAGCATTTAACAAGTGGTTGTCGGTAATTTGCGACCAAGTTTATCGTGATACGCCTGTATATATTAACGAGATGGTCAATAAGCACAAGCCTAGCAGTGCTATTTCAACCGCACGTGTCAATTTCCTTACACATTTGTTAGATAATGCAGCAGATGAGAATCTCGGTTTTGAAGATGGTAAATTCCCACCAGAGAAGACCATATATTTGACACTATTGCGAAACACTGGTATTCATAGACGTATCGGTAGAGAGTATCTGCTTGGAGAACCACATGATGATAACTTTATGCCACTATGGAATGCGTGTGAGACGTTCTTGGATAGCACGAAGGAGAAACCTCGCAAGTTAGGTGAACTCATTAAGATTTTGCGTTCACGCCCATTCAAGTTAAAACAAGGTGTCATTGACTTATGGTTGCCCACATTCTTGATCATCAAGAAGAATGACTATTCGTTATATAACGATGCTGGTGTCTATGTCCACACCATTACTCGTGAGGTTCTGGATATTATGCAGAAGTCTCCTGCAGGTTTTGCGGTGAAAGCATTTAATGTTGAGGGGGTGAAATTGGATTTATTCAGCAAGTATCGCGAAGCATTGGGAATAATCCAAGATGCAGAGTTTACTGCAGACAGCCTGATAGAAACGATTAAGCCATTCTTGATTTTTTATAAGAAACTTAACAAATATGCAAAGCAGACTAAGCGTCTTGATAAGACTACTGTTAATTTTCGTACAGCATTGGCATCTGCAAAGGATCCAGAAAAGACATTCTTTGATGATTTGCCTCGCGCTCTTGGTTTCAAGGATGCTGAGATAGCTCACAATGACGAAGTATTAAGACGATATGTTGAATTGCTACAAAAGGCAATCCGAGACCTTCGTATGTGCTACTCAAACCTAATTAACAGATTAGAACGTGTTCTTGTCGAGGAACTGGGATTGAAATCTAAAGAATATGCATCATATAAAGTTGAGCTGGAACAGCGCTACTCTACAATTAAAACATATCTATTAACAGAGCGACAGAGGACATTCTTAACACGTGTATTGGCCCCAAATACTGATAGAGTAACTTGGTACCAATCACTCGCTTATGTTGTATTAGACAAACAGTTGGAGGCTATGATGGATGAGGAAGAGGCTTATCTGATTGATAACCTCGTACATTCATTTAAGGAACTACTAAAGTATGTAGAGATTAGTAGCAAAGGGCTGACAAATGATGACAACTTCTTCCGTTTTGAGATGATTTCGAATAACGGTGCAGCAACACAACAGATTGTACAGTTGAGTTATGCAAAGGCTAAGCAAGCGAAATCACTTGAGGAAAAGATTGACAAACTTCTGTCTGGTGATAGCGACATTGATACATATGCACTTTTAAGCATTATTAAAAAGAAACTGAACAATGACTAAAGTAAGACACGTATTAGGAATTTCCGGAGGCAAGGATAGTGCTGCTTTGGCCATCTATATGAAGCAGAAATATCCTACATTAGAAGTTGAATACTACAACTCTGACACTGGTTGTGAATTAGAGGAAACCGAGAAATTGGTTGACAACTTAGAGTCATTCCTCGGCAAGGTTGAGAGACTTAAAGCCGCAGAGGGAAGTCCAGAGCCTACACCATTTGATCACTTCTTAAAAATTAGTGGAGGCTACTTACCATCGCCACAAGCTCGATGGTGTACTCAAAAGATGAAGCTAGCTGAGTTTGAGAAGTTCGTTGGTGATGAGCCTGCGGTTTCTTATGTAGGTATTCGTGGAGATGAAGATCGAGAAGGTTATGTTTCGACAAAGCCTAACATACAGGCAATCTTTCCGTTTAGACGAAATATCTGGAGTCTTGATGTTATACACAAGGTATTACACAACGACAATCTGGAGTTGATTACAGAATTATATAAGCAATGGGCCCCTGACAATATCAAAGAAGAGGCTGTTGAAGTCACATCAACACCCATTAACAAGTCGTTCTTCTATAGTCGAAAGTTGAATGCTTTACTTGATTTAAGTGTAAAGACATTCAACAGGGTGGTTTTTGAGTTCCTCAAAACAACTGATTATCCAGTCGGAAAATTAAAGGAGTTCCCATTGATTGATAACGAAGAAATCCTTGTCAAAGAAGATATTTTCAGAATATTGGAGGAGAGCGGTGTTGGTATTCCTGCTTATTATAACCCCATTGAATTTGAGGTTGATGGCAAAAAAGGCGAGTACTGTCGTAGCCGTTCAGGATGCTACTTCTGCTTCTTCCAGCAGCGTATCGAGTGGATTTGGCTTCTTGAACAGCACCCAGAGCTCTATAAAAAGTCGATGGAATATGAAAAAGATGGATATACTTGGATTCAAGGCGAAACACTCGAGGAGTTGAGTCGCCCAGAGCGAGTACGCCAGATTAAATTGGACTATATCAAAAAGCAAGAAAGCAAGAAAACGAAAGCAACAAGTGGCTTGCTTGTAGATATGTTCGACGATGACGATGAAATACCTTGTGCTAACTGTTTTATCTAAATTTGAAAATGAAAGATATTAAAGATATTCTACAATATATATACAATACTTGTGAATATGAGTCGCAAATCAAAGAATCTACGAATGAACTTTGGTTTCGAATGCCTCATGAGTACTGGCTTGTAGTTACTTTATCAGATTTATCATGTCTATATGATGAGAATTTAGAAGATAATATTCCATTTAGTATAGATGAATTAGATATTGATAGAATTGTCAATATTAAGATAACTGATATACAAACGGTAAGGATCTATTTAGGTGAAATCATTGATAACGAAGAGCGTAGTATACCAACAAAACCATATACATATATTGCCGAATATATAAACAGGGAAATTTGCACAAAATTCCCTAATTCTATATTATCATATATTACGAAAGAATATTGTATTAATGAAGAATGTTATGGCTGTCCTGAGGTTATTGAATATGGTTCTATTTTTGACATAAACATGGATGATTTTAACATTGGTTATGTCCAGTATATTGATAATATATTTAAGAGTATACAAAATATAGAGATACCATCATTTTATAATATTAATAGAGAAGCAAAGGATAATTATAATATTAAAGTTCTTCCTTCTAATACCAAAGCAAGAAGACTGGGATATTTAAAGTTACTTTTGTCAATGTTTAACAATGTTGACAAAATTCCTATCCATACGATTGCTACTAAATTCGAATCATTAAGTGTGCAATACAAAGAGTCCTTGCTGAGTCATAAGAATAACAAAGGAGAAATTAGTATTACTAAAACTGGGGTTTCTGCAAAACCATATATTGATTTAGCTGAAAAACTCGGGTTTATTAATAAAATTACGGGATATTATACATTAGGAAAAGAGGGACGAATTTATAACGCTATTATAAACGATGTGGAAGTTATTAATGAAAGTATTTTCTCATTTAATAGTATAGATACTCCGTATTTATTGGAATTAATATTAAAAGAAGATTTTCTATATATATCAACAATTTTAAGATTGTTATATAAAGAAACAGAACTGTCTTATTGTAGAATGCAAACAATGTTAAAATCAGAGTTGGTTCATCAATGTGAGATTTATTCAACTAATAAGAATCTATCTTTTTTGGAAAAACACTCTATAAAATCTCAAATATTAAAAATTGAAGGATGGAAGAAATCTTTAACATATTTAGAGCATATTATAATGCCAAGAATCAACTGGCTCTATGATATGAATGTTATATATATAAACAATAACACCTTCAGCTTAACAGCATTTGGCAGACTTTTATACTATAATTTATCCATATGGGATGATGTCAATAAGACTAAAGTCATATCTCCTCAATGGTATATTGACAATTTTTATATGAAATTGTATGATATAGCTGTTGATTGTAGAGCGAATAGATTTAATGTAGATCTTAATAGAGAAGTTTTGCAGAAATATATTGACAGGGCATTCGTTTTATTTAAGTCTTTAGCACCAAATAGAGTTACATTCTCTCTGTTGGCTAAATATGTTAAGTATATGCTTTATTTAGAGCACAAACTGGCCATAGATACAGATGATATTAAAGAGCTATTTTCAACACTAGAGTTTGCTCAATACATATTTAAGTATCAAAATCAATATAATGATGGATATATACAAATAAGATAAAACCATGGATAAATTCAGAAAATTAAATTTAAAAGGAAACCCATTTCGAGTAACACCGTCGGTAAACTCAAATGAAATTGTATGGGCAGGATTCAAAAATATCAAAAGCCGTATTGAAAGAAGAATTACTCGTGCTATAAATATTCCGAATACTAGTTTAATCCTAAATTGGGGAGAATACGGTAGTGGTAAGACTCATGCTTTAAGATATTTCTGTTCACAAAAAGTTCTCGAACAACTATCTAATGAGTGTAGTATTCCTTATGCTATAGATTTGAGATTTCCTAAAAGCAAAGAGCCAGTCAAGGAAATATTCACTCAAATCGTGGATAAGTTAGATATACATGCAATTAGGGAAGACATTGAAAGACAAAAACTTGACATTCAAAGAATCCTGTCCGATATTACAGATAATATTTTTATGCAAAAAGTATTCTCTGTAATGTTTGATAAAAGAGATGGATTGTTTGAGGGTGATCCTGAAGGTTTAGAATTTAAGTCATTCCTATATGGAACGATGGATAATAAAAAGTTTTTATCGAGAGGTGTTTCGAGAAAATTCACAAACGATAATGACTATATTGATTTTTTAGCAATTTTATTTTCTATTTTAACATATGAAAAGAAAGCGTATTCATGTGTAATATTATGGATTGACGAGTTTGAGGATATTTCAATACTTAACACGACTAATATTAGCAATGTAAACAATTTTGTTAGGACTCTAATAGACAAATGTCCCAACAACCTATTAATGTTTCTTAATCTAACATTGTCAGCAATGATTAATGTTTCAGATTTAGGAGAATATTTACAAGAAGCCGTGAAATCTCGAATAATAGATAGCATTGAGTTTTCCATACCTAGTTCTATAGAACTAAAAGAATATTTGCGCGAATTACTAAATGCCAGTATGTATAGACTTGATGAGTCTATGGTAGATAATGAATATACTCCTTTTAGTCCAAGCGTTATTGATGCCGTTATTCAAAAATTAGGAGATGCATCGTTACGAAAATATAATGAGGTGTTTTCTATACTTATTGAGACAGCGGCATTTGATAATGTTGCTCAGATTGATGATGAATATTTTAATCATATCAAAAGTGAGATAATGTCGTTAGCATGATACTACCAGTTATATTAGATACCTGTTCCATATTAAATCTTCTGCGAATAGATGACGATGATGAATTCTTATACAAGAAACTTTCATCATTAAACATATGTATTTGTGATTATGTATATGATGAAGCATATAAAAATATCGGTAAAGAGGGATTTGATGATGAGCAGAGAGAATACATACGAATGCAGATGCCAAAATTCGCTAAGTATATTAAACATCCAAATAAAGAATTTAAAACGGTGTACACAGAAGAAATCAAGCGATTTTGTAATTACCACAAAGATAATGGAGAGTTTTATTCGACTTTATTGAGTTTGTATATTTGTAGAGAGGAGGGGTGTCGTACATTTTTTTACACTGATGATTTTCCAGCAAAGGATGCCTTTGCTAACTATTTTTTATTTCAGCAAATAGGTTCAATTGGAGACTCCGTTGATCTATTATTATTTTTGTATTGGGCAAATAAGGATTTCAAAAAAACTCAATTACAGAAATATTTTCGTGAACTATATCTATCATATTCCATACCGTTAAAAAGACTATTAGAGAAGATTCACGAGAACAAAGATAAGTGGATCCATGATAGATTGCAGGATCAAAATTTTCAGAAAAACATTAACTTACTAGAGGAAGGGGTAAATAATATTGATTTGCAGAAGATACAAGATGTAATTTTGTTCTTTAATTCCAATAAAAAAAAGTACAAAGAGATAAACTCATTATTAGAGACTTTTTATGTGATTGAATCTAAAGCTGCTATTGCAAAAAAAATTGAATATATAATAAAAAACATCAAGGATTATAAAATATACACAAAATCAAAATGCTAAAGACAGACATTATATGGCCAAATCATAGGCGTTACAAATCGCGCACTGAGTGGGAACCGATAGGTTTCTTCTCAGATTGCTTGTGTAATGCTACAAGATTTGATTTAATGCTTGGATTCTTCTCTTCTTCAGCTATCAGCATACTAGCTAATGGCTTTGCCACTTTCTTATATAATGGAGGAAAGATGAGACTCATTATAAATGATATACTAACAGAAAATGACAAGAATGCCATAGCTAAAGGAGTCAATCCCAATGCCGATTTGCCATATTTTGACCTGTCAGACATTGAAAACATATATGAAACACTCTCGGAAAGAGATAAACATTTTTTCGATTGTATATCCTGGTTAATCCGAAACAACCGAATTGAGATAAAAATAATATCACCAAAAAATGGTCTTGGTATATCACATACCAAGTCGGGAGTTTTCTACGATGGTATAAACATTGTAGGATTTGATGGTTCATGCAATTTTTCAAAAACAGCTCTGATTGACAATATTGAAAGTTTGACTGTTTCTTGTGATTGGGATGGAAAAGTTGAGATTGCAAAGATTAATGCAATACAAAAGGAGTTGGAAGAAATCGTTCAAGAAAAAGATGATACGGTTTCTTATATTTCTGTAGAAAACATTAAAACTCAACTTACGAATATCGCTGGAAATAAATCATTGACTGATTTATTAGAATCAGAATACAATATTTTACAAAATCAATCTCAACATATAACCTCGACATCTATTCATAAAGCGTTAGAAAAAGCGAAAGATAGATTAGAGGCGATAATTGAAAAAGTTAAAAATACAAACAATTGTGAATCTACTTCTACGCACTCGACTCCTTGTTTCCCTTATCCATCTGGGCCAAGAGAATATCAGATAGCCGCTTTTGAAAATTGGAAAAGTAACAAGCAGAAAGGCTTATTTGCAATGGCAACAGGTACAGGTAAAACCATTACCTCACTGAATTGCCTACTGGAAATTTATAAAAAATCTGGATGCTATAAAGCGCTGATACTTGTTCCGACTATAACATTAGTGGAACAATGGGAAAAAGAATGTGCTAAATTTAATTTTACTAATGTTATCAAAGTTTGCTCTAAATATAGCGGATGGCAGACATCTTTAGCCAATATAAGAATGTTGGAATTATCAAATCCTGATAATAAACAATCATACATTATTATATCAACATATGCCTCATTCATTAGACCTGATAACTTTATTGACCTAAATCAACTACCTAAAAAGAGACTTCTGTTAATAGCAGATGAAGCTCATAATATGGGTGGTGGAAGAATTGTAAAGCGTTTGAACGATATTAAGTATCTTCGTAGAATTGGTTTATCAGCAACACCTGAACGCCAATTTGATGAAGATGGTAATATTCGTTTAATGGATTTCTTCGGTTGTGATAATTCATATACTTTTGAATATTCAATGGAAGAAGCAATCCGAAAAGGAGCTTTGTGTAAATACTATTATTATCCTCATTTGGTAAAACTTACTGATGATGAAATGGCAGAATATGTAGAATTATCTTATAGAATTGCTAAAATAATCAACAGGGAAGATGACGATAGTAAAGAGATATTAAAAAGACTACTACTTAAGCGCAAGCAGATTATACATAAAGCGAGAAATAAAAAAGATATCTTCCGAAACATTTTGAAGGAACACCTTAACAAAACTGGGACACTCAAATATACATTGGTGTATGTACCAGAAGGCAACAAACCAGATGATTATACAGCAGATATATTTGATTCATATGATATGATTAAAGATGATGAGGACACGGTTCATCTTATAAATGAATATACTTCTATAGTAAGGGATCTTGATCCTCATATTGTAGTTAGGCAATTCACATCTGAGACTTCAGATAGAGATGCTATGCTAAAAGATTTTGCTAATGGTTCTATTGATGTATTAACATCTATGAAGTGTTTAGATGAGGGTGTTGATGTACCAAGAAGTGAATTGGCAATATTTTGTGCAAGTACTGGTAATCCAAGACAATTTATACAGCGAAGAGGTCGAGTCCTTAGAACTCACGCTGAAAAAAAGTTTGCAATTATACATGATCTTGTTGTTATACCAGATAATAATTTTGATCCAAGTTGTCAGGATATAGAGAAGAACTTGGTAGCAAATGAAATAAGAAGAGTAAGAGATTTTGCTGTTTTATCAGAGAATTGTAACTACACTCTTAATGTTTTAGACGACATATTAGAGCAATATCAAATATCACTATATAATTAACTACTATGACTACCCATTTTACTAACGGAGACAAAATCCTGCAAGCAGTGCTTGCAGATGCTAAGCTCGCAGAGTTAGGTGAGTACACACCAACTGGAATTGAGACTATATCAGATGCTCTTGATTCTGAGAATGCAATTATTAGGGCTGTTGCTATGATAATTGATGGGAATGAGAATAGATATACTCAAAAGGAAATATATAATCAGGTTTCTAATTATTTGATTCAGAAGTTATGAAACTAAATAAAATAATAATAAAAAACTTCCGCAGCTATTATGGAGAAAACCAATTTGAGTTATCAGACGGGTTAACTCTTGTAATTGGAGATAATGGTGATGGTAAAACAACATTTTTTGAAGCACTTGAATGGTTGTTTGATACAAGCAAAACCAATAAGAGCGAAAGTAATATCTCCGAAATGCGAAAGATGGAACTCGGCATTGGTGATGTCGATGAAGTTGCGGTCACTATGGTATTTGAACATGGCGGAGAAAAAGAAATTTGCAAGAAATTTATTTTTGAAAAAAACTCCGACGGTTCAATAACAACTCGTGATTTTTCATTCATTGGATATGCTATTGTTGGTTCAGAAAGGCAGAATAGAAATGGACAACATCTATTAGAAGCCTGTTTTGATACAGTAATTCGTCGTTATTGTCTATTCAAAGGAGAGCGTGAGCTGAATGTATTTGACAATAATACGGCTCTAAAAACACTTGTCGATACATTTTCTGGTATTAAGCAATTTGACAGCCTTGTTGAGATGACTGAGTTCTTTGAGCAGCAGTCAGATAGTCTTGTAACAAAAGAACTACGTAAAGATAAAAAACAAGAGGATGCGATTAAACGTATCGAGTACGATTTAACTAGAGTTCAAGGTGATATATCTGACACTAGAAAAGAAATTTCTATAAAAGAAAAGGCGGTATCAGACTATGAAACTAGAATGCGTGTATTGGAAGAAAATCAGGATGCTTGCGAAAACCTTCATGATATAAAAGCTCGTATTGAACAAAAGAAAGCAGAGCAAAGACGATTAAGGTCATATGTTGATCTTGATTATAATGCGATGCTCTTGGATGACATGTGGATTTTGAGAGCATTCCCATCAGTTTTGAGTGAATATCAGCGAAAGGTTGCTATCCTAAGCAGAGAGAAACGTAGATTACAAAAAGCTGAAGACGAGCGAATTGCTATTGAAAAAGGCAAACAGGAGGCGATAAAAGAAATCCAGAAATTGGCCAATGATGCAACTCCTCTCCCATGGAATCTTCCTGATAAGGAAACTATGCAGGAGATGATTGACGATGAAATCTGTAAAGTGTGCGGTAGTCCTGCTCCCAAAGGCAGTGATGCCTACAACTTTATGGTTAATAAACTCAATGAGTACCTTGAACATATCCGAAAAGAAACTGAATTGGCTGAGCAATCTGAGATTCCAGAGAAACCATTGTTCGAAAATTCATATATAAATGAATTACACACTCGTAGTATACAGTTAAGTGGTGACACAGAACAAGAAATTTCTAAATTAGCGACAGTTATAGCCGATAGACTTACTTTCGTTCAAAGTAGAAAAATAGAGTTAGAAAAGGCTACAAGAGATTTAAGTGAGGCCGAAGATGCAAAGATGCAGATATTGATACAGACTCCAGATTTAACCGAAGAGATGCTTGATAAAAGCTTCAAAGACTTTAAGGGTTTGTCTGACAGTAGCAAACGAGCATCTATTGATCTTCTGGAGTTACAACATAAATTGGCAAGTTTAGAAGAAAGAAAAGCAGAACTAAAAGAGGAGCTAAATAAGATTGTCCCGTCTAATGGAATTGTGCGAGTTTATCAGCGAGTACATACAGCTCTTGATAAAATTATGAAAGCTTTCGAGGCAGCGAAGAATCGAAATGTCGAAGATTTCTTACGAATGCTTGAAAGTCAGGCCAATTTGTACCTTAAAAAATTAAACGCAGAGGATTTTCGTGGTATAATACGCATTATAAAGACTGCAGATGGATCTGCAAGAATAAACTTATATAGTTCAAACAATACTCCTATTACAAATCCCGGAGGAGCACAAAAAACGACTATGTATATGTCGGTATTATTTGCTATATCAAATATTACCACGCTGAAACGCGACGAAGATTACCCATTAATTTTTGATGCGCCGACATCTTCTTTTGGAGAATTTAAGGAGGATGTTTTCTATAATATAATAGACAACATTGACAAACAGTGCATCATATTTACTAAAGACCTTCTTAAATTTGATCGAGAAACTGGGGAGAGGAAGCTTGATTATGAAAAAATTAATCAGCTATCTTGTTCTGTTTATCGTATTCAGAAGCAGGCAGGCTATGATGAGGAAGATTTATCTACAATACGAACATTGACTACAAAAATTAAGTAAATATGGCTGCTGAAAAATTATATGATATATGGGCAAAGCGTAATCCTAATTGGGAAAAACGCTATGAAGACTCTGTTATTAAGAACTTCAGTGATTATGGAAAAGGTGTAACCAGATTGGGAGATGCCAAAGGTAAACTCTTTGGTGCTGGTTACGAGATTTTTATCATTGCATTTTTTATAGGTCTATACTATAATCAAAGAAGAAAACTTATAGATGATAGTACAAAAATTAAATCGTTTGGACAACCCATTCAGTATTGGGGTAATATTGATTCTGTGAAAGGAAGAAAAGCTTATCCTAAATTAAGAGAGTTCATATTCACTGCATTAATTGCAAAAACAGAGTTTGACTTCATCGCTCTTGACAAGAATTTAGTTACAGCAAGGAAAGCGGTAGATGCTCTTATGCAAACAATGGAAGAATATGCTAATTGGGGTTTTCATTTTATAGAAGACAAATTAATTGATAATCCTAACTATTTCTATAAAGAAACAGCTTTCTTGGAGATATTTCTTACTTTTGATACTAACTCTTCCACATTAGAAGATGATGAGCCTGAATCATTAGATTAGTATTTTAGAATTGTGATTTATGAGTAAAATATCCATTTGATTCTACAATGACAGTGAGATGCGGCTGTTTGGAAATAAAGCGGATTAATATAATTAACATTGCAATATGATTGACTTTGATACATACATAAAAATGGGTGAGCCTGGTGGTAAAGAGAGAGCAGAGGCGTGGAAAACTGCGATTGGTTTGCAGGCTGTTGATGGTCTAAAAACATCTGAGTACTTGAACGAAACTGCCGCAAAGCATATTGAGGGGGACATTACCATTGAACAGGTAAAGGGACTCATCGATACTTATTACCAATCAAAGACTGCAAGAACACCAGAAGATGATGAAAAAGAGGAAGCAGACAAGGCTGCTGCAAACATTACCAAAATTATAAATGAGCCATCATTCACATTCTCACTTCATGGATTGACATCTATTCACAAAAGAATTTTTACAGGGATATTCAAACATGCCGGTATCTTGCGTGACTACGAAATATCAAAGAAAGAATGGGTATTGGACGGAGCATCTGTTTCATATGGATTTGCCTTTGAACTAAAAGATGCTTTGTCGCACGACATTCAGAGAGAGCGAGATTTCAAGTATACAGGTATGGATATGTCAGAGATCGTTAAGCATATAGCTCAATTTACTTCAGATATCTGGCAGATTCATCCATTCTGTGAAGGTAATACAAGAACAACAGCGGTATTCATCATCAAGTATCTACGCTCACTCGGGTTCGATGTAAATAATACCACTTTTGAGAAGAATTCATGGTACTTCCGCAATGCTCTTGTCCGAGCCAACTACCAGAATCTTCAGAAAGGGATATATAAGGAAACTATTCATCTTGAACGCTTTTTCCGCAACCTTTTGATGGGCGAAGAGAATGTTCTTATGAACAGACATCTTCATATCAAGGCAAAAGAGTTACTTGATGGGATTACCCCAACAAGCACCCCAACAAGCACCCTAACAAGTACCCCAATAAGTGTCCTCCCAGAGAGCGAAAATGTTAAGCGTTTAATTAGTGTTGTTGCGGAGAAACAGCTATCAGTAAAGGAGATGATGGCTGCCGTAGGATTAAAGGATAGACCAAATTTTATTGAATATTCTCTTTCTCCTGCTATGCGGGAAGGATATGTTCGTATGCTTTACCCTGATTCTCCGCGTCACCCACGCCAAAAGTATTTATTAACTATTAAGGGGTTAGCGGTATATAAGGAACTTTCAAGATAACATACTACTCCAATAGGTTAACATTAAATTGCCTTTACAATATGCTCCACTATGATAGCAGGAAACCATCATATGTGGAGCATTTATGGTAGTGAAACCTCTGTTTGACAATCAGGATTACATCCGTTCTAATATAATTTGAATTCCACAACACATTTTTATATCCGATATGATATAATTTCATAAAAATTGTTAAATTTGTATCCGATAAGATGTAGTTTTATGAAATCGTTACTATCTGCAACTCTCAAGACTCTCAGGAAAGAGTATGGACTGACACAGGAAGACCTGGCCTTGAAAAGCGGTGTAGGTCTTAACTTTGTACGACAACTCGAACAGGGGAAGCCAACCCTGAGAATGGATAAAGTAAATCAAGTGCTTGCTATGTTCGGCTACGAACTGGCACCTGTAAGAACAGAGGAACTCCATGAAAAGAGCTGAAGTATTTTACAAGAATAGCCTGGCCGGAATCTTGACAGAAACCGATGCAGGCTACGAGTTCTGCTACATCAAGGATTATCTTGAAAGCAAGAATGCTGAACCGGTGAGCCTTACGCTCCCACTGACTGATAAGCCATATCATTCAAATGTCCTGTTTCCATTCTTCGACGGACTCATTCCAGAAGGATGGCTTCTTGATGTTGCACTAAAGAATACCGACATCAGTTACCTTGACCGAATGTCTTTGCTCCTGCTCTGCTGCAAGGATTGTATCGGCGCAGTGAGTGTTGTACCTGTAAAAGAATAGAAGCCATGAGTAAATGCCTATACTGTTATAAAGAGCTTGCAGACGGCGAAATGGACTTCCACAAAGGATGCTGCAAAAAGTTTTTCGGGATACCTGAAGTTCCCGAAGTACCCTACTCTCTTGATGAGCTTGACACATTGGCTGCCCAGGTTATCCAATCACAGACGACACTGACTGGTGTTCAGGCTAAGCTCTCTCTTCACCTGGATAGACACGATGGTTCAAAGAGACTTACAATTGTAGGTCTCTGGGGAGACTACATCTTCAAACCGCAGACACAATCATACAAGACTCTGCCCGAGAATGAAGACCTGACAATGCACTTGGCAGAAATCGCTAAGATCAAAGTTGTTCCTCATACATTGATCCGTCTCAAGGATGGCACACTCGGATATCTGACCAAAAGAATCGACCGTTCTACAGATGGTGATAAAATTCCGATGGAGGATATGTGTCAGCTCACCGAAAGACAGACTGAGTATAAATACAAGAGTTCATACGAGCAGATTGCAAAGGTCATAGCGAAATACTCGTACGTACCACTTCTCGATCTTACAGACTTCTATGAACAGGTATTCTTCAGCTGGCTAGTGGGAAACAACGACATGCATCTAAAGAACTTCTCACTCTACGCACCTAAAGGCAAATGGGGTCTCACACCAGCATATGACCTGTTGAATGTAACTTTGGTTAATCCTAAGGATGATGAAGAGCTGGCTCTAACTCTCAACGCAAAAAAGAATCGCATCAAGAAAGCAGACTTCGTAAAGGCAATGGAAACATCGGGCATTGCGCCAAAGGTCTTCGAGAACATGGTTGCAAAATACCAGAAACTCCTTCCAAAGTTCAACGAAGTTATAGATATGTCCTTTCTTGATGACGAAGACAAAGAGATGTACAAGCAGAGCGTCGCGTCAAGACTGAGGAGGTTCATTGCAGAGAGAAAGGACGCTTAAATTATGGGGGTATTCCTAACATATGCTCCTAATGAAAATGGAGCGCTTGTCCACGTTGATGATGTCGCCAATGGTGCAAAGTGTGAGTGCCATTGTCCGTACTGCAATGCACCATTACATGCTAAGAATGGTGGACATCAAAGAGAGCATCATTTTGCGCATGCACACGGTAAAGAATGCGAAGGAGCCTACGAGTCAGTTCTACACCTGTTGGCCAAAGAAATCCTCCAGGAAACAGGCAGAATAATGCTGCCTAAATCTGATGATAGTCACTTTCCATCTGGTTCAGCCCGTATTCACAATATTGAGATTGAGAAATTTGATGAGCGCTACGGGATTAAACCTGATGCAGAAGGTATTATGGACAATGGAGAACGTATTCTCATTGAATTCTATGTCAGCCATAAAGTAGATCAGAAGAAACGTCAAATCATAGTTGACAACAATCTCAAGTGTATTGAGATCGATATTAAATATCAAGCTCCCAACAAAGTTGAATTGAAGAAATTCTTGACCAACACAGACAAAGGTCGAAAATGGATACAAGCAACTCCACATTCTCTTAAATCAAAGAGTTCTTCCAATAGTTCAAAAAGGGACCCAATGTATGAGAAAACTAGAGACATCATAAAAGATATATTTGATAACGGCACTATCATCATTCATCCGCATGGTCCTTACACGTCATTTGATTTGCGACAATTGGGATATGATGTTTGTGAAATTAACAAGAGATTTCGGGGTTTTAAATCAGACTTGCTATTGTATAGAAGCCAGAAAAAAGATGGTTACATATCTATAAATTTACGCGGCCGGAGCCGCTACGAAGACTTCGAATTCCCACCTGAGCTCCGTATAATTGACATTGTATTCAAGGCGTTAAGCAGCACAGAAGATGGCGCTAGGAAAAGGATGAAAAACGGAGATCTGATAGACGATGGTGGTATGACGATCGAATACTATGGATTCAAATAAGGTAGGAAGAAAACTCAAAAAAGTAGGGAGAAAATCATCTGTTCAACGAAAAAGGCAGGGAGAAAAAAAATGGAAATCACCACACTGTTAGAATACTCAGACCGTTCGCAGCTCAGGGCTTGGCTGGAGGAGAATCATTCCAGGGAGAAGGAGTGCTGGGTTGTCGTGAGTCGGAGCAAGGCTCCACCGGCGGGAGTTCTTCCATACGTTGATGTCGTGGAAGAAGCCTTGTGCTTCGGATGGATTGACAGCACATTGAAGAAACTCCCAGACGGCCGCTTGGCACAGAGGCTGTCTCCAAGAAGAAAGAATAGTCATTGGACCAAGCTCAATATGGAAAGATGCATTGACCTCGAGGATCGTGGCCTCATGACACCTGCCGGAAGGCGTGCATATGAGAGAATCTCCCTTCAGGGATTTGAACAGCAAAAGCGCTAGAGTTATATATATGAGTACACTTGAAAGAGCCATACAGATTGCCACAGAGGCACATAAGGGCCAGCTTGATAAAGCCGGCAAGGATTATATAGGTCACCCTCTTCGTGTGATGGAAATGGGAAGGACCGAGGAGGAGAAGATCGTCGGGGTTCTGCACGACGTAGTTGAGGACGGAGATTGGACTTTTGAGGCACTGGAAGCGGAAGGATTTTCCAAGGAGGTCATTTCTGCACTCAGGTGCGTAACAAAGACTTCTGAGAACGAAAATTACGACGAGTTCATTGAAAGGGTGAAAAAGAATCCTCTGGCAGTTGCGGTGAAGATCAATGACCTTACGGACAACATGGACATCCGTCGCCTCCCCTATCTCAGCGACAAGGACGTCAAGCGTCTGAAGAAGTATCTCAAGGCCTATAAGAAACTGACAGGAGAGCCGGTATATTCAGTATACGCGGCTCGACAGGAACACCCGAATGCATATGAACCTTGGACCGAAGTGGCTGATGAACAACTGAAGCAGATGTGGTCAGAAGGAAAATCGGTGCAAGAGATTGCTGACCATTTCGGCAGAAAGCCAAGCGCAATAATTACAAGAATGAAGAAATTGGGGCTATAGGTGTGACACGATTAAGCACTTTCATGTCACACCAGTCTCGTTTTAAGGCTGATTTAGGACAAATTTGGCACGGGCGTGACACAAAATCACAAGAATCATGTCACACCGGTCAACAACAGCAATCAGCTCACGATCTTTCCGTCCATATCCATTTTAATAGTCGGCACATCGTCCAGGCTGACACCACGCGATGCCATGCTTCGCATCATCATGTCCATCATCACGGCTTCCAATGTCCTTTCGTCATCAGTCAGTTCTCCGATGTGTATACCAAAGCTTTCGATGATATGTCCGAGACTATTGGTCTTCGCGTATAGCTGGTTGCTGACTCCATCTGCGAACTTCTTGGCTTCCTTTACGTCATTGCAGCATATCACAGCTTCAACTCCTGTCGGGAATGATGCGAATCCCTTGGAGATGACTCCAAAGCGTGACGCGGTGCTGATTACCGTATGGAAAAGGTACATTTCCCCATTAAAAGACTTGGGGAATAACGGGGTGTCATCTACAGTCTTGATGGACACCAGGAAATGGTTCTGTCTCATAATACAGTCATTTTGCGTCTTTCGACAATTAAACATTGATAACTGCAATTTGATCGAGGACTGCGAACCTGAAGAATTCATCACAAAGAAAGCAAAATGTTTGAATAAAACCAAAGAAAACATAACTTTGTCGTGTCGGAAATGCCGATTGAACTGTTCTGGTTCGCCATCCACGATCAAATGGCACGTAAACGACTAAACACAAAGCATTTGATTATGGATACACTGTTTCTAAACGTCAAGACCGTACAGACATTCGAGCCTGTCACATTCGACCTCCATACTGCATATACAGTATACGCAGATGCCGAAGGCGAAATCGCGTCCGGATGGACGCTGCGCGACGCAATAAGCCTGTTCGCTCATATATACAACTACGACCGGAACACCATCAGGATCCGACGCCCATTCAAAAGACAATAACACATGAAACATATCTATTTCGCAGGCGGATGCTTCTGGGGCACAGAGCATTATATGAGAATATTTGAAGGCGTGCTCGAGACTGAGACCGGATATGCCAACGGGGACCTCGCGGAACCGACGTATCAGCAGGTATACACAGACAAGACAGGACATGTGGAGTGCGTGAGGGTTTCATATGACGACCGGATCATATCCCTTGCGACGCTTTGCCGCCTCTTCTTCAGGTCCATCAATCCCCTTTCGATAAACCGTCAGGGCAATGACTGCGGCACAAGGTACAGGACCGGAATATATTGGACCGACGAGGCCGACCGGGCCGACGTCGAGAAGGTATATGAAGAGGTGCAACTGGCCTATGGAGAGCCATTGGCCGTAGAAAAAGGGCCGCTGAAGTTCTTTTATCCGGCAGAAGAATATCATCAAGACTACCTGGTCAAGAATCCCGAGGGATATTGTCATCTTTCACTGTCCACCCTCAGACTGGCAAAGGAATATGGAGAGATCATGCGCAATCTCATAGCAGCATCGGACGAAGAGAAGAAGATCGTGCTGCCACGCTTCTTCAAGACCGGCAAAGGCCAATACGGAGAAGGCGACAAGTTCCTCGGAGTAGTCGTACCAGAGACCCGCAAGGTGGCAAAGACCCACAAAGAAGCCTCATACGAACTTATAGAAGCTCTACTGGAAAGCGAATGGCACGAATGCAGGCTCTGCGCACTGCTCATTCTCATCGAGAAATACAAAAAGGCACCGGAAGAGGCCGTACAATTCTACCTTAAGCACCTCAAAGGCATCAACAACTGGGACCTGGTGGACCTTTCTGCACCATACATTTTAGGAGACTATCTGGTCAAGCATAAAGATCATAGCGTGCTATACACTCTCGCACAATCCCCGGTCATGTGGGAACAACGCATTGCAGTCGTCTCCACACTGATGCTCATTCGCCATGGCCAATTCGCAGACACCATCGAACTTGCGAAAATCTTCCTCGGAACAAAGCACGACCTGATGCAGAAGGCCGTAGGCTGGATGCTCCGCGAGGTCGGCAAACGCGACAAGAGTCTCCTCGTATCATTCCTGAACACCTATAAAGGCAAAATGCCACGCACCACCCTCCGCTACGCCATCGAGAAATTCAGCGCAGAGGAAAGGAAGATATTCATGCAGATTTAATTAACAGCAACTATGAAAATCATCATCACAGGAACAACCGGTTATGTGGGCGAAGGCGTCATGCTTTCATGCCTTGACAATCCGGAGGTAGAAAAGGTCCTCAGCGTCAGCAGAAGGCCATGCGGTCATGTTCATCCGAAACTTGAAGAGTATATAGTGCCGGACTTCATGAAACTTGAAGCCGGGGATCCGAAACTTCAGGGATATGACGCGGTGTTCTTCATCGCAGGCATCAGCAGCGTCGGGCTCAAGGAAGAACAGTATGTCGGCATAAGCCATGACATCCCTCTTCATTTTGCCGACATTGTCGGTCCGAAGGAGAATATGACATTCGTATATCTGAGCGGTGCAGGTAACTACAAGAACACCAAGCAGATGTGGGTGCGCATAAAGAAAAGCACAGAAGATGCGCTGGTTGCCATGCCATTCAAGGGGGCATATAACTTCCGTCCTGCCATCATGTGGCGGTACAAAGGCCAGAAACGCATCCAGAAAATGCAGTATGCCTTTTGGGCAATGTATCCATTCTTCAAACTCATCGGCATGTGGAACAGAATGAGCGAAGTCGCCGACGCAATGATTGCAGTATCAAAAAAAGGATACCACAAGGCAGGAATCGAGTGCCGGGATATATCCAGATTAGCAGAATCCAAGTCCAACTGACGCAATATTCTCCCTTCTACATTGACATACATGTTCCACAACAGAAACATCCGAATGAACATGTGCCATGGGACGAAGTAGCAGACGGATATATGGCATATAATTTGATTATTGCATTGCATGTCCAACCCTTAAATCAACAGCTATGAAGAAGATTCTTTTATCTGCAGCAATCATGCTGCTGGTCATGCCTGCATTACTTTCATCACACGAAGTCTCAGCTCAGAACGTTTCCATAAAGATCGGATCAGAAGAAAAGAAGGAGAAAAAGGAAGAGCCTAAAGAGAAGATAGTGGAGAAGGAGGTGGTGAAGTCCGGACCGACGCTTGAGCAGGAATTGAAGAAAGCTTTCGGCATGAAGTCGGAGACATCCCTCGGAGGTTCCCGTATAGAGAATCTCGGCAAGTATTTCCTTGACAAATACACAGGACAGGTATCATTGGTGACTTACCACAAAGGTGAGCATGTACGATGGAACATACTCAGAGACAATACACCTGAAGATTGGATCTGGGACCACGACACAGTCAATTATCAGCTTATTCGATATGCTGACGGGGCTGACAATATCCTTCTGATAAACATCAATTCTGGGGCCATGTGGGCCATTGACACAAAAGGATTCTCGTACAAGAACACCAGACTGAAGTACATACCTGCAGTCGATGCCGTTTGGTAACAGGCATGGACGGGAATGAAGGCCGGTGTGACATGAAAGTACATATTCATGTCACACCGGTCTCGTTTTCATGCAGATTTGGGGAGAATCGGGCACCGGCGTGACACAATCCATCACTTTCTTATCACACCAGCCTGTAAATTGATTTCAGATCGCCGCAGATGTAGATGACAACAGAAATATCAGAACGATATCAAAGGATTTCGTGAACACAAAAATACAAAAGTATCATACCTGATTGAAACATTGTGCTTATATTTATGACATGAAAAATCACGAAGAGATGAACAAGGCTGACAAATACACGACTATATTCCAGACAATACAGGCCCTCGTCGAGGGTGAGAGCGACATTATTGCCAATATGGCCAACATGTCCGCTCTGCTGCATGAGGAGTTCGGATTCTGGTGGACAGGTTTCTACCGCGTGGAACAGGAATCAGACCAGCTGGTTCTTGGACCTTTCCAAGGTCCCGTCGCGTGCACCAGGATTCCGTTTGGCAAGGGCGTCTGCGGAACGGCATGGGAAAGGGCTGAAAGCGTCATAGTGCCGGACATACACAAGTTTCCCGGCCATATAGCATGCAGCAGCGCTTCAAACAGTGAGATTGTGGTCCCGGTATTTCAAGGAAAGAAGGTGATCGCAGTGCTGGACATCGACAGCACGGAATTCAATACTTTTGACCAGACAGACAAAGAATGGCTTGAGAAAATCGTCTCATTAATAGGTTAAGAATATGTTCAGAATCGGTATCATAGGTGCTGGATGGATTGCAGAGAAAATGTGCGATGCAATCGCCCCGTTTACAGATATAGAAATATACGCAGTCGCTTCACGCACAACGGAGAAAGCAGAAGCATTTGCAGCAGAGCATGATATCAGAAAGGCTTACGGGAGCTATGAGGAGATGGTATGCGACCCGGATATTGATCTTGTATATATAGCAACTCCGCACTCGCATCACTATGACCACGCAATGCTTGCCTTGGAACACGGAAAGCCTGTCCTTGTGGAAAAGGCTTTCACCGCCAATGCCAGACAGGCGAAGGAACTCATTGAGACCGCAAAGAGCAAAGGTCTGTTCATAACAGAGGCGATCTGGACCAGATATATGCCACTCTCCCACAAGGTCAGGGAAATCATGGAGAGCGGTATCATAGGAGAGCCGAGGGTCCTCACTGCGACATTATGCTATATGATGGAGAACAAGGAGAGGATCGTCCGCGACGACCTGTGCGGAGGAGCGCTTCTGGACCTCGGAGTTTACACCCTGAACTTCGCCAGAATGTATTTCGGAACAGACATTGTCAAAACCGTTACAAACTGCCACCTGGGGCCATCAGGAATGGACATGCACGAAAGCATATCACTTTCATTCGCTGACGGGAAGATGGCAAATCTCCAGTCGGGAGCTCTTTGCCTGAATGACAGGCAAGGCATAATCAGCGGCACGGAAGGCTACATTAAAGTCGACAACATCAACTGTCCGGAGGTCGTCGAAGTATACAGGAACTATGAACTTGTGGAAAGATACACCAAGGATGACGACATGGTAAACGGATATGAATACCAGGTGATCGAATGCCGAAGGTGCATAAAAGAAAAGCTTATGGAATCCCCGATGATGCCTCACGAGGAAACCATAAGCATTATGAAGCAGATGGATGATCTCAGAAAAGAATGGGGCGTGAGATATCCATATGATGAATAACTAATCTTCAAGAAGCGATGTCGACAGGCTGTCGGCGCACTGGATGACAGTGCAGAGCGGCGCCTGTTCCCTGGCCATCTGCAGATTGGCTTTCTGCTCAGAACTATGGAACGGAAGGTCCCAGGCTGTCATATGCCACCTTATCGCCAGCATTTCATCCTTTGTAAGCTTAAGGCCGAGCGCAAGAAGCATGAGGGCTGTGTTGCATACGTTCCACGAATGCAACATCAATCCACCCTTGACATTCAAATGAAACCTTGTAGATGCCGGAGCATCGAAAAATCCCAGGCGTTCAAGATGCCTGATCACATTTTCCATCCCCTCTCTCTGAGCAGAGAGAAGCTTTTCCTGAAATTTAATCTTTAATTCTTCCATAAGTCATTATTCTCCTTCCAGATACACAAGGTTGGCATAATTGAATAACACAAAATCCAGTTCTTCATTACAACCGTCAAGCAACATGTAAGGCCATTGGTCCAATGAAACACCTTCCTCTATAAGGCCACGCACACCGGCTGCGAACTTTCTGTTCTCGTCAAACACGACTTCTTCTTCATAGGGAGCAAATCCCAATGTATAGGCCTCCATGGGATTGCTTATGAACATATATGTAAAAAAGCCGGTCAGTTCATTACGCTGGGCAAAGTCACTCGCATAGCACCATATGCCTATCACTTCCCTCGTTTTCAACAAAGGAACGGTATCTTTGTCAATAAGATATCCACTGAGGTCTTCATTCATCAGTCCAAAGGCGGTTCCATGCCCGAAAAGCATGACTCTTTCCTCAGGTCTTTCGGACAGGACCTTCTCTACTTCCTGTCGAGTAGGATTATACAGCAGTGTACTACCTTCCATACCCTCATAAAGTCGAGAGAAGGTATCGGTATCCGTCTGGCTGTTTACATAAACTATAATCATAAAATATCATTGAAGTGTACGACAAAATTACATAATTATGACGTGAATCGTTACGGAAAAAATTTATTTGATTAAGTATTTTCGTTCATGTACATTTGCAGAAAACATCAACACAACCGAATATGCTGAATCTTGTAATTGAAGGCCAGACATCCATGGGCAGAACAATCTACAACATTGACGGAAAGTGGATCCGTGAAGGTATCGCCCGCTACAACAGAATCGTATATACCATCGACGGAAAGTGGATCAGACGAGGCGGAGATCCCTACGGAGAAATTGTCTATACAATAGACGGCAAATGGATCAGAAAAGGTCAGGACCCATTTGGCGAGATTCTATATAACATTGACGGCAACTGGATCCGAAAGGGCCAGGATCCATATGGGGCGATTCTTTACTCACTGCATTAATGGCCAATCTTATTATGGGAATCATCGAATCAATAATAGCCTTCTTCAAAGACAGAAGGACCGACCTTGACAAGCCCCTCACGCTGCTGGGCAAGAACTATTATAAGGTAAGAGACAAGGTATACAGCTCCCGCTACGAACCCGGTGAGGTCGACGGAGGACTTGAGTATTCGCGACATGACGAAGAAGATTCCAATGTCAAGAGCTGCATATGGCTGACGGTCAAGATCATAAACACGATAGGGTTCCACGAGGAAGACGAGCTCATCCACCGTGCAGGCAAGAGATACATCGATGAAGACGAAAACTTCGCTGACGAAATCATAAGAGCTGCGACTGCAGGTCTGACAAGAGTCAGGGGTAAGGAGGGCACATACTATCACTATGATGATGAGACATACCTGAGAGTAGAAAAATATTACGACTCTATTGATGAAAGATGGATAGTGGAGGTGGAATACATCAGGCACAAGCCTGCAAAGAAGAAAAAAGAACCCTCACGAAGAACGGTCTCTGAAGACAGAGAACGCATCATGAGGGATATCGAAAATCACTTGAGAGGTTAGCCCCTACTCCTGATTCTTCTTGAGCCACTCGACTCTGCGGGCGTCTGGAAGATGCTTGATCTGGAAGTGCTCGATACCGGTCTTGATATAGTTTTCCGCATCGATCCTGAGCATGAGGCCGGCCTGGTCGAAACGCACCTTTTATTCGCCGGAGATCTTTACCTTCACCTCGAACTCCCCTCCTCTCAATGTATAGAGAAAAGGAGCATCATCATTCGTTGAACCACTGCATCCTGTCCAGTGTCTGAGCGGACACAGACATCGAGACAAGTATGAACAATGCTGCAATAAATGTATTTTTCATATCAGATAAAAGTTAATTTCATTAGATTTGCAAAGATACTAAGCATCGTAAACTAAACAAAGACATGACGGCTTCAAAAATGATGTTATTCTTCTGCATGGCTGGCGGCATTGCGCTCGCCCTTCTCCCTCATATCATATGGCTGGCCGTCTGGATCATAAGCAGGATCGGACATTTCCGTCTGCCTTACAGGCCCTTTGGCATGACCGCTCTGGCTCTTTTAATGCTGTTCTGGGGCACAATGGCGTACGGATACTTCATCGGAAGATGGCATTTCCAGACAAAACATATAGAATATGTCCACAAGGATATCCCGAAGGAGTTCGACGGATTCAGGATCGTGCACATCTCCGACCTGCATCTTGGAAGCTTCGACGACTCTCCTCAGAAACTGGAGAAAGTCGTGGCTGAAATCAACAGCCAGGATCCTGACATAGTATGCGTCACTGGGGACATGGTCACAATTGGAAAGGAAGAGGCGGAGCCGTATGCAGAAAGCCTCAGGGGCCTGAAAGCGAGGCATGGCGTCCTGTCAGTCCTGGGAAACCATGATTTTCTGATATATGGATTCCCACATGGAGAGGACAGGGAGAATGCATTGGAAGAACTGGTCCGGTTCCAGACAGACACATTGGGATGGACATTGCTGAGAAATGAGAAAATCACGATCGAGTCGAACGACAGCAGCAGGATCACATTCATAGGCGTAGACAACACGAACTGCAGCAGCCAAGGCTTCAAGACCATCATCAGGGGTGACCTGAAGAAGGCGATGGAAGGCGCCGACGGCTTCCGCGTCCTGCTCTCGCATGACCCGAGCCACTGGACCGGTGAAGTCGTCCCCGACACTGACATTCAGCTCACGCTTTCTGGCCATACTCATGCAGCTCAGATAAGAATATTCGGATGGACTCCCGCAACAGTATCATTCGTCGAAACCGACGGAAGATATGACCGTGATGGCCAGACTCTATACATCAACATAGGTCTCGGATGCACTGTTCCTTTCAGGATCGGAGCAAGGCCGGAGATAACCGTCATCACTCTTAAAGCTCAATAACATTCCCTGACAACACTGCATTCTACAGGCCCGTATGGCACATTTTGTGACATACGGGCTTTATTGATTTTTAACAATTATAAATTATGGATACGAAATACAATGAAACCGAAATCTTCGGATCACAGGAAATGAGAGAGCCTGCACCGTCGGAATTCATTCCCGAACACAAGACTCCCGCAGACATCGCCTACCAGATGGTCAAGGATGAGACTTTCCCTCAGACGCAGCCGCGTCTTAATCTCGCTACATTCGTAACGACATATATGGATGACTACGGCACAAAGCTGATGAACGAGGCTGTAGGCATCAACTACATCGACGAGACAGAATACCCGAGAGTGGCTGTGATGTGCGGAAGGTGCATCAACATGGTAGCGAACATGTGGAACTCACCGGAAGAGGCGGAATGGAAGACGGGAGCCGTGGGCATCGGCTCTTCCGAGGCCTGCATGCTGGGCGGCGTCGCAGCATGGCTGCGATGGCGCGCCCGCAGGAAGGCGCAGGGAAAGCCGTATGACAAGCCGAACCTGGTGATGAGCACGGCATATCAGGTGGTATGGGAGAAATTCTGCCAGCTGTGGCAGATAGAAATGCGTACTGTCCCTATCACGCACAAGCATCCGACTCTTGACATAGAGTCTGCAATAGAAATGTGTGATGAAAATACAATATGCATAGTACCGGTCGCAGGCGTGACCTGGACAGGAATGAACGACGACATCGAGGCGCTCAATGATGCTCTCGAGCAGTACAACAGGATAACCGGATTCGACATCCCTATTCATGTTGATGCGGCTTCAGGAGGCTTCATCCTGCCGTTCCTCGACCCTGACAAGAAATGGGACTTCAGGCTCAAATGGGTATATTCGATATCGACTTCAGGTCACAAATATGGACTCGTATATCCTGGCCTCGGCTGGGTCATATGGAAGGACAAGAAGTATCTTCCGGAAGAGATGGCATTCAGCGTGAATTACCTTGGAGCAAGCATCACTCAAGTCGGCCTGAACTTCTCACGCCCTGCTGCTCAGATACTTGCGCAATACTACAATTTCATACATCTGGGCATGGAAGGATACAGGGAAATACATTCAAACTCGATGGCGATTGCAAAATACTGCCATGACACCATCGGAAAGATGGACTGCTTCAGAAACTATTCGGAGCATCTGGACAATCCTCTGTTCATATGGACCTTGAACGAA
Organism: Bacteroidales bacterium; assembly: GCA_017415715.1. GTDB lineage: Bacteria > Bacteroidota > Bacteroidia > Bacteroidales > UBA932 > Cryptobacteroides. The sequence continues at coordinate 110,368 of JAFQFD010000046.1, read as the reverse complement.
GAATATGACAAGAAAGCAAAGTGGACTCTCTATGATCTCCAGGACAAGCTCATGCAGAGAGGATGGATGGTGCCGGCCTATACAATGCCAAAGGATATCGAGGACATGGTGGTGATGAGGATCGTAGTCCGTCAGGGAATGTCACGAGACATGGCGGACATGCTCATCCAGGACATCTCCGACGCTGTTGCCGAACTTGAGAAGCTCGAATACCCTACTCCGTCAAGAATTGCCATCCGGAACGGAAAGAAGCATAAAGGACACGTTTACACACATTAAAATCACAATGTCATGAAGACACAGAAAGGAACTGCGGGCACAGTGGCCAAGATAAGCGTCGCGACGCTCGCAATCATGAACATAACAGCCGTAGTCAGCCTCCGAGGACTTCCGTCGGAGGCCACCTACGGACTCTCGTCAGCATTCTACTACCTGTTTGCAGCGATCGTCTTCCTCATCCCGACCGCAATGGTTGCGGCCGAGCTTGCGGCGATGTTCTCCGACAAGCAGGGCGGAGTGTTCCGCTGGGTCGGAGAAGCCTTCGGACCTCGTGCCGGATTCCTCGCCATATGGCTTCAGTGGATAGAATCGACAATCTGGTATCCGACCGTATTGACTTTCGGAGCTGTATCATTTGCATATATAGGACTCAACGGAGCATCAGATGCTGCCCTGGCTTCCAACAAGATATTCACACTGGTGACGGTATTGGCAATCTATTGGATCGCTACATTCATAGCCATGAAAGGCATCGGATGGGTCGGAAAGATCAGCAAATGGGGCGGTCTCATAGGAACGATTATCCCCGCAGGCCTGCTCATAGTGCTGGGAATCATATATATAGCCACAGGTGGTCATAACTACATGGACATGCAGCAGAGCTTCATTCCAGACCTGACCAAGCTTGACAATCTTGTCCTGGCCAGCAGCATATTCCTCTTCTATGCCGGTATGGAGATGATGGGCGTGCATGTGATGGATATAAACAATCCGTCCAGGAACTATCCGAAGGCAATCATCATCGGCTCGCTTGCGACAGTATGCATATTCGTGCTAGGTACATTCGCGCTCGGGGTCATAATTCCGGCCAAGGACATAAACCTCACACAGTCTCTGCTCATCGGATTTGACAATTTCTTCAGGTACTTCCACATCCCGTGGGCCGGCTCTGTCATAGCCGTCGCCCTTATGCTTGGAGTACTGGCAAGCGTGCTTACATGGGTCGCAGGACCTTCCAAGGGTATCTTCACCGTCGGAAAGGCAGGCTACCTCCCGCCTTTCTTCCAGAAGAGCAACAGCCACGGAGTGCAGCGCAACATCCTCCTTGTGCAGGGTGGCATTGTGACACTTCTGTCACTGCTGTTCGTGGTGATGCCTTCGGTGCAGTCCTTCTACCAGATCCTTTCGCAGCTTACAATACTGTTATATCTGATCATGTATATGCTCATGTTCGCTGCAGCGATTGTACTGAGATATAAAATGAAGGATGCAGAGCGTCCGTTCAGATTAGGCAAAGGAAACGCCCTCATGTGGATTCTGGGCGTTACAGGATTCAGCGGATCGCTTCTCGCATTCGTACTGAGTTTCATACCTCCGGGACAGATAAACACCGGCAGCAATGCCGTATGGTACACAGTCCTGATTGCGGGCTGCATGATAATGGTGGTCATTCCTTTCATCATCTATGCCCTCCGCAAGCCGTCATGGCGTGATCCTTCTTCGGAATTCGCTCCTTTCCATTGGGAAAAGAAGTGACAATTGATTAAATTTGCCAGTATGAAGATAATACACACCTCAGACTGGCATATTGGTCAGAATTTCTTCGGTTTCGACAGAAGGCCGGACCACGAAAAGATGATCGGCGAACTGGCCGATCTGATAATTGCAGAAAAGCCGGATGCACTTATTGTTGCAGGCGACATATACGACTCACAGACCCCTGGCTCCGGAATCCAGAAGATGTTTGTCGAGAATATGGTGGCCCTGCACAAGGCGCACCCGGCTATGACAATTGTATGCATCTCAGGCAACCATGACAACGCCTCGAGGCATGAGATCCATCAGGCTCCGTGGACGTCACTGAATGTACATATGCTGGGAAAGATTGATTCTGAAAATCTGTCTGCAAATATCATAGAGGTGGAAGACAAGGGATGGATCGTCGCCGTGCCATATACCAACGAGAGGTTCCTTGACGAGGAATTCTACCTGAATCTGCAGGAAATGGTAAATGAGATGACAGATGGCGTGAAGCCCGTGATCTATGTCGGACATGCGGCGATGAAAGATTGCGATTTCGCAGGTCATGACATCCTCAATGACAGGTTTATCGGCGGAATCGAATGCACCGACATAGAGGAGCTGGGCGACACATACGACTACATCGCATTGGGACATATACACAAGGCTCAGACATTCAAGAACGGCCGTGCAAGATACTGCGGCTCTCCCCTTCCGGTCGGATTCGACGAGGTCCGAAGCGGATATGAGCATGGATTTACGATTGTGGAGATTGAGGGACATGGAGACATTCCAAAGATCAGGACCGAGGAATTCAAGTGCGGTCATCCTCTGGTGAACATTCCGACGGAAGGCCATGCGGAATGGTCGGCCGTCATTGAGGAACTCAGGAATTTCCCGTCAGACATAGCGGCATATATCCGCCTCAATGTTCTTCTGAAGGACGACCAGATGCTGCCATATGACAAGGAAAACCAGATCATGACGGCATTGCAGGGCAAGAGAGGGCAATACGCCCTGCTCAATCCGACAAGAGAGCAGACCATACAGGCTACGGGACAGACCGGAGCCGTGAAGGCTATGTCCATGGAAGAGCTTCTGAAGGCCGATCCTGTTACCGTGATGAAATCATATGCTCAGATGGAAGGATTCACCTTCACGGAAAGCTATGAGGAAATGTTCAAAGAAATTCTCGAATCAGTAAACAAGGCGGAAGATGAAGATTAACAGATTGGAAATCAAGAATATAGCATCAATAGAAGATGCAGTGATCGATTTTGACAAGGAACCTTTGTCTGGCACAGACCTGTTCCTGATCACCGGCACCACAGGATCTGGAAAGACCACCCTGCTGGACGCAATATGCCTTGCCCTGTACAATACGACGCCACGCATATCCAAAGGCAAGAAAGAGAATTTCGACGTCAATCGCGACGGACTTACAGAAAAGGACCCGCGCAACATCCTCAGACAAGATACCGGTTATGGATACTCGAGACTGCATTTCACAGGCAACAACAATCATGAATACTACGCAGAATGGAGTGTGGAGAGAGGTACAAAACGAAAAGTGCAAAGCAGCCTTTCAAGGGCTGTATGGACCATAACTGACCGAACTACGGGAATCAGTGTTACAGGAGACAAGACCGAGACTTACAAAGAGGTCAGGGAAGTCATCCAGAATGCTGTCGGACTAGACTTTGAACAGTTCGGCAGGACAACCATGCTCGCGCAGGGAGAGTTCACGGAATTTCTGAAAAGCGACGAAGCGGAGAAAGCGGAAATCCTGGAAAAGATTTCCGGTTCAGAAATATACAGACGCATAGGAATCGCGATTTACAACAAGACTGCAGAAGCGAAGAAACTTTTTGATGCAGAAGCAGCAAAACATGCTCAGATCGTGACTATGAGCGACGAAGACAGGCAGATGGTCGAGACTGAAGCCCAAGAGGCTGCCAAAGAATCCGAGTCCTGTCAGAATAGAGTGAATGAATTGAATGACTGCATCAACTGGCTCAATGAGAGAGCCAGGCTTGAGGAGAAAGTACAGACAGCCAAGGCTCAGTTTGACAATGCCGCAGCGATAACCTCTTCGGAAGATTTCCAGTCCAGGAGTCTCAGGATCAAGCAATGGAATGAAACCATAGATGTCCGGATGCAGATGAATGCAGCTGCCGAGGGCAAGCGGAAGGCAGAAAAGGCCGCCGTGGCCCTGGCAGTCTTGAGAAAGGAGTTCGGCAGAGTCCTTTCCGGATGTGAAGCCCAAAAGGAAGAACTGCAGGCGCTGATGCGTATAAAGGACGAGCTGGAGGAACGAATCAACGGTCAAAGCGCTTATGCCGATGCCTACGGCTCTCACCAGAGCATCATTGCTGCCATAAACAATATGACAGACGAGAAAGAAAAGGCCGCAGACAAGAGACTGAAGTTGCAGGAAGCAAAAGAGAAGAAGCTGCCGGAAGCTGAAAAGCTCCTGGAACTTTCGCATGCGGCGGAAACAGAGGCTTCTGCGGAATATACTGCTGTGAAAAAGCTGTTGAATGAAGTCAACCGGAAGATTGCAGATTTGAAACTTCCTGAATCAAGGGAAGAAAAGGAATTCCTCAAGGAGCTTGAGAGCATCAAGACCTCTATAGTCAATGTCACATCAAAGATAACTTCGACAGCAGAGAGCATTGCGCAATATGAAGCAGACTTGAAGACGTGCAAGGATGAGGAAGAAAGAGAGAAGAAGGAACTGGTACGACTGAAGGCAGAGCATGAAAGAAGGAAGCAGACTGTTGACAGATTCGCCAAGGAAATGCGTTCTCTTCTTAATTTACATATCGGTGCTGAAGACAACTTCTGCCCTGTATGCGGACATCTGGTATCAGCTCCGGTCAACGACGCATTGATAGATGACGAATACAGGAAGATCAAGGAAGAGTATGAGGAGCAGGAAAGGAAGGTTGCTGATGCAACTGACGAAGTAAACAAGACAGCCGCCCTCATCAAGGTTGAGAAAAACAGACTCGGAGAGCTTAGAAAGGAGCATGAGAGATATAGTCTCAAGCTGACTGAAGCAACGTCTTCACGTGCAGACGCAGATGAGCTCCTGCAGTGCAGCCCGGAAGAACTGGCAGAGAGGATTGAAGGCATTTCCGCCAGGATAACTGAAGGTGAAAAGACAGAAGATGAGCAGAAGGAAATCCGAAAGAAACATGACGACCTTCTCATGAAGAAGCATGAGGCGGAAAAGGACAGCGAAAGGAAGCGACTTGCAGTAGAGAATGTAAAAGCCGAGATCCTGCGTCTTTCTGGTGAGATCGTGGAGATTGAAGGCAAAATAAAGCATATCACAGAAAGTATAGGCACCATGCTGTCAGGTGCAACATCGTGGGATAATGACTGGATGGTTGAGCCAAAGGCATTCGCAACTGAGTTGGAAGAGAAAGCAAAAGCATACGATGCTGACAAGATGGCTCTGGCAAATGCGAAAGCCGACATTGACAGGATTTCTTCCGGAATGGAGATCATGGATTCCGCATTGCATGACATATATGTGCTTATGCCGGATTGGGAGGAGCCTGCAATTACAGTATGTCACATGAACGACCTTCAGAAATCATGCGTCAGGCTCGCTGCCGACATCAAGGCACAAAAACACGCTCTGAATCCAGCAGAGAGCGAATATGACACAGCAAAGGCTGAGGTGGAAGCTTTCCTCAAATCAAACCCCGCCTATACAATGGAGATTCTGGAGTCTCTGAATCATATCACTCAGGCAACCTGCCAAAGTGAGACCTTATATATAAATAATGTGTCTTCGCAGATGCTGTCATCAAAGAGAGAGTATGAAATTGCAGTTGAGGAATCAGAGAAGCATCTTGAAGACAGACCTGAACTCCTTGATGACAACATGACAGTTGACACCCTGACAGCTGACAAAGAGGAGCAGGAAAAGAGAAGAAATGACTGTAATCAGCGCATGGGAGAACTGCATTTAAAGATGAAGGCTGATGACGAGACACGGGTTCTCAAGCATGACACGAAGAAACTTGACGAGCTCGCAGAGATCTACCAGAAGTGGCATGGATTTTGCAAATATTTTGGAGATTCAGAAGGAAAGACACTCAGCAAGATCGCACAGAGCTTCGTACTCAGCAGCCTGCTCGACGCAGCAAATCATCACCTGCACAACATGGACCCTCGCTATCGCCTGCTCGTCAATCCGGGAAGTCTGAATCTGAAGCTTGAAGACAAGTATAATGGATATTCCACACGTGGCACTAACTCTATCTCAGGAGGAGAATCATTCCTAGTATCGCTGGCACTGGCTTTGGCCCTGGCAGATTTCGGCCAGCACCTCGGAGTCTCTACTCTTTTCATTGACGAGGGTTTTGGAACCCTCAGCGGCAAGCCGCTCCAGAATGCAATCAACACCTTGAAGTCGCTGCATGGCAAAGCAGGCAGACAAGTAGGTATAATCTCTCACCGCGAAGAAATTCGTGCAAGCATCCCTGTTCAGATAAAAGTCAATCTGGCAGAGGGAAAATCATCCAGTACAATCGAGGTAACTGACAAATAATTTCACTTTTTTGAAACTTATTTTTCAAATTCCGGTAGAATGTACTGCCGGAATTAATTTTTTCTTGCAAAAATCTCTACTTGTGCCGTAGTTTGGCCCAAGCTACCATTAAATTTGCAACGAAATTAGGAACAGTACCCGATATTAGTAACATTAAACCAATTTGCTTATGAGTATCAGACATTTCGAGGAGACCATCAACGGAGAAACATTCACACAGATCCACAATTCAGTACTTGACTGTCTCTGCAAGACCTACAACAGCGAAGGTGCAGTCTACCTGTCAAAATCGGATCTCAGCAGCATGGTGTGGGATGCAATCCTTAAGGCCTACGGAATGAAAGACAGTTATGTAGACAAAGACAGAAGCGTATGCGGTCTGGTTTATACAACCGCTCGCAGGGCCATGCTCAACAAGATAAAGAGCGAGTCCAGATTCATCGGCAGACGTCTCCCACTTGAGGTTATCAATGCCGATAAAGGTGTATGCAACACCTCAGACATAGAGACCGGCCGCAAGTATACCCAGCAGGGAGTCCTGACCGACAGGGGGTTCGACATCACTTCAGACGAGGGGTATGAGATCATCATGGCCGAAGTCGAGAAGTTCTCGGAGACAGACAGGATCATCTTCGAGATGAATACAGACAAGATCCCTCACAAGAAAATAGCCGAATTCTGCGGGATCACAGAGGTCAATGCACGCAGGAGGTGGTTTGAAATCAAAAAGAAGCTCCTGAAAAACAAGTACATCAGGGCAAGAGTTCACGACCTCGGCTATGCTGCTGCAGCATAGGGGGTGACAATCATCTGACATCCAGAAGCGTAATATCAAAAATCAAAGTCGAGAATGCCTTGATAGCCCCTGCGGGACGTGATCCATATCCAAGGTTATATGGAATGACGATTTCCCAACGGGAGCCGCAAGGCATTTCCCTCAATGCAGTGATCCATCCGGTTATGAGTTCGTTCAGACGGAATGTCGCCGGACGGCCTTTCTGCGTCTGGTCGAAAACCTTTCCATTGATGAGTTTACCGACATAATGTACTGTCACGAAACTCTTTGGAGAGGGTTTCTGGCCATTCCCTTTCGAGATCTCACGATACATCACTCCGTTGAACATGATCTTCACGCCAGGCTTCTGTGCATATTCCTGAAGGAACTCCTGGTTTCTTAATTTATAGGCGTTATCTACCGGTGGCATAATTTGGAAAATTTTGACAAATATAATTATCTTTGACAAAATTCCATAGATATGAAAATCATCAGAAACCTATGCATCATGGCAGCAGCGGCTGTCGTATTCTCAGCATGCGAAAGACAGTTCCCGTCATACGAGCACATTCACGGCAAGCCAGACAAGGAGGAGCAGGAGGAAGAAAAGGAAGACCCGAAGGAGGAAGAGACTCCGGTCACCCCTACTCTTGGATATGATGTCACCCCGACCGGAACAGGAGCCTTTATCGATGGAGAACTGACTCTTGAGTTCAAGTCAGCACCGACTCTGGGAACAGAAGGCAAGATACAGATCTTCAAGGAAGACGGCACTCTGGCCGACATGATCGACCTTGCAGATGTTGCCATGCCGGCAGTAAAACTTATGGACGACACTCCATACAATACCACACATGACTTCCTTGGCCCAGCTTCACTCAAAAGATGGAGAGTCGTGAACTACAAGCCTGTAACCGTCGACGGCAACAAGGTGATAATCCGTCCGCACAGCAACAAGCTTGACTATTCTTCAGCATATTATGTAACGATAGATGCGACTGCAATAACTGCAGAAGGATTCAAGGGAATAGGAGAAAAGGAATGGTACTTCAAGACCAAGGCGGAGCCGACCTCCAAGGAGTCCGTGACCGTAGCCAAGACAGGCGAAGCGGATTTCCGCACCATCCAGGGAGCCATCGACTGGTCATACAAATGCGGTCCGAACAGTCCTATGACAGTGAACATCAAGAACGGAACATACGAGGAGCAACTGTTTGCCCGTCAGAACAACAAGATTACATTTATAGGTGAAAGCCGTGACGGAGTGATTCTGCAATATGCTAATTCTGAAGAATTTGCAAACGGTGTCGGAGGCTCAACCGCCAAAGCGGCAGTTGCCGGAGAAGGCGTCGGCAAGAGTGGAGGCCGCGCAGTGATTCTCTTCGAGAACTGCGACGACATACGCTTCGAGAACATGACTTTAAAGAACACATACGGCAAGCCTGGACAGGCGGAAGTGATCTATAACAACGACAATAACGGACAGTACAACCTGACATTTGTAAACTGCGCGCTTATCAGTCTTCAGGACACGTTCAACACAAAGGGACACTGCTGGATGTACAAATGTCTTATCGAAGGCGACTGCGACTTCATATGGGGATCGGCAAAGGTCTGCCTCTTCGAAGAATGCGAAATCAGGGCTGCAGGTGACGGATATATCGTTCAGGCACGCTGTCCTTCTGCTGAAGACAAAGGATTCGTCTTCCTGAACTGCAACATCACTAAAGCGTCCGGAGTTGCTGACGGTTCCATGACACTTGCCCGCTCCGGAGGCTCCAAGGACTATTATGACAATGTAGCATACATCAACTGCAAGATGTCATCAGTGATTCCAGCCAAGGGATGGCATGGCGACCCGGCGCCAAATCCTGCAAAGGCAACTGCAGTATCAGGATGGAAAGAATACGGCAGCATGGACGCCGCAGGCTCCCCTCTCTCACTCACAGGACGCCTTGCCGCATCATACCAGCTCACAGAAGCTGAGTATGAGGCAGGATATAAAGACAGAGTGAAAATATTCGAAGGCACTTCAGTCGGAACCGACTGGCTGAAATAGATTATATAGATATAATTATGGCTTACAGCCACAGGCGGCATTGGCTCCCGAAAAGGGAAGGGGCCCACGAAGTGGGAAGGACCGCCTGTGGCTGTAAGCCATAATTTATTAAAGCTGCTTCAGCGGCTTGATGTCCAGCTTGACAGGCTTGATCATGTTCTCAGGAGCAAGAATCGTGTCAAGGTCCTCCTTTGAGAGAATGCCATGCTCAAGGACAAGATCGTAAACACTCTTGCCTGTCGCCATTGCCTCTTTAGCTATCTTAGTAGAATTCTTATAGCCGATCACAGGATTGAGGGCTGTAACCACTCCGAAGCTGTCGTGGATATACTTGCGGCACTGTTCAGGATTTGCCGTGATTCCTTCCACACAGTTTACGCGGAGGGTGTCAAAGCCGTTCATCATGATCTCTGCAGACTCGAAGCAGCACTGCGCCATTACAGGTTCCATTGCATTGAGCTCCATCTGAGCCTCCTCTGATGACATTGCAACACAGAGATCGTTTCCTATCACCTTATATGATATCTGGTTCATCACCTCAGGAATCACTGGATTTACCTTGCCCGGCATGATTGAAGAACCCGGCTGACGTGCTGGAAGGTCAAACTCGTGGAGACCGCAACGAGGACCTGAAGCAAGGAGACGAAGATCGTTGCAGATCTTGTTCATCTTGGTGGCGATGCGGCGCATTGCCGAAGAGTATCCTACCATGCAGGATGTGTCAGATGTTGCAGCAACGAGATTGTCGGCAAGCTTGATGTCCCAGCCAGTGATCTCACGAAGAGCAGCGATGCACTTCTGCGCATACTCTGGCTCTGAGCAGATACCTGTACCGATTGCTGTAGCTCCCATATTTACTGTAAGGAATTCCTCTGCAGCGAAATTGATGTTGCGGATCTCATCCTTGAGAATAGACGCAAACGCACCGAATGTCTGACCGAGAGTCATAGGCACTGCATCCTCGAGCTGTGTACGTCCCATCTTGAGAATGTCAGCGAACTCGACAGCCTTCTTCTCGAACGCCTCGATGAGAAGAACATAATGCTTCAGGAACTCCTGATGAGTTGCATAAAGGCCGAGATGAATCGCTGTAGGATATGCGTCATTTGTTGACTGTGAGCAGTTTACATGGTCGTTAGGCGAGCAGTGCTTGTAGTCTCCGAGTTCATGTCCCATGATCTGAAGCGCACGGTTTGCGATAACCTCATTCGCATTCATGTTGGTTGTCGTACCTGCTCCACCCTGGATCATGTCCACCGGGAACTGGTCGTGATGCTGCCCTGCGAGAATCTCTCTGCAAGCCTGTGCAATGGCCTCATACTGCTCGTCAGTGAGAAGACCAAGCTCATGGTTTGCCATTGCGGCACCAAGTTTTGTGAGAGCAAGACCGTTGATGAACAGCGGATGCTCAGAGAGACGGAAACGGCTGATCGGGAAATTCTCGATTCCTCGAAGAGTCTGGACTCCATAGAGGGCCTCAGCTGGGACCTCCATCGATCCTATCAGATCGCTTTCGATTCTTTTCATATCGGAAATAAGTTAGTTAGTAATATTCTTACAATATTCTTCAAATTTAGGAAATATATTTAAAATCTCTAAATTTGTAGTGATAAAACGCGTGGGTTTTATCACTACAAATTACAGATTATGATTACAGGACTACCAAAGGACCCGATTATGTTGTTGAGCGTCATCAACATGAAACTCAGAGACTTCTACCCTACCTTGGAAGCATTATGTGATGACATGGACATCAATCAGGAAGAGCTCACAGATGCCCTCAAGGCTGTCGGAGCCGAATACATGCCGGAAATAAATCAATTCAGATAGTAATATGAAAAAGACAATCATCATCATTTGCAGCATTCTCTGCTTCAACATCGCCAATGCCCAGGACTGGGCGAAGTTCTCAAGATACGAGAACGCCAATGCAGAAGTAACGACAACCCCAAAGGCAGTTTTCATGGGAGACTCGATCACTGACGGCTGGGCTGCGCAGGATCAGGACTTCTTCACATCGAACAATTTCCTCGGCAGAGGCATATCTGGCCAGACTACTTCTCACATGCTCGTGAGATTCAGAAGAGACGTCATTGACCATGATCCTAAATATGTGGTCATACTTGCCGGCACGAACGACATTGCAAAGAACAATGGAGAGATCAGCCTCGAAAACATCGTGGGAAACATCGTGTCAATGTGCGAGCTTGCCAAGGCAAACAAGATCAAGCCGGTCATCTGCTCGGTCCTCCCTGCAGACAGATACGGCTGGCGTCCCGGCATGACTCCTGCCCAGGACATCGTAAAGCTTAACGAGATGCTCAAGGAATATGCTGCATCAGCACACATAAAGTATGTGGACTACCATTCAGTCCTCAAGGACGAGAACAATGGTCTTCCTGCAAAACACGCCAAGGACGGTGTACATCCTAATCTTGACTGCTACAAGATCATGGAGGAGATCATCCTGAAGGCTCTCAAATAGCCTACAGGCTGCTGCCTCCGATAAAGCTTCTGAGGAGAGAGGTCGCAGGCACATCCTTGTCTGAAACCGGAGTGAAATAGCTCAGGAACTTCATGAGCCTGTGCACCTCTCCATATTCAGGACAATTCTTTGGAACAGTCATCAGAATGCGTTCTGCATGAGCCCTGATCACAGGGAATTCCACTATATAAGACGAGTTGAACAGGACATCCGCATTTTCCTGGTACGGATAGATCCACTGCACCTCCGAGCGTCTCACATTGTGCCAGTGCATGATGGAATCACGAGCCGAGAATGCTCCCTTGTTGAAGTCGCGGACTATGCGTCTGATCAGACGGTTGTCGCTTGTCGGAATGCAGTTGTGATTGTCCAGCGAGATGCTCGTTATGGTGTTGATGAATATCCTGTATTTCGCTGCTTCAGGAACCTTGTCTGTCAGACGAGGATTGAGGGCATGGATTCCCTCGATGAGAAGGACCATTCCCGGTTCCAGTTTCAGTTTCTTCCCATTGAACTCACGAAGGCCTGTAACAAAGTTGTATTCAGGCACTTCCACAGTCTCTCCCGCAAGAAGCTTCAACACGTCGCTCTGGAGATATTCGTGGTCTACGGTATCGAAATTGTCAAAGTCGAACGAGCCGTCCGGAAGGAGCGGCGTATCAAGCCTGTTCACGAAATAGTCATCTGTCGAGAATGATATCGGATGAAGTCCGCATGCCTTGAGCTGGATGCTCAGACGCTTGCAGAATGTGGACTTTCCACTGCTTGACGGGCCTGTGATCAGGACCAGTTTCACAGGATCATCAGACTCGACGCGTCTCTCGATCTCTTCTGCTATCTGCACAATCTTCTTCTCCTGGAGAGCCTCAGCGATCTTGATGAGATCTCCCGCCTCTCCCCTCTGGCACGCAAGATTCACGTCACCGACATTATCAAGACCCATGATCTTGTTCCACTTGAGATTCTCGCTGAACACCTCGAAAGTCTTCGGCTGCTCATAGAACGGAGCCAGGTCTTCCGGCTTGTGCCTGTCCGGCACGCGCAGCAGAAGTCCGTCACGGTAAAGGGACAGGTTCCACACCTTGAGATATCCGGTGCTTGCCAGCAGAGCCTCATAATAATAGTCTGCGGTATCCTCGAGGGTATAATAGTTCACATATACATCTCCCGATGTTTCCAGAAGACGGACCTTGTCTTCATAACCCATTGAGCTGAAAAGTTCTATGGCCTCTTCGGTCCTGACCTCATGTCTGCGGAACGGGATATCGGCCTCGACAATTTCGCGCATACGCGCTGTGATCCTGTCGACGTCCTCCTGCGAAACCGGAGTCCCGTCATGCTTCTCCAACGCACAGAAATATCCCTTGGATATAGGTCTGCGAAGTGTTATGGACGACTCCGGAAACAGGTCACGCGCCGCCTTGCAGAGCAGGAAGCACAGCGAACTGCAGTATACGCTGCGGCCGGCATATGATGTATAGTCTATGAACTCGACCTGTCTGCTGTTGAACGCACGATATTTCAGTCCCTGGCATACATTGTTGACCTTTGCCGCGAGAATCGGATAAGGTGTCTCGAATTCGGGAGCGAACTCAGGAAGCATGTCCATGAGTGTAGTACCTTCAACAAAGGTCTTGCTTGTCTGGGTGTTGACGCAGAATATCTTTACCATCGGTCAGGATTTTAGTATCAATTTTAAATATTAAATTTCAGAACATTAAGGCCATCTTCAGCAGAAGTACCTCCATAATATGCAACATACTCGCCCGGAGCACCTTCCATCTTTCCGGTCTCAGGGTTGAAGAGGTCGATGTCTTCCGCACCCATAGGTATCTCCACCACTACAGACTCGCCTGCCTTGATGTGGACTCTGCGGAAGCCTCTGAGGCTCTTTGCAGGGCCTTCAGTATCAGCGACAGCCTTGACATACACCTGCACGACCTCGTCACCGTCAACAGCACTGACATTTGAAACCGGTATCCTGAGGATTCCGTCTTCGAGGACAGCCTCTCCATATTCGAACGTACTGTAGCTCAGACCGTGTCCGAACGGGAAGAGCGGAGTGCCTTCGAAGTAACGATATGTATGTCCCGGCATGTCATAATCACCGAAATCAGGAAGATCAGCGTCTGATGCATAGAATGTCACAGGAAGCCTTCCTGCAGGATTATAGTCACCGAAGAGAACATCTGCCACAGCCTCGCCGCCAGCCTGTCCGCCATACCATCCCTGGAGGATGGCATCACAGTTAAGGACTTCTGGAGCAATGGCCACAGCCGATCCGGAAAGGTGAACGAAGATCACCGGCTTGCCGAGGGATGCAAGACGTGAAATATATTCGCGCTGAGTCTCAGGGAGCTCGATAGATGTCCTGTCTCCACCTTTGAATCCCTTATAGTCCACCTTCATCTCCTCACCCTCGAGCTTTGGAGAAAGGCCTCCTACATATATGATGGCATCGACATCGGCAAACATTCCGGCATCGAACCCGCCCGCTGCTGCGCCTTCGGCCGCAGCCTTCACTGACTCGTCATGATAATTGCCTTCGGTTTCGCTGTATTTGCCATCATCCGTCATCATTGATGCAATCTCGCACCCCTTCGCATATACGACATTTTCCGCTCCCACCTTGGCAATGACACCTTCAAGGACAGTAGTCGTCTTGCGTGGAGTGCCGTTATAATTACCCCACATCACGAGTGAATCAGCCGCATTAGGGCCGACAACGGCATAACGTGCATTCTTGGCAAGCGGAAGCACAGAACCATTGTTCTGAAGCAGGGTCATGGTCTCACGAGCCATCTTGAGCGCCAGCTCGTGATGCTTGTCGCATGCAAGAAGCTTCTCAGGAATCCTTGACCATGAAACCTTCCTCTGCGGATCCATCTCGCCAAGCTCGAATCTTGCCTTGAGGACGCGCAGGAGCGCGCGGTCGATCTCCTCTTCCGGGAGTATGCCGTTCTGAACCGCCTCGACAAGGGCCGGGAATGAGTTTCCGCACTCGAGATCGGCGCCACTGCGGACTGAAAGCGCAGAAGCGGAGGCAGGATCGTTCGGATAAAGGTTATGGCAGCCTTCTGTATGGAAATCGCGCACAGCCCAGCAGTCGGTCACTACAAGTCCGTCATATCCCCACTGGTTGCGAAGGATCTGGATCAGAAGCTTGTCACTGCCGCAGCAAGGCTTGCCTTCATAGGCATTGTACGCACACATGACCTCCTTTACATCAGTGGTTTTCACAAGTCTTTCGAAAGCATAGAGATAAGTCTCCGAAAGGTCTCTCCATGACATTTCCGCCACATCAAAGACATGGCGTTCATACTCAGGACCGCTATGGATTGCAAAGTGCTTCAGGCATGCATGAAGCTTATAGTAATCCGCCTCAGGACCCTGAAGTCCGTTCACCACGGCACGGCCCATGACAGTGGTCAGATATGGATCTTCACCATATGTCTCCTGGCCGCGTCCCCATCTCGGGTCTCTGAATATATTGATATTAGGTGTCCATACGGTCAGACCGTTATATCTTGTTACTCCGTCACCGGCACGTGCGATGTTATACTTGATGCGCTGCTCTGTGGAAGCCACGTCGAACACTTCCTGGAGAAGGGCATCGTTCCAGCTGGCCGCCATGCCTATGGCCTGCGGAAATACCGTAGCAAGTCCATTGCGGGCAGAGCCATGAAGAGCTTCATTCCACCAGTTATACTGCTCGATTCCAAGTTCAGGGATTGCAGGGCTTTCATAGTTGATCAGGGACACCTTCTGCTCGAGAGAGAGTCTGCCGATAAGGTCTTCCGCTCTGGTCTGAGCATCAAGAGACGAGTCCTGGTAAGGATGCTTGTCAGCGCAAGATACAGCTGACAGGCACAGAACGAGTGCCGTTGTGGCGAAGAGGAGTTTTTTCATATGTGGTCATTTTTTCCAAAGTTAGCATAAAATTCATTAAATTCGCTGCCCGATTGCAAAAGAAGGATGGAAATTACCACTTTATACATATTTCTGCTGGCTACAGGAGCGAGTTTCGTTCAGAGAACGACCGGATTCGGATTCGGCATATTCATAATGACATTACTTCCGTTCATAATGCCGTCGTACGCAGAGGCGACCGCCCTTTCAGGCCTTCTGGCCCTGACGACATCCTCAGTCATTGCATTCAGACTACGCAAGCAAGTCACCTGGAACAGACTCTTACCTATTCTTGTGACATTCATAATCATATCGGCTGTTTCCATATGCTTCCTTGCGAGAATCCACGACAACTCACTGCGAAGGATTCTGGGAATCGTACTGATAATCACAGGCCTCTACTTCGCCTTCTTCAACAAGAAGATCAAGATCGGCACTACAGTTCCCTGGCAGGCGGCAGCCGGCACATTGAGCGGCATCATGGGAGGTTTCTTCGGCATGCAAGGACCGCCCGCGGTGCTGTATTTCATATCGTCAGAGCCAACAAAGGAATGCTATATGGCAATGACACAGATGTATTTCTGCATCGGGAACGCGATGATGACCATAGTACGCGCCTGCAACGGCTTTGTCACCGCCGATGTCGGCAAGGGATACGCCATCGGCCTCGGCGGCCTGGCCCTCGGACTGCTGCTCGGCGAATGGACATTCAAAAGGATACCGGGCAAGATCTTCCCATACCTTGTATATACATACATCTGCATCAGCGGCGTGATCATCTTCATTACAGCACTTTAGCCCCCACACTCCCCTTCAGGGTCGTGAAGGTGCATGTTTTTTTAAATTTTCAGTACTTTGTGTTGCAAGGTATTTAAAAATTTATATATCTTTGCGGTACAATTCATGCAGAAGACACTCTAAAACGGATTTAAGATATGAAGAAAACAGTAAATGTAGCCATTGGAGGATGCAGCTTCATCATAGATGAGGATGCATATATCGCGCTTGACAACTATCTTGACAGGTTCAGGACAGCCATGAATGACAGCGCCGGAGGCGACGACGTCATGGAAGAACTCGAGAGTCGCATAGCGGACCTTATGAAGCAGAAGCTCGTCTCACGTGAAGTGGTGAACCTGAAGATTGTCGAAGAGATCATCGCGCAGATAGGATATCCGGAAGGATATAATGATGGAAGTGAAACAAATAACGAAGATAACATGAACGCACCAAGAAAATTCTTCCGCGACTCGGAAGACAAGAAAATTGCCGGAGTATGCTCCGGGCTGGCACTTTACCTCGGAATCGACGTAGTGTTCGTGAGGATAATATTCCTTGTGGCTCTGATCTGCGGCACAGCAGGATTCTGGGCTTACATCATCTTCTGGGTTGTTGCCCCTGAAACAAGGACAGCAGTCGAGAAATGTGAGCTCAGAGGCCTTCCTCCGACAGCAGAGAACATAAGAAGATTCACAACAAACCAGTAATCATGGATAATACCGGAATCATTGAGAACAACAAGACGCAGATGCGTCGCGGAGTGCTTGAATACAGCATTCTGCTGATCCTCGCTTCCGGCGACGAATACGCTTCGTCAATCATCCAGAAGCTGAAGGATGTCAACATAATAGTGGCGGAAGGCACTACATATCCCCTGCTCATCCGCCTGAAGAAGCTCGGACTTCTCAACTACAGATGGGAAGAATCGACCCAGGGCCCGCCAAGGAAATACTACATGATCACAGAGTTGGGCAGGCAGCAGCTGGCCGGACTCGACGCAGCCTGGGAAGAACTGTCATCGGCCATCGAGAGCATAAGAAAGGTAACTTACAGATAGATATCGCCATATGAAAAAAACTGAAAACATAAGCCTGGCCGGATATTCATTCACTATTGAAGAAGATGCATATGCAGTCCTTGACAGATATCTGAAGGACATCAGGGGCATCTTTGCCGAAGATGACAACGCAGAGGAGATCGCTTCAGACATAGAGGAACGCATTGCGGAGCTTCTGAGCGAGAAGTGCAAGGGCGGCATTGTAGTGAGTCTCGACATGATAGATGCGGTGAAGCAGCAGATCGGAGATCCGGCAACCCTCGCACAGGAAGAGGCTGACGCACAGCCGACGCAGCCGGGAAGAACCGTGGCAAGGAAGAAGAAATTATATAGAAACATCGACGAGAGAGTCCTTGGAGGAGTCTGCTCCGGACTGGGAAGTTATTTTGGTCTGGACAAAGTACTCTTCAGGATAATCTTCCTGATCCTTTTCTTCATAGGATTTGCCGATGACGGATTATTCTGCATTTCGATAATTGCATACATCTGTCTATGGATAGCCATGCCTGCAGCAAGGACAGTGGAGCAGAAATGCGAGATGAAAGGCAAGCCTATGAACCTGTCAGGCTGGAAGGACAAGGACTTCGACCTGGGAAGAGAAGTGAGCGAAGCGGCTGCATCTCCTGCAGGACAGACATTCAAGCGTGCAGGAGGCGTGTTCCTCGGCTTGCTGATGCTCGTCATCGGTTCTGGAATCCTTCTTGGCAGCATAATCACCCCGTCTGTTCCGACATTGATGGAGAATCTGTACGAATCCCATATGCTCGAGTGGGGACTTCCCGATTTCGAAGACCAGCTGGCAGCAGACATACTCACAGACTCCACGTTCTGGTGGCTGACAATATCGATGATGATAATCATGGGAGTATGGTTCGTATACAACGGCATCATGCTGACCTTCGACCTGAAGGCTCCGAGATGGAAACCGGGACTCGTACTTTTCATAGCATGGATATTCTGCCTTCTTGCAATCGCAGCATGGGCCCTCAAAATGACCGCAGACTTCCTGCCGACGATAACAATTTAAATATTTTCAAATAAATTGTAGCATTTGGCACACATTATGCGTCTAAAGAAGTGACTTCTTAGTTAGTTAGACATAAATATTGAACTTACACTGTGTCCGCCTGTCGAAGTGATTCGACAGGCGGATTGCATTTGTGGACATTTTGACTATCTTTGTAATGATATGCCAAAAGATGTCCTACCTCCGATAGAGAGCCATCCGCTCTCCCCTTTCCTTCCGGAAGGGGCGCGCATACTCATGCTCGGCAGCTTTCCTCCGAAACAGGAGCGTTGGTCCATGAATTTCTTCTACCCCAACTGGATAAACGACATGTGGAGGATCTTCGGATTCATATTCTTCAATGACAAGGAGCATTTCGTGGCCGTAGACGCCAATGGAGTGAAGATCAAGAAGTTTGACCGGGACCGCTGTGCCGGCTTTGCCGCCATGAAAGGAATCGCCATGTTCGACACCGCAAGCCAGGTCCGCAGACTGAAGGACAATGCATCAGACAAGTTCCTTGAAGTCGTGACTCCGACCGACCTTCATGGTCTGCTGACACAGATTCCGGAATGCCAGGCCCTGGTTACCACAGGCCAGAAGGCCACGGAAGTAATAGCAGAGACTTTCGGATGTGCAATTCCAGCTGTCGGAGAATGCACTGAGCTGAAGGCAGGAGAAAGGACTTTAAGATTCTGGAGGATGCCCTCATCATCAAGAGCGTATCCGCTCGCCTTGGAGAAGAAGGCGGAGTTCTACCGAAAAATGTACGAAAAGGAAAACATATTATGAAGAAAACAATCACTATCATCCTGCTGAGCATTCTTGCAGGTATGACAGCGTATGCTGACGAAGGAATGTGGCTGCCGTCATTGATTGCGCAACGCATCGGTGACATGCAGGAAAAGGGCTTCAAGCTCAGCGCAGAAGACATCTACAGTGTCAATCAGGCTTCGCTGAAAGATGCCGTAGTGCTTTTCGGACGCGGCTGCACAGGCGAACTTATCTCTCCTGAAGGCCTGCTGCTGACCAACCACCACTGCGGATATGGACAGATCCAGAAGCACAGCAGTGTCGAGCATGACTACCTCAAAGACGGCTTCTGGGCAATGAGCCGTGAGGAGGAACTCCCTAATCCCGGACTCTCTGTCAGTTTCCTGGAGAGAATGGAGGATGTGACCGGTCTTATCCTCAAGGGTTATGAACCGGGAATGAGCGAGGACGAAAGAGTCAGCATCGTAAAGAATAACTCAAAGGCACTCATAGATGAGGTGACCAAGGAAGGCAAGGGCCTCAGGGCAACAGTAGAGGCATTGTATTATGGAAACCAGTATTTCCTGTTCCTCTACAGGCAGTATGACGACGTGCGCCTCGTAGGCGCTCCACCTTCATCAATCGGAAAGTTCGGCGGCGACACAGACAACTGGATGTGGCCTCGTCACACAGGCGACTTCTCGATGTTCCGCATCTATGCCGACAAGGACAACAATCCTGCAGAATATTCAAAGGACAATGTCCCATATAAGCCGAAGAAATACTTCAAGATATCCCTTGAAGGCGTACAGGAGGGCGATTTCACATTCATATACGGCTTCCCGGGCCGAACTCAGGAATACATTCATTCTGAGGGAATACGCTACATTGAACAGGTCGGAGACCCTCACAAGATCCGCCTCCGCACTCTCCGTCTGGACGTCATGAACAAGCATCAGGAGCAGAGTCAGAAGGTACGCATCCAGTATTCGTCAAAGAATGCAAACGTAGCGAATGCATGGAAGAAGTGGCAGGGCGAGATGAAGGGTATCAGGAAGATGAAGACTGTGCAGAACAAGCAGGAGTTCGAAAAGGCTTTCGCCTTGTGGGCTGCAAACGGAGAATTCGACGGCGTGACCGAAAGGATAGCACAGATTTACCATGACCTCGAGCCATATCAGTTTGCGACCGACTATTATTCGGAAACTGCAAGGACTGTGGAGCTTGCCGGCATAGCATACAAGGTTGCCGGACTTCTGGAGAAAGAGGACGGCAAAAAACTGGCAAAAGAGGCTCTGGACGCATTCTACAAAGACTATTACCTTCCTATTGACAAGGAATGCTTCATCGCCGTGATGAATGAATATGAGAAGAATGTCCCTGCAGAGTTTAAGCCGGAATACTACAAGGAAAGCCTCGCGTCATATGGAAGCATAGATGCATGGGCGGAAGAACTTTTTACATCTTCTTTGTTTGCCGATCCTGCAAAGGCTGTGGAGGCTGACCTTGAGGCTGTTACAAGTGACCCGGCATACCGATTCTACCATGAATATGCAAAATGGTATAACGAAGATATACTCCCTATAACAAGACAGCTGAATCAGGACCTGCAGCTGGCCTACAGAGACTATATGCGCGGACAGATGGTTTATTGCCGCACACAGCGTGTTCCTAAGGCATTCTATCCGGACGCAAACCTTACACTCCGTGTGGCATACGGACATATCAAGGGATACTCCCCTGCCGACGGCACATACTATCTGCCTTCGTCTACAATGAAGGGAATAATGGAAAAAGACAATCCTGAAATCTTCGACTACAACATTCCTCAGCGCTACAGAGAGATATATGCAGCCAAGGATTTCGGAGAGTGGACAGACGCCACAGGAGAAGTGCCGGTATGCTTCATAGCCACCAACCACACGACCGGAGGAAACTCAGGAAGCCCGGTGATAAATGCTGACGGAAACCTCATCGGCATCAACTTCGACAGAGTATGGGAAGGCACGATGAGCGACATAGTGTTCGATCCGGAGATCTGCAGAAACATATCCCTGGACATCCGCTATGTGATGTTCATAATCGACAAGCTCGCTGGAGCGGGCCATCTGCTCGACGAAATGACTTTCGTCGGCAGATGACCGCGACACAGCGTTAGCAGATAGCCTCGTAGCTTGGTACGAAATTCTTCTGAATCGCCACAGCCATCCTGTCGGCGATTTCTTTTTCTGAGAATCCGAAGCATTCGCCTCCGATCTGATATATGAAATCCAGTTCCTTCTGATTGAACGAACTGTCAGAGAGAATGAGCGAAATGATGTAGTTGAACATACCCTCGCGCAGACCCGGGTCGCGCTTGAGGACCTCCTGGATAGATGAGAAGAAGATTTCTTCTACATTCTGCTTGCATACATTGTCGAGGAAATGACGAGGGAAGATATGGAATGAAGACAGGTTGTTAAGCACAGCTTCGATTTCCTTTTCTGTCACCTCTCCGTCAATGTTTATCGCAATCAGACCTGCCGTAGCGACAAAGAAGCCGAGGAAGTAATCAGTCTCGTCATTGCTGAGCTTGAAGAGAGCGCTGATGATGCCCTCCATCTTCTTCTCCAGCTCCTCCTCATTCTGACATGTAGCATAGAGGTTGAGAGACTGCACACGGATAGGATTTACCGGATGTGTGTCACGGCTGAGTCCCTTGTCGTTGATGAAGTATTCCAGATGCTTGAGATTTTCCTCGAGATATGCATCCACCTGCATGTCTATCTTGTTGATATCAAGGCCGGAAGTCATCTTGAAGAATGCAGAAAGGCATGCCGGAAGGCTTTCCACTGCCATATAGCCGAAGCGGTCTGCGATAAGCTCTGAAAGCTGTTCCCAGAGGCGGATCTTGTACTGAAGCACAAGCGGAGGTACAGTTCCGCGAGGGAACACAAAGCTGATAAGCCTGAGCATCTCGGTATTCTTGTTCATCAGATGTCCCAGTTCATGACCTACAACGAAGCGGAGTTCGTCGTCAGACATGAGGTTGACAAGAGCGGAGTTGATGTTCACGATATGCGGCTCCCCTTCTCTCGCCGCGGCGATAGTCCAGGCATTTACAGTTGAATCTCCGGTAATGTAGAAATCAACGTCATCCTTGAAGCCAAGCTTCTCCTTCACTCCATAGAGAAGGTCATAGAGATGTCCCATGAGCCTCTTCTCCACTTTGAAGCTATGGCCTTCCATAGCGCTGCGAAGGCTCTCGCCTCCCTGATTATAAGAAGATTGCGAAAGAATCTTCTCGACAAGTTCTCCATGCAGAGCCGCATAGATCTGCTGGCTCAGATGCTGTTCAAGTTCAATAGCAGGATTTAGCATGATTATGTTGTGTTATAAATTATGATTCACAAATTTAATAAACTAAATTAAAAATCGTATCTTTGAAGACCAAATCATACAACATATGGGACAGATAGACAATCTTTCAATCGGCGTCTTCATTGACGGCGGATATTATGCTAAGATCAACGAAGGACTTCAGCAGAAGAAGCTGGCAACAGGAGTAAACCTCAAGAAGCTTCTGGCATACATTCCGGAATTCATCGCAACGAAGTTCGGAATTGACAGGAAGCGACTTTACGTTACCGAATCGCATTATTACAGAGGACGCTACCGCGCACAGGAGGCAGCAAGCAAGAATCTGCTGCTGAGCGAAAGGAAGTTCGAGGACTCGCTCATAGAGAACGACGTGATATTCCACTACAAGCATCTGCGCACAGCCCCTAACGGAGGGGTTATCGAGAAGGGAGTAGACACATGGTTCGCGCTTGACACATATGAGATGACACTCTTCAGAGAGTTCGACTTCGTAGTTCTGATAAGCGGAGACGCAGACCATGAGATGCTTGCAAGAAAGCTCAAGGCCATAAAGACGCACACTATCCTCCTCACATGGGATCCTGCTGCAACCGGCTCGACATCTCATTTCCTCAGCGAGGAAGCATGCACACACGCCGACATGGACAGGCTGATCGCGAATGACCAGACTCTTCTCAAGCGCTTGACATACACCGAGAAATAGGCTGAAAATTAATTTTTATGCCTGTAAAATTCGGAAAAAGGCATAAAGAAAAAGAAAAAAATATAAGATTCAGAAAAACATGACGTGGAGCAGTGATTCAGTTCATTGCTCCGCGTTTTTCTTTTCATAGCTTTGCCTCCATGGAAACAACAATCACAACAACAATCGACCTGGAGGCGCAGGTAGGCGCCATCGTCGAGCAGTACAGAAAGGAGGCTTTTGCCTTCGTGGAGGAGATGATGTGGAGCGCATTCGAAGAGATCGGAGAATGCATACTCAAGTGCGGGAAGGCGCAATGGGCGGATCCGGATTCCGAGGAGGCGGTCCACAACACAAGGGAGTATCTGTATCTCATGTCAAGGAGGTCGGTCAACGGACTTTCTTCAAAGACTCTGCATGAGATTGTCAGGCTCAAGGAGAAGGGCTGTAATTTCGAGGAAGCCGGAGCGGAAGGAAAGGTGACCTATCTCATGGAGTTCCTGAAGGTACGCTCACTGTCTTTCGAAGCTACGCGTGCGAAGTATCCGAACTATCTAAAGCCTTGGACACACGAGGACGACGTCAGGCTGGAGAAGCTCTGGAGCGAGCGCGTTTCGATGAAAAAGCTCGCTGAAGTGTTCGGAAGGAATATCGGAGCGATCGAAGCCAGAATAGACAAACTAGGACTTGAGAGCAAATACGGAAACAGGGACGAACTTGCATTATAGGGATCGAATGCATAAATTTGCGTCGGATTGTGGTGAGAACGGCGGGAAGCTTCCCGGGCGTTCTTGAAAAGGGAATCCGGTGCAGATCCGGAACTATGCCCGTAGCTGTGAGTCCTTTGAGGCCATGCCTCGTCTGCGGCATTCTACGCCACTGCCCTTCGGGCGGGAAGGCGCTGCAGACGGACAAGTCAGAAGACCTGCCGCAGTCAAAGTCGAACCAAGGATGCCCGGGGTCAGGCATCTGTAAAGACAAATTTTAATGCATGACATCATTTTGATTGCGGCTTGTCTGCTGACTGCAGGCACGCCTGACACCTTGGCCACAGCAACTGTAACGGCCGAGAAGGGAGTTATTGTGTCCAGGACTGACACAGTGAAGACTGTTCAGGGAGAAAGCGTCACGGACGCGCTTATGAAGATACCGGGAATGCAGATGTCCGATCTCGGCGGATCTGCCGGTCTGAAGACCGCTGGCCTTCGCGGAATGGGAACAGCCAACACCAGCATCTACATTGACGGTGTGAAAGTCGGAAACATCCAGAGCGGACAGGGAGACCTGGGAATGATAAGCCTGGAGAATGCCTCGGAGGTCATTGTGGACTATGCCCAGAACAGCATTTCGTTCAACACCGCAAGACCGTCTTCTGACAAGGTCGTCAGCGGACGGGCATCAATGGAGGCAGGCTCCTTCGGCACATATCTGCCATACGCCAGAATCGACTGGAATGCTTCCGGGAAAGTAGCCTTAAGCGCATACGCCTCAGGGAATTTCAGCAAAGGCGACTACAAATATGCCTTGGAGGACGGAACGGTTTCAAGAAGGGCAAACAACGACATAGAGCAATACCGCGGAGGGCTGGACATATTCGGAAAGATGAACGGAGGTGAATGGCATGGCAAAGCCTTCTTCAATTCCGCAGAAAGAGGCACGCCAGGCAGCGTTTCGTGGCCGTCCGAAGACAGGCAGAAGGACATGAATGCCTTCGTACAGGGAACATTCTCGAAGATGTTCAGTGAGATATATTCATTGAAGGCAAGTGCTAAAGGCGCTTACGATGATATCTTCTACAGCAGCGCCTGGGGCGACAGCAGATACAGGCAGACTGAATTGCAGGTCAACACGTCGCACCTGTTCACCATCACGGACTGGTGGAAAGTCTCGGCAGCTGTCGGTGGAGCTTGGGACAGACTGCTGTCCGAGAGCTATGCGGGCAATGGAATGAGCAGATTCAGCGCGAACGGGGCTGCGTCCACACGTTTCTCTTTGGATAGATTTTCGGCAGAGCTGGCTGCAGAATACATCATGGTTTCTGACAACGGGAAGACCAGGCATGCGCTGTCCCCTGCAGCAAGTGTCAGGTTCAATGTTTTCGAAGGATTCCACATCAACGGATTTGCACGCAGGGCATACAGGATCCCGACTTTCAATGAATTATATTATGTGGGTTATGGAAATCCAGACCTTGAATGCGAAGACGCATGGCTGAGCGACATCGGTGTCCAATGGTACAAGAATATGGCTGGCTGGACATTGACAGCGAAAGCAGACGGATTCATCAATATCCTCAAGGACAAGATCACATCCGCACCAAGCGCCGAAGACCCGAACATATGGCTGCCATACAACATAGGTAAGGTATTCTCTTCAGGCGCAGACGTTTGTGCATCAGCATATTACACAGACAGCAAATGGAAAGCAGGAGGATCTGTAAGATATTCATATCAGAATGCAGTGGACAAGACTCCGGACTCATACACTTATGGTCAGCAGATCCCGTATGTAGCGAAGCATACGGCAGTCATCGACGCTGAGGCGTCATATTGCGGATGGAGATTGAACATTATATGGAACTGTCGTGACGGAAGAAATGACAGCACAGGAGAAATGCCTGCATGGAACACTCTTGACGCAGGACTGGACAAGAAATTCGTCCTCAGCGCCAGACACGACATATCGCTGAAGGCGTTCGCAAGGGCAAGGAACATAACTGACACAAAGTATGAACTCTCCCGGGGCTACCCCATGCCGGGCAGGTCATTCTCCGGAGGTATTGCTATAATTTTCTAGATAAATCCGGCAATTTTCATATCTTCGCATAATATTTTTCATGATATATGACAATAGACTTTACAGATATAAAGATTGCCGATTTTCACGTGCACAGAGTCGGCAACAAGGCAAACGAGGACCCTTTGGTCCTCTCCGCCGGCGCCGCCGACGCTGACGACGAGGTGAAGGCTGCACTCATGCAGATGTTCACCACACCGTTCTGCGGCGAGAAGGCAGCCAACTGCGAATATTATCAGTTCTATCACGACAGCGGACTTAAATACAATGTCGTATATGACCTGACCTGCAGAGCCTTCGGTGAGCCAGACAACCTTCTGGAAATCTCCCGCGAGCTGGCAGGCTATCTCTACGACCAGAGCATGCACCCTAAAATCAAGCCGGGAGAGTTCTATGCAGTGCTCTTTGACAACTGTGTAATAGACGGTGCAAACCATAAGGCACTAGGTTTATTCAAAACTGAAAATAGAGACACATATCTCAATGTCTACCAAGAAGATGGAAACTTTGAAATCATCAGCAGACAGGGTATAAACATCAACCGTCTGGACAAGGGATGCATCATCTATGACATAGAGAGAGGAGACGGTCTGGTCGTGTCTGTAGTCGACAACACCAACAAGTCCGAGGCAAGGTACTGGATCGACGATTTCCTCCATGTAAGACAGAGGCAGGACGAGTATTTCAAGACCCAGAACGTGCTGACCATGGCCAAGAGCTTCATCACAAGGGAGCTTCCGAAAGAATTCGAGGTGACGAAAGCAGACCAGGCAGACCTTCTGAACAAGTCTGTGCAGTTCTTCAAGGAGAAAGACGAGTTCGACATGGAAGAGTTTACTAATGAGGTGATTGCACAGCCTGAAGTAATCGAGTCCTTCAACTCGTTCTGCAAGGACTATCAGGAAGAGCACGACCTTCATCTTGACGGCTCTTTCGGCATCTCCGACGCCGCCGTCAAGCAGAAGTCCCGCAGCTTCAAGAGCGTCATAAAGCTGGACAGGAACTTCCATATCTATGTCCACGGCAGCCAGGAATTCATCCAACGAGGATACGACGAAGTATCGGGAATGAACTACTACCAGATATTCTTCAACGAGGAGTCATAGATGCAGAGATATTCTACAATCACCGAGAAGAATCCCCGCGAGATCGTGCTCCTGCGTGGACGAGGATGCAGATACCGCAGATGCGCCTTCTGCGACTATCACGAAGACGCATCATGCGATGAAGCTGCCAATCTTGCCATCAACACCGAAGCCCTCGAAAACGTCACTGGCCAATACGGAACGTTGGAAATCGTCAACTCCGGCTCATTCTGCGAGCTGGAGGAAAGCACGATGAAGACCATAATCGGAGTATGCGTGGCCAAGGGCATCAGGATCGTACACTTCGAATGTCACTGGCTATACAGAAGGCACATTCCTGCGCTTCGCGAGGCTTTCGCCAGATTCGGAATCGCGGTCAAGATGAAGATCGGAGTGGAGACATTCGATCATCAATACAGGGAGCAGACCATGCTCAAGGGCATAAACGAGACGGATCCGGCGAAGATTGCAGATGCGGGATTCAACGAATGCTGCCTGCTTTTCGGTCTGCCGGGCCAGACAGCTGAAAGCATGCGTACAGACATAGAAACCGGCCTCAGGCACTTCGAGAGGGTATGTGTCAACATAATGATAGAAAATTCCGCTCCCCTTCAGCCATGCGACGAAGTCAGACAGG
Organism: Bacteroidales bacterium; assembly: GCA_017415715.1. Taxonomy (GTDB): domain Bacteria; phylum Bacteroidota; class Bacteroidia; order Bacteroidales; family UBA932; genus Cryptobacteroides. The sequence continues at coordinate 82,677 of JAFQFD010000046.1, read as the reverse complement.
CCTTCGTCAGAGATATCTATCCCGAATACAAGGAGAACCAGCGGGTGGACATATTACTGCACAACACCGATTTCGGCGTAGGCAAATAATAACTTTTAGTTATATTTGCAGGTCAAATGCAGATATATGCCTAACGAACTTCTTATCATATTTTCATTCATCCTCATTTACGGCAGCATCGTGCTCTTCTACAGGCTGTTCGGAAAAGGAGGACTTCTGGCCTTCAATGTTCTTGCGACGATCCTCGCAAACATCGAAGTTCTGCTTCTTGTAAGAGCATTCGGGATTGAGATGACATTGGGTAACGTGCTGTTTGCCAGCACATTCCTCATCACAGACATCCTCAGCGAAAACCACGGAAAGCAATACGCCAACAGGGCTGTCGTCATCAGCACGATATGCTCGATAGTGTTCATATTGGTGTCACAGATGTGGCTCCTCTATACTCCAAGCGAAAACGACTGGGCCAGCGGCTCGTTCCGCACGATCTTCAGCAGTACGCCAAGAATCATCTGTGCTTCGCTCGGCGTATACTGTATCTCACAGCTTGTGGACGTATGGCTTTACCACAAATGGTGGGACTGGTGCAAGAAGCGCTTCGGCGACAGCAGGCGGGGCCTGTGGATCCGAAACAACGGCTCTACCCTCATCTCGCAGCTGCTCAACACCCTGCTATACACTACATTCGCATTCTACAGCACATATCCGATAAGTACGCTTGTGTCGATATTCATCAGCAGCTACGCCATCTTCTTCGTGACAAGTCTGCTTGATACGCCGTTCGTATACTGGTGCAGAATAATCCACGACAAACACGAAGACAACGATGTCACAGACTGAACTTCAGAAACAGCGCAGCACGACGCTCAAGGAGCGCCCGCAGGAGCCTCGGAAATACAACGTGATAGTCCTCAATGACGATTTCACGACATTCGAGTTTGTGATAACTGTCATGATGACCGTGTTCCAGAAGACCTCACAGCAGGCCGAGGAGATAGCTACCACGACGCACTTCCACCAGAAGGCTAAAGTCGGCACATACACGCTTGACATAGCCCGCAGCAAGGTGGCAAAGGCGACAGAAATGGCCCGCTCAGAGAACTTCCCACTCACTTTTGAAATAGAACCCGAATAGAAAATGGCAATACACGATACAGAAAAGATAACGGTGGCGGTATCCCTCGCCTCAAGCCTGGCGCTCTCCAGGAGGAACGAGTTCCTCACTCCCGAGCACCTTCTCGCAGCATTCCTCAAAGACGACGACATCAGGGCGGCAGTCAGCGCCTGTGGTGTTGTAGAGGATATGGAATCCATTCTGAACCAATATCTTGACCAGCTGGAGCAGATGCCGGACGGCAACTTCGAGCTCAATGCATCCAGCCAGCTGCAGGAGCTGATAGCAATTGCGGAAAACGCTGCAAGAGGTTCCGGATCTCCTGTCCTGAAGACTCATCATGTGATGTATGCATACTTCCAGCTTGAGGACTCTCATGCGCGCTACGCACTTGAAGAAGGACTGGAAGTGACCGTCCCGGCTTTCCTTAACGAGCTGGTCAAGATCGAAAGTGAGGAAGGCGTCGACGAAGGACTGCCGGCAGAAATAAAATGGACACGCTTTTTCCGCGAATGCGTGGCTGAAGACATTGTAGGCAGGGAAAACGAGACAAGGGAGGCCCTGCGCATACTTTGCAGGAAACGCAAGAACAATATCCTCATAGTCGGCGGACGAGGCGTCGGCAAGACCGCCTTCGTGCATGGTCTGGCCAAGACATTCCAGAATGGTGACGTTCCGTCTAAGCTCAAGGACTACACCATCAAGGAACTCATGCCGAACATGGTCCTCAGCGACGCTCAGTACCGCGGAGACCTTGAAGGCAGGATCGAGGACATAGTCAAGGGACTCGCCGAAGACGGCAAGACCATCATGTATGTCGACGAGCTCAGGAGCCTGGGAGGCTACAGCAAGACCGACGACGGCATGAAGGACATCATAGGCCTTCTCACGCCCTACCTCAAGGACAGCAGCGTGAAGCTCATCATAGGAGCGACATACGAAGATGTCAAGAGATTACAGGCCAATGACAGCACTGCGTTGGACCTGTTCCGTAAGATTGAGTTGGAAGAGCCTTCGGAAGAAGAAACCGGAAAGATTCTTGAAAAGACAATCGCTTCTTTTTCAAACCATTACAGCATCAGCTATGAGGATGGCACTGCCGCATACGCCGTCAGCATGAGTCGCAGGTATATCCTTGACAGATGCTTGCCGGACAAGGCGATAGACCTCCTTGACGAGGCCGGAGCATACGCCATGACCGCAAAGGAAGGCAAGGTCACCAAAAGGATCATCGACAAGGCGCTCGCAGACATATGCAAGACCGATGTGCAAGCATCAGACGAGGATGTGAAAGATGACCTCTATCACATGGAAGAGCGCCTCAAAGGCAGGATATATGGCCAGGACGAGGCCATAAGGACCATAACGGAGACCATCCTGATGTCCAAGGCCGGCCTGATGGACGCTGGCAAGACCATTGGAAGCTTCCTCTTCGTGGGACCTACTGGAGTCGGAAAGACTGAGCTGTCAAAGGTTCTAGCCCAGCAGCTGCATGTGCCGCTCCACCGTTTCGACATGAGTGAATACTCCGAGAAGCACTCTGTGGCAAAGCTGATCGGTTCCCCTGCCGGCTATGTCGGATATGACGACGGAGGCATCCTGACGGAAACCATAAGAAAGAATCCATACTGCGTGCTGCTCCTTGACGAGATCGAGAAGGCACACGAAGACATATACAACCTTCTCCTCCAGGTCATGGACTATGCTGTCATATCCGACAACAAGGGAAGAAAGGTCGATTTCCGCAATGTGGTCCTGATCATGACCTCGAATGCCGGAGCAAGATATGCCCACACAGCATCTGTAGGATACGAAAGGAAGGTGAGCGCCGGAAGCGCCATGGCCAAGGAAGTGAAGAAGGTATTCGCGCCGGAATTCCTCAACAGGCTATCGTCAGTGGTCGTCTTCAACGACATGGACGAGAAGATGGCCGGAATGATCCTGGACGACAAGATAGCGAAGCTTCAGGAGAGGCTCGAAGGCAGGAAGGTGAAGCTTGCGATAGAGCCGGAGGCATACAAGAAGCTCCTTGCAGAAGGATTCTCGCCGGAATACGGAGCGCGAGAGATCGAGCGCGTACTAAACTCACGCCTGACGCCTATGCTCATGCGCGAGATACTATTCGGGGATCACAAGGAGGGATTCACAGCAGTCATAACAGCAACTGAAGACGGATATGATATTCGACCTGAATAACACACTGGATTTCCCGGACCCGCGTTATGGCGATCCGAGCGGATTCTATGCCGTCGGGGGCGACCTTTCGCCGGAAAGGCTCATAAAGGCATATCCGATGGGCATATTCCCCTATTTCGCCTTCAGGCAAAAGCCGATAATATGGTGGGCGCCTCAGGAAAGATATGTCATATATGCCGACGAAATCCACGTCTCGCATTCCATGAGGAATCTACTCAACAAGGGGACGTACGAATGTACGGTCAACGAGGATTTCGAGGGCGCCATAGAAGGATGCGCACTTGCCGACGGACGCATGGGAGAAGAGTTCGCATGGCTCGGACCGGAGCTTATGGATGTATGGTGCGAGCTGAACAAAAGAGGATATGCCAAGAGCGTGGAAGTATGGAACGAAGCCGACGAACTGGTCGGAGGACTATACGGATTTGTAAGCGGCGGAGTGTTCATCGGAGAGAGTATGTTCTCCCTTGAGCCGAGCGCTTCCAAGCTTGCGCTCATACACCTTGCCCGACACATGCAGAAGAACGGAGGCATCTTCATCGACTGCCAGTTGAAGACAAATCACCTCGAATCAATGGGTGCCAGATTCATTTCTTATGACGAATATCTGGACAAGACGCTGAATTCTGCTGCTATTTGCTGGGACAGCAAACACTAAAACTAACTATTTGATATTAAATATTTAAAACATATTTGTTTTTACCTATAACAAAATTGTTAACCGCTAAATAACCACATGAAGACACTAAAAATCGGCCTTATCGGCAAGATTCTCATCGCCATTGCCCTCGGTGTAGGACTTGGTCTCGTAGCCCCTGCATGGGCGGTCAGAATCTTCCTCACATTCAACGGAATCTTCAGCCAGTTCCTCGGCTTTGCGATCCCGCTGATCATCATCGGACTCGTCACGCCGGCAATCTCTGACATTGGAAAGAGTGCAGGAAAAATGCTCCTCATCACAGTCGCCATCGCATATGGATCGACCATTTGCGCAGGCCTCATCTCATACCTTACAGGAGCGGCGCTCTTCCCTGGCATGATCAGCGGCGGATCGGGAATGGATGCCATCGAAGGTGCACAGGAACTCTCGCCTTACTTCACCGTCACAATTCCGCCGATGATGAATGTCATGACCGCGCTTGTCCTCGCATTCATGCTCGGACTCGGACTTGCTGCGATAGAGAAGACAACGCTCAAGGATGCATTCCATGACTTCGAACAGGTCATCATCAAGACCATCAAGTCTGCAATCATCCCGCTTCTCCCCCTATACATCTTCGGAATATTCCTCAACATGACATATGTCGGCCAGGTATTCAGCATCCTGACCGTATTCATCAAGATCATCGGCATCATATTCCTCATCCACATCGGCATCCTCATAATACAGTTTGCAATTGCAGGCGGATTTGTGAAGAAGAATCCGTTCAAGCTGCTTTGGAACATGCTTCCGGCATACTTTACAGCACTCGGCACACAGTCTTCTGCCGCAACCATCCCTGTAACCCTCCAGCAGTCACGCAAGAACGGCGTATCGGAGGATGTAGCAGGCTTTGTGATACCTCTCTGCTCGACCATCCACATGTCCGGCAGCACACTGAAGATCGTGGCATGCGCCCTTGCGCTCATGATCATGCAGGGCATGCCATATGACTTCGGCATGTTTGCCGGATTCATCCTCATGCTCGGCATCACTATGGTCGCCGCCCCTGGAGTGCCAGGGGGCGCCATCATGGCATCGCTCGGCCTGCTGCAGTCCATGCTCGGATTCGATCAGGAGGCCCAGGCGCTGATGATCGCGCTCTATATCGCCATGGACAGCTTCGGAACCGCATGTAACGTAACAGGAGACGGAGCCATTGCATTGATCATGGAAAGAATAATGGGAAACACTGACAAAAACCAATAAGACTATGAGACGCTTTATTACAGTTATCGCTGCATTCCTCTGCATCGGAGCGGCAGCACAGCAGAATGTCGGATTCAGACAGGGAAACCTCAAGTCACCTGTAGTTAACGAAGACAACACAGTCACCTTCACAGTAAACGCCCCGGCGGCATCAAAGGTTGAAGTGTTCGGAGACTGGGCCGTAGGACACGGCTATGGCCTCATGGAGAAGAATTCTGACGGATTGTGGACATTCACCACGCCTGTCCTTCCGTCAGAGATGTACACCTACCGCGTCATCATTGACGGAGTGATCGGACTCGACCCACTCAATCCGTTCACATGTCGCGACGTAGGCACGGTATTCAGCATCTTCTATGTAAACGGAGGATGTGCAGACTACTATCAGGTGCATGACGTTCCTCACGGAAGCCTCACCCAGGAATGGTATCATTCTGACGCCCTCGGAGATGTTGACCGCAGGCTGAGCGTATACACTCCTGCAGACTATGGCAAGAGCAGGAAGCGCTATCCTGTGCTTTACCTTCTCCACGGAAGCGGCGGCGACGAGAATGCATGGGTGGAACTCGGAAGGACAGTCAGGATCATGGACAACCTCATCGCTGAAGGCAAGATCGAGCCTATGATCGTGGTCATGCCGAACGGCAATGCAGTAAAGCAGGCAGCCCCTGGCGAGACAAGCGAAAACCTTTCATACCTGCCGGTAATGACCAATCAGCTCAAAGGCTATAAGACAGGCAGTTATGAAGAATCATTTGATGAAATAGTCAAATACATCGATAGTCATTACAGGACCATCAGAAAGAAGGAAAAGAGAGCCGTAGCAGGTCTCTCGATGGGTGGTTTCCATTCACTGTTCATAGCCCTCAACCATCCTGAGAAGTTCAGCTATGTCGGCCTTCTCTCTGCAGGTCTCAACACGGCGTTCCTCGACATGACAAAGCCTGCCTACAAGGACATGGAGGCAAAGCTGAAGAACTTCCAGAAGGAAGGATACGACCTCTTCTGGATCGCATGCGGCAAGGACGACTTCCTCTACCAGAACAACCTGGACTTCATGAAGACATGCGACAACATCGGATTCGAATACACATACCACGAATCAGAGCGAGGACACATCTGGGCCAACTGGAGACAATACCTCCTCCTCTTCACCCCGATGCTGTTCAGATAACCGCCAACCCGGGCTCACAATGACATCCCGACCTTTTGTCGTCATCCCCGGCTATTGGTCGTCATCCCCGGCTCGACCGGGGATCCGGATGCCCGATCGGGTCGGGCATGACTAAAAGCGTCAAGGACAACGAACAGGGACGGGCAAGGCGGACTGACATAACGAACAGGCAGGACGAACTGGCAAGCATGACGGGCAAGCATGACGGGCAACAATAGCGGCGTTGCACAAAAACGTTGATTCATGTAGCGCCGCTACACTTTTCAGGGTGAAAATGACCATTTCAGCCATCAGCGTGACATATATTTGCCATTTCATGTAACGCCGCTGCACATAGATATGAGCGATCAATTCGGGCATGACAAGCAACACCGCATATTCTTTTTATGTAAGTTTACATCGATGAACAGGATTTGACTATTTATGCATGATAGAGGACAGGAAATCAGACGAATAACAGTCGTCGGAGCCATAGTAAATATTATCTTGACAATATTCAAGATAATTGCAGGTGTATTGGGACGTAGTGCAGCTATGGTTGCAGATGGAATCCACTCTCTCTCTGACTTGCTCAGCGATATTGTCGTTCTGGTCTTTACTCACATATCGTCCAAAGGAAAAGACAAGAATCATTCGTTTGGGCATGGCAAATTCGAGACCATGGCTACCCTCATTGTCAGTGTGATATTGGTTGCCGTTGGAGCAAAATTGATGGCAGATGGGGTTGCAAGCATCATCGGTGTAATGAACGGAAACAGTATTCCGCTTCCTGGGAGTATTGCATTATGGGCGGCAATCGGATCCATCATCATCAAGGAAATTCTATATCATGCCACAATCCGCACAGCCAGAAGAACAAACAGTCCGGTCGTATTGGCCAATGCATGGCATCATAGAAGTGACGCGCTTTCCTCAATCGGAGCCTTGACAGGCATTGCCGGCGCTATGATTCTCGGAGAAAAGTGGACAATACTTGACCCGATAGCATCATGCTGCATCAGCATTGCAATCATAGTCGTTGCGGTCAAAATGTCCCTTCCAAGCCTTGCAGAACTCCTTGAAACATCGTTGCCGGAGGAAATCGAAAAGGACATCATCAGCATCGCCAATTCTGTTCAGGGTGTCGAAAACATTCATGAACTGAAGACCCGTCGGAATGGCATTTCATATATAATAGATGCTCATATAGTAGTTGACCCCCATATTTCAGTTACCGAAGCGCACAACATTGCCACAGATGTAGAAAATGCCCTGAAAGAGAAATATGGCAATGAAACCCAGATCAACATCCATATAGAACCGGATCAGGACTCACTGTAACTCCTGCACTTTCCCTTTTCTGGACCATCCATCACTAAATCGTACGAAAACCTGTCGGACGGTCCCGAAAAAGGTGCATAATCCTTTAAAACAGACACCGTCCATCATAAAATCAGCCATTTTCCTGCCGGACATTCCCCTCTTGTCACCAATGACCGACGAGGCGCAAACAGTCTCCATGATTCATAATGACAGCCATTGTAATCAACACGATTTTATCTACCTTTGAACAGATAAATCGGAAGTGAGCTATGAATATAAATTTCAGAGATACAGCAGTCGCAAAATGGCGCGAGTATTTCCCACAGGCTGAAATGCCTGTTGCAGTTTTCTATTCAGATGAACTCTGCGGAGCGGAATATGCACCTGCACCACCCCAAAGCAAGCGAGGATATGTATGCCTGTTTGCACAGCTTTCAAAGGTACATCATGGAACAGCACTCGCATTCGATGCCGAAAACATAGGCTGCTGGGGAGCACTCCGTAACCTGTTCGGCGGACCATATCAGGAAGACATCACTGTAGATCTTCTTGTAAACATCGAGAAGTTCAAGATCGACAGAGAGCAGACCAACCTTCTCCACCAGATCAACCCCGTCGCTCATCCGACTGGAAGATATGTGATATTCAAACCGCTAGACCTGCTTACAGAAAACGACAATCCTGTCATCTACTGTGTCTTTGCAAAACCGGATGTCATCTCGGCACTTCATACATTGTCAAGTTTCGACAACACCAGGATCGACAATGTAATAGTTCCGTTCGGCTCGGGCTGCGAGCAGATGCTGACATTTGCATTCGACGAGGCTCGAAAGGAGAATCCTCGTGCAATCCTCGGAGGCATGGACACAGCAATGAGAACCTGCGTCAAATCCGACCTCCTGACCTTCTCATTCGCCGCAGCGATGTTCGAGCGAATGGTAGCAAACATGGACAAATCATTCCTGACGACATACATCTGGAAACCATTGATGAATCGATAAATCGCAATTTATCGCTCCGTTTTCCCTTCAATTCCAGCCCGATATTCTTTCGGTGTAATCCCGGTTTCTCTATGAAAGAAGCGTGAGAAGAAGGTCGCGCTTTGAAATCCCAGCGTGTCGGCTATCTGATAGATGGAAAGGTCGGTGTGACGCAGTAGCACCTGTGCCCGAAGGATACAGTGGGCGTTGAGCCAGTCCATTACGCTGCGGCCACTTTGCTCTCGGATAACAGCAGACAAATGATTGGGAGTTATGCAGAGATGGTCTGCGTAGGCTTTTACATTCCGAGGGAGAGGGTCTTTCCTGCCAAGAGCATCCAGAAACTGCTGGAGAATGCGTTGCCCCCGGCTGAGTTTTGCGGTGCTTTCAATGGACTGATGGGCGTGCAAGAGCTTTAGGTCATACAGGAGAGCCGCCTGCATGTGCTCTACCGTCTGTCTGTCATAGGGTCGCTGAACAACCTCCCAGAGGAGGTCCACATAATGCCCGATGCGGTGGAGATCTTCTTGTTGAAGCCGAAGCCGGGCGCACTTCTCAAAGTCTATTGGCAAGTGGCTGAACGAGACCATCTGCCCGTCATAATCATCGGATAGCGTCGAAATGCTGATATAGGTATGCTGCGGGATGACAAGAACGTCTCCTGCCTCTGTCTCAAAAGGCACCAGATTAATGTTGTGAATACCTTTCCCACTTGTGACCAGCACTATCCGGCCTAATTCTACATACTGCGGAATGTGAAGGTGTTCGGCAGCAGAAGCTGCCTTCAGCGGCTCAAGCGTGCGGAAAATTGTGATGTCATCCGATACGACAAAATCTTTCCCGCTGCCGGGAAGATTGAGCAGGTCAGATGGATGAAGGGAGTCAGGCTTTGTACGCATTGATTGATGGATTCTCCGTGCAAATATACGTTTAAATACAATCAAAGCAGCCGTTTTGGGTGGGAATCGTAGGAATCGTACATTTGTTCATTGAAAAAGATAACTTTGAAAGCCCCTATCTGACGTATCTTTGCAACAGAAAAGCAATTTAATTATGGGAAAGTTCTTAAAACACTATGCACTGGAAATCTATACCGTGATCTCCATGTTGCTGATCACCTTGGTCGCCATGTTTATGGATAACCTGACCGTTATCCAGCAGGCAGCCGTGTGGGTTGCGTTCCTTTGCATCCTGCACGAATGGGAAGAGGGCCGGTATCCCGGAGGATTCCTTGACCTTATGCAAAAGAATGTCCTGCAGATGGAACTTGATACAGATACAAAGCTTGGCAGCCGCCTGATCACAGCTGTTTTTATCTTCGTTATCACCATCATCCCGTTCTTTTTCGGAGACCGGATTCCGATGTTTCCGGTAGCGATGGCCACCTTCTGCATCTTCGAAGGGTGCATCCACGTAGCAGGCATCAAGATTTTCAAACTGGAAAAGCCCTATACACCGGGATTGGTGACAGCAGAGTTCGAATTAGTGAGCGGAATCTTCCTGATCGTCTATCTGGCTGTAAACCATCTTGGAGCGTGGTACGACTACACTTTCGGCCCCTTTGTGTTCCTTGCCTGCTTCGCAATTATGCAACGTTCGCTGATGGCTACGATAGGATTGAGATACAAAGATATGTTCGCCAAGCTTAAGCAGAGACTTGGGAAATAAATTCCAATTTATCTAACAATTACAATCCTCGGCATTCGTGTCGGGGATTCGTTGTATATAAAGCGGCATTGGGCTTTAGTAAGCTGAAGCCCAATCCATCTTTTCACGAAGACCCAGGTGAGCTATTGTATATATTCACTGATACTGATAACTTTGCAAACGTAGATCGTGACTGAGATGTCGCAAAAACATTTTTGTAATACAAAGAACAGGGCCACGTCTTATCGACAATCCGGAAGAGGTAGCGAGCAGAATAACACGAATCAAATATGAACAAGACATTATTGACACAAGCATTGATTAAATTTCTTGCCGGGATCTTACTGATAGGACTGCTGGTGTTTCTGCCTGCAGGATCATTTGCTTATTGGCAGGGATGGCTTTTGATGGGCGTCCTGTTTGTACCGATGTTCTTCGCAGGAATTGTCATGCTTGCCAAGAATCCGGACCTGCTCCGTAAAAGGCTGAATGCCAAAGAGAAAGAAGGAGAGCAGAAGGCAGTTGTGGCATTAAGTGGTCTGCTTTTCACTCTATCATTCGTCACCGCAGGTCTGAACTGGAAGTTCGATTGGTGGCTGTTGCCGGACTGGACTGTATGGACGGCCGCTGTCCTCTTTATTCTCTCCTACTTATTATATGCGGAAGTATTGCGGGAAAACGAGTACCTCTCCAGAACCATCGAAGTTCAGGAGGGACAGAAAGTCATTGATACCGGACTATATGGCATTGTGCGTCATCCGATGTATATGGCTACAGTCATCATGTTTCTATCAATGCCGCTGGTCCTCGGATCTCCGATATCCTTCATCATCATGCTCGGATACATACCCGTGATCGCCAAGAGGATCCGGAATGAGGAGACAGTCCTTTCAGAAGGTCTGGACGGTTACAAGGAGTACATGAAGCGGGTAAAGTATAAGGTGATTCCATTTATATGGTAATGGCATGAATATATCAAGCAAGAAGAAAAACAGTAGGATATGAAAAAGATAATAATCATCGACGGCGGTCCACGCCGCAACATGAACACAGCGCAGATGCTGCAGAAATTCGCAGAAGGCGCAAAATCTGCCGGCGAACACATCGAGGTCAAGACAATTCGCCTGTACGACATGGACTATAAAGGATGCATGTCATGCATGGCCTGCAAACTGAAAGACAGAGCATCCAACGTCTGCAGATTCAAGGACAGGCTCTCACCTGTTCTCGAGGAAATATCCATGGCGGACGGCCTTGTACTTGGCTCCCCTATCTACTTCGGCGAAGTGACCGGCCAGATGCGTGCCTTTCTTGAGAGATTGTCTTTCCCTTGGCTATCGTATAATGACTACAGCATGACTGCACCGAAACAGATGCCTGTTGTCCTGATAGAGACCTTGAACGGAACACCTGAAAGGAACAACAGCAACGGCTTCGGCTCCATGGAATACTGCATCACAAGAGCACTCGGCCAGCCTCAGAAGATCGTAGCATACAACACATATCAGGTAAATGACTACAGCCGCTATGAACTCGCAGGGTTCTCAGAAGAGGCAAAACGTCAATGGCGTGATGCACATTGGGAAGAGGACCTGCAGAAGGCATTCGATGCCGGCAGAAAGATGGCTGAAATGTAAAAATTACCTTCCACCCTATTGTCCACGGAAACGCCATTCCCGTGGACAAAACCAGAATATTCAACACCTTGTCCACCCAACCTCCCCTTTTCGTGGACAAAACGTCCACTATACCCAATTAGCAACCAGTTTCCCATGGGTAGCGAATGTCACACTGATTCACAACAGTAATCCTTTATAATCCAAACGAATTTATCTAACTTTGGGCAGATTAATCGGGATTTGACTACAAGATTTATCTTAAAACCATAATCATTATTGAAATGAGCAAAAGGGTCAGACAATACATCGGATTGTTTACGGCTATCCTGGCCTACTATCTGATTCACGAAGGAGCACATTTGGTTTATGCACTGTCCGTCGGTGCTTTCAAGCAGATCAACTTCATGGGATTAGGCATCCAGATCGATATATTCCATGACAGTATGTCGCAGAGCCAACTTGGCGTTTTCTGCCTTGTCGGTTCTGTAGCGACATTCGTTGCCGCATATATTCTTATAGCTCTGATCGGAATTATCAGCAGGTCACATTCCAAGGTCTTGAAGACATGTGCATATTATACCACACTCGCCTTGCTGCTTCTTGATCCGCTGTACCTGAGCGTGCTATGCGGATTCTTCGGCGGTGGAGACATGAATGGAATAGGTTATCTCATTCCCGTGGTCTATGCACGCATAGCGTATGGCATCCTGCTTATAGTCAATGCTTTTGTATTCTGGAAAATCGTGTTGCCAAAGTACAGGATGATGTTCAGCGATGAAAGTGAAAGAAACATATAAAATAATAGGAGGATGATGACAATACAGGAATTCATCATAAAGTTCAGAGAAGCATTCGGTGACGCTGCTCCCCTACCTGTCTCATTCGCATATAGCATCACACCGGCTACAGATATAAAGTCTGTTCCGAAATGCATGATAGGTGCCGTCTCCAAAGTCCGCTATGGAGATTCATTGACGCTCTGTGCAGACAACGTGCTTTGCGGAGGCGGCGGACTCTACACTGCATTCAGACCTATGCCTGAAAGGGTTCCGGTATTTGTTTCTGAAGTCGAGCATTACAAGAAGACAAAAGAGATGGTCAAGGATTATGTGGATTCGCTTGCAATCACTCTTACCGACAAACCATATCTAAACTTTGTCAGAGTTGATAAGCTAAGCAGTTGGGATGATGCCGAGGCTATGATCTTCTTTGCTACTCCGGACATCCTGTCAGGACTCTGCACATGGTCTTTCTATGACAACAACTCACCCGATGCGGTAACGACACTATTTGCATCAGGATGCGCTTCGATAATAACATTTGCTGTTAACGAAAACCAGAACTACGGCCGCAGATGTTTCCTCGGAATGCTCGATCCTTCTGCACGCCCGCTTGTACCGGAAAACGAACTTACATTCACTATCCCGATGAGTCGTTTCAAGGAAATGCTAGACACAATGAATGATTCCGCCTTATATCAGAAGGCATTGTCTGCACTGAAGAGAAGAATTAACAAATAAGCTAAATTCCTATTTATCTGCAAGATACTCTCCCATTTCCGGACCGTCCATCACCAGATCGCCTGAAAACATGTCGGACGGTCCCGAAAATGGTGTATAATTCCCTGAAACAGGCACCGTCCGACATAAAATCAGCCTTTTTTCTGCCGGACGCTTTCTCTTTCCGCCATAAACGATCCATTTATGTGGCGTAACATGAAATCCATGTTTTGTGTCACGCCGGTGGGTGAATTTGGCAAAATATGGGCAAAAAGAAGACCGGCGTGACATGAAACCGCAAATTCATGTCACGCCGGTTGTTTATAGATCCCCGATCAGGTCGGGGATGACGGTACGGACCTGGTCCGGTATGATAGGACGGACTTGGCCGTGGATGACGACTAGTGGCCGTCGATCAGGTCGCGGCTGTTGCTGTTTGTCAGCAACTGGCCTTTGTACTCTCCTGTGAGTGTGAGGAGGAAGGCCTCGATCTTGTGGACTTCTTCATCTGTGAGCTCTACTCCACTCTGATAGAGAGCCATATCGCGGACAGCAGCATCCAGAGTCTCGCGTGTTCCGTCATGGTAATATGGCCATGTGTGCTCGATGTTGCGGAGTCCCGGCACTTTGAAACGATGGCGGTCGCGCTCCTGCTGAGTCTCCTTGAAGCGTCCGTTATCCTCAACTGTGAGTTCCAGTCCCCTGTCTGCAAAATAGTGACGGCGAAGGCCCATCAGTTCATAAGAGAGTCCACCGAGGTTCTTCCCTGCATGACAAGTCGCGCAGTCATACTTCTTGAAGAGTTCATATCCCTCAAGCTCCTCTGCAGTGATTGCAGAGTCGTCGCCGCGGAGCCATTTGTCAAATCTTGAGTCAGGAGTGATCAGAGTGCGCTCGAAATGCTCGATCGCATCTGTGATGTTCGCCTGTGTGAGGCCGTCAGGATAAACTGCAGTGAACGCCTTTGCAAACTGCTTGTCAGCCTGAAGTTTGGCAACGATGTGGTCGAATGACGGAGAAGCCATCTCGATCGGATTGAGAGGCGGACCTGCTGCCTGGTCAGCCAGAGTAGCCGCGCGGCCGTCCCAGAACTGAACGAAGTTATACACCGCATTATATACTGTAGGAGCGTTCACACCGCCTACCTGGCCGCCGACGCCGTCAGAGTACCTGTGATTGTCGACTCCTGCTGTCTCCAGAGCGTGACATGTCGCACAAGAGACAGTATTATCCACAGACAGACGAGTGTCATGGAAGAGCTGGAAGCCGAGAGCGGCCTTTGCCTCATCATACTCCACATAGGCATCAATCGGCCTTACAGGCTCGTTAGCGCGATGCTCAGGAAGTCCGTCGGCATAGAGAGCCGCACGCTTCGCCTTGATCCAGTCCAGCACGATGTCACGCTTCTGGGATGTAAGCGAGCTGCCCCAATGCACAAGATAATACTTCGGCATAGGCATGCGGTCGTCAAGAACGACCTTCTCGACCTTTGCAAGATCCACTGCATTCACTTCGCCGTCCACCTTGACAGCCTCCATGAACTTCGTGATGTCATATGCACGATATCCCGAGTCCACATCCTTCATCACCACCTTGCCTGCAACAGGAAGCTTTGCATAGAAAGGCAGTTCCGGATCTGCAGAATGGCAGCTCAGACAGCCGCCTTCGACAAGGATCTCGTACACGCGCTCATTCTGCGGAAGATCAGCAGAAGGCGCCTGGTTGACGGCCCTGTAGACCACAACCATCGCGGCAGCCGCCACCAGCAGCACAACCGCGCCCCATTTAAACAATCTTTTCATATAGCCAACGTTAGTTTGTTGTATCATCTATTGTATATATGTATGCTGTCCTGAGCCGCTGGCAGATAATTTATGCCCCACCAGCACATCTGCAGGCAAGCAAAGGCAAAGATCAGAAGCAGGCACTGCGCTGCCTTTGAGCCTCTGCCCATGACTCTCAAATGTATATAAAGCACATAGCACAGCCATGTTATAAGAGCCCATGTCTCCTTCGGGTCCCATGCCCAATAGTGGCCCCACGCTTCCTTCGCCCACAAGGCTCCGGAGAGCATGCCGAATGTCAGGAATGCCGTTCCAAGATACACAAGCGTGTCGGCCGCGCTCATCACGTCCTTGCCTTTTCCGAAAAGGCCGGCCAGAGCCAGCAGGAAGGCACATCCCAGAAGCGAATATGAGAACATGTACACTGTTACATGCGGTATGAACCAGCCGCTCTGAAGCGCAGGCATCAGCGTCTGGTCATGAATCTCCGGACGAAGCACGTTCAGTATCATGAACACGCTCGCCAGGACAGCGGAAAAAGACAGAATCCATCTGTATCTCCATCTGACATAGGTCAGAAGACCGGCAGCCAGAGCAAAGAACGAGTACCACAGACGCGTCTCACCCATCGTCCTGAGAGGCGGACGTTCCAATGACACCCACAGTCCTGCGATGAAGGCGGCCAGAACGGCCACCGATACCACGGACAGGAATATCGAAATTCTGCGGAAGCGACGATAGCGCAGTGATGACGCAGACCAGTGGTCATTCGCGCACAGCGACACGACAGCCGCAGCAAATGCAAATGCTATTGCCGCAGACGCGAACCATATGAATATATCCCAAGTCACCATAGCACTAATCATTAACACGTCTTTGTCTCTGCGGGCCCCTGAGGAATAGCAGCAACGCTCCTGCCAGAAGCATTGCAATTCCTGCCATGGTCCCATACTTCCAAGGCTCCCTGACTATCTCCAGCACACACCCCCGCTCATCATACCCCATAAGATAGACATCTTCACATAAAGTCCTGGAATACGGATGATTGACCTTTATCTGTGCAACCTTTCCATCAACTTCGACCAAGGCCTCGTATGAGGACTGGTCAAAGCCCTTGAGGACTATGTCATATGACAGCCACTCCTGCTTTCCGTCCATCTGGTAAGCTTCACGTATCGGGATGTCCGCCACTGCCTTCATCCTGAGAGTCTGCACATCTGGAGCCCCCCAGAAAGGAGAGCCAAGGGCCACAAGCAGGCCGAGATGCAGCAGCAGGAAACGCCCCCTTACGGCCCCAAGCCGGGCCCCGGTAGCCGTCTGCTCGCGCCAGCCTCGCATGATGACGAAAAGCAGCACTGTCTGAAGAAGCAGCATGATGCAGACGAACACCCACGAAGACGCAATGTCCCTGTTACCTGTGAATCCTATCACCAGACATGCTATAAGGAATGCAGAAATAGAAAATATCGTTCCCGTCATCGAGAGGAAGAATCTGACAATCAGAGACTTCCGACAGTGACTCCACAGAAGCGAGCATCCCAGAATCCATCCTGCAAGCAGAATCAGGTTCAAAGGAAAAGCGAAGAATGATGTAGGGAATCCTCCCATGTGTTATGCCAGTTTATATATTTCCGAAACTTTTACAAAACCCTTATGGATGAAGTACTCGTGTGCGGAATGATTGTTCAATCCGGACTCAAGGTATATGTCAGAAATGCCCTTCTGCGCGAACCATTCCAACCCCGTCTTGAGCAGAGCGCTTCCGACTCCCTTGCTCCTGCAGTCGCCCTTGACAAGAAGATCGCAGAGCATTCCATATGGATCCGCTCCATCCTCCTGGATCTCCACCACACAGAATCCAAGGATGTCGCCATCAGGACCGACAGCCTTGAAAACACCCGAATCCTCCGGACTTGTGATGTTTCCGTGTATGTATTTCATCCAGAAATGACGGGCGTTCGACGAAGGCCTGGCAACAAGCTTTCCTTCCACAAAATCGCCCTCGCCTACTCCCATCTGGATTTCTCCATGCGAAATATACTCTGTGTTAGCGGTGATATGCTCCAGAAACATATCACACAGTGCAGGTTCATCTTCTACAGAAGCGTTCAATATCTCAAATTCAGTCATTTTTCTTCTTTTTAAACCTTTTTATGTGTTTGGAAATTCCCATGACAAGACCTACAACAGCCAAGACTGCAACAGCAGCTGCCGCAAGGGATGAAACGGCCGCAGCCAACTTTTCCCAAACAACATTCTCTTCTATAAGCACAGACACAAAAGGCCACTTGCTGTCCTGGAATGCAAGTTCCAGCAAAGACAGTACGGAAATGGCGATCAGGACCTTGTTCATCAAGGAGTCTGCCTTTGCCGCCTGATATTCTCCAAGGCTCTGAAGATTGCTGCTGACCACCTCCTGGACATCCTTGAAGCTTTGGAAATCAGTCTCCAGGTCAAGTCTGCGAGCTGTCCTGTCATACATAACCTTATGTGACGGGAACTTCATATGCTTGATGACATCCAGCTGTATAGCCTTCTGCGAAGCGACCAAAGCCGCTTTAGAGCACTCTCCGATCTTAGCCTTTGTGACATCTGACATATCATCTGTCAATCTCAGCAGGGTTGTGACAGCATGATTGAAAGTGTATTTCTTGGCAAGCACAAGCTGGAGGATCAGCAGATATTCCTCCCAGGAAACGTGATAGAACCTGCGGTCCCTCATCACCTCTTTCCAGTTGACGCCATCAACCCCATCTCCACGGCGCCCGTATGTGCCGATCACTACTGCCATATGAGAGCCGGCAAGGACAAGGTCATCAGTATCGATGGCTATGTTTTCACCGCACACATCGTCATATGCTTCTGCATCCCTGTATGGCCATTCTGCAGGATACATTGTCATAAGCCCGACGATCTCCGGCTTATGAAAATCCCTTATATGATTGATTATATCTGCTTCTGAAAACCTGGCACATTCATACTGCGACTCCCCTTTCATGAGACTATAATTATCGGAGAACAGATCCCGATTCCCACCATATGGGTGCCGCACAGTTTCCCAAATGTCCACCATTGCATAACGCAAGTCATCGTAAACAGAAACTTTACTCAAGTCAACCCCCTTTACAAACCTCCTGGTAAGGAACTTCTTGTAACAGAGAAGCACTTTGTCAAACACGCGGTCTTCACTCTTTTCATGCCATGACATCGGCCACACTGCATTTCCATCATCATTCAACCAGAAGCCATCGACAATCAGACTGTTGAGCAGGTCAATTCCTCCACCATCGGACGTGCTTGCATCATCTTCGTCATCGTCCCCTGTCCAGTATTCGGCTCCAAGACAGGAAGACAGCAAAGATATGATATGATTCGTCTCGGCCTCCACTGACTTTCTTCCAGGACGCCCCATATGCTCGTCATCATCCAGGTCTGCTTCAAGAATCCGACAGGTGAAGCCGTCGAAAAGGAAACGATATGTAAGTGAAAAGATGTTTCCAAAAAATTGGGACACTTCGACATTGACATGTCCCTGCAGGTCTATAGGATCAAAATCCAGCTTCGCCTTACCGTCTTTGCTGATCTCAACGTCTGAGCGTACAGGAATACGGAAATCAAATCCTCTCAATGAATATCTTGCGATCTGCTCATTCTCCTTCCTCATATAGCTCTCCGGGAAAACAAGCCTTTCGACTTCCGGATTCATCCTGACTATGTTCATTCCTGAAAATTCCGCAAGAGAGGAGACCGGTACATCTCCTTCTTTCGGATCCTTCTTCAGTCTTCGCTTCATCTGGGTCATCATTTCCCGATATCTGTCTATTGAAAGCTCCGCTTCGGGCAGATGTTCAGCAACGACATCAGCATCCGCCATGAAGGTATGGATAAAGACAACTGAGAATGAAGGATATGACAGTGGGTTCTTATCCACCGAGCAACAAGTCTTTCTAATGTCCATTTAGCCGTTTTTTTTGATATCTTTACAAAAATAGCAAAAGTTTACTAACTTTGTTCTTTATAACGTTATAAAACCTACAACAAAATGAGTGAAGAAATCATTCAGCATCTTGATGCAATAGACGTCACGATGGGCGGAGGCTCAAACCTCCTGAATGTCGTCCTGGCCCTGGTAATGTTCGGAGTAGCTCTCGGAATCAAGCCCGCCACTTTCATAGACATCATAAGAAATCCCAAGTCGATCATCACAGGCATCGTCTGCCAGCTGGTCCTTCTTCCGGCTCTCACTCTCGTGCTGATCATGTGCCTTGGAAACTTCATCTCACCGATGATCGCCCTCGGAATGATCCTCGTGGCATCATGCCCTGGAGGAAACATCTCCAACTTCATCACCTCTCTCTCAAGGGGAAACACAGAACTTTCGGTATCGCTGACAGCGTTCAACACAGCAGCCTGCGTGTTCACCACCCCTCTGAACTTCTCATTCTGGGGCGGCCTTTACCTCAAGTTCGCGGAAAAGAGAATGGTGCTCCCTGAGCTTGACATTCCTTTCTGGGAGATATTCAAGAGCATCGTCATTCTCCTCGGCATTCCTCTCGTGCTCGGAATCCTCTGCGCACAGTACCTGCCGAAGATTACAGCCAAGATCAAGAAGCCTTTCCAGTACTTCTCCATCGCGGTATTCATTGTAATGGTGATTGCGATCTTCGCCGGAAACTTCGACGCATTCATGAAGTGCATCAAATACATTTTCCTCGTGGTACTCATCCACAACCTCCTCGCACTCGGCATCGGCTTCGGCACAAGTACGGCGCTCAAGCTGCCATACAAGGACCGCAGGACCATTACCATAGAGACCGGCATCCAGAACTCAGGCCTCGGCCTGATCCTCCTTCTCAACCCTGCGATCTTCCCTGATTCAGGCGCATGGGCCAATAACGGAGGCATGCTCGTGATCACAGCATGGTGGGGCGTATGGCACATCATTTCAGGTCTCACCCTTGCATACGCATGGAAAATCAGAGGAAGAAAAGAAGCAAACGAAGAATAATGGCTAGAAAGATATACGAGAAGGATTCCGCTTACAGCGCTCTCAGACATCTGGTCGACTGGAGCATAAAGCACAGTTACAGGAAGGTTGAAGTGCACGGAGAGGAGAATCTCCCGACCGACGGAGCGCTTCTGCTCACTCCCAACCACTGCAACACCCTGATGGATGCTTTGGTCATGCTTCGTGCATACAAAGGATCGACAGTATTCGGAGCGAGGGCGGACATCTTCAACAATCCGTTCCTTGCCAAGATCATGTACTTCCTGAGGATATTGCCTATGGTCCGTCAGAGAGACGGCCTTCGTAATGTGCTCAAGAACAAGGACACTCAGGAAGTGATCGTAGAGACACTCGAGAACGGAGTCCGCTTCTGCATGTTCCCTGAGGGAAAGCACAGGACAATGCATTCGCTTCAGGTTCTCGGCAAAGGAGCATTCAGAGCCGCACTGGCTGCCAACGAGAAATTCGGAAGCGAGAGACCTATATATATAGTGCCTGTCGGCATCGAATACGGAGACTACTTCCGATACAGGAGCACTTCTCTTGTAAACTATGGCAAGGCGATCAATGTGACGGAGTTCGTCAAGACGCTTGACGTCGAGAACGACGTGCAGATGATAGAGCCGCTCCGCAAGGAACTCTCGGCAAGGATGTCGGGACTCATGACATTCATCCCTGACGACGAGAACTACGAGGCGAAATGGGCGCTATTGAAGATGCTGTCCATCGCCGGTACGAAGAAGGGATATGGAGATTACGGCACCGGTCTCTACGAGGGCATGCTCCGCAACCGCGAGATCGCTCAGGACATAGAGAAGGCTCTCGAAGGCAAACCTGAAAAGATGGCGGAGATTCTCGAGGAAGTCAAGGAGTTTGAAGCGAAGAGGAAGAAGAAAGGCATCTCGACATACGCATTCAAGAAGAAGAGCAATCCCGTGCTCAGCGCCATAGGAAAGGGATTTGCCGCCCTGCTTGGGCTCCCATACTTCTTATTCAGCGCCATCACATCGCTTCCGATGTGGGGTGTGTCAGAACTGATCAGAGGAAAGGTCAAGGACAAGGCTTTCAGGAACACCGTAGGATTCGGAGTAAAGCTCGTCATGACAGTCCTTCTGGGTATAATCTACACCGTATTGGCCTTTTGTCTGGCTCCGTGGTGGCTCGCGATTGCACTTCTGGCTCTATGGCTACCGTCATACAGCTACTTCTATGACTATGTTGAAGGATGCAGACGATGGTTCTCAGACTTAAGACTCCTATCAAACAAGAAACTTTGGAAGAAATTCAAAGGAATAGTCAAAGACTTTAAAAAACTGTAACTATATGAAGAAGACATTCATCATCGCCCTGGCGGCATTCATGCTTTGCACTCCGGCTTTTGCCGAGACTGCGACAAACTCTGACACGGCGACAGAAGCAAAGGCTGAAAAGAAACAGAAGAAAAACGTAACATACAACGAGAAAGGCGAGATCATCAAGACCGGCACCAACTTCGGTCCTCTCCCTGTCGTAGCTTTCGACGCTGACCGCGGATTCCAGTTCGGAGCACTCCTGAACCTTTACAACTTCGGAAACGGCGACACATATCCGAATCCTAAGTCACAATGGTACTTCGAGGCTTCTGCTTACACAAAGGAAAGCGCGATCAACAGCTACAAATTCATCGTAAACTACGACAACAAGACCCTCATCCCTGGTGTCAGAATGTCGATCTGCACAGGATACTACAAGGATGCAGCCCTCGATTTCTACGGATTCAACGGCTATCAGAGCAACTACGACATGTCGATGCTCGAGCCGACATACCGATTCTTCGATGACAAGTCAGGGGAGAAACTGCTCAAGAAGTTCGAGGAGAAAGGCAAGCTCCCTAAGGGTTTCTACCGCTTCGGACGTGACCTCGTCAAAGCCAAGATCGACTTCACAGGCGAAATCCTGAAGAACTTCTACTGGGAGGCAGGATACAACTTCTCATGGACAAAGGCACAGCCATTCACTCCTAAGGGATATGCAGTCCTTGACAATCCGGGAGAACTCCTGGATCCTGAGAACGCAGTTCTCTATGTCCCTGGCGGCACTACCCTCTTCGATCTGTACAAGATCTGGGGAATCATTCCAGAGGACGAAGCGGAAGGCGGCCTCACATCATCAATCCGTCTCGGACTCATGTATGACAGCAGAAATGTCGAGAACAACCCTACCAAAGGTATCTGGGCAGAAGCCCATGTGATTGCCGCACCTAAGTGGCTCGGCACAACTCACGAACACTACAGATACTGCGCGACATTCCGTCACTATGTTCCAATCGTCCAGGACAAGCTCACATTTGCATATAGAATCGGATACCAGGGCACATTTGGAAACTCAGCTCCATGGTATAATCTTCCATTCTACACTAACATGGGAATCAAGGCAGACAATGACGGATTCGGAGGATACAGGACAGTCAGAGGTCTGATGCTCAACAGAGTACAGGGACTTGACACAGGATTCTACAATGCCGAATTCCGCTGGAGATTCATAGACTTCAAGCTCTGGAAGCAGAACATCGCCTTCGCGCTCAGCGCATTCTGCGACGGTGCACATGTATTCAGAGGCTATGATATGGAATTCAGCCAGGAGGCGAAGGAAGCTGCCGCAGTCAGCATTCTGAAGGGTGAGATTCCTGCAGCAAACTACGAAGGACTGTACAACAAGTTCGTGTTCGACCGCAAGGACGGATTCCATGGCTCTGCAGGAGCAGGTCTCCGCTTCATCATGAACCAGAACTTCATCGTGGCATTCGAGTATGCCCGCTGCTTCAACAAGCAGGACGGAAACGGAGCATTCTACATCAATACCGGATTCCTCTTCTAATATTATAGGTTAAATTATGCATATAGGTATCGCCGGCAACATAGGCTGCGGAAAGACAACACTTACAAAGATGCTCGCTGAGCATTACGGATGGACCCCGAAATTCGAGGCGGTCACATACAATCCGTACCTCGAGGACTATTACAAGGACATCGAAAGGTGGTCTTATAACCTCGAGACATATTTCCTGGCGCAGAGATTCCAGGACCTTGTGGACATCGCAAAATCAAAGGATGTAATCGTCCAGGACAGGACGATCCTTGAGGGCGTGCACATATTCGTAGCCAACAACAAGGCTATGGGAAACCTTTCCGACCGCGATTACGACACCTATATGCAGCTTTTCAACCTCATGATGTCGATGGTCAGCGAGCCCGACCTGCTGATATACCTCAGGACATCGGTCCCTACCCTGGTGTCACAGATCCAGAAAAGAGGACGCGACTACGAAAAGAGCATCAGTATAGAATACCTCAGCAACCTGAACGAGAGGTATGAGTCATGGATAGCCGACTATAAGGGCAAGGTGCTCATCATAGAGGCGGACGACCTGGACTACGAGCATCGTCCGGAAGACTTCGCACTGATCACGGACAAGATCGACGCACAGCTCTACGGACTCTTCTAAAGGAGTTCAGTGAGATTATTATAGAACTTCTTGCTGACAGGTATATCTCTCACATCGTCAGCATCCAGCACAGCATAAACGACCCCTTCCTTGTCTTTCCTCAGGACCTTGACATGGGAGGGGTTTATGTAGAATGACCTGTGACATCTCACAAGACCGTTGGACAGGCATACTTCGTCTATGGACCTCATTGAATTCCTGAGGACATAGGACTTCACCTTGCCATTGTCCAGATAATATATATTGACATAGTTCACATCCGCTCCGATGTAAAGGATACTCCCTGCTGTTATGACAAACTTCAGATTATGGCTGACATCGTAAAATCTCATTCTCTTCTGACTCTCCGCAGGGGTCTCCGATGATATATTCGAATCATATACCTTGATTGAAAGAGCGAGTATGGCATAAGGAATTGGAAGCGTGAAGAAGAGATACTTGAAAGAGTACATCATGATATCGAAATATGGCGCCGGCTTATCGAGAACAAGCCAGAGGTACAACGCCACAAAGAACGACATGAAAAGCGTCTCGCCGACGCACCACAATGTATATAGGGTATAATTCAGCCTGAGGGGAAGGAAATAATACAGGACCCTCATTATGATTACACTTACAAGTATGATGCAGGTCGCAATAGTCACATGAACTCCGAAAAACTCCTGGCCGATCATATGGCTGACGCCGAGAGGTCTGTATACGAGAGTGAATGCAAAAACAAAAAGAGGAAGGACGATCATATGCAGGAGCTGCGGGCTGAATCGTCTGAAAAGTCTAGGTACAAGGCTCATATTTTAGTCACAAATTTGATGTGACAAAATTACAAAATATATTTTTTAGTCACAAATATCTCATTTTAGTCACAAAACACCCCTTTTAATCACATTTTAGTCACAGAAATCACATTTATTGGCAGAGATGAGGAATAGTAGATATTTTTGCATCAGAAAAGGTAAGTAACAAACCTGTTCCAAGTTAAAGTACACAAACAAAGGGCTGCCGTGAGGTAGCCCTTTGTCTATATGGAGAGCCTCACAGTATGGACTGCAGTTCCACTTATGAGGACGAGAGAAGTTAACCTTCAACAGGCAAGGTTCGGACCAGAGAGACACCGGTAGACAAAAAAATCGGCAGGTCTCCCTGCCGATCATAGTTTCTGATGCGGAAATATGTCATTAGTAGGTCATCACTGCAGGAAGTTCCTTTGCATAGGCGATCATCTTCTCAACCTCCACAACTACAGGAACTCTTCTTACAAGATGCTTCTCCTCGTTGACCTCGAGCATCTTTGCTGCAAGATTCTCAGCCTTGCGATGTGCAAACTCCTTCACGGTATCAACGCCAGCTGCCTCAAGAAGTTCAGCGAACTGAGGGCCGACACCCTTTACACGCATAAGGTCAGCGTGATTTGCCCATCTGAGAATAACCTTCTCAGGAATCTCGGTAGCCTCTGCAAGAGCCTTGCGTCCTGCAGGAGCTGAACACTTCTCAAGAAGCTGTGCTACAGTAACAACGCCAGCTGCAGTAAGTTTCTCTGCATATACGGCGCCTACTCCTTCAATGTCAATAACTTTGTAAGCCATAATTTTAAGTATTAAGTGGTTAATGTAAAATTTCTATCATCAAAATTACTCATAAAATTCAAAAGTGCAAAAAATGCATATAATTTTATTATATTTGCCTTGATAAACAATAACTATTATGAGAAACACACGCTTTGCACTTGCTGCTTCTATCTTTATGACTTCACTATTCCTGCTCGCAGGATGCACAGAACCTGACGACACAACGCCGGTTACACCAGAAGAAGAATCTACATGCTATTTCATCTACGACGGATATCATTTCGACATAAACTCCGCTGTAAAATATGAAAAGGGTGACAATTCTGTAGAGATCTGGCTCTCTCCCCTTTCCGGTCTGACTACATCAGAAGCAATCCAGAATGCAGGAGACTATGTTGTACTCAACACTCACGTGACATATCTCGGCAAGCGTGACAGATTCGAAGGCGCAACATCAAAGAACTCATATCTGAAGTTCACCGACCTCGAATTTGCATTTGGAGACAAAGGCATGGCCTATATAGAGGCTGACATCAAAGACGGGGAACTCACCTTGAGCTTCCTTGCCGAGGTGCTTCGCACAAAGGAAAGCCCCGTTCCGGCAATTATGCTCAAAGGCGAATACAAAGGAACCTTCGTTACTGAGAAAGAAAGCAGATACTCCAACGAATGGGGATTTGACAGGGAGCGTACCGGACTTTCTTCTGCAGTATACACTACCCGCGAGGACGGCGGATACTCGTCCGTTACAATGCTTGACGAAAACGGCAATGAAGCAGTCACAATCCTCATGAGTCCGGAAAACATAAACAAGAGTTTCACATTCACAGCAACGGATAAAGTTGACGGACTCAGACTGGAGTATCTTGGAGGCGCAGACTTCGATCTCGATGATGCTTCAGGCACAATAATGACAAAAATAACCAAAGATGGAAATCTCGAGGCTAGCGTAGACGTCCTCAAGAACGGCAAGCAGCTCAGGGCGCATTACAGCGGAGCATATTCAGAAGATATAGTCAAGACAAACAGATATGTCTATGACTACGAAGGCACCAGCACCTACGAGGGCCGTCATGAAATCGTCAAGCTGATGGTGACAGGCGGCGCAGGCAGCACAAAATTCTACCTATCGCCGGACGAAGCATACACGACATCATACACACACATCCATATGCCGATCCTCACAGTCCCTTCAGAAATAATCAACGGAGGAAAGAAGCTGTTCAAAGACATCAAGGGATGGGATTTCGCATTCGACATGATGCAGGTTTGGCCATACGAAGATGATGCGGACAAACCACATCCGGCCGACACAGACTGGATTGAGATCAATCACGACGGCGATACATACGAAGTGGAGTTCGTGCTCAACGGAGTGGCGACAGGCATGCCTGCCTGCAGCATAGACGTATACTACAAAGGCGAAGCACGCAAATAAGGATGAAGAATCTTGTTTCCTTTGTGCAGGAACATCTGGAAGATGATGTAACAAGACTGATTCTCGACCGCGCGAAATGGCCGGAGATTGACATGGAGCTTGCTGCAGCTTGCATCGAAAGCCGCAGGAAGCTCAGGAATAAAGTTCAGGAATGGTACGCCAATCCTGAACTTGTTTTTCCTGTGCGTCTCTCGGCCGAGCAATGCAGCAGCACGGCCACCGGACTATACAAATCAGCGCTTGCAGAAAGGATAGCAGCCAGAAAGCAATTCACGCTTGCAGATCTCACAGGCGGTCTCGGAGTAGACAGCTGGTTTTTCTCAAAGAAAGCCGGGAGAGTACTATACAACGAGATGCAGAAGCCTCTCTGCGAGGCTGCAGAACATAATTTCAAGGCACTCGGAAGCGACAATATTGTCATCAGCCATAATATTGCGTCCATTGAAACCATAGACGCGCTGCTCGGAGGCTTTTATCCGGACATAATATATCTGGACCCGGCAAGAAGGGGCGAGGAAGGCAGAAAAGTATTCCTTATAGAGGAATGTACGCCTGACGTGCTCGGGCTCAAGGAAAGCCTGTTCAAGCATGCAAGACACATATTGCTGAAACTCTCCCCTATGGCCGACATATCAATGGTGTGCAGCAGATTGGGCGAGACTTGCAGAGAAGTGCATATCGTGGCGACAGGAGGCGAATGCAAGGAACTTCTCGTATGGATGGATAGAGAATGGTCTGGAGAATACTCGATAACGGCAGCAGAACTGCCTGCTGACTACCCTGCCTCAGAACCTGTCATCTTCGGATTCAGGCCTGAAGAAGAAAAAGAAAAACCCGCAGAAATATGTGGCACAATGCCTTCCGAGGGGACATTACTGTTCGAGCCGGGAAAGGCTCTGATGAAGTCGGGATGCTTCAATCTCATCGGAAGGAAACTTGATATGATCAAGTTGGGCCGTTCCACACACTTCTATCTGACAGAAGATGCCCGGAAGGCTGAAGATCTGAGGAAACTCGGAAGAGTATACAGGATCATCAGGTGCGTTCCGCTCGACAAGCGAAGCATCAAAGATGCCGGCAGGACTTATCCACGTGCAGAAGTGACAGCCCGCAACATCCCGATGGACACCGACACCCTACGCAAAAAACTGGGCGTCACCTCAGGAGATGACGCCCACATATTCGGTCTGAAAGCAGACACCCTCGGCAATCTGCTTATTATTACAGTCTAGTTCTGGTGTGCTGGACGAAGGAGGTCGAGGACTACCTTGACCGGGTTGAACGTCTCAAGCGGAACCTCCACGAACAAAGTGTTCCAGTTGCTCATCGCGCCATTCCAGAGGCCCGGCAGCTCAAGAGCCTTGAGCTCGCGGCCCTGATAGCTCTTCGAACTGATGAATCCCGCATCCTCATCTACATACTTCAAGAGATCGAAGCTCTCACCCTTGTAGTTGTGCAGGCAGCATACGATGTCAACAGGATTGAAGTGAGTTGCATTTGCAAGGCACTCACGAGCATGATCGTCTGACATATTGATCTGCACGCTCTCAAGCACCTGAAGCGATGTAGATCCGTCCTTCTCCGCAATGATGAAAGGTCCACCGCCTGGCTCGCCCTGATTCTTCACCATTCCGGCCACTCTGACAGGCCTGTCAAGCTTGGCGCGAAGCGCCTCCACCCTCTTCTTAGGAGTCTCAGCCTCAGGCATTTCCACACAAAGAACATTCTTGAGGAACGCCTCTATGTCGTCACAGAGAGCAAGAGCCTCTGGAGTAGAGCAAAGGTCATCATATACAGGATCGTAACCAGGTACTCCAACAGTTGTATTCCTCGAACCCTGGATAGGATTGCATACTATGTCAAGCTCACGGAGATAGCCGTGAAGAGTGTCACGAAGTTCGAGAGCCTTGCCGAGAAGCACCTTCTTCCATGTAGCAGT
Source organism: Bacteroidales bacterium (assembly GCA_017415715.1). GTDB lineage: Bacteria > Bacteroidota > Bacteroidia > Bacteroidales > UBA932 > Cryptobacteroides. The sequence goes on along the minus strand of JAFQFD010000046.1, from coordinate 54,019 downwards.
AGCAGGAAGGAGTCTTTCGTTTGCCACGTTGTCGATATTCTTGATGGAAACGACTTCCTCAGCGATATTATTGAGATTATAGATGAGCGCTCCGTGGCCTGCCGGACGGAAAAGAAGCGAGTCTGTCTCTGTTCTGAAAGGTTTGTTCTCCACATCGACAGCGACTGTGTCCGTAGCCTTGTCCTGGAATGTGAAGGTGATATTGTACTTCACACCATACTTTGCCTCATAAGCCGCTTTCACTTCAGCATATGCCTCCTCGAAGAGATGCTGATGCTCAGGAGAGATGGTCACAACGAGATTTGCAGTGCCGTCCTCGTTCCTCATATAGTTCTGAGCCTCCACAAGATGCTCGGCGAATGCCGTGCGGATCTCGCCGTCAGTATACTTATGGAACTTGAGGACACCCTTAGGCTTCGCTCCATATCCAAGGCCCTCATCTGTAAGAGTCTTGGCAAGAACTGACTCACGGTATTCAGGACACTTGCATGTCTGCTCACCGAAGAGTTCTGGAGTGTAGAATGCGAAAGACCGGATCTGGTCTACGAACTTTGCTGCAGGAGCGTCATCTGCGAGTTCCTTGCCTGCCTTCAGGGCGTCAAGGCCGCTGAAGAGGTCCTTGAACATGCGTGAAGCGGCTCCGGAAGCCGGAACGAACTTGCACTTGCCGTTCATAGTCGCATTGTCATAATAGCTTGCAGCAGCTTCTACGGCAGCCTCATCCAGGACCTGGATTCCTCTCTCCGGAGTAGCCGGTGCAACGATCTTGAGCCAAGGGAACCCCTTCTTGAAGCGCTCCACCTGCTCTTCAACTGTCTGTACAGACGAGCCTCTCTGCTCGATCTGCGCGATGTCTTCTTTTGTAAACATTTCGGTTATTGATTATGATGGTTATTCTATATAATATATGTCTCTTCTGTACTGGTATTCCGTCCGCAGCTTATCGAACTTGTGCGGCTCCATGCGAAGCCTGAAATCATCCGTGAATATAGGATAATTATACTGGAATACAGCAGCTATTTCGCCATGATTCTTCCCCTTGAGGTCAAGAAGCACCGGTTCGTGTGCCGAGTCCGCATCCAATGGCTTGAAATCGTATAGTTCCGGGATACCGAAGAACCTTGCAACGGCCTGCACAGCCATAGTCGTCGCATTCTGCTTTCCAAGCAGCGAGTATCCTGCTATGTGAGGCGTAGCGATGTCGGCTATGTCAAGAAGTTCCTCATTTATATGCGGTTCATTGCACCATGTATCGATGACCACCGCTCCAAATTTCGGAGCAGCCGCTATAAGAGCCTGTTCATCAATCACTTCACCACGTGCTGCATTGATGAATATAGCACCCGGCTTCATCAGCGCGAAGAACGTCTCGTCTGCCATCCCCCTCGTTGTTTCATCCAACGGGACATGCATAGTGACTATGTCTGAGTTTTCCAGCAGATATTCCAGAGAACAGAATTTCTCAGGGCCTTCGGCAGCCGCCCTTGGCGGATCGCAAAGAAGGACGTTGAAACCCAGATATCTGGCCATAGCCTCGACCTTGCTGCCGACGTGTCCGACACCTATTATGCCGAAAGTGCAGTCTTCCAGCTTGATTCCCTTGCGGGCGCCGACACCATACAGAGCCGAGAACACATACTGCATGACTCCGCCGGCATTGCATCCCGCCGCATTCTCCACATGTATTCCGTGTGCCCTGCAATATTCCAGATCTATATGGTCCATGCCGATCGTCGCCGTCGCTATCATCCTGACGGTCGAACCGTCAAGCAGCGAAGCATCGCATCTCGTCCTGGTGCGGACAATCAATGCGTCCGCATCAGCGACATCTGCCGATGCAATTGCACTTCCGGTCTTATAGACCACCTCTGCATAAGGCTCGAAGACTCCCTCGAGGAACGGAATATCCTTATCTGCTACTATCTTCATAAGCAACTATCTTAAAACCAAGGACTTCACACAAGGTCCCTTTTCCCAGTCCCATGTAAAAAGTTCATCCTTACGCAGAGCCTCATTGACGGCTTCCGCCAACGCATCCTTCTGAAAGTAAAGATGATTCCTTATCACCGACGAATTTATCGTACAATACAGCACACCATTGTCAAAGCTGACATCAAGCGTATACATCCCTGCGCCTGAGACTTCCGCCCACACCTCCGCCATACGTTCCCTGTTAAGCCCTGCATCAAGACGCATTTCGCGGATGAACTGTTTCACCAGCTCATCCATCGCAACTGCCTCCTGCTTGCGCATCTTGTTTGACTTTGAATCGTATGCCATGTCTATATCTTTCTGAATGTACCTGCCGTCGTCTCGAAATATGCACGGTCCTGAGTCAGACCGTCCACTATTCCTGACATGCGGACCTTGTTGCTGTCCGTAATGAAGATCTGTCCAAAATCTTTGCCGGACACCATCTCGAGAAGATTGGATATCCTTCCCATGTCAAGCTTGTCAAACACGTCGTCAAGAAGAAGAACCGGAGCAAAACCGTAATTCTTCTTCATGATCTCATATTGGGCGAACTTCAACGACACAAGGAAGGACTTCTGCTGGCCCTGCGAGCCGTGACGTCTTATCGGCCAGCCATTCATCTTGAAGGCAAAATCGTCCCTCTGGAGGCCTGCAGTGGTATATTTCAGTATCCTGTCCTTCTCATATGACACCGCCAGAAGCTCCTCAAGCGAAGCCTTCGACAACTCTGACTCATACTCTATGTCGACCTGCTCCGAACCGCCTGAAACAGCCTTGTAATACTCGGCGATTATCGGCTTGAGATCCTCTACAAACTTCTTTCTCGCCTGATATATCGGCTCTGCAAGCGCAGACATCCTCATGTCGATTACCTCAAGAAGAGACCTGTCCGGATCCATCTCCTTAAGCATCTTGTTCCTCTGCTGAAGAAGCCTGTTATACTGCTGGAGAGAAGTCATATACTCACGGTCCATCTGAGAGAGCACTGCATTGACGAAGCGTCTCCTCTCCTCACCGGACTCGCTTACCATGGAGATATCCGCCGGAGAGACCATCACTATCGGCAATATGCCGACATGCTCGGACACCTTTCCGTAAGTCTTGTCGTCGCGCTTCACCTTCTTCTCCCCCTTTGTTGTCATCTTGAGTGAAAAGCGGCTTGAAAGGCCGTTCTCCATGCGATAGGTACCTGATATGGAGAACTCTTCCGTTCCATAGCGGAAGGTATACTTGTCCGACGACGCAAAAGCGCTCTTGGTCATCGACAGATAATAAATTGCATCCAGAAGGTTGGTCTTGCCCTCGCCGTTGTTTCCGCTGATGCAGTTTATATTAGGCGAGAACTCCAGTTCCTGAAGTTCTATGTTCCTGAAATCAGATATTACTATTTTCTCCAGTACAGGCATATCTATAATGTGTGTTCCAAAAGTATCTTAAGTCCCATAGCCACAAGGATGAATCCACCGACGAATTCGGCCCCGGACTTGAATCTGCAGCCGAAAAACTTGCCCAGGCACACTCCTGCAGCAGAAAATGCTCCTGTGATCAGTCCTATTATCAGGACAGAGCTCCATATGTCCGCACGCAGGAAAGCCAATGAAACTCCTATGGCCAGAGCGTCTATGCTTGTCGCCACAGCCATCGGGAACATCGCCTTTGCAGAGAAGTCCGGACTATGTTCGCATTCGTCCTTCGAGAAGGACTCCTTGATCATGTTTCCTCCTATGATCCCCAGCAATATGAACGCGATCCAATGATCGACAGACGACACGAAATCTGCAAAGCTGACTCCCATATAATAGCCGATCAGAGGCATCAGGGCCTGGAAGCCTCCGAACCAGAGCGCTGTCAGCGCGGCATGCTTCGGCTGAAGGGTCCTGACCGACAGGCCTTTGCATATCGACACTGCAAAGGCGTCCATCGACACTCCTACTGCTATTATGAGAATCTCGGCTAGATGCATTACGCTAACTGTTAAAAGTCAATATCCAGTCTACCGACCTGCAAACCCCACTTCCAGTCTGTTACGACGACAACATCTTCGCCGTCAACATTCTTGAAGACTTTCTTGTCATTGAGCTTCGTATGCGAATGTCCTCCGACAATCACATCCACATTTCTTGTCACAGCGACAAGTTCCCTGTCAGTATACGGCTCTCCCTCATATCCGAGATGGGAGAGGACGACAACCAGGTCGCAGTCCTTCTCATCCTTGAGATATGCCGCATATTCATCAACGACCTTGTCCGGTGCAATGAAAGTGATCTGAGAAGCAATGCTTGCATCCACAACATCCATCAGATCCGGAAGAAGTCCTATGATTCCTATCTTCCTGCCGGCCTTCTTCACTATGGTGTATGGCTTTACAAGCTTTTCAAGCGGAGTGCCGGTGAAATCATAGTTTGCACACACAGGTACTGCCTTCAGGTTCTTCAGCCTTCTGGCAAGCTCTTCCATGCCGTTGTCGAACTCATGATTTCCAAGAGCGACAGCGTCATATCCCATGGCATTGAGAAGCGAAATCTCCATGTCCCCGCCAAGCTCGGTAAAGTATGACGTACCCTGGCTGAAATCTCCTGCATGCACCAGCAGCACATTCTTCTTTCCTACTTCCGAGCGGACTTCATCTATATAAGCAGCCTGCTCTATCGCCCCGCCTTTGCCGGCATGCTTGCCGGAACGCTCGGGATCCACATGGCTGTGTGTATCATTCATATGCAGGATGACAAGATCCTGCGCCTGCGCAGCAGTGAATGCCGCAAGGGCGGCTATTGTCAACAATAATCTTCTCATAATCATCATCTTATCACTACTCGTCCATCCTTATGGTACACAATCGGCCTGCCAGCCTTTGTCTCTGCATAAATATACTCAAGGACAGCATCAATGATGTCACAATCCTTGAAGTCAGTGACAGAGAGTGCACCTCTGCCTATGGCCAGGCCGTCACCTCCCTCCATAAGGAATGAGATTGTGGCGACGCCATATACCTTCTCATCATCGAGAGGTTCGCCATCTATCTCTACAGACACAAGCTTTCCGTCCTGAGCAACCACCCTGACTCCGCCAAGCACCTGGAACTTGCCGGCAGCCATGTCCTCCAGCCATCCTCTTATGACACTTCCCTTATGCTCGACATACACGAGGCTGTTCTTGAACGGGAACATAGAGAGCATGTCATCCAGAAGGACATCACCTTTCGGCATGTCCACTCTGATGCCGCCGAAGTTGGTCACACCCATGTGGACCTTCTTGCCGGAAAGCTCCTGCACCTTACGCATGATGATGTCAACATACATGTTGGACAGTTCGCTTTCAGGATAGTCCTTGTCCATCGCTTCAGGAGAATATGCGATCACGTCCTTGACACGCGCCATCGCCGGCTGCGCTGCAAGGACTGCCCTGGCAGCCTTTGCAGCCGCGCTGCGGCGGCCGTGCACCGTGCCGTTGGGTGCGTAGTATTTCCCTCCTTTGAGATATCCAATGGATTCCCTGACATTGTCTTTCGACGGAGTGGTGCATCCGGTCCTCTCACCGACAACCGGAACTGCCGTCCAGGTATATTCCTGGGCGGCGGCAGCCAGCGTCATGAACAGGAACACGGATATTGCTATGAATCTGTTCTTCATATGATTATTTCTGCTTGAGCCATTTCCAGAGATCCTTGAATGTGGTCTTCTTGCCGAACATAAGGATTCCGATCTTGTATATCTTCGCCGAAGCCCATCCGCATGCCGCAAATGTAGCAAGCAGCAGCACTATTGACAGAACAAGCTCCCACATCGGCACACCGAACGGTATGCGGGCGAGCATTACGATCGGAGATGTGAAAGGAATCATAGATCCCCACCATACGATCGGGCTGTCAGGAGCGTTGAATGCATAGATTGCTATGAAGAATGCAAGAAGAAGCGGCACTGTCACAGGCATCTGAAGCTGGTTTGTGTCCGCCTCGTTCTCCACAGCAGATCCTATCGCTGCAAAGAATGAAGCATAGAGCAGATATCCCAGAGCGAAATAGATGATGAAAGCAAGAATCATCTGCACCCAGTCGATATCCTTAAGAGTACTCAAGACTGCTCCCATGCCTTCTTCCTCGGCCATTGTCTCGGTCATTTCGGCCATATCCACACCGCCCATCTGGGCCATCTCCATCATCTGCTCGGTCTGTGCAGGATCGCCCATGAGAGAGTCAAATCCTACGAATGCAGAGAAGCCTCCGACAAGCACGAGGGTGAGGATGATCCACAGGAAGAACTGAGTCAGAGCGACACATGCGACTCCTATGATCTTGCCGAACATCAGCTCAGTCGCCTTCACTGACGACACGAGAACCTCGACCACGCGGCTCGACTTCTCCTCGATGACGCTCTGCATCACCATTCCCGAGAACATCGCGATGAACATGTAAATGATGATCGATAGGAGCATAGAGATGATCATATACACTTCAGAGGAAGTGATCTTCTCCTCGCCCGACTCGTCAAGAGTGTATGTAGACATGGAAATGTCAGACTTCACATCCTCCATTATCTGCTTGAGGTCGCCGATCTCATACAGCGCGAGACGATAGTCTTCTACAGCATCGTTGACCTTCGACTGCACGCCTTCCTTCAGCTCCATGCTGAGCGGCTTTGCCGAATATGAAGCCACTGTGACACTGCGCTGGACGCTGTCAAGCGGAGAGACCACGACAAGGGCGTCAAGGCCGAGCTCATCGAAACGCAGCTTCATGCTGTCCACAGGCTCTGTCGAGTAGTCCTCATAGTCAACAGCATCAGTATCAACGAGGTATGGCATGACAATGCCGGACTGGTCTACGACCGCCACCTTCTTGTCTGTATCCTTGGCCATGAACATGATGACGCTCGGAAGTATGCACATCGCCGCAAAGAGCACAGGTACAAGGAAAGTGGTGAGAAGGAATGACTTCTTCTTTACGCGGGTCAGATATTCGCGTGATATGATGATATTTATGTTTCTCAGTTTCATAGCCTACTCCTCCTCTGTTACAAGTTTGATGAATATGTCGTTCATTCTCGGAACAAGCTCCTTGAACGAATTGACGGTAAGCCCCTGCGCTATGACCGCTTCAAGCACCTGATTGCCTGTAACGCCATCTTCGAGAGCCAGGACTGCAGTATGCCTTCCTGAGTCATCCTGGTCTGACAGTGTCTTGAAGACACCTTCCACCGATGTCACAGCCTGCTTTGCAGTGTATATGAGCTCGACATTGTTGTTACCGTATTTATGACGTATTTCGTCCACACCTCCTGTGATCACGACATGTGACTTGTTGATCAGCGCGATGTTGTCGCAGAGTTCCTCGACAGACTCCATGTTATGTGTAGAAAGGATGATGGTTGCTCCCTCTGACTTCAGACGGAGAATCTCCTCACGGATGAGCTGCGCATTGACAGGATCAAAGCCTGAGAACGGCTCATCAAGGATAAGCAGAGATGGCTTGTGCACCACTGTGGTGATGAACTGAACCTTCTGGGCCATACCCTTTGAGAGTTCCTCGACCTTCTTGTTCCACCAGCTCTCGATACCGAATCTCACGAACCATTTCTTGAGCTCGGTCATCGCATCGCGGTAACTCATTCCCTTGAGCTGTGCGAAATACATTGCCTGCTCGCCCACCTTCATCTTACGGTAAAGTCCGCGCTCTTCCGGCAGATAACCTATCTTCTCGACATCGTCCTGGGTTATAGGACGGCCGTCAAAACTTACTGTTCCAGAATTTGGAATCGTGATGCGGTTGATTATTCGGATAAGAGTGGTCTTGCCGGCTCCGTTAGGGCCGAGCAGACCGAAGATCTTTCCTTTGGGGATTTCAACCGTCACATTGTCAAGAGCCACTTTCTCACCGAAGCTCTTGCTGACATTCTTGCATTCGATTATTCCCATTGTGTTAGTTTTATAAGTTCAACAGTTTAGCAGTGAGCTCGACCATCAGCTGGGCGTCCGTCGCCTCGCCTGTCTCGCCTCCCTTGCCCTTGAAGTCATACTCCTTCAGGAGGGCTATCGCAGCCATGCATTTCTTCACAGGATAGTTGCGGACTGCGGTATCATATTCGGCAAAGAAATACGGATTGACTCCCAGGACCTTAGCCTTCTGGTCGTTCGCAGGACGCGGAGTGACCATCAGCAGCGCGTTATACCTGAGGAGCCTGTAGAAATGCGTATACAGGGCGGCCACCGCCATTGGCAATGCAAACTTAGCGGCAGAGCCGATGTATGCAGCAATCCTCAGCGCCTTTGCCGAGTTCTTGAAAGACAATTCCTTCGTAAGCTCGAAGATGCTGAACTGACGGCTTATGCCGACATTCTTCTCTATGTCGGACGCTGTGACAGTGGTCGTTCCTTCCGGAAGATTCTTCAACATCTTCTCTGTCTCAATGGCAATCTTGTTAAGATCCGTTCCAGCGTGCTCTGCAAGAAGAGCTGCAGCATCAGGAGCGATCTGCAACCCCTTTGACTGATAGTACATCGGGATCCACTTCGGCATGTCATAGTCCCTCAACGTCTGAGAGTCCACAACCACACCCATCTTGGAGACAGTCTTGTATAGGGACTTGCGCTTGTCAGCGCTCGCCCCATGCATGGCAATCACAAGGACAGTAGACTCAAGCGGAGCCTGGCAATATACGGCCAGATCTTCAAGTCCCTTCATCATCTGCGCCTCCTTCACCACCACCAGCTGACGGTCGGCGAACATAGGATATCTTCTCGCCGCAGTGATGACTGCATCTGCATTCACATCAGCTCCGTAGCACACTGTCTGATTGAAGTCCTTCTCGCTCTCGTCAATGCAATGCTCAAGTATCGCATCGCACACCATATCAACGTAATAAGGCTCATCGCCCATCAGCAGATACACCGGCTTGAAGACGCCGCTGCGGGCATCTTTCACAATCTCCCTGCACAGAGAGTCCGTTTCTACAAATCCTTTTGCCATAATCATACAAATATAGTAAGAATTATCGATTTAACTCGAAATGACACAGGAAAATTGACACGCTGGAGAAAATAAAAAAGCAGCGCCTTTGACGCTGCTTTATAAGGTTTTATTCTGCTCTTTTTTCTTTGACTTTCACCAGTTTCTCCTTGAGGATGTCTGCGCAGTCTACTACTGCGTCTTCGAAAGTCTTTGCATTCTTCTCCACCACGATGGTGCTTCCCGGAATGCTTACCTGGACTTTAACATTCTTGTTTTCGTGTTCTGGAAGCAATGAAAGCGCTACATCCACCGATGTCACCGCCTCATAGAATTTCTCAAGTCTAGAGAATTTCTTTTCTACAAAGTCCAACAGTTTCTGATCTGCATTGAACTTGATCGACTGCACTCTAATCTCCATGTTTACCTCCGTTTTTTGCCCTTGGATGGGCTTGTTCATAAATATTCTTCAGCCGGGCGAAGCTGCTGTGGGTGTAGACCTGAGTCGTCGCCAGCGATGAATGGCCGAGCATCTCCTTAATGGAATTAAGGTCAGTTCCTTCATTCATCAGTTCGGTCGCTATGGAATGCCTCAGCACATGCGGGGACTTGCGTCCCGTGATGCCCTTGGCTCCCCCAAGCTCCTTTTTCACTGCCCTGTCGACATACGTCGGATACAGAGGTCTTCCTGTGTATGTGACCAGCAGCGGCTCCTTCAAAGACCTTTCCGTTTCAGCCATCGCCTCAACTGCTTTCAAATATAATAAAATTTCTTCACATAATGATGCCACAAGCGGAATTTCTCGCATTTTATTGCCTTTTCCGACAACTTTAAGCTTGCTGCGGCCAAAATCCACGTCCTCAATCTTCAGAGCGATCAGCTCCGAACGGCGAAGACCCGTGCCATAAAGCATGGAAATTATCAGCCTCGCAAGGCGTCTTTCGTAGAAATCCTTGGAGTAGTCTGCCTTTGGATCGGACAGGAAAGCATCCAGGTATTCCTGAGACGCATAGATCGCTGTATATTTAAAATATTCTTCGAGAGCATCATTCCTGTAATACTCCGGCAGACGCTTCTCCACCTTAGGCTTGCGGATCAGGCGGACGGGATTGGATTTCATATGTCCTTCCTTCACGAGATAGCGGCACAGGCCGCTCAATGCCGACATATGCAAGCTGACGGTCTTCGGGACGAGATGCTGTTCATCCATCAGACATACCATGTGGGAACGGATCTGGGAGAAATTGAGCGAAGCGACAATGTCGCTGTCCGAAGGCTCGTCAGACTCGAGGACAGTCTTGCAGAAATTCCTGATGGCATCCTCATACAGCTGCACAGTGCGGCCGGAATACCTTCTGATATCCCTTATGTACGAAATATATTTCTCGATCAGATTCACTTCACCGGAAACATGCCCATCTCGGCAGCCCTCGCCCTCATGTAGGCGTCCGCCGCCTCGAAAGTATTCTCAATCTCACCATCCAGGATGGCATTCTTCACCTTCTCCTTGAGCTGGCCTATCACATTGCTCGGCTCTATGCCGAAGAGGTCCATGACATAGTCACCTGTTATCGGATTCTTGAAATTGCGGATGGCGTCCTTGGCCTCGACCTCTACCAGCTTGGTCTTCACCAGCTCGAAGTTCGCCTTGAGCCTAGCCACCTTGCGAGGATTCTTAGACGTGATGTCCGCATTGCAGAGGAGCATGAGGTCATCTATGTCATTGCCCGCATCGAAAAGGAGCCTGCGGACTGCAGAATCCGTCACCTCGTCAGTCACAAGAGCGATCGGACGCAGATGCAGGTTCACCAGCTTCTGCACATATTTCATCTTCTCGTTGAGAGGCATCTTGAGGCTCTGGAATATCCTCGGTATCCATTTGGCTCCTACGACTTCGTGGCCATGGAATGTCCATCCGAGAGCCGGGTCATACCTCTTGGTCGCAGGCTTGGCGATATCATGCAGCAGAGCCGCCCAGCGGAGCCATACGTTAGGCTCAGTGCGGACCTTTGCGACCTCCTCTCCGTCCTCGAACACGAAATCCTTGAGCTGACCTGCGGATATTGCCTCGATCTCGGCAACGGCCACATTGTCAAGCACTTCAAGAGTATGCGAGAAATTCTCCTTATGGCCTTTGCCCTCTACTGTCTCCACACCCTTGAGCTTGGAGAGCTGAGGCAGGATCATATCCAGCAGACCGGTCTCGTCAAGGAGCCTGAATCCTATGGAAGGCTTCTCGCTGACAAGCATCTTGTTCAGTTCTTCCACGATCCTTTCCTTTGACAGGATCTCCATCCTGCCGCGGTTTCTTCGGATCGACTCCAATGCCTCAGGAACGATCTTGAATTGATTCTCTTCTGTGCTGAGTCTGGTCACAAACCTTATCGCCCTCACCATCCTGAGAGGATCGTCGCTGAACGTGACATCAGGATCAAGCGGAGTCCTTATTATGCCTGCGGCCAGGTCCCTTATGCCACCGAACGGATCGACAAGAGCTCCATAGTCCTCTTTCTGGAGGCTGAAGGCCATAGCATTGATGGTGAAGTCACGGCGCATCTGGTCCTCCTGCAGTGTGCCGTCCTCGACGACAGGCTTCCTGGAGTCCCTGTTGTATGACTCCTTCCTCGCTCCGACGAACTCCACTTCGATGCCCTTGAAGCGCAGCATCGCCGTGCCATAATTCTTGAACACGGACACATTGCTGCGGACCTTGGCTCCTACAGCCTCGGCGAGCTCGATGCCGCTTCCCTCCACAACGATGTCTATGTCCTTGCTCTGCCTTCCGAGGAAGCAGTCGCGCACATATCCCCCGATGACGAATGCGCGTACGCCCATGGAAGCCGCCACATCCGAAACGATGCCAAATATTTCATGCTCAAGAAAGCCCTGAGTGATAGTCGGTTGCATTATAACAGATCTGTATATTTAGGAACATTCCCCGTGCACCTGTAGCCCTCCTCGCCCCTTTCGAGGATGAAGGTCCTGGTGCCGTTGGTTATAATTATCATCCTGACATTGAGAACCATGTTGTATCTTATCGCCTGGTCAAGGACTTCCTGTGTCAGCTCTACCTCAGGCCTCTTGCACTCGACGACGATCAGCGGGGCGGTCTTGCGGTCATAGACAATGATGTCGGCCCTGAACTGCTTCCCTCCGAGACGGAAGCCGGCCTCGCTCATCATCATATGCATCGGCACTTCCATCTGATTTGCCAGCACTCCTATGAACCACTGCCTCACCCTCTCCTCGGGAGTCAGAGCGACTTCCTTCTTCCTGAGCGGATCCCATATGGTTTTCCTGTCATTCATTCTGCAAAGATAATTAAAATTATTACTTTTGCAGAGTATGAAAGCAAAGAGCAAGAAGCTTGAAATAGTATATGAAGACCAGTGGCTGATCGTCGTTGACAAGCCGTCCGGCCTTCTCAGCATGTCGACCGGCAAGAAGGACGACGTGACGGCATATTCCATCCTCAACGACTACTGCAGAGTGTTCATAGTCCACAGGCTGGACCGCGACACCTCCGGACTGCTCGTCTTCGCCAAGGATCAGGACACCAAGCAGGCCCTGCAGGAGAACTGGGACGAGGCGGTGCAGGAGCGCAAATACCTGGCGACCCTCGAGGGCAACATCGAGGACGAGGAAGGATGGATAGAGTCATGGCTATATGAAAGCCCGAAGTCCATGAAGGTGCACAGCTTTGCCCTGCGCGAGGGCGACACGCCTGAAAGGCCGCCTCGCAAGGGTTGGCAGTTCGCATCCACCCACTGCATCACGCTCAAGCGCTTCAGCATTGAGGGGCAAGCATATACAAATGTGGAATTCGAGCTGGAGACAGGCAGGAAAAACCAGATCAGGTCACACTCGGAATGGATAGGACACCCCATAGCAGGAGACAAGAAATACGGCGCTCAGACCAATCCGTTCGGACGCCTCGCCCTCCATGCCCACAGACTGTCATTCATCCACCCATGGACCGGCAAAGTCATGAAATTCACCTCACCCCTCCCCAAAAGCCTGAAGCTTCCAAAGGATGCGGTGTTCTTTTGAGGCGGTTGCCGACCAGTCCAGTTCTGACGGGACCTGCTGGAGGACATTGCCCTGAAGCATCTGGACGACTCTGTCGGCCAGGGCATCGGTGAAGCCGGGGCCGAGCGGGAAGACGTTTTCTGCACCGATCACTTCAGGAATGCCTCCGACGTCGGAGCCGGCGGCGTTTGCGCCACAGCGCAGGGCCTCGGCGCAGACCAGCGGGAGGCCTTCGTTCAGACTAGGGAGCACAAGGACATCGGTGCTGTTCATGAATGCAGGCATTTCCTCAGGACCAAGATTGCCAAGGAAGCTCACGTCAAGCCCGGCTGCAGACATGTCGGCCTCAACTGATGAACGCAGTTTGCCATCTCCGGCAATCAGGAACTTGACACTTCCGTCAAAACGCTCACATATCTTCCTGAAAAGAGGAGCCAGCACGCGGACATTCTTGACTGAAACAAGACTGCCAGCAAATGACACTGACTTATCTCCTTCTGTCACACCGAATCTCTTACGCACTGCAGCACGCTCAGCGTCTGGGAATCTCACAAACGAGTCAGATACTCCATTATATAAAACCTCCTTAGGCGCATCTGCAACGATCTTGTCGGAAAAATCCTTCAACGCCTTGCTGACAAAGAAGTTGCAGGCTGCATTCTTCATTATCTTACGCGTGTCATCCAGCATCATAGGCAGACGCCACGGATGTGTATGGACATCTGACCCGTGCCAGTTTGCAAAGAAGATGGTACCATAGATGCAATGGGCCATATAGGCAATATATGAACCTGTGAACGAGTGGCCAATGATCACATCATAGCCCTGGAGCCTATCCACGACACGTCGCACTAAACTCTTGAATAAGAGCGGCCTGCGATGCATCTTCTCAACCAGCACATGATCCACGACGGAGAACCTGTACCACATCATTTCATACCTGATGCCGTCAATCGTAACATGGTCCACAGAAGGAGTCTCAGGAGTGTGACGGACCTTGCGGGTGAAGGCATTGTCCCTGCTGTGGACGCAATATGCATCAATGGTGCAGCCGCCTTCTGCAAGCAGATGGCGCACGCGCTCATGCACGGCATTGAAGAGCCCCTTCCTGTCGAACGGACTGCTCTCGAATATGACGGCTATCTTCATCATTTCCTCTTGCGGAATATAGTTGCAAAAAACGAGGTCACCTTATATACTTTCACAGTAAAGCCAGGCTTGCCTATCTTATATAGAATCAGGTTTACCACCTGTCCTGCCCTGATGGAGAATATGCCAAGGCCGGGGTCGGCATCCATATATTTATATAACAAGGCAATGTTTTCCTTGGTAAGCATATCTGTGCTTCTTCTGGCATAAAGGTTCAGCAGGCGACATATATACCTGCCTATCACTTCCTTGCGATATAGAGTCAGGACGCTTTTTGTATTAGGGCAGCGCTCCTTCAAGGCTTCTATGACCTCCACATAAAGCGGCAGGAAAATCTGCAGCTGCTGAATGTGCCTGTCAGAAGAAATATCGCTTCCCAGAGAGCCCGGACGCATATAATATCCATATACGGCACCCGAAAATGTCATTATGGACGAACATCTCGACATGACCGTGAAGACGAAAAGCTTGTCTTCGGCATAGTGGAGACTCTCATTGAACCTGACATCGCCTATGGCCTTGCGCTTGAAAAGCTTGGCCCACGGGGCGTCAAGCATTTCGCAGTTGCGTCTTATGTTGTCCTGGAAGAACAGTGGATAGTCCGCTCCCCTGTAGGTCTTTGTCAGTGCCGGACGAACGTCCTTTACCGGAATGTTTCCCACAAAGGCCGCGTATCCGCCGATGACCATGTCATCGCCAGCAACGACATCAATCATGTCGTCCAGCGCGAACGGAAGCAGAGCATCATCGGAGTCAAGGAACATGATGTATTCGCCCTTGGCAAGCTCCAGACCGGCATTTCGGGCAGAGCTTACTCCCCCGTTGGGCTTATGCAATGTCCTGAAACGGGGATCAGTAGAGGAATACCTGTCGCATATCAGCGAAGAGGAGTCCGTGCTTCCGTCATCCACGAGGATGACCTCATACGAGGTGAAATCCTGATCAAGAATGCTGTTTATGCATCTGTCAAGATATTCCTCCGCGTTGTACACGGGGACAATGATACTTAATCTGCTCTTATCCATAACTTTATCATTTGCGGAGAGCCTCACTCAGGAAGCTTCCGGATTTGATTCTTTCTTCTGCCAGCACCGCATCGACAGCGTCCCAGTCCGGCTGCGACAGGAAGAACTCCCCGTCATCCTCCGGATCTATGCCGTGCACCAGCCTCATGTCCAGGCCGAATCGAACCAGCAGCGACTGCAGCCTCGCCATTCCTCTCATCGAATTGCCCACAGCCACGAAAGGCTTATGGAGCAGGATAGACAGCACGCATCCGTGGAACGAATCCGTAACTACAAATCCCGCATCGGCAAAACCCGCCAGCCAGGCCTCCAGAGGCGGCACGACACGCTCCGCCAAAGGCAGAGACCTTTCTGTCACCGGAGAGAGGTCATGAACCTGAAGTCCCGAAACGCGCACCATGAAATCAAGGACATTAGCCTTCTCCTTCGACTTGTCCAGTATATATGTCACAAGCTTGCCTTCTGCCGGATGCTCCTTCACTGAAGCGGCCATGGCCTTATACACAGAGGCATCCACAAGCATCACCGGATCAAGCACCTGCACTGCAGTCTCACAGTCAAACCACTCCTGGCACATCTGCACTCCGACATCCTCGCGGACAGACACTCCGTTGAACTTCTCCAGCAGAGACGCGCATTCCTGCACCTGCATGTATTCATATTCAAGCTGGTCCGTGCCGAAAGACGCGGCGTATGCCACTCTCAGGACATCCCAGTCCCTGGCAAAATCCAGGAACGCATCCTCTATACGGCCGAAATAACGCGGACGCCACACCTGGTCGCTGCCGACTATGAATGCATCGTATTCGTCCTCTCGGACATCCTTGAATCTCTTGATCATACGAGGCGCTATCATCTCGTCGACAAACCTCTGAGTATTGGCCGAAACAGCCGGAAACTCTCTGCGGAATCTGATCTCGCGGAACACTTCCGGTCCTGCCGCACCCTTGGTCAGACACTGCAAAGCCCGCTTGGCATAGACAAATGGGGCCTTCCACAGGGCCGGCAGCGGCATCTTGACCTCACGGTCCAGAACCGTGGCCTGATGTCCCATGGACTCCAAGTATGTCTTCAGCGCATAGGCCTGAAGAATGCCTCCGTAATTTGTGTGCAGAGGCAGTGTCACTATAGCTATCCTCATCGTACAATTCTCTTCTTAATGTCAGAAAGGAACCTGCGGACCTTTCTGTATATTCTCTGATGCAGCGGCCTTCTGACAACGAATCCTTTCATATATGCAATCAAGTCCGATGCACTGTGGACTCCCTTGAAGAACTCTTCCCGCCTCTCCGGAACCGCAGCCGGGTCAGAATATCCTCCGTTGTCACGCATCGCCGCCTCCGAACTTACAGCGACAGACTGCATACTCACAGAGTGCACCAGAGCCTTGCCCTTTGCCGTATTGACAAACACAGCTGACGCGCCCCTGTCATCATTGAATGCAGGAGCCGCCTCGGCAACGCTCCACAGGTCGGCAAGCGTCAGGTCTGACGCCTTCCTGCCTGCACGGAAAGGACATTTATAACAAGATGGCCTCAACGACATGTCCTGGACGAACAATGCCATATACGGGTCATCAACATATTCCACACTGACGTCATCATGTCTGAAGCAGTAATGTCTCCAGCTGCGGGACTTGTCCCTGAAGGACAGGGACCTGATCCTTCCGCCGCTTCGGGCCTCGAGCGCCTTCACATATTTCTCCCAAAGACCCGGGCTCGGCACGCCATGACATGCAAAGTCTACAGTCATCAATCCTTCAGTATTGCTGCCCAAATAATTATTCAGGCCCGCAACCTGGCATGGGGTGCCTGTAAAAAGAACCTTCTTTCCATCCGTCAGATACTGATTTACATCCTCAAAAGCCGAATACAGGTCGCTCTGGGCATATTTCGAGCCTCTCATCGGCTCAATCCCCGACAATTCCGAAGCCTCGGCATGAGCAACCTTATGGTCACTCTCGAAGACCGCTCCGAAGACAACTCCCCCATCCTCGATCACAGACTTTGCCAGCTCCGGGAACACTCCACCGGAAGACGATCCGGCCAGATGCTCCCCGGACCTCGCCGCCAGGACCTCAACAGGAGCCGAGGCAGCAGGAGGATTCAGCATCGGACACACTTTCTCACACTTGCCGCAGCCGATGCACAGGTCCGGATTGGCTACCGGATAGTCAAATCCCTCGCGGTCGCGGCGCATGACTATGCACTGCGCGGGACACGCAGTGGCGCAGGCAGTGCAGCCGCAGCACAGAGACTTATCCGATATCCTTATCATTTCCTGACAAATTTCTCTTTAATCTTGTTTACCAGCCACTTGCGCTCATCACTCTGCAGCCCGAGCGTCATGATCACAAGCATAGACCACAGCACGCACACCGATGCGCTGATCAGGAAACCCACGAATCCAGCCGGCTTGGCTGCCTCAAGAATCAGAGGCACGACCAGCGAGCCGCATACCACCTTGAAGAGGACACTGAAGTACACTTCCTCAAGGAAAGGCAGCACAGGGAATCCGGTCG
Source organism: Bacteroidales bacterium (assembly GCA_017415715.1). Classification (GTDB taxonomy): domain Bacteria; phylum Bacteroidota; class Bacteroidia; order Bacteroidales; family UBA932; genus Cryptobacteroides. Next base: position 36,380 of record JAFQFD010000046.1, on the reverse strand, counting down.
CCTTGCTGAGCATCAGCAGGCGCGCCCACATGCATATCTGTGATATTATGATTGCTACGATTACAGTAACTTCAGGGATCGCTCCCATCCTGAGGCATACATACGACACTGGCAGGTTCAGCAGTTGGATTCCACCCACGACAAGCTGATAGTTACGTATGTTTCCTGTCGCCAGCATCGCTGTTATCATAGGATTGGAGAGCGACTCGCTCAGGGCAAAAATCAGGAAGAGCTGCACGAAGAGCGATGAATGCTCCGGCACCTCCTTGAGCCATATTGACAACAGGTAATCCGCATTGAAGATCACCGGAAGGGCTATGAGGAAAAGAAGGAAGAAAGACATTCTGGATGACCTTCTCACCAGAGAGAACATGTATTCCTTCTCCCCTGCCGCATACGACTTTGTTATCTGCGGATTGACGGCTGTCATGAAGTTGGTCACGAATCCCTGCACCGCTCCGTTAAGCTGCACGGCAACGCCTCTTGCAGCATTTACAGCCGGTCCCGAGAACAGATTTACCAGGATGTTTCCTCCATGGTCCCTCAACACTCCCGAGGTCACTCCTATGAAGTTCCAGCCCGCAAAGGAGAACATCTCCTTGATCAGAGGCCTGTCGAACACAGGACGATACCGGCATTCTTCGAAATGCAGACGGCAATACAGGCCATAGGCCAGACGCACAATCAGCACGACACCGGCCATCAGGGCCGCATAATATATAAGTCTGTCTATAGGAGAATGGAGTATGAGGAATGCCACTCCAAGCCTCAGAAGGCCGTCAAGGATGCCTATGTATGCGTATGCGGACATATGTTCATGAGCGGTAATTGAAGCCATCTGCGGCACGCTCATGAGGTTTATCACGAATGCCAGGAGGGAGAAATGCAGCACCCAGCGTGCTGCAGGGATCCTCGACGGGTCTATGGTCATCTTGTTGTCTATGAACCACAGGCCGAGGGGCTCCGCAAGGAGGACCACGACGGCCGCAAGGATCAGCTGGATGGTCACCGCTGTAGAATAAACTTTATTGAGCTGCGCGTCAGCGCCCTTGCCCATCTCGAAGGTTATGAATCTCGAGACTGCGGAATTCAGCGCCCCGGATATTATGGTGAACATGGACACGACGCCTCCAACGACATTGTATACGCCGAAGTCGTTCTCTCCGAGGGCTCCCAGGACAACACGCGAGGTGTATAGCCCGACGAGCATGAGGACAAGCATCCTGACATACAGCATCAGCGTATTCCTGGCTATCTTCGTTCCCCTATGTCCATAGTTATCCATAATCTACAAATATAGCATTAATTGACGTAAAACATAAATTTTATACATTAAAACATTTTATTTTGGCAGTCTCGATTATTATTGCTAAATTAGTGGTCAGTTATGAAAATTGATCACTAAACACTAACAGCTATGGTAAGATATTGTGTAATGTGGAAGTTCAAGCCATCAGATGGCAAGACTTCCAAGGAGCTCGCTGAAGATGTCAAGGAACAATATGAGTCCCTCATGGGACTCGTGCCAGGACTCAAGAGCATTGAAGTTGGCGTAAACAGAAATGAAGGAAAGACATCTTATGATGCAGTAATGATGGCAGACTTCGACTCTTGGGAAGCTCTCGCAGCATATAAGGCAGACACCTTGAGGGGCAACGTAATACAGTACGTGAAGACTATTGCCGAGGTTCGTGCAAAAGTCGAGTACGAAAGATAAAAAATAAAGAGACTCACGCGAGTCTCTTTATTTTTTTCTCCTGACAAATATCGCCGCCATGCAGATGATGGATATGAGCGCCATGGCGCAGGCCCTGATGCCTGTCGCGGTTCCGATGTTGGTGCTGAACTCGAAGACTCCGTCCATCAGGCAGGCAAAGTCCCATATCGCCGAGAAAAGTGTCAGACAGGTGATCACTCCGAGGAAAAGGTTCATCTTATCTCCCGTCTCCGCTTCCCTGCGGGCATTCTCACGGTTGATCATCTCTGCGATCTTAGCAGTCTCCTGCTCCACATCGAGTCCCTTTTCCATAGAATCCATCAGAATCTCAGGCAGGAAGTTGTATGACACCTTAGGGAAAGTGTAGTCCTTCTCGAACGCAGTCAGATCCTTGCGGACATCTGAGACATCCTTGATCTCGCCACGGAAGTCTCCGTTGATTCGGAAAAGGAAGAACTTGCGGTACAGCGCATACATATACATCTTGCCGAAATATTCCTTGTTCCAGAACTCAAGCATATTGTCCGGCACATCATGAGCCACTATGGTATATGTGTCAAGAAGCGACAGCGACTTCCAGTTGTTGAAGACGGACACGCGGCTTCCCGACATGATGCTGTCATAATATTCCTTCGAAAAGCCTTTCGGGTCATTCTCCTTGTACACCAGCAAAGTGCCGCCTCCGTACAGCAGCGCGTCATATGACGCATCATCCGCAGGTCTTTCCGCACATGACAGAGTATGGAAGATCTTCAGCTTGTTTCCGCATTCCATGAGGGCACGGAAATCTCCGGAATTGCCCGCCGCCTTGTTCAATGCGATCAGGGGATCAAGAGCCAGGGTGATATAATCTTTGGAAGCTTCCTGGTTGAGACTGCATACGCCTCTCATCATGAACAAGGCGTCCAGCATGTCCTGGACCTGTTCCGACTGTTGGCTTACCCTTACAGAGTACATCACGATCCCGAAAGGGAAAAGATATGTACGAAGTTCATCGAGGTGCACTTCATGCTCCCTGCCGTCCCTCAATGTAAGCGAAAAGCCCAGATCATATGCATGACTGTAGGTCTTTACATCCGACATCATGAATTCTGCGAACTCAGGATAATAGAAATCCTTCGCCCATGAAAGTTCCTTGTCATCATACTCGACCGGGGTCCAGAAGTCACCCTGAGATGCGATTATCGCTGCCGGATTTCCGGTCTTCACGGAAAAGTATCCGCAGAGAAACGCTGTATCTTTATACTGCATACTTCTTATTTTTTCACAAAATTAATCATTATAACCTGTAACACGCAAATTTATTGTAAATTTGTATGTTACAGTTCAAAACAATCACTATGGAAACTGAAATTCTCGCCAAAGGCACAACATCACTTCCATATTCTCTTGCGCATCCGCTGCAGGGATTCAAGGACAATACGGAAAAGATGAACTGGCAAAGCGCCATGAACTATATGCTTGACTTCTTCGAGACATCATGCCAATTCCTCTCGATCGTGCTCCTGGGCTTCATGAAGGCAGAAAGCGAGATGTTCAAGAATGACCCCGCCATAGTCAAGGCAATAGGAAAGATCGACAACAAGAGGCCTCTGTCATTCGGAGACTGGGCCAACGACATTCTGACTCCGCTGACCATGCTGGCGGCATCAAGGCTGCCTGACAACGCCCTGGCTCAGTCGCTTTCCAAAGTCATATCACCGAAGAAGCATATCATCCTCGGCCGAAAGGGCGAGCAGAGCATTGTCAAGATCAGAAACGACTACAAAGGACACGGAACCACACTGTCGCAGGACATCTACAAAGACGTGGTACTGACACTCGAAGGCAGACTGCTCGAGTTCACTGAGGCTCTGCTGCCGCTCGCGCAGATGGAGTTCAAGGCAGCTGTGCCGGGAGGCGGCACGCTGCTGCTGAACGGACACAGTCCGGAAGCGGCGCCGGCCGACGGCACATTGAAGGACGGGCACTACTACTTCAGCTGTGACGGAAAGCTTACTGACCTCTACCCTCTTGCATATTGCAACGAGAAGAGACACATATATATATTCCAGACGCTCAAGGATGAAAGCACTGCTCACATTTCATCAAACGAAGAGGCAGTTTCGCTGACGACAGACTCCCGCAACGCCGAGTTCGACGCCTGGATGCAGGAGCTCATGCCGTCATTCGACATAAGCAAGATCCTCAACTGGGAGCAGTGGACAGGGCTTCTGCATGAGAACACATCCGCATTCCTGACAAAACTGTATGCGGAGAAGAAATACAACCGAGAACTGTTCGTGGAGAGAGAGAGCCTCACAAGGGAACTCAACGGATTCCTCGGGTCAGACTCATGCATCTTCCCTCTCCTGGGAGAAGCCGGACAGGGAAAGACCACGCAGCTATGCTACTGGACAGAGACATTCTCCGAGACTGACGAGGGTGTCATGATCTTCTCAGGCTCGGAATTCGCTGACATCACGCTTGAAAACAGGCTGAAGTCCTCCTTCGGATGGGCCATGCACAAGCCTGTGGCTGGCCTTGTGCAGTCGCTGGCGAATGCAGCAGAGTCAAGAGGAAAAGACGTGCTGATATTCATTGATGCGATAAACGAGTGTATAGAATATCCTGGCCTCACTTCAGACGCAGACGGTCCTCTGATGCTTTACAGAGACCTTTATAAGATATTCATAGAACCCGGATACGGACACTTCAAGATACTCTTCACCTGTCGCAACTACACCTGGAAGAACCTTCTCATGCCGGAGACTTCCAAGCAGGACCAGTCGCTGTTCTACAACTCCGGAGAAGAGGAGAACACCGCAGTCAAGGGATTCACAGACAATGAAGTAAAGACGGCATACCATATATATGGAGACCTCTTCCAGATGAAGACCCCGTTCGACCTCCTGCCGCGAGGCATCACCATCAGGATGAAGGACCCTCTCGTGCTGAAGATGTCATGCACCAACTACCTCGGCCAGTATTTTCCGGAAGCCATGAGGGAGTTCACATCACTGGCCCTTTTCCACAAGATGGTGCAGGACATTTCAGTGTCATATGCGGGAAACAGACAGGTTGAGATCCTGCGGGAAATAGCCGGACACATCCTCGATTCGTACCTTGCCGGAAACGCAACGGACTCCATCACGATGACAGACCTTCAGGCTGCATCCGAAGACCCTGGCTCGCCTCTGCACAAGGCCGCATCCCTCATCTTCAAGAAGGACGGCTACAGCGTGGCATTCGCCGAGCTCCTCAACAAACCTGAGCGACCGATCCTCAGACTGGTCGACAATGAAAAGATCCAGTTCATCTACGAGCGATTCCTCGAGTATATGCTCGCGCTTCTCTACTTTGAAAGGAACGCGCAGGGAGCAGACAACATCACCTGCCAGACATTCGTAGACACGATAGAGAAGGCGACTGCGAACGAAGTCTTCATGGGCACAATGCGTAACGTGCTGATAATGGACTACCTGACCACAGGCAAGCCCGATACTATCATAGCATTGTCCAACCTCGAGGACAGCGGCTTCGAGATCATGTCACTGGCCACGGATGTAATGAACATCATGGTCCGCGAAAACTATGAGACGGAGATTTTCTCTCTGCTCGGAGAGCTCATTGAGAGGACAGGCGAAGAATGTACTGCAATCATTCCTGAATACAACACAGTCACAAAGAAAATCGAATCCAACAAGGCAGACGAGGCGACAATCGCAAGGCACAAGGAGCTCTCGCCTGTCATCGCTCCGCTGATCAGGCAGCGCTCCCTCGCCTCGGTGACCCTCCTCAACGGAGTCCTGCTCACAGACTACCACAACGAAGGCATATACTCACAGGATCCGTTCACGCTGCTGTGGAAACTGCTTCTCGACCCTGTCACGGAAGTCAAGAACGACGTCTGCATGTATGCATACTACGTCTCCAACAAGAAGACAACCCTCAGTGGCACTCCTCTCAAGGAAAACCTCTCAGAGCAGATCGTGAACAGGATGTACAAGGAAATCTGCACGACTCCGCTGCTCGCCATACCGTTCGGGGAACGCAGAAGGAAGTCGATAATGAGTGACCTGGAGGTCGGCACAAGGCTCAACGTGCTGCTGATTATAGACGCCCTGATTTCCGGAAAGGAGGAAGACAGGGCCAGGGTCGGCGGAATGCTGGGTGAGACCATAGAAGTTTTCAAGCACCTGACAGCGAACTACTCGCTCATCAGGATGCTGCTTCCTTTCTTCCAGATGGTTCTCAGGAAACAGCTTACATTCCAGTCCGATTACGTAAACAATGTGATCGAATACCAGACCTTCTGGGAAGACTCGGTGATCCCTCTCAAGAGCGAGGACGGATCATGGTGCCGCGAAGACCTCAAGACCGCCATGCAGTTCATCTTCCAGCACTCCCGTTACTTCGCTCCGGACGCGAAACACAGCAAGGAAGATGCTCCCGACTTCGGACCTTTCCAGGACAAGGTGATCTCAGCTTATCGCACAGGTGACAGCTTCACATACTTCGCCTTCGAGAGGATCCTCATCATCATGGGCATATGCTCATGGGACAAGGTATTCCCTATCCTGAAGAACTTCAGGGAAGGAGGCATCAGGGATACCGAATGGTTCGACTACTCGCAGATGTCTCTGATCTACGTCCTCTACCAGCTCGGACTGAAGATGGATACATATCCTGATTACGCCTGGGAAATGCTGTCCGAGTGGTGCGAGGAATGGACTCTCAAGTGCAAGGGCTACTTCAAGGGCAGAAATAGCCACAAGGCCAACCCTCGCCAGCTTTACAAGAGAAACGTAATGACCTGGTACGCAATGGTATGGGCGTGCCGCCACGGAGACGTCCAGGATCCTGACTGCGCCAACGCACCATTGTTCAGAAGACTTCTGAACGACGCGATAGAGGCTCGCGACACCGAGCTTCTCGTACACCTGATAGAGAACATTTCCGAGCTGGTCACAGACTCGGGATACATATACACGGCACTTGACCTGCTCCTTTCCGTAATGAGCAGGATAGACAGCGAAAAGATGCTGGAGGAGTTCAGCGAGGACATCGTAACACTCATCGGCAAGGTGCTCGGCACAGCTAAGAACTACTTCCCTGACGAGGTGAACACTTTCCTGAAGAAGGACCTCTCCGGCCTTCCGTTCCCGGGAATTCCGAAATACAAGGACGAGCTGCTGAGCTACAATCCTGGCGGAGAAAGGCTCTCCGACCTGTTCACCCACAAGTTCGGCAACTTCCTCATCTGGTCGTTGATCCACGAGGAGGCCGTGGACGAATTCGCCTACGAGGCTATGTGTCTGGCACCGGAGTCAAAAGACAGCTTCGAGTGGTTCGACAAAGTGGTAAGAGTTTTGTTCAGGCATCTCTTTAAAGTGAAATTATGAGAATAATAGCTCACAGAGGAGGGGCTGGTCTCGGATGCGAGAACACTCTCTCATGCATAGAGAAGGGGTTGTCCTGCAGCAGAGCGGACATGGTAGAGATCGACGTCCATCTGACAAAGGACGGAGAAGTCGTGGTATGTCACGACCCGGATGTGGACAGGACGACCGACGGCAGGGGTATGATCGAAGACATGACACTTCAGGAGATCAAGTCGCTCCACGTCAAAGACCGCGACGGGAAGACAACTCCTGACCAGATTCCGACACTCAGAGAGGTCCTGACGTTCATTGGTTCACGGGCTGAGATTCTTCTCGAGATAAAGAGGGACGACGACAGGGATGACGGCCTCGAAAAGGCATGTCTGGACATAATTCACGAATGCGGAGCATACGGAAGAGTGACGGTCCAGTCGTTCAACGACATCGTGCTGGAGAGATTTCACGCGATGGATCCTTCGATAAGGCTTGAGAAGCTTCTCTTCATACGCCCTTTCTGCTGGAAAGAAGTTGACGAGAAGCCATATATAGCATCATACAACATATTCCGCCTCGGACTGGTCACAAGACGCTTCGTAGAGAAGATGCATGCCAGAGGGAAAGAAATAAAGGTCTGGACACTCCAGACCCCTGAACAGTTTTACGCAGACAATGTGGACGGCATCATCACTGACCGTCCGGACCTTTTTTAGATCGGCTGTCCACCCATAGCCAGAGGCGCCACATGAGCCAGCCCCATGCGATGAAGAGCACGACATGCACCCATACAGGCGTCTTTGCCTGGTAGGCATCCTCCGGAAGGACCTGGTCAAAATTTGGAATGTCTACATAATAGTATGCTCCTCCTCCGAAGTCATAGCCTTCCACAAGCCCCAGATGATTAGACATCACATATAGGGCCCCTATAACTATAGTCACCGCCATAATGACGGTGACTATATTGAATATCAATTTCTTACTTATTTTCATTATCCTGAACAGGTTCTGCCTGAGGCATCAGGTCGACTGCAGGCTGCTGCTCTTCCGCCTTGACAGCCTTGGCCTCTTTCTTGGCATTGATCTTATCCTCCTTGTGAGTGAATGTCTTGATGTCCGGCTGAGGGAACACCTTGCCTGAAAGGAGAAGCCATACCACTGCGAAGGTGAGGATGATGTTGAATGTCTGTCCCACGATATAGAGCCAGAGGACCTTTCCGCCCTGCATGCTCTTGGCGATCTGCTTGAAGTTGGTGTCAAGTCCGATCGATGTGAACGCAAGCACGAAGCACCAGTCCTTGAACTGACCGAGGACCTTGTTCACCGCACTTGTCTTCTCTGCACCGAAAGCAGGAACAAAGATTATGGATGCTATGATCGAAGCCGCCATGAAGCCGAGGATGAACTTAGGAAAGCGGTCCCAGATCTCGACCGCCTTGACCTCCGACTTTCCTGTCTTGTCGATCTTCCTTGCAAAGAAAATCGCAACAAAGAAAGCGATGAAGCCGATGAGGATGTTCTGGATCATCTTCACAAGAGATGCAACCTGCTCAGCCTCAGGGCCGAGGGCGCTACCCGCAAGCACTACGGCTCCTGTCGAGTCTACTGTTCCTCCGATGAGCGCTCCACCCATGATCTGACCCATTCCTGTCCACTCGATGATCATCGGCTCGAACACCATCATGATGATAGTAAAGATGATTGAGATCGAGATCGCAACCGAAAGGTCTTCCTTCTTTGCGCCAGATGCTGCTCCTGTAGCGATCGCCGCTGATGTTCCACAGACTGATGTTGCCGCAGCCACAGTCATCAGAAGCGGCTTGTTCTTGATCTTGAGGATCCTGTTTCCGAACCACCACATGAAGATGATGACAACAGGAGTCACACCCCAAGCGATGCCGAGGCCATAGAGACCGAACTTCGCGATGTTGGAGAAGAGGATGGAGAATCCGAAGATCACCAATCCGGTCTTGATGAAGAATTCGGTGCGGATTGCCGGTTTGAGCCACTTAGGCACACCGACAGTATTGGCAATCAACAGACCTATGATAAGAGCCCAGAAAGCCCACTCGAGATATCTCTTGAGGGTGAATTCCGCGCTGACCATCCTGACAATCACTGCAATGACGAACAGTGCAAGGAATGCAGGGATGAAATTGCGGAGCTTCTCGCCCTGAAGCTTGACTCCGGCTCCAAAGAGAACGCCGAGAATCAGGACAGTCTTGATGCACTTCCACCAGAACGCCCATGTGCCGAGCTGCTCGCCGAGCGGAACGACCTTTGCGGCGTCCGCAGCTGCGAGGGTCTCGCCAGCTGTCCAGGTCTTGAAACTCAATGCTGAAAAATCGAACCATCCCGTAAGGACTGCAACAGCGCCCAGGATGATTACAATGGCTCCTATCCACACAGAGAGCCAGTCCTCCGTCCTGAGGAGGTTGGAGATTCGACGATTTGTGTTCATAAGGTTGGTTTAGTTTTTAATACACTATAATATTATTTCTGGTATTTCTTCGTATGCTCGGCAATCAGTTCGGCATCGTCGAAATAGTCGATCTTCATGGCCTTGCGTACATCCGCGAGGGTCTTTGCGGCCTCTGCGCGGGCCACTTCAGAGCCCTTGCGCAGGATCTCATATACCTGCGGGATATTCTGCTCGTAATGCGCTCTTCTCTCGCGCATAGGCTGCAGGAACTCCTCCATGATGTTGAAGAGGAACTTCTTGCATGTGCCGTCTCCCAGTCCGCCGCGGCGGTAGTGATCCTTCATCTCCTCGAGGTTTGCATACTCAGGAAGATACTTCGCGAAATGCTCGTCTGTGCTGAATGCGTCGAGATATGTGAATACCACGTTGCCCTCAATGTGGCCAGGATCGGTGATCTGGAGATGCTCAGGGTCGGTGTACATGCTGTTGACCTTCTTCTTGATCTCCTTTGATGTGTCTGAAAGATAGATGCAGTTTCCGAGAGACTTGCTCATCTTCGCCTTTCCGTCAGTGCCGGGGAGGCGGCAGCATGTCGCATTTTCCGGAAGCATCATCTCCGGAGTCACGAGAGTCTCGCCGTACACTGTATTGAACTTGTGCACGATTTCGCGTGTCTGCTCGATCATAGGAGCCTGGTCCACGCCCACAGGCACCGTTGTAGCACGGAACGCCGTGATGTCTGACGCCTGGCTTATCGGATATGTGAAGAATCCCACAGGGATGCCCTTCTTATTCTGAGTCTCATCATCCTCGCAGTCTGAGAAGCCTCTCAGCTGCACCTCCTGCTTTACAGTCGGATTACGCTGCAGTCTCTGCACTGTGACAAGGTTCATATAATAGAATGCCAGCTCGCAGAGCTCAGGTACCTGAGACTGGATGAAGATTGTGACCTTCTCAGGGTCGAGGCCCGCAGAAAGGTAGTCCAATGCCACCTCTATGATGTTCTGACGCACCTTTTCAGGGTTATCGGCATTGTCTGTCAGTGCCTGCGCGTCTGCAATCATGATGAATATCTTTTCGTACTCACCCGAATTCTGGAGTTCTACTCTCCTCTTGAGTGATCCGACATAGTGTCCCAAATGAAGTTTGCCTGTAGGACGGTCTCCCGTCAAAATGATCTTGCCCATAAGTTTCTCTCCCAATTTTGGCGTTATTAATGCGTATTTTACCACAAAATACCCACAAATATAACAATCTTTTTCGGAAGTCGGTATATTTGCACATGTAACTAAAACCCAGACAAGAGATGAAAAAGATTATTTTCAGCATGATCTTCATGCTTCTGCCCCTTGCGGCAGCATTCGCACAGGACGTTGCAGGAAAGTGGAAACTCGAAGACGGATCGGCAATCGTAGAGGTCTACAAGAGCGGCGACGTATACAACGGCAAGGTAGTATGGCTCCAGAATCCTACAGAAGCTGACGGCTCTCCTGCAGTAGACAACAAGAACCCCGACAAGTCTCTCCGCACAAGACAGATCATCGGTCTGAACATGCTCAGCGGCCTCAAGGCACAGGGCGGCAACGAGTACGGCGGAGGCTCGATCTACGATCCGGGCAACGGAAAGACCTACAACTGCTCGATGAAGGTAGAGGGCGACATCCTAAGAGTCCGCGGATCACTCGACAAGAAAGGACTACTCGGAAGGACAATGAACTGGCTTAGAGTGAAATAACACACAACAACCGGCGTGACAAATATCTTCTTTGATTTGTCACGCCGGTATTGTTTTTGGGCTGATTCGGGCAGTTTTCCCTATCGGCGTGACACAGATACGTATTTATGTGTCACACCAGTCTGAACATGAAATCAATACTGATCTTTGGCCAGAACTATTCTGTATAGATTGCAGCCGATCAGGTTGCCGATCACGATGCATGCGTATACTCCGAGGATCTGGAGGGCATGAGCTTTCATGAATGCCACCGGCACGCAGAGGTAGTAGAAGGCGTCGGCCACGCAGTGGGTGAAGCCGCATACGATGAAGAGCGGCACGCCGAACAGGAGCGGAAGATACTTCTCCTGACGGGCGAATGTCACCGCTGTCGTCATCAGGAAACCGCAGCCGATGCCGAGAAGGCCGCAGCGGAGCGCTCCGGTGCGGAGGCGGAGCTCCAGGATATTCTGCGCGGCGCCCTGTATGTCCATCGGTGAAACCCTGGCGAGCAGTGCAAGGCAAAGGCATCCTATGATGTTTCCAAGAAGTATGAGGAAGAGTTCTCCGACCTGGTTCTTCTCTATGAAACCGGCTGTTCCGGTATAAAGCTTCAGTTTATATCCCACCACGGCAAGAAGGCCGAGGGAGAAGAGTACGGCACCCACAAGGCTGCCGTAAGTCTCAGCCTGAATGCCTGAAGCGAGGAATCCGAACCCCGCTGTTCCTATGCATATGCCCGCAAAAATCGACGAGCGCAGAATTTTCAACATATATCCTTATGGTTAGAATTGCGTGCAAAGATATATTATTTTCTACAATCCCTCGCTCTCGATCTCTATTACATTAAGAATATCGGCACATACGACGAACTTCACATTATATCCGGCAAATGAGAGTCCATACTCCCTGTGCGGGTCGTTGTGATATGAAGGACGCGGATCCAGGCTTAAAGTCTCGACAAGCGCGGCCAGAACATCATCGTCAGTAACTTTCGACACAAGTTCAGCAGAAATCTTCACATTAAGCTTCCGTTCCGACAGTTCGTCGACATAGCCGCAGACGGCCTCCGGACGGGAATCCGCATATCTTATATACGGCTTTATATCATATATGGGAGTACCGTCCATAAGGTCGGCTCCCTTTACATATATGACCGGGCCATCAGGTGTATCCGGTTCTATGGAAGTGATCTCCACGCATGACAGGCCTATAGGGTTCGGCCTGTATGGCGACCTTGTCGCGAAGACGCCCATGTGGGCGTTGCCGCCAAGGCGCGGAGGCCTCACCGTCGGCTGCCACTCGGAATGCCTGTTGGCAGAGAACTCCCAGATCAGCCAAAGGTGAGAGAAATCCTCAAGACCCCTCAATGAATCAATGTTCCTGAACTCCTTTTCAAAGACGATCTTGCCCGAGAGGCTCTCTGCAAGACCGCTCTGACGTGGAATCCCGAATTTTTCGGGAAACTCCGTCCTGATATGCGCAATCGGCCTGATTTCCATGACAAATCATAGTTACAACCCTCAAATTTATAAAATTTATGTAACTTTATAGAAATTATTGATTACAGACATGAAAAAGACAGCTGGAATCTGCCTGTTGGCAGCGACTGTGATTGCGCAGTCATGCGGATTTGGAAACAGAGAAATGGCCTCTGACACAATTGGAGTATTGGTTTCACCTGAGGAAAACAGGGAGTATTCATACACCGACAAAAAGGCCGGATACTGGTATGGAACGACACACCAGGAGAAGACAGAATGGTGGTCGGGATGGAACATGGCAAAGAAGAGGATACTGGCCGACTACGCCATCGGCGTTGACGACCCGGCCATAGGCTCGGACCTCACGCTCAACAGGAAGGACGCTCTCGAATGCGTCGTTTATCCGGACAGGATCGTTCGCGGCTGGGGCCACACTCAGGAGACATTCCAGATGCTTGACAATACCCCAATTCTCTCGATCGATCTGGTTTCCATCGCAGATTCTCTCTTCATTGTTCCTGACCTCAGCCACATATCGGAAGTGAAAGATTCGGAACACGGGCTGTTCCTGACTCCGACAGAGGCTCCAGACATGAATATCCTCATTGCACCGGCCAGGAAAACCGGTTTCGTGAGGTTCGGAGACGGCATCAAGGCCGGGGCGGAGGCTGACGGATTCATAATGACATATGGCACTGAAGATGAATGCATTGCACTCGCCGACCTGTATCGTAAGTCAGGCAGGCAGATGATGAAGGAGAGGAAGGAAAGGATCAGCGGACTCATCACAGATTACAACTATGTGAAGACCAACCTGCCGTCGCTTGACAGCGCCCTGAACTGGATAACCATCACCATGGACGAGCTCATCACAGAGCAGCAGGGCAAGGGCATTTATGCCGGCCTGCCATGGTTCAATGAATATTGGGGACGAGACATGTTCATATCATTCCCTGGCGCATGCCTGGTGACCGGACAGTTCGAGACCGCAAAGCAGATCCTCAAGGACTTCGCCCAGCTCCAGGACACCGATCCAGCGTCTGAAACATACGGCAGAATCCCTAACAGGGCAAACCTGGAAGGCATACTATATAATACTACAGACGGTACTCCGCGCTTCGTCATCCAGGCGCTTGAGGTTGCCAGATATTCGGGAGACATAGACTTCCTGCACGACCTCTACCCTGCCATCAAGACAAGCATCGACGCCTCGATAAAGAACTACACTGACGAGAACGGCTACCTCACCCACGCCGACGCAGACACATGGATGGACGTGAAGAGAAACGGCATCCCGGGCTCTCCACGAGGCGACAGGGCCAATGACATCCAGGCACTATGGTACGGCCAGCTTACTGCCGGCAGCGAGATCGCCCGTCTCATGGGCGACACCGCTTCGGCAGAGGAATGGAGTGGTCTGGCTACACTGTTGGCAAGCAACTTCGAGCGCGACTACTGCGCCAAGGATGAGGCTCTTATATATGATCACTTAAACTCAGACGGAACTCCGGACAAGCAGTTCCGCCCGAACCAGCTATACTGCTTCGAACTTGTGAATGATGACACTTTCAAGCAAAAGGTCACAAGGCGGGTATGGGAAGAACTCGTATATCCATGGGGCGTCGCATCGCTCGCCCAGTGGGATCCGCAGTTCCATCCTCAGCACGAGAACTGGCACTATTATCACAAGGACGACGCATACCACAACGGTACAATCTGGCTCTGGAACAATGGAGCTGCGATGCAGAGGATGATCGAGTACGGACAGGTCGAACCTGCATGGGAGCTTTTCAAGAACATGAACAGGCAGGCTCTCAACGAAGGAGCCGTCGGCAGCCTCAGCGAGAATGCTGACGCTCATCCACGTGAAGGCCAGTCATGGGTAAAGCGCTCCGGCACATTCCTTCAGGCGTGGAGCAATGCCGAGCACCTGCGCGCATGGTACCAGCATTTCCTCGGCATCCGTCCGAACCTGCTTGAGGGCAAGATAGTCATCGAGCCGCACATCCCGGCAGAAATCACTGACCTCGAAACCAAAGTCAAGATCGGAAGCGGCACCCTGCACTACAGCTACCACAACGGCAAAGTGTCTGTCAAACTCGACGGATGCGACGCCGACCTCGAAATCCACGAGCAGCAGGGCCAGCAGGACTCCCCTCTCTTCGAAGGCGTGACCTTCTGCACCCCGGACCCGCTCAACAACTACCCATGCTTCAGCACCTACCACGAAGAAGCCCTGACATACTAGCCTGATGCGTTACGAGCGTTCCACCCAACAGCCTATCCATCAAGCACTTAACAGGTCCAGCCTGCCTTCCCAGCCATGCAGGCTAGACCTATAAAAGCCTTGGGTATCAACAAGTTAAGCAAAACGCACATAGCGCTCACCGCATAACAAAAAAGGCTTTCGAGAAATCTCGAAAGCCTTTTTGCGTGGTGTCACCGGGAATCGAACCAGGGACACAAGGATTTTCAGTCCTTTGCTCTACCAACTGAGCTATGACACCATTTTTGTTCCAAAAATGAATTTAAGAACTTGTTGTTTGTTCCAAAGAACGTCCCATTCTTTTCGTTTGGGATTGCAAAGGTAGGCATTTTTTCTTTACCTGCAAATTTTTCTTTCACTTTTTGTCAAAATTTTCGATTTTTCCTTTCCCGGTGGTGGTTTTGGGGTGTTTTAGAAATTAGTTTTGTATATTCGCAGTCCTATGAGTGAGGTGCTCTACATATCCGTCATCCTGCCGCTCAGACTTGAGTGGGAGCCTTGCTATGCGGTGGCTAAGGAGGT
The DNA here is from genome assembly GCA_017415715.1 of Bacteroidales bacterium. Lineage (GTDB taxonomy): Bacteria > Bacteroidota > Bacteroidia > Bacteroidales > UBA932 > Cryptobacteroides. The sequence continues at coordinate 20,898 of JAFQFD010000046.1, read as the reverse complement.
AAAGATCGAGGTGGGAGACAGAGTGAAGGTGAGGTTCGGGGCGAAGGAGTATGTCGGGGTTGTGAGCGCTGTTGACATCACACCGGAGATTGCCCCTGAAAGGATACTTCCGGTCGTATCAATAGAGACAGACCTCGAGAAAACATATCAGGAAGAGATAAGGCTCTGGAGATATATTGCAGAATATTACATGTGCAGCATCGGCGAGGTCTACAAGGCCGCCTACCCTGCTATGAAGGTCACGCTTGAGGAGGCTCGAGCTGCTGCGCTGAAGACCTCCAGGGAACGCCGGGAGAAGATAATCCGCAGCATGGAGGGACGCGTAGCCAAGATCGAGGAGAGACTGGCAAAGAAGGAAGAACAGCTTCGGAAGGCCAAGGAGGGCACCAAGAAGAAGTTCGCATTGGAAGAGGGTGTCGGGAAGATACGCATGGAACTGGAGACGGCCAAGGCGGCGCTCGAGGCAGCGAGAGCCGGCAAAGCCGCACCGGAGGGAGAGGTTTCCGACATGAATGGAAACGCCAACGAACAGGGAGCAAGACTCACTCTCAGCCAGGCGCAGGAGAAGGCATACTCGGAAATAAAGGCAGGATTCGCAAAGGCCAAGCCTGTGATGCTGCATGGCGTGACCGGTTCGGGCAAGACGGAAATATACATCAGACTGGCCCAGGAAGCCATATCGAAAGGCAAGAATGTGCTGTATCTCGTTCCCGAAATTGCATTGAGCAGACAGTTGGAGGACAGGCTTGAGGAACATTTCGGAGAGAGTCTTCTCGTGTTCCACTCGGGCATCACGGCAGCAGGCAGGAGGAATACTGCAGAATGCATCAGAAACAGCAGGGACGGATACATCACGCTCGGAACGCGCTCTGCTCTATTCCTGCCACACCACGACATAGGCCTTATCATCGTGGACGAAGAGCACGACAGCTCATACAAGCAGGACTCCCCTGCTCCAAGATACAACGGACGAGACACCGCACTGATGCTCTCTCAGATCCAGGGAAGCGACATCATACTCGGTTCCGCAACCCCTTCACTTGAAGAGGCTTACAACTGCGAGTGCGGCAAACATATTCTTGTAGAATTAAAGGAAAGATATCACGGATCGGAAGACTCTGACATAGAGATAATCGACACCAAGGCAGAGAGGAAGAAGCGGGGCATGGTCGGAAGTTTCTCCAGAAAACTGATAGAGCATATCAAGAAGACGCTTGCAGAGGGCGGCCAGGTGATGATCCTGCGCTCGAGGCGCGCATGGGCCCCGGCCCTGCAGTGCGAAGAGTGCGGCGAGCTGGCGAAATGCCCGCACTGCAATGTCAGCATGAGCCTGCACAGGAGTGGCGACATGATATGTCACTACTGCGGCCACAGGATGCGCCATACAGGCACATGCCAGAAGTGCAACGGTCCGCTGAAGCCGCTCGGAGCCGGCACCCAGAAGATAGAGGAAGAGGCGGCGGCATTGTTCCCGGAAGCGAGAGTGGCAAGGCTGGACAGCGACACGGCCCAGAACAAAGGCTACGAAACAAAGACCATCAAGGCATTCGCCAAAGGTGAGATAGACATATTGGTAGGAACACAGATCCTTACCAAGGGATTTGATTTCAGCAGGCTCTCACTGGTTGCCGTAATAGCAGCAGACACCCTGCTCGGCATGCAGGATTTCCGCGCCGACGAGAAGGCCCTGCAACTGCTCGAGCAGTTCAGGGGCCGATGCGGAAGACGCGGAAGCAAGGGCATGTTCGTCATCCAGACATCACAACCGGAACATCCTATATATCAAAAACTTATCAACAAGGAAGAAGACCCGCAGAACAGTACGCTTCTCCTTGAAAGAAAGGCTTTCAACTTTCCTCCATACTCAAGAATAATCGAGATCACCATCAGGGACAGATATGAAGACCGGGCAGAAAGGATGGCCCGCTCGCTGGCAGACATTCTGAAGAGACACTTCGGCATGAGGCCGGGCGCCTTAGCCCTGCCGGGCAGTCCGGTCACAGGACCGTACGCCCCGGCCGTCGGCAAGGTCGCCGACCAGCACATCAGATGCATCCGCATCAGCCTGCGCAAGGACCGCCAGCTCAAGGCCGGCAAGCAGGCCGTAGCAGACATTGTCCGCAAGTTTGAAAACGATGGGAAATATGCCGATCACATCGTCATTGACGTGGACCCGGCATAACGACATTTATATGCTCCGCCATGACCTCCATGCGCACCGGAGCTCTACCTACAACCTCTCCGTCAACCTCCACAGGTTCTGCATCGGCTTCCGAATAAGGAATCACAAGGACCTCACGGCACTTCGCCTGGGTCAATACGGAAACAGTATGGAAAGTGCCGGTGAAAAGTTTCGGCACCTCCTTCGCTATGACCATCAGAGGAATATCCGGAATGACGGCTATGTCAAGCAGGCCGTCTCCGAGCTCCGCAAGAGGCGTCTGCCTCATGCCTCCGCCGGAATATTTACCGACTCCGAAAGCTATCGAAAGATATTTGCCTGCAAAAACTTCTTCACCGTCACATATGACTCTGGCACGCACAGGGACACGATGCCTTATGCAATAAAGCAGCGCTCCCACATAAAGCTTCTTGCCACGTTTTCCCGCCTCCTTCTTTCTGTTGACTATCTCGCACACACGGGCGTCCAGACCGACACCGCCTACATTCGCCATATAAGAAACACGCTTGACCACTTCATGGTCCTGCCTGTCAAGAATGCTGACCCGGACCACATCCTGCTGGCCCGTATGACCTTCGGCAAGAACGTCCACAGCGCCACGGACATCACGCGGAACACCGGTAGTCTTGACCCAGTCATTACCCGAACCCACCGGAAGGACACCCAAAGTGAAATCAGAAAGCACAGCCCCGGACGCATCAGATGAATATATATATGAAGCTATTCCATTGAGCACATCATGCACCGTTCCGTCTCCTCCGACGGCAACAAAACGCCTGTACCCGGCTGCGCTGGCCTTGCGGCTGATCTCTATGGCATTATCCTCGCCTCCGGTGAACATGGCCTTATATGGCACACCCGCCTGCTCAAGCATGACGGCGGCTTTCTTCCACACCGAGCCAGCCTTCTTCGAGGCCGCGAAAACATTGACTACCACAAGCCATTTGTCCTTGACTGCATCCATTTCCTTATGACTCTAAAAAGTTATCAACAAAAGTAGTAATTAAACGTTAATTTTCGTAAATTTGCCAAGATTATTTGCTTAATGAAAATAAAATGGGAAAAGTAATTGCTATAGCAAATCAGAAAGGCGGAGTCGGCAAGACTACAACCGCCATAAACCTGGCCGCATCGCTGGCTGTGCTTGAGAAGAAAGTGCTCATCATTGACGCTGACCCTCAGGCAAATACCACATCCGGCCTGAACTTTTCTCCCGACAGCGACCAGAAAAGGACGCTGTACGAGGTGATCACCGGCGTGATAGACATCAAGGACAGCCTCATACAGACTGAGCTTGCATCACTGCACATGATTCCGTCACACATCAACCTCGTGGGCGCCGAGATCGAGCTGGTGAAAGACCCCAACAGAGAGACACTCCTCAAATATGCCCTTGCAGAGATCAGGGACAGATATGACTACATCATAATAGACTGCTCCCCTTCCCTCGGTCTGATCACAATCAACTGCCTCACGGCAGCTGACTCCGTGATCATCCCGGTACAGCCTGAGTTCTTCGCCCTCGAAGGCCTCGGCAAGCTCCTCCAGACCATCCGCCTGGTGCAGAGCAGACCAAACCCGGACCTCGCTGTGGAAGGCTTCCTCGTGACCATGTTCGACGGAAGGACCAAGGTGCACAACCAGGTGCTCGAGCAGCTCCGCGAGCACTTCAAGGACATGGTGTTCAACACCATCATCCAGAGAAACATCAGGCTGAGCGAAGCGCCGTCACACGGAAAGCCGATCATCCTGTACGATGTGATCTGCAACGGTACGGCAAACTACATGAGCCTCGCCCAGGAGATCCTCGTCAAGAACGGAGAAGAAGTAACAGTAACAGAGTAACAGCATGAGCAAGCAGCAGAGAGGACTCGGCAAAGGCATCAGCGCGCTTTTCGGAGATGACGCAGCAGACCTCGGACACATCAGAAAGCCGGTCGGATACATAAACAAGGAAGTGGTAAGCGAAGAGCAGCCGCAGCAGGGCGGCTCCGCAGACGTGCTTCTCATACCCGCAGACCTCATAGAGCCTAACCCGTTCCAGCCGCGAATGTCCTTCGACCAGGAGGCGCTCGAGGAGCTGGCGGAGTCGATCAGGACACTGGGCCTCATCCAGCCGATCACCGTCCGCAGAAAAGCTGACGGCAGATACCAGATCATCAGCGGAGAGCGCCGTTTCAGGGCCTGCAGGCTCGCGGGAATGAACATGATTCCTGCATATATCCGCGACACAAACGACCAGGGAATGCTCGAGATGGCGATCGTGGAGAATATCCAGCGCGAGGACCTCGACCCTATCGAAGTGGCCCTGAGCTACCAGAGGCTCATAGAGGAATGCAGCCTCACACAGGAGCAGATGGCCGCAAGGGTCGGCAAGAAGCGCGCGTCGGTGACCAACTACCTCCGCCTGCTGAAGCTCCCTGCAAAGATCCAGCACGATCTCAAGGTCGGCCTTCTTTCGGTAGGTCACGCCAAGGTGCTCCTCGGAGTGGAGGATGCCAAGGTGCAGGAATATCTCTGTGACCTCGTGATCAAGGAAGACCTGTCGGTGCGTCAGCTTGAGGACAAGATCAAGAAGCTGGCAAAGAAGGAAGAGGGTACGGAAAAGCCTGCACAGGACCTTCCGGACGACTATTTCAAGGTCCTCGAGATCATAGGCAAGTATTTTGAGAACAACATCAGCCTGAAGCGTACGGCTGCAGGCAAGGGAACCATGACAATCCACTTCAGCTCTGACGAGGAGGTCAGCAAGTTCCTCAAGGCTCTTGAAGATTCTAAGTTCTAAAGCAAGATGCAGAGACTGTCGAAATACATACTGACTGTTGTCGTGGGGCTTCTGGCCTTCGCGACAGGCGGTCACGCACAGTTCAAGGAAGAGGCATTTACACAGAACTACAACGAGCCGGGAACATACAACCCTGCAGACACGACAGAAAAGCTTTTTTCTTTCAAGGAATATTTCGGAGGTCTGGCACATAAGAACGAGCTGAAGCCCGGCACAATGTTCGCCGGCTCTGTCGTACTCCCCGGAACAGCACAGATATACAACAAGCAATACTGGAAGCTGCCGATAGTGTACGGAGGCATAGGAGCTTTTGCCGGTTCCGGCGGATATTACCTCCACCAGTACAACAAGCAGAAGAAGGCATATGCGACGTGGGAGATCAACAAGACCGCGTATGAAGACGAGCACGGAACGGCATATCCCGAGCTCGCTCCTTTTGTCAACGAGAAATACAAGAAGACAGGAACATGGCTTATGTTCGGAGCCGGTCTGATGTACTGGGGCACATTGCTTGACGGAGTGGTCAGCTATGAGACAGACAAATATCCGCATCCGGGCAAAGCCACACTATACTCGATCCTCCTTCCCGGACTCGGACAGATATACAACGGAGAGCTCTACAAGGTGCCGATCTACTGGGGAGGCCTGATGGTATCAACCCATTGCCTCCTGTTGAACAATCGCAACTATAAGAGGTTCAAGGCGATACACAACCAGGCCACCAATCCGGACGTGCCATACGACGGCCCGATAAGCGGAGAGACGGCGAAGTGGTACAGAGACGTATACAGAAGATACAGAGACTATTCCATCGTAGCGACCGCGCTCGTATATGTACTGCAGGTCATGGATGCGAACGTCTTCTCATATATGCATGATTTCGAGGTGACTGACGACATTTCGATGAATATCGAGCCGGCGGTGATACCTCCTAACAATGCCTATGCTTCAAATGCAGTGGCAGGCGAAAACGCCTTCGGACTGCGTGTAGGCCTAACATTTTAAACTTTAAATGAAAATATTCAGAACAATCACAGTCGCCCTCGCGGCTGTTTTTATTGCCTCATCTCCGGCATATGCAGGACCGAAGAACGACAGCAGGAAGAAGATCGAGGAAGAGAACAAGAGGCTGCAGGAGAAGATAGACTCACTGCAGATGGAGCTCGACAGATACAGGATGGAGGCAGACGTCACAGACAGTCTCGAGATCGAGATGCTCGAAGCGTATGGCGAGAGCGTGGAGAGGAGCAGGGATTCATTCGAGTCTATGGAATATACCGCAGAAGTATCAGACAGCCTTCTGAACATATGGTATGCCCATCAGATGGCCGCCTATGAGGTGGACTTCGAGGAAGTTGATTCGGTAAGATTCGAGTCAAACGTGCCTGACGACGTGTATATAGAGAGGCTCAAGAAGATGAATTCATTCATCACGCTTCCATACAATGAGACGGTAAAGAAATACATCATCCTGTACTCCGAAAAGATGCCGAACAAGATGTCTCACATGCTCGGACTGTCCAGATACTACATGCCTATATTCGAGGAGATCTTCGACTCGTACGATCTCCCGCTGGAGCTCAAAGCTATGACGATCATCGAGTCTGGAATGAATCCGCTGGCGGTTTCACGTGCCGGAGCCAAGGGCATGTGGCAATTCATGTATAATACCGCAAAGGTATATGGACTCCATATCGATTCATTTGTCGACGAACGCCTCGACCCTGTGAAGTCCGCAGAAGCTGCTGCTCAGTACCTCCAGGATGCATATGAGATATTCGGAGACTGGAACCTCGCGATAGCATCGTACAACTGCGGCGCCGGCAATGTCCGCAAGGCCATCCGCCGCGCAGACGGAAAGAGAGGCTTCTGGGACATCTGGCCATACCTGCCGCGTGAGACCAGGAGCTATGGTCCCGCGTTTGTCGGAGCACTCTATGCACTCAATTATTATAAAGAGCACGGCATCAAGCCTGCCGATGTGGGCATGCCAGTGGCCGTAGACACATTCCGCATCAACAAGCAGCTGCATCTCAAGCAGGTCAGCGAGCTTACAGGAGCGCCCTTGGAAGAGTTGAAGAACCTCAATCCTCAGTACCGCCACGAGATCATCCCGGGACACAGCAGAGAATACATCCTCAGGATCCCTATCGAATACTCAAACGCATTCATAGAGAAGCAGGACACCATCTACAGACACAAGGCCGAAGAATACTTCAATCCTACTACCATCAAGAAGATCATCGATGGCGGAGACGGAGAACTGATCTGGTACAAGGTCAAGAGCGGAGACTACCTCGGCAAGATAGCCGGAAAATACCGCGTGAGCGTAGCGCAGATCAAGAAATGGAATGGTCTCACCAGCAACAACATAAGGATCGGACAGAGACTTAGGATATATAGAGGCGGCGTTGTTCCTTCTTCGTCAGGCTCGTCGTCATCATCGACCAGCTCGTCATCATCGTCGACCACACAGTCAGGCGAAAAAGTGACATACACGGTCAAGAGCGGAGACAACCTCGGCAAGATCGCTGAAAAATACGGAGTGACCGTCAATGACCTGAAGAAATGGAACGGTCTGACCGGCACCATGATAAAGGTCGGTCAGAAGCTCGTGATCCATAAGAAGTAAGGCTCAGAACCTGAACACCATCTGCAATTTAAGCTCGGCTTTGCCGGGCTTTCTTTTTGCTGGCGGCATGAGGTGGTAGCCTGTGTAGGATGCCCGGGCGTAGAGGCGCAGGAGCGAGGCGATCTTCGCCGATGCGACAAGGCTCGCAGACCAGCCTCGGCCGTATAGGGCAGGAACGTTGAAAGAGCCGGGAGCATCGCGTTCATAGACATATATCCTGTCATCCCAGTCATCGACTTTAAAAATGGTCTGACGAGTATATACGCTGAACCTGTCGGTCTTATAACCCTGTTCCAGATAACCTGCAAGGGCGATTTTGTCACAATGAAGTGCATTCAGACGCATTGTCATAACGAATGGTCCGGAAGCATAGGCAAAGTCTCCGCGAATCTCTGAACGGAACATATTCCCCCATGTCCTGAACCTCTCGGACGCTCTCATGCGGATCGTGAAAGATTGTCCCAATGTCCAGCTCCAGTCGACCTGAGTCTTTACCTGGATACTATGCTTGACAGAGGCATCTTTCGGGACAGGATAATATACGGCATCGACCGAGAAGGTTCCAGACCGGAATGCTCCGCTGAATGCCGTTCCATAAAGTTCATCAGGGAAATATCTGCATAATGCGGCAAGTCTCACATCCTCCCCTGCCTTGAAGTCGGTTCCCGCAAGCACATCGACATTCCTCTCCACCCAGTCATATGCCGATTCTCCATATATATTGACACCTCTGACACAGAAGGCGGCGTCAGCCGAGGTCTTCATCACCGGGATTCTGGTCTGCACCTCATCATTGGCACGAAACCCGGATATCTCAGCCATATGCGTCACGGAGACCTGCCCGTGACGGCACAACCACGCGATGTTGGCTGCGGGCATCAGGCGGACCTTGTCGGGGCGGCGGGCGGCGTCCTTGACGCCCGGGGCCGCGAGGACGGCGCTGAAGGTGAAACCTTCCACGCCGACCTCCGCCGCAGCCCCGGTCAGCGCCGCCCCACCCGTATACGACCAGCTGCGCGAAAGACCGGACGGTTTCTTCATGAATGCAGAAGGAGTCGAAAGACTATTTATGAATGCTCCGTTCCATAGTACCAATCCTTGCCCGAAACGGGCGTTGAAATCCCCCAGAAGCACTTTTCCTCGGACTTTCCTGAAATCATAGCCGACAGAGCCTGCATAGTCTGAAGGCTTGGAGTCAGCGCTCCCATACGATCTGTTGGCAGCCAGCGACATGGAGAATCCGCTTGCTTCCAGCCTGTACTTCAGACCGGCATTCCAGTCATTGCCGTCATTCATCTTGAACGCTCCGCGCACAGCCAGGTCATTTCTGACCGGTTCTTTCATCAGCCCGAGCGACAGACTCTCCAGAGAAACGAAAGGGGCCAGGCGGGCGACATAGTCCTCGCCAAAGCCGTCCACGGCGGCAAGCTCGGCAAGCGACATCACATTGCCATGCCTCGCCCGATAATCCATAAGGGATGCGACCTGATAGCGTGTCAACAGCCCCGATGACGAAAGTCTTGACGAAGACACCAGATTGATCTTCAATGGATGCTCAAGAAAGTCAGAAAGTCTCTCCACTTCATAAGAATCCATCTCCTCAGCGCTCACTGCGCCGGCCATCTTCATGATGGCCTCCATGCCGCCTTCCTGCGCCGCGGCAATCCCCCACATCACGAGAAACAAAACAGAAAAAATCACTCTCCTCATAACAACGAATTTTCCTCAAAAATAAGGGTGTGAATGCAATAAAACCTAATTTTTCTGCAATCTGAGTGTCAACTTTTTCTATTTTTTAAAGTAATTTCTTTTTTTTAAAACTAATATGTTAAATTTGTTCGTTTTTGATAATTATTTCACCTATGGAGAAGGTCACCCTAAACGACAAGACATTCAGGAAATTCATTCCTTATGAGAAGCTGGAGACGGCAATTGACGAGGTAGCCGCACAGATAAACAAGGATTTCGAAGGCTGCACGGACGTGCCCATTCTCCTTTGCGTCCTCAACGGATCCATCATGTTTATGGCGGAGCTCATGAAGAGGCTGACATTCAACTGCCAGATCGTTTCGACCAAGCTCACATCATATGTGGGAACAGAGACCACGGGAAAGGTGAAGCAGGCCATGGGACTCACAGCCGACATCACAGGAAGACGCGTGATCGTCGTGGAGGACATCGTGGACTCAGGCAACACAATCGTGGAGCTCAAGCGCATCCTTGCAGAGAAAGGAGCAGCAGACTCCAGAATCTGCACCCTGCTTCTCAAACCTGACTCATACAAGAAAGACGTCAAGATCGACTATACGGCCATGGAGATTCCAAATGACTTCATCGTAGGCTTCGGACTTGACTACGACGAGCTCGGACGCAACTTCAAAGACATCTACATCCTTGACGAATAACACAGAACACAACACAAAACCGATAACATGAAATATTACATCCTCTTTGGCCCTCCAGGCGCAGGTAAAGGCACCCAGGCCACAGCAATGGTAGAAAAGTACAACCTTCACCACATCTCCACAGGAGCTCTCCTCCGCAAGGAGATCGCGGCAGGCACAGAGCTCGGGCTTCAGGCAAAGGCCCTCATCGAGAAAGGATGCCTCGTGCCTGACGAAGTAGTTGAAGGAATGATCGAGAGCGAGTTCAAGACAGTCACAGGAGTGGACGGATTCCTCCTTGACGGATTCCCTCGCACCCTCCCGCAGGCTGAGGCCCTCGACCAGATCCTCGCAAAGGCAGGCGAAGAGGTTACAGCGACTGTTTCGATAATGATTCCTGACGCAATGATCATGGAGCGCATCAAGGGCCGCGCCCTCAAGGAAGGCCGCGCTGATGACGCCAGCGAGGACATCATCAACAACCGCATCGTGACATACCACAACCAGACCGAGCCTCTCATCGAGTTCTATGACAAGGTAGAGAAATATCACGAGATCGACGGCATCGGCACAATAGAAGAAGTGCGCGACCGCATCTTCTCAGTAATGGACAAATTCTGACAAAGATGCTCAGTGATGCAATAAGGCAGCAGTGCTGGACCAAATACAACCAGCTGCTCGACACCCACTTCACGGACGATCCGAGAAACCCTGAGTTCCTCAGCGGCAGATACACCATAGACCTCCCGCTCCTGATAGCTGCGCAGATGCATGACTACATCGAGGCCCTGTGGGAAGCCAACGGAGACGGACGTTCCCTGAACGAACTGATGGGTGCAGGAAGACTCACCCAGATAACCTACGAGAGCTACCTGGAAAGGCTCAGGGAAACCATGCACGATGCCCTCAAGGTCACACTCTGGGAAAAGATAACAAAGACCAACTACCAGGACGTCGCGATCTACAAAGGCATCCTCAAGGAATGCACAAAAGAAATCCTTGAAACAATGATCACAGACTTCCTGAACGAATAAATTTATATCATGGCGGATTCGAATTTCATAGACTATGTTAAGATCTATTGCCGTTCGGGCAATGGAGGTGCGGGCTCTACGCATATGAGGAGGGAGAAATACATCCCGAAGGGAGGACCTGACGGAGGAGACGGCGGACGTGGAGGACACATCATCCTCAGGGCGAATCCGCAGTTCTGGACCCTGATCCACCTGAAATATCGCAAGCACATCATGGCAGAGCATGGTGCGGCGGGCAGCGGACAGCTCCAGAAAGGAAAGAACGGAGCAGACATCATCCTGGACGTCCCTCTCGGAACAGTGGCAAAGAATGCAGAGACCGGAGAAGTGCTCTTCGAGCTTGTGGAGCCGCATGAGGAGCGCATCCTTGTGAAAGGCGGCCGAGGCGGACTCGGCAACAACAACTTCAAGAGCGCGACCAACCAGACACCAAGATACTCTCAGCCTGGCGAACCATATGAAGAAGGATGGTTCATCCTTGAGCTCAAGCTCCTGGCAGACGTCGGACTCGTAGGCTTCCCTAACGCCGGAAAATCAACCCTGCTCTCTACTGTCTCGGCAGCTCGCCCGAAGATCGCAGACTACCCGTTCACCACACTCGAGCCGAACCTCGGCATCGTCAGCTACTATGACGACAAGTCATTCGTGATGGCAGACATCCCGGGCATCATCGAGGGTGCGCATGAGGGAAAGGGCATCGGAATGCGCTTCCTCAGACACATCGAGCGCAACTCCATCCTGCTCTTCATGGTGGCTGCAGACCAGGACAACATCCGCGAAGGCTATGAAGTGCTGCTCAACGAGTTACGCGAATACAACCCTGAACTTCTTGTCAAGGACCGCGTCCTCGCGATCACCAAGTCAGACATGCTCGACGACCAGCTCAAGAGCGAGATAGAGGCGCAGCTCCCAGAGGACATCCCTCATGTATTCATATCGTCATTCACCCAGGAAGGCATCAAGGAACTTAAAGACCTCCTCTGGGAAGCCCTCCAGAGGGACATCACGGAAGAAGAGCAGCCGACAGTCCTCTTCCCTGGCGACGACAATGAAATAACAGTAGAATGACCTGGCAGGAAATCCACAGATTCGACCAGCTCCTGACCCTCGAAATCAACAGCTGGGACTCCCCCGTCACCGACCCCATATGGCAGTTCTTCTCGGACAAGCTCGTATGGGCGCCGATGTATGCGGCCATCATAGCCCTCCTCGTATGGAAACTCGGATGGAAGCGAGGCCTCATAGTCCTCGCCGGAGCCCTCCTCACCTTCGGATTCTGTGACCAGTTCTCGAATATCATCAAGCACGCAGTGCAAAGAATAAGACCGCTGAACGACCCATTCATGGTCGCCAGCGGCCTTCATATACTCGAATCAGGCGGCGGCTACAGCTTCTTCTCGGCGCATTCGGCCAATTCCTTCGGCCTGGCCTTCAGCACCTTCCTCGGCATGAAGCTTACACTCCGTACTCATGACACGCCTCAGGCTCCGAAATGGCTCAAGGCTTATGGCGCATGGATGTTCTTCTGGGCATTCATGGTCTCAGTCAGCCGCATCTTCGTCGGCAAGCACTACCTCGGCGACGTCATAGTCGGAATCCTCATCGGCTCCCTCGCCGGCATCGCCTTCGGCTGGCTTGCCAGCAAGGCATCACGCCGTTTTGCATAACAGGTTAGCTATTAATACATTACACGACTAAGGGCCGGTTAATCAACCGACCCTTAAATATGTATAATATTAGATATCAAGCAGTTACACAAGACGCTACAATACCGGCAGGACCTTCTCCATGCGGGTACCGCGCGATCCTTTGATCAAAACTGTCGCTCCAGACACCGGATTTGCCTTGAGGTACTCTGCGAGCTCGTCTGACGTGTTGAAGAACATTGCAGTAGTACCATCAGCTACTGAAGATACCGCACCGAACTCCTTACCGACAAAGAACACCTTGCAGAAGCCGCGTGAGAGAGCAGACTGCACGACAGACTTGTGCTCAGCTGCTGAGTCCTCGCCAAGCTCCAGCATGTCGCCGAGCATGGCGATCCTGCACTCTGCAGACACATTCGAGAAGTTCTCCAGCGCTGCTGCCATGCTTGTAGGATTGGCATTGTATGCATCCACAATGAGAGTATTGCGCTCGGTCCTGGTCATCTGTGAACGATTGTTCGACGGCACATATGCCTCGATAGCACGGACTGCATCCTCTAGAGAAACTCCGAACTGCGCACCGACAGCAAGGGCCGCCATGACATTGTCGGCATTGTATGAGCCTACCAGGTTGGTAGCAATGATACGACCTGTCATTCCGACATTTCCCCCTGTCATTCCGAGCGAAGTCGAGGAATCCCCAAGCCGAATCCGAAGGAAAGGCTCCTCCGCCGATGACGGCAGCACCTCAGCCCCCTGATATTCAAGACCATAAGGAATGAGAAGCGAATATGGACGCTCCGGATCGCTCTGCAGATTGCGCTCCGAGGCCATCTGACAGAGATGCGGATTGTCCACATTGATGAACACCTTGTCAGCCGTGCGGCGAAGATAGTCATACAGCTCTCCCTTGGTCTTCTTCACACCCTCAAAACTTCCGAAACCGAGCAGATGAGCCTTGCCGACATTGGTGATGAGGCCATAGTTCGGCAGAGCAATCTCCACCAGCTCCTTGATGTCGCCAGGGTGGCTCGCGCCCATCTCCACCACAGCAAGCTGTGTCTCCGAGGTGATGCGCAGCAGAGTCAAAGGCACTCCGATGCTGTTGTTCAGATTGCCCTCGGTCGCAGTCACACGGTATTTCACAGACAGCACCTCACGGATCAGTTCTTTTGTTGTAGTCTTTCCGTTGGTACCGGTCAAAGCAATGACTGTCAATGGCTTGCCATCAACAATGGTCATAGATCTGTGCCAGCGCGCCAGCTCCTGCAAAGTCTTCAAAGTGTCTTCCACCTTCACAAGACGAGGATCATCAGAAGCGGCAACTGCAGCCGACTTGTTGACCACAGCATATCTCGCGCCGAGCTCCAGCGCCTTCAGCGCATACTCGTTGCCGTCGAAGTTCTCGCCCTTCAGAGCGAAGAACATCTCCCCGCCCTTGAGCGTACGCGTGTCGGTGGTCACGACTCCGCACTCCTTGAATTTATTGTATATTGATATTATTTCCATAAATATAGATTCCTCCACTCACTTCGTTCGGTCGGAATGACAGGTAAAACGTTCGGTGGAATGACAGGTAAAACGTTCGGTCGGAATGACAGGACTAACGTCCGGTTGAGCCGAAGCCGCCCGCTCCGCGTTCCGTCTCGTCGAGCACCTCGACCTCGTCCCATTCCACCTTCTCGTAACGGGCCACCACCATCTGCGCGATCCTCTCGCCCGGATTGACGACGAAAGGCTCATTGGACAAGTTCACGAGGATCACCTTCACCTCTCCCCTATAGTCAGCATCGATGGTACCAGGGGCATTCAGCACCGATATGCCATACTTCGCCGCCAAGCCGCTGCGAGGACGCACCTGCGCCTCCGTTCCGTCCGGAAGGGCGATGAAAAGGCCTGTCGGCACCATAGCCCTCTCCAGAGGTCCAAGCGTAATCGGCTCAGTAATATTCGCCTTCAAATCCATACCAGCCGACTTCTCCGTAGCATAAAAAGGAGTCTCATAAGCCGACTTGTTTACAATCTTTACTTTCATATTATCCAAACAGTTTTTTTGCTTCTTCGTAGCTGTCGAGGCTTCCTATGTCGAAGCGTCCGGCTGACATTGGCCAGGCGTGCATGACAGTGTTGTCTACCATATAGTGTGCGAGGTTGCCGGGGGCATCCTTGCCGCAGCCGTTCTCCACGCTGTGACGGACCAGGTCAAGATCCTTCTTAAGATAGATGTAGAACGGCGGCACCGCCCATGTCGATTTAGGCACATGAGGCTTCTCTTCCATGTTCAGTACGCGGTTGTTCGCATCAAGCACGACAACGCCTGTGCGCTGCAGCCTCTCGATGCTCGGCTGCTCGTGGCACATGATGCATGACGAATCCTTCTGGCGAGCGAAATCAACAAACTCCTGAAAACTGAACATCAGGATGTTATCAGCAGCAACCACGAGAAGATCATCGTCAAGCGAGAGCTTCTCCATCGCGAAAAGCAGGTCGCAGACCGCTCCAAGACGGGTTTCATTTGTCGATGTACCATCATTGACAATTGTAACCGGCTTGACATAGGTCTGCTTCGCCGCCCACTCCTCGAAGATAGGAGCGAAACGATGGTTGGTTATGATTATATGCTCATCGATCTCGTCTATGCGGTCGATGTCATCAAGCATTCTGCCTAAAATCGTAGAGTCTCCGATCTGGAGAAGGGGCTTCGGGAAATTCTTTGTCAGTTCGCCAAGCCTCGTGGCGTATCCTGCCGCTATAACTATGTTCTTCATACGAATCTTGCTCCATCGTCAGTCTTGCAGAAATGGATCTCGAACGACTCTGTATACTCTGGGAACATGCGCAGGTACTCGCTGGTGATCTGCTCGCGGATCTGGTCCTTCTTCGAAGGATCCACTAGCGCGATGCAGGCGCCCTTGAAGCCTGCGCCGCTGAAGCGGCCGCCGTAGATGCCGTCACACTGACGCATGATGTTATATATTGCTATGAGCTCCTCACTGCCGCATTCATAATTCTTGATCGAGCTCTGGCAGCTCTCGTAACTGAGCTTTCCGAAAAGCTCCAGATTACCTGTCTCCCAAGCAGTTACACCCTTGCGAACACGCTTATACTCGCTATAGAAATGCTCTGCACGACGTGCGAAACGAGGTGGCATCTTCTCCTTGGTCAGCTCGAATGTCTCCTTCGGGATGTCACGCAGGAAGGTCTTGTCAAGCGACTTCAGAGGCATTCCGGTGTATGCCATCATGTTCCATGCTGCAGTCTTGCACTCCGCCACGCGGAGATTGTAATCGCTGCTGACAAGGCTGCGCGTAAGACCGGAGAATATGATCGCAATCTCAAACTCCGGCATACGCGGATTCTTCTTGATGATGCGATACTGCTCTGAATCAGTATCCAGGAACAGGAGCGCATCCTTCTCTCCGAGAACGATGCACGCCTGGTCGAGAATGCCGTTGGTCAGACCTATATACTCACGCTCCGCCTGGCTGGCGATCCTTATGACCTCCATCTTGGAAAGCGTGATGTCATTGGCCTTGGCCAGCGCCATCACATATGCAGTCAGCACTGCAGCACTGCTCGACAATCCGCCCACAGGAAGACTGCCCTTGATCACTCCCTCAATGCCCCTGCGAAGCTCAAAACGCTTCTTCAGGGCATACTTCGCTCCGCGAGCGTAATCGCCCCAGTTGCCTTCCTTGATCTGCACCGGTTTCCTGACATCAAAAGAAACTGCCCCCTCGAAAGTAAGACTCTTCAAAGACACGGATCCGTCCTCAGTCGGATTGAACCAGAGATCCACACCCTTGTCAAAGGCAAAACCGGTCACAAGACCATGCTGATGGTCCACATGCGCGCCCAGAGGACACACACGGTAAGGAGAAAAGATATGATACTGATAGCCTTCCATAATCTACTTTATTTTGACACCGTTCTTATATCCATAATACGCCGCGTACCACTGCGCAAAGGCGCGAAGGCCTTCGCGGAGCGAGGTGGACGGCTTGAAGCCGAAGTCGCGCTCAAGCTCCGACGTATCGGCGAAAGTCACCGGGACATCGCCCGGCTGCATAGGCACGAGCTCCTTATGCGCCTCAAAGTCATAGTCTTCCGGCAGCACACCAGCGCTCACAAGTTCCTGCTGAAGGATGTCGACAAACTCCAGAAGATTCTCCGGAGAACTGTTTCCGATATTATATACCGCATACGGAGGCAGCGGCAGGCCGTCCTCGCCTGTCTGGCGCTCCGGCGCCTTCTGCATCACGCGGAACACACCCTCTACAATGTCATCGACATAGGTGAAGTCCCTCTTGCAGTTTCCATAATTGAATATCTGGATCTTGTCACCCTTGACAAGCTTGTTCGTAAATCCGAAATACGCCATGTCCGGACGTCCGGCGGGGCCATACACCGTGAAGAAGCGGAGTCCCGTCGAAGGAATATTGTATAGTTTGCTGTATGCATGAGCCATCAGCTCGTTGCTCTTCTTCGTCGCCGCATAGAGCGAAACAGGGTTGTCTACCTTGTCATCCGTCGAATACGGAACCTTCTTATTAGATCCGTAAACCGATGAAGATGAAGCATATACAAGATGCTGCACGCCTCCTTCATATTGCTCGTATGAGTGGCGGCAAGCCTCAAGGATATTGTAGAAACCTATGAGATTGGCTTCTATATATGCATCCGGATTGGTGATGCTGTAGCGTACGCCCGCCTGAGCGGCAAGATTCACGACAATCTCCGGCTTGAACGAAGCGAAAGTCTCATCTATAAGTTGGCGGTCTGCGATGTTTCCTTTGACAAAAGTGAAACCCTCATAACGCTCCAGCTCCGAGAGACGTTCTTCCTTAAGCGCAGGGTCATAGTAGTCATTCATATTGTCTATGCCCACGACCTGCGCATCGCAGACGCGCGCGAAAATCGTCTTCACAAGATTGCTGCCTATGAATCCGGCAGCTCCGGTCACAAGAATCCTCATATCATCTAGTCTCTTTTGAATACGTCTCTGGTATATACCTTGTCCACCACATCGTCCAGAACGGCATCATAGCGGTTCGCTATGATCGCGTCGCACATAGCCTTGAACTTCTCAAGATCATTCACCACAAGGCTTCCGAAGAACGTAGTGCCGTCCTCGAGAGTCGGTTCATACACGACCACAGTCGCGCCCTTAGCCTTAACGCGCTTCATGACGCCTTGGATCGAACTCTGGCGGAAATTGTCAGAATTGGCCTTCATAGTCAGGCGATAAACGCCTATGACGCACTTGCGCTCCTGCGCCGCGTCATAATGATATCCCTCACTATATGAATAGTATCCTGCCATCTGGAGCACCTGGTCAGCAATGAAATCCTTCCTTGTCCTGTTGCTCTCCACGATTGCACGCATAAGGTCCTGCGGCACGTCCTGATAGTTCGCCAGAAGCTGCTTGGTGTCCTTCGGCAGGCAATATCCGCCATAGCCGAACGACGGATTGTTATAGTGGTCACCGATGCGGGGATCCAGACAGACACCATTTATAATAGCCTGTGTATCAAGCCCCTTCACCTCTGCATATGTATCCAGTTCATTGAAATATGACACGCGTAGAGCGAGGTATGTATTAGCAAAAAGCTTCACGGCCTCCGCCTCCTTCAAGCCCATGATGAGCGTCGGCACATCCTCCTTCAGAGCCGCCTCCTGCAGCAGCGATGCGAACTTACGGGCCGCGGCATTGAGCCTGTCGAAATCAGCGATCATGGCAATCGCCCTGTTCTCGTCATCGAAGTTGTCGATGAACTTCGGCACGCCCACAATGATGCGTGACGGATATAGATTGTCATACAGCGCCTTTGATTCGCGCAGGAACTCCGGCGAGAAAAGAAGATTGAACTTCTTTCCGCGCAGCCTCTCGTCATAAGCGAAGCGAAGCGCATATTTCACATAGAGCGAACGGCTATATCCCACAGGGATGGTCGACTTGATGACCATAACTGCCTCGGGATTGACCGCGAGGACCTTCTCTATCACCGCCTCGACGGCTGACGTGTCGAAGAAATTCTTCTTCGGGTCGTAGTTGGTCGGCGCCGCTATGATCACGAACTCCGCATCGGCGTATGCCGCCTCCGCGTCAAGAGTCGCCGTAAGGTCCAACTGCTTCTCGGCGAAATATTTCTCGATGTATTCATCCTGTATCGGCGACTGCCTGCGGTTGATCATCTCGACCTTCTGCGGAACGAT
Source organism: Bacteroidales bacterium (assembly GCA_017415715.1). Classification (GTDB taxonomy): domain Bacteria; phylum Bacteroidota; class Bacteroidia; order Bacteroidales; family UBA932; genus Cryptobacteroides. The sequence continues at coordinate 2,019 of JAFQFD010000046.1, read as the reverse complement.
GTCCACAGCAGTGACGGTATGCCTCTGCGACAAGAGCGTCGCCATAGACAGACCCACATATCCAGTACCTGCAACAGCTATCTTCATATAGTAAACTTTAATCTAACAAAATTAGCAATTTTATATTAGATAGCAATAACAAGAATTGCACAGATTTCGTACATTTGTTCAATTAAACATTAAGAACATGAAACGACTTGAAGGAAATGTCACCATCATCACCGGTGGCGGTAAAGGAATAGGCTTCGGCCTGGCACAGGCCTTCGCGCAGGAAGGCTCCAATCTCGTGATCACAGGAAGGACAGAGTCAAGACTGCTTGACGCCAAGAAAAGGCTTGAAGAAGAATATGGAATAGAGGTGCTGCCTATCGTGGCGGACGGAGCAGACGAGAGTGCAATAAAGAACGTAGTGGCAAAGACTGTCGAGAAGTTCGGCAAGATCACGACTCTCGTCAACAACGCCCAGGTGTCCAAATCCGGCCTTCCGCTGGTGGAGCACACCAGAGAAGACTTCGACCTCGCAATATACTCCGGCCTCTACGCCGCATTCTTCTACATGCGTGAATGCTTCCCATACCTCAAGGAAAGCAAGGGCTCGGTCATCAACTTCGCATCGGGCGCCGGCCTCTTCGGCAAGCTCGGACAGTCGTCATACGCCGCAGCCAAGGAAGGCATCCGCGGCATGTCAAGAGTAGCTGCCGCAGAATGGGGACCTGACGGTGTCAGAGTCAACGTCATCTGCCCTCTCGCGATGACAGAAAGCCTCCAGGAATGGAAGGAGCACTACCCTGACCTCTACGCAAAGACCATCCAGGGCATCCCTCTCGGCCACTTCGCAGACCCGAAGAACGACATCGGACGCGTATGCGTATTCCTCGCCAGCTCCGACGCCGAATATGTCACAGGAGAAACCATCACCCTCCAGGGCGGCAGCGGCCTGAGACCATAGAAAGTTTCAGCGCTCATACCGGCTGGTGTTGTTGATGATAGTGTATATGATGGATGCTGTGTACCATTGACCGAGGAAGAGATGGAATTGCATCTAGTAAGATAAAGTCTATAATCGTCCTCGATACCGTTCTATTTGCAGGTATCGAGGACGAAAACACATCTGAATGTACTTGATACCCACAAAATTGGAGGTTTCGCGTACAATTATGCCCAGAAGTGTACATCATACCTTCCAGTAGTTAAGAGACCAAGAGCAGAAACACTATCGAAATGCCCTTGGTACCCCACAAAATGTAGAGACCAAGGGCAGAAATACCCCTAGAGTGCGCTTGGTCTCCGACTATGCCTGGCGATGGTTCTGCATTAATGTCGGAAGGGTTGTCAGGGGAAGATAAATTGGCGCCCTAAAAAAAGAAAAAATTATAAGAAAAAGAAAAATGTGACGAAAAGCGTCTATGTGTGACGAAATCCCGGAATTATAAAATTCGTAAACGTCTGTTTTTCTTTATTTTACATAGCATCTGACACAGACTCCCGAACTTTGCTCCTGTAAACTTTAATTTTTTTGTTATGGGAAATAAGATTCATGAAGAGAGAGAGCAGAAGTATGTGGACATACTCAGCAACGGAGGTTTCAAGGCATTCTTCGGGGACGAGAGCAACAAGGAGGCGGTGATGGCACTGCTGAACACTATGCTTCCGAAGCACAGACAGATCAAGGAGATCTATTATCAGCCGACGGAGCATCAGGGACCCGTCATCGGGCAGAGCAAGGAATTCAAGTACGACTTCATGTGCAGCGACGCCTCGGGCGCGAAGTTCATCGTGGAGACGCAACGATACAGAGAGAAGTCGTGGTTCAAGCGATGCGTCAGCTATGCGAGCAGGGCATATGACAGACAGAACAAGACCGGATTTGACTATGACGTCCCGCCAGTCTACCTCATCGGACTGATGGGAGTGGACATAGATCATCCGGACAAGGAGTACTGGAAGGACAGGTATATTTCAGAATATACGTTCCGCGAAAAGGAATGTCATGACTTGCTAGATGAGACAATTGTTATT
>JAFQFD010000006.1 GCA_017415715.1 Bacteroidales bacterium | reverse complement strand
TACTTGCATAGAATGTACCCATGTTGGTATAGCCTGAAGGCTGCACTGTTGTGATTGTTGTACCATCCTCAGATACGTTAGCATATACTGTAACAGCGGCGCTTGTGCCACCGAAGAAAGTCATCTGAAGATCATAATCAGCGTTATCACTCGCTGCTACTGTAAGAGTACCCTTTGCTGGATTGCCATAGAATGAGCCATCTGCGAACTCCTCGGTATACTCACCGATCAGATCCCCAAAATCGCCTCCTGCAGGAGCATCAACCTTGACACCTGCCGTGTAGTTTGCGAGGTAGCCTGTGCGGCTCTGGAAATTATCGCCATAGATAGTAGGTGCAAGCGTCTCCGCAATCGAGAATGTCTTCTCTGTTGCGTCGTAAACGACCTCGATATCCTTTGTGAAACCGTAGCTCATTACTGCACCGGCCATATAGATTGTAAGAACGTCGCCTTCTACGTCGGCATAGTACTCACCGCCCTTGTTTGAAACCATCTGGTATCCCTCACCGTAGTAGAGAGCTGCCATGAACATGTTGCTTACCTTGTAAGCTCCCTTTGTGAAGTCATCGCTGAGAGCGAATGTGAATACACCCTTCTTTGATGCTGCAGGATCGCCTGAGAGATCCTCGTTCTTGTAGAGGTCGAATGACTCTGCCCACTCTACCTGCTCGCCTTCTGCCTCGATCCACTCAGGATAGTAGTTCTTCTGTGTAACCTCGAATGAAGCAAGTTCCTTTCCTGTCGCCTTGCTTATCATCTTTACAGTCGCCACATTGTCATAAGCAGTGGTATTTGCTGAAGCTGCTGTAAGAACGATTGTCTCCTCACGAACGGCCTTGGTCTCAACATATGCAAGCCACTCGCCCTCGATCTCAAGGCTGTAGTCAGCAGAAGTGGTTACAGGCACCTCGACGTCACCGCCTTCAGGAGACACATGGAATACAGTTGTCTCTACTTCCATGAGCTCATCGCCGCTGAATGAAATGGTCTTTGCCTTGAGCTCGCCTGTTGTATTATTGATTGCATAGAGGTCAACATAACCTGCACCGATCTCAGGAGTAACGCTTACGACCTGCTCTGCAGGAAGGATCTCAGCAGCGCAGTTTGATGAGGCAAGGATACGCACATACACCTCATCAGACTCAGCAGCGCCTATGATCTGGTAAGGAACCTTATAGGTCTCGCCTGCAACGACCTTGGTCTCAGAGAGTGTGAAGAGAACGTTGAAGCTGCTGCCCATAGGGAGCTTATATACAGAGCCGTCGATGAGAGTGATCACGAGGTATGCTCCATCCTCGCTGAGCTCTACGCTCTCGAAGAATGCATCGCCGTCCTCACCTTTCTCACCCTGAGGACCTTGCTCGCCCTGCGGGCCCTGAGGACCTGTTGCGCCGGTTTCGCCTGTGTCACCCTTGTCACCTTTTTCGCCCTGAGGTCCCTGTGGACCTGTTGCACCGGTGTCACCCTTGTCACCTTTCTCACCCTGAGCTCCGGTGTCGCCCTTGTCACCCTTGTCGCCCTTTGCTCCGTCTGCACCGTTGTACAGATAAAGCTTGGTTCCGTTTGACATGAGGAGTTCGTAGCCGCCTTCGATCTGCTTGTAGTCCTCGACTGTGAGTTTATCCTCAACAGCCTTCTTGAGGGCGTCAAGACCGCTCTGAAGCTGTTCTACGTCTGTCTCGAGCTGATCGACTCTCTGCTCGAGTTCCTTTGTACAGCCTGCGAACAGAAGAGCCGCAGCTGCCAATCCGATTAAGATTTTTTTCATATGGTTTATTGTTTAAAGTGTTGTTTCTATGCAAAACTCCGTAAAAATAGAAAATTTCTCGTAAATTTGCATCGTTTTATGGATTTTTCATAAGAAAAACCACACAACACCACACTTATCCGTATTTACGAACAATTTAATAATAGAAAAACAATGAGAAAACACATCGTAGCAGGCAACTGGAAGATGAACACAACAGTTGCAGAGGGCGTTGAGCTCGCAAAGGCAGTAGTAGCAGCTTCAGCTGAGGTTCCAGCTGATGTAAAGCTTATCATTGCACCTCCATTCACTCACCTTTACCCTGTAGCTGAGGTAGTAAAGGGTACTGCAGTAGGTCTTTCATCACAGAACTGCGCAGACCATGTAAAGGGCGCATACACTGGTGAGGTTGCTGTAGACATGATCGCAGGCGTAGGATGCCAGTATGTAATCCTCGGTCACTCTGAGAGAAGAGAGTACTATGGTGAGACTTCTGCAACTCTCGTTGAGAAGGTGAAGCTCGCTCTCGCTGCAGGTCTTTCTCCAATCTTCTGCATCGGCGAGAAGCTTGAGGAGCGCGAGGCTGGCCGTCACTTCGAGGTTGTTACTGAGCAGGTCAAGGACGTTCTCTTCACTCTTACAGCAGAGGAGATGGCGAAGGTTGTCGTAGCTTACGAGCCAGTATGGGCTATCGGAACAGGCAAGACTGCGACTGCAGAGCAGGCACAGGAAATCCACGCTGAGATCCGCAAGGTTCTTGCTGAGAAGTTCGGTGAGCTCGCTGAGGAGATCTCTATCCTCTACGGCGGTTCATGCAAGCCATCTAACGCCAAGGAGCTTTTCGCATGCCCTGACATCGACGGAGGTCTTATCGGTGGCGCAGCTCTCAAGGCAGAGGACTTCATCGGAATCGCAGTATCATTCTAATTGATTATGAAGAAGTTATATATCCTGGCAGCCGCTGCAATTGCAGTGGCTGCTTGTGGTCAGAAACCTTCTGACCTGAAGGAAAGGGTTGAGAGTTATGCTGTCGTAGAGGTGAGCTCACCTCTTTATGACGCTCTTTCAGAGAATGACAAGAAGATTGTGAGCCTGTTCCGTCAGGCCGGCGAGATCATGGACGGACTCTTCTGGAAGCAGACATTCGGCGACAAGGCCGAGATGGAGGCTCTTACAGACAAGTACGAGAAGGCATATGCCATGATCAACTACGGTCCATGGGACCACCTCGACAACAACGCTCCGTTCATCGAGGGATATGGCGAGAAGCCTCTCGGCTGCCAGTACTATCCGCAGGACATGACTGTCGCCGAATTCGAGGAATTCAACGACCCTGACAAGCTCAGCCTCTACACTGTGATCCGCCGCGACGAGAACGGCGCGCTCAAGACCGTATGGTACCGCGACGAGTACAAGGAGGAGCTGGAGAAGGTCTGCGCACTCCTCGAGGAGGCTGCGGCTCTCACCACCAATGAAGGCATGAGGACATATCTCACAGAGCGCGTAAAAGCTTTCCGCACAGACGATTACCTCGCCAGCGACATGGCATGGATGGACATGAAGGACTGCAACATGGATCTCGTGATCGGACCGATCGAGAACTATGACGATCACCTCTTCGAGGCCAAGGCCGCATATGAGTGCTTCATTCTTCTCAAGGACGAGACACGCAGTGCCAACCTCGCGAAGTACGTCGCGCTCCTCCCTACCCTTCAGACAATGCTCCCATGCGCTCCTGAATACAAGACATTCGTGCCTGGAACATCTTCAGACCTGAATGTATACGACGCCATCTACTATGCAGGAGACTGCAACGCCGGCAGCAAGACCATAGCCATCAACCTCCCTAACGACGAGAGGGTGCACGCAGCGAAGGGCGCCCGCCGCCTCCAGCTCTACAACAGCATGATGGCCAAGTTCGACAAGATCATGGCACCTATAGGAGAAGTCCTCATGGTTCCTGAGCAGCTCCAGTATCTCAGCGCAGATGCATTCTTCTGGAACGTGACTTTCCACGAAGTTGCGCACGGTCTCGGAGTGAAGCAGACCGTGAACGGCAAGGGCACAGTCGACCAGGCCATGGGCGACCAGAAGACTTCATGGGAAGAGGCGAAGGCTGACATCCTCGGTCTGTTCATGGTAAGCAAGCTCATCGACATGGGCGAGATAACCGACATCACCAAGGAGGAGTCTCTCGCTACATTCATCGCAGGCATCGTACGCTCTGTGCGCTTCGGCTTCGCGTCATCGCACGGAAAGGCCAACATGATGTGCTACAACTACATGGAAGACCACGGAGCATTCACCCGCAACGAAGAAGGCAAGTGGGTGATCGACTTCGAGAAGGCAGCAGCAGCTGTTGACTCATGGGCAAGCCTCATCCTCGAGACCCAGGCAACCGGAAACTTCGAGTTCGCTCAGCAGTATGCTGCAGAGAACGCAAGCATCCGCGAGGCCCTCGCAGCCGACATCGAGAAAGTAAACGGAGCAGGCATCCCACGCGACATCGTCTTCGACTTCGTCTGGTAATCCGACCTGACATATCAAGCTATATGAAACAGCCCCGGCAGATGATTTCTGTCGGGGCTGTTTTCAAAAGCACAAAAACGGGCTTGTTTGTGCTTTTGGGCAAGGAAAACAGGGTTAAAAACACAAAAACGGGGTGATTTGTGTTTTTGATTGGGGCGAAGAGCACGTGTATGGGAATTTTATGTATCTTTGTAGATTGCAATGAGATCTCTCGACTCGCTTCGCTCGCTCGAGATGACAGGGTGAATAAAATTAAAAAGATATATAGATATGAAGAATTTTGTAGAGGAACTCAGATGGAGGGGCATGATCCAGGACATCATGCCGGGCACTGAGGAAAAACTTATGGAAGGCTCGACTGCAGCATACGTCGGCATCGACCCGACTGCTGACTCGCTCCACATCGGACACATGGTCAGCATCATGATCCTGAAGCACTTCCAGAACTGCGGACACAAGCCGATAGCTCTCGTGGGAGGTGCAACAGGTATGATCGGTGACCCTTCGATGAAGTCACAGGAGCGCAACCTCCTCGACGAGGAGACCCTCAACCATAATGTCGCATGCATCAAGGCGCAGCTCAGCAAGTTCCTTGACTTCGAGTCAGATGTAGAGAACAAGGCGGAGCTCGTGAACAACTACGACTGGATGAAGAACTTCTCGTTCCTCGATTTCACACGCGACATCGGAAAGCACATCACTGTGAACTATATGATGGCGAAGGATTCTGTGAAGAAGAGACTCTCGGGAGAGGCTCGCGACGGTATGTCATTCACAGAGTTCACATACCAGCTCCTCCAGGGATATGACTTCCTATATCTCTATGAGCACAAGGGCTGCACCCTCCAGATGGGTGGCGCAGACCAGTGGGGCAACATCACCACAGGCTCGGAGCTCATCCGCCGAATCCTCGGCAAGGAGGCTTTCGCTCTCACCTGCCCTCTCATCACAAAGGCGGACGGCGGAAAGTTCGGAAAGACAGAGAAGGGCAACATCTGGCTCGACCCTGAGCGCACTTCGCCATACCAGTTCTACCAGTTCTGGCTCAACGTGTCTGACTCGGACGCTGAGAAATACATCAAGATCTTCACCATGCTCACAAAGGAGGAGATCGATGCAGCGATAGCGCAGCACGCGGAGGCTCCTGAGCGCCGCGAGCTCCAGAAGCTCCTCGCGAAGGAAGTGACCACAATGGTACACGGCGCTGCCGAGTATGAGAATGCAGTGGCAGCATCGCAGATGCTCTTCGGAAACGCCACAAAGGACGCTCTCATGAGCCTTGACGAGAAGACATTCCTCGCAGTGTTCGACGGAGTGCCTACATTCGAGGTGGCTGCCGACAAGTTCCCTATCGGCATCATCGACCTTCTTGCCGCTGAGTCACAGGTGTTCCCGTCAAAGGGAGAGTGCCGCAAGATGATCCAGGCTAACGGCGTGAGCATCAACAAGGAGAAGGTTGCTGACATCAATGCTCAGATCGGATCTGAGTCTTTCATCAACGGCAAGTATATCCTCGCCCAGAAGGGAAAGAAGAACTACTTCATCATAAAGATTGCATAGTGCAAAGCAACTTCATGATGAAAGAAAAAGGAAAATCAATGGAGAAGAATATTGAGAGTACAAGGCAGCTGAAGGTTGCCAAGGAGATACAGAAGGTGATGGCTGAGATCATCCGCAGCAAGGGCATGGCCGCTTTCGGCGGCGCTCTTGTGTCCGTAAGCGGAGTAAAGATCAGCCCTGACCTTTCGGTGGCAAAGATCTATGTAAGCGTATTCCCGTCAGACAAGGCCGAGGCCGTGATGGAAGCGCTGCAGGAGAACGGCAAGGCGCTGCGCGGCGAGCTTGGCTCGAAGATGGGAAAGCAGCTGCGCATCGTGCCGGAGATCATTTTCTACCTCGACAGCTCGCTTGATTATGTGGAGCATATCGAGGAGCTTCTGAAGAAATAGATTGCCACGGTCCTCCGGACCTCGCAATGACGTTGGGGAAATGAAATTGGCGCCATTCATAGCTGGAAGATACCTTATTGCAAAGAAGTCACACAATGTGATCAACATCATCTCTGCGATAAGCGCCATCGGCATGGCTATAGGTACTGCGGCGCTGATCATCATTCTTTCGGTTTATAACGGGTTCGACTCGCTCATCAAGTCAATGATGAGCAACGTCGAGCCCGATCTCTTGATAACCCCGTCCACCGGAAAGGTATTCATCCCTGACGACGAAGCATTCGACTGGATCTATGACCAGCCGGAGGTCAAGAACATGTGCTGCATACTTCAGGAGGACGTATTCATAAGCTATGACGGCAAGCAGGGGCTCGCCCAGGCACGCGGAGTGGACTGGATATATGAGGAAGAGACGCCTCTCAAGGATCACATAGTCAATGGAACGTTCTCTCTCCACAGAGGAGATGTGCCTCTGTCATGCGTAGGGGCGGGACTGGCCCATGAACTGGGCATAAATCCGCGATTCCTGTCCGGCATCGAAGTATACTTCCCTTCACGCACAAGGAAGATCTCCATGACCAATCCGATCTCGTCCGTCGAGTTCATAAAGGTCTGGCCTTCTGGCGTGTTCGCAGTCAATTCCGACATAGACGGCAAGCTTATGATCCTGCCTATAGAGCAGATGCGGGAGCTGCTGGAATATGAAGACGAAGTGTCAGCAGTCGAGATCCGCCTCGTCGAGGGAACTTCGACCAAGGATCTGCGAAGGATCCAGAAAGAGATCGAAAGCAGACTCGGAGAGGGCTTTGAAGTGAAGGACAGATTCAGGCAGAATGAATCTTTGTATAAGATGATGAAATATGAGAAGGCGGCTATCTATATGATCCTCATATTTGTCATCATAATCATCGCCTTCAACATATTCGGAAGCCTTTCGATGCTTATCATAGAAAAGAAATCTGACATCGAGACATTGCGCAGCATGGGCGCGCAGGACAGCCTGATCAGGAGGATCTTCGTCCTTGAAGGCTGGATGATATCACTCACAGGCCTTGCAGCCGGACTGATCTTCGGCATAGGCTTCGCCCTGCTCCAGCAGCATTTCGGATTCATAAAAATGCCCGGACATTTTGTTGTCCAGGCATATCCTATCATACTGTCTTGGTCTGACATACTGCTCACGGCGGCCGGCGTGGCCATAGTCGGATGGCTTATAGCCCTCCTCCCCGCCGCCTCCGCTACTGCACGGAAGCAGGCGTAAGATCCGGATCTGTATCCAGACCGCCATCTCCGGGATTGATCTGAGAATTCTTCGGGAGCATTATTATCTCGACATTCTGAGCGAAGAACTTGCCTTTGAAGTTCCCCTTCTCGTCAGCAGGAATCTTCTCATTCACCGCTATCGGTTCCTCCTTCTTGATGAACTCTCCACCATTTCTGTCACCATCCTTGTCCTCGAAAGTAAGGACCGGATAGGCCATAGGCGTCAGTCTACCTTCGAATTTGAACTTTCCGTTCACATTCGTCCTGACGACACTGTTCTGCCCGGCCGAAACTTCAATGCCCTCCAGCACATTCCCGTCAGGATCCATGACAGTCCCATGAATCTCGACGAGCATATACGGCCCGCCGATCTGCTCCTGCTTGCTGCATCCCGCCATGATCATGGCAAGAACAAGCATTATTCCATATAAGTTCTTCATACAGATCATGAGCAAAGGCTACTTCGCAATGCCGGATACTGGGTAGCCGAGTTTTGTGATGGCTGCCTTGAGGGTTTCTTCTGAAGTCTTGGCAGAGTCATACTTGATGTATACGGTCTGGTCGTCAAGTGAGACCTTGAGGTCCTTTACTCCCTTCTCGAAGGCGATGTTCTCTTCTACCTTCTTGACGCAGTTTGCGCAGTGGAGGTGTACGATGAAGGTCACTTCCTTCACTTCACCCTTCTGCTTCTTTGCCTTCTTGAGGATTTGTGCAGACATTTCGGTTGTGTCTGCTGCATAAGCTGCTGATGCTGAGAATGCCAGCATTGCAGCGAGGATTGCGATGATTGTCTTTTTCATATATTTCATAATTTAGATTTCTCCACTCACTTCGTTCGGTCGAAATGACAGGTCAGACTTTTCGGTCGAAATGACAGGTCAGGCTTTTTTCCAAAGTGTGAAACGGAATCCCACATGGGCTTTGATGCCCATCAGAGGGCCCCACACGCAGCTTGCGTCAAATGACGGCTGATATGCATTCACATATCCGTTCTCATCCCTTACCGCTCCCTGGATGACATTCTTCTGTCTGAAATTGGTAAGGTTCTCGGCTCCGATGTATACATCCCAGCCTTTGAAGCGGCGGGTCACCTGGGCATAGAGGAGCGGATACATAGGAGTCCTGCCGTTCTTATAGAGCAGGTTTCCGTCTGCGTCCTTGTCGTCGGCCATGAAGTCATACACTCGGCATGAACCGTTGAGCGACGCCGTGAAGTCGAATATCCACTTGTTCAGATGTGTTGCATACTGGAGGTTGAGCACTCCCTTGAAGCGGCTTGTCATAGGCTTCTCCACCGGAGCCTCGCTGCCCTTGAGCTGGATCTTCGCGTTGGTATAACGGAAGGTAGCTGTGATGTTGAAACGCTCTACAGGGTCCACAGAGAAGTCGATCTGGTAGTTGTCAGTGAACGACTTGCGTCCGTCGAGAGCATAGAAGTCTATTGTATTGAGCTGCTGCTCATAGTCAACAACCATCTGCTGGGCGAACTGAGTCCTGAAATAGTCGAAGCTTATGTAAGTATTCGACGATGCTCCGAACGGCATATAGTAAGTGATGTTGCCGCCGAATGTCCATGCGTCTTCAAGGATATGGTCATTGTATGAGCCGGTGAAGAGCTTTCCGGTCGAGAACACTCCGATGTTGTCCACCAATGGAGTCGAATATCTGAGTCCGCGTCCTCCGTTAGCCCTGATGACGATCTCTTCTACAGGCATATACTTGATTGTTGCACGAGGCGACACCTTGAATCCCTGTCCGTAGAACCAGTCGCCGCGGAGTCCTGCGATTGCAGTGAACTTCTCGCCAGCGTGGAAGGTATACTCTCCGAACACACCTGCGTTGGCAAGGTCGGTGATCCCCTGCTTTGCCGCTGTTCCTGCTGCCACGATCCTCGAGAAGTCCTCGTCATAACGGTCGAACGTTCCGTTCAGACCGAGGGTGAACCTGTGAGAGTCGTTTATGACATTCTGATAAAGAAGGTTGGTGAATGCAGAATGCTGACCGGCAATATACTTTGTCGCTCCGAAGAACGAGTCCATGTCCTGATAGCTGTAGTCCGCGATGAGGGCTATGTTCTGCGAGTTGTCCTCGTTGAGAGGAACACCGACCTTCAGATATCCGTTCAGCGACCTGTTAAGGATGTCAGTCTCCCATGGATTCACGATAGACTTGATCTGGCCGCCCTTGCGGTTGTCCTGGATCGCACGAACGCCGAAACGCACCTGCACGCCGTTGTCAGCCTGATAGAGCCACCTGTTAGAGAGGTTGAACTGAAGCATGTTCGGCTCGTCAAGGAATCCGTCGCTGTTCATATCATGCGACTTGATGTTTCCTGACACATGGCCAAGGATCACCGTGCTCCATTTGTAGCCCATCTGGAGCGACGAAGCTATGTTGAAGTCCATCTTTGTGTCGCTCATGACAGCCGCATTGAGGAAGAGAGGCTTCTCGTCTGTCGGTTTGCGATGCTCCATGTTAATCTGGCCGGTCATGCACTCGACACCGTTGATGACCGAAGACGAACCCTTTGCGATCTGGATGCTCTCCAACCACTGTCCTGGAACATATGACAGGCCGAATGGAGCCGAAAGGCCGCGCATCACCGGGCGTGTCTCGTCAAGCATCTGGGTGTATACGCCAGAGAGGCCGAGGAGGCGGATCTGGCGTGCTCCTGTGACTGCGTCAGAATATCCGACTGTCACACTTGCCGAGTTCTCAAAACTTTCCGCAAGGTTGCAGCATGCCATCTTGCAGAGTCCTGCAGCAGAGATCACCTCCGTGCGGACATCCTTGAATCTTGAAATGTAATTGCCTTCCCTGTTTGAAGTGAAAACTGCAGCGTCGAGGCTGTCGGCACGCTCACCATATATGGATGTGGTATCGACAACATGACCATGCTGGTCTACTACCTGTGCAGACACAGTTGCTGCGAAGGCAATGAGTATTATTGATAGTATTGTTCTTTTCATTTTTCTGGTTTTTCTGATTGTTTACAGATCCTCACGTCGGAACTTCGTTCCTTCTCAGGATGACAAGGTGAGGAGTTCGCTCCCCGTCAGGATGACAAGGTGAGGAGTTCGCTCCCCGTCAGGATGACAAGGTGAGGAGTTCGCTCCCCGTCAGGATGACAGTGTGAGGACTTCGTTCCTCGTCAGGATGGCAGTGTGAGGATCACCACGTCATTGCGAGGCCCGGCAGGGCCGTGGCAATCTTCAATCAGATGCGCCAGATGCTCAGAAGTGCCTGTGGATCAGGCACAATTATCCCGGAATCGGGGTCTTTGAACTTTATGAAATCTTTGTTTGAACAAGTTGGAACAAGGATCTGCGCAAGGTATTCGGTTGCATAGGCAACAAAATCAGAAGCACAGTCATCGTAACGATAGTCATTAGGAGAAACTGCTCCGGTGAATGCAAGGACATGGAAATCATCCTGGCAACAATCATCAGAAGTGACCTCGTTTATTGCATCGTGTCCGCAGCATCCTTTGTCATGACCATGGCCACAGCAGCCTTTGACGTGACTATGACCGCAGCAGCTTCCATGGCTGCTGCATGAGTGCTCCGGATGAATATCCTCGCATGACACCCCAGCCGCTATGGAAGCGACGAAGGTCTCGCCGGTCTTGGTGCACGAATGAACATCAAAGCCTATGATGCTCAATGAGTACCACACGACCAGCAGCGCTGCCAGGTATTTCATTACGATGTTTCTCATATATATTATATTTCGGCCCTACCCGGGCCGGTTGAGAAAATGTCACGACATTTTCTCAACTTGCAAAGTTATAAAATTGTGCCGACAAACCCAAATTGTAAGAATTTTGTAGTATATTTGAATTCGCAGCGTCTAATGGACGGTAACGTAGATATGTTTTCATATTTATGCACGCCCTCGAACCAAGCGAATGTGACACAGGCATATTGTATTACATTCAATTATATTATTAGAGCGAAGCGAAAGCAAGTCCTTTCCCCGAGGGAAAGGATTTAGGATAGGGGTAACGTAGATATATTTTCATATTTCTGCACGCCCTCGGATCGAAGAAATAAAGAAACGAACATTCAACAGAACAATTAACATTAGAAAATATGAAAGAGTTTGTAAAAATGACCCTGGCCACATTGACCGGCCTTCTTCTTTTCGGATTCATCTCGATGTTCATCATGATAGGAATGATCGGAGCCATGGCGGCTGCAGGCAGTTCAAAGCCTGTGATGCCTGCTGAAGCAGTGCTCAGCATCGATTTCAGCAAGATGATCCTCGCAGAGCAGACCGAGGAGGCGGATCCATTCGCCGCACTTCAGGGAGGCGAGATGATCAGCCCTGTAGGCATCTACGAGGCAATCAAGGCAGTCAATGCAGCAGCAGAGGATCCTGCCATCAGATATATCTATATGAGACCTGATGCGGCATCAGGCGGATTCGCACGCATCGAGGAGTTCAGGACTGCGCTCAAGAATTTCCGCAACAGCGGCAAGGCTGTCGTATCATATATAGAAAATCCGACCAATGCAGGATACTACCTTGCATCAGTATCGGACAAGATCTATATGACATCATATGACGGCGGCATGAACATGTTCGGTGGCATATCGTCACAGCTCATCTTCCTCAAGGACGCCCTTGACAGACTCGGAGTCAACGTCCAGCTCATCCGTCACGGAAAATACAAATCTGCCGGTGAGATGTACATCAGAAATTCTTCAAGCAAGGAGAACATGGAGCAGAACGAGGCCATGATCGGCTCGATCTGGGAGAGCTGGGCCACACTCATCGCCCAGGACAGAGGCATCAGCGTGGAAACCCTCAACAACATGCTGAACAATCTCGAGCTCAACTTCCCTGAAGACTTTCTCGCAAAGGGACTCGTTGACGAGCTCCTCACCCGCGACGAGCTCCAGAAGAAACTCGCAGACCTCTATGTGACAGACGATTACAAGCATGTCAAGAGCATCTCTCTCGCTGACTACGCAACACTCAAGAACACAGTCAATTACAAGGCTGCAAACAAGGTGGCTGTCATCTATGCCGAGGGCAACATCGTTGACGGCGGAGCCAAGGACCAGGTTGCCGGAGACCGTTTCGCAAAGATCATCCAGGATGTCAGGAACGACAAGGACGTGAAGGCTGTCGTTCTCCGTGTCAGCTCTCCTGGCGGAAGCGTTCTGGCTTCAGAGAAGATCAAGGCTGAGCTCGACCTCCTCAGGGAGAGCGTGCCGGTGATCGCATCATATGGAGAATATGCAGCATCAGGCGGATACTGGATCTCTGCAAACTCTGACTATATCTTCTCGAATGCCACGACTCTCACAGGATCGATCGGAGTATTCAGCATGATTCCTGACATCGGAGGCACGCTCAAGAACAAGCTTCATGTAAATGTGACTCCTGTGAACTCAAACGAACACGCCGACATGTACGGAATGATCCGTCCGCTTGACAACAAGGAGGTTGCATACATGCAGGCAAGCGTGGAAAAGATCTATGACAAGTTTACAAACATCGTTGCCGCAGGCCGCGACATGACTGTAGAGAATGTCGACGCAATCGCCCAGGGACGCGTATGGACAGGTGCCGAGGCTCTCGGTATCGGCCTCGTTGACCAGATCGGAACCATAGAGGATGCGATCAATTATGCCGCGACATCGATCGAAGGAGTCACAAGCGTGAACGACGTACAGGTTGTGGCATATCCTAAGCCTCAGACACCTATCGAGGCACTCCTCGAATCATTCGGAGGAAAGGGCGAGTCTGTATTCGCCGGTACACCTCTTGAAGATGTCGAGACTGCATTCTCAGGATGGACAGAAGCACAGAGCGGCAAGATGTACGCACGCATTCCATACGAAATCATTGTGAAATAATGTATAAGTTTGAAATATGCGCCAATTCTGTAGCGAGCTGCATAGCCGCGCAGGAAGGCGGAGCAGACAGGGTGGAGCTTTGCGCCGGAATACCGGAGGGAGGCACCACCCCTTCTGTTGGCATGATAAGACAGGCGAGGGCAAGCATC
>JAFQFD010000045.1 GCA_017415715.1 Bacteroidales bacterium | reverse complement strand
GATATATCCTCTCCAGAAAATTTCCTCCGCCGGACCTATGATGAACAGCAGCAGGAGAGAAAGAATGAACGGGTTGGAACCTTCCTTCATTCCATAGATCGAGTCTACCTGCGGGCGGGCGAAGTCGAACATCAGAGATGAAAGGAAGTCGCCGAGCCAGAAGATGCCCCAAAGGGCAGCGGCGAGGGCGGTGCCTATGAGAATGTCAGACACGCCTATGCGGATGTCCTTCCACCAGCCTGGCGCAGCCCAGGTGGTATAGAGTGTCAGCAACGCTCCGGAACAGGTCATCATCGCCCAGAAATTTATGTGCGGAGCTGTCAACGGAGAGAACATTATAGTCCAAAGAACGGCTGCCAGGCAGATGCCGACAGCCGGTTTCGAAATCTTTTCTGTATTGCTCATGATCAGATGAATCTTGCCAGAACGAATGCAATTGACAGCAGGACAGAGAACATAAGCTGCAGGTTTGCTGTCCTCACATCCATGTCGGCGATCAGCTCGATCTTGTCCTCCACTCCGTGCACCATGGTCTTCGCGCATCCGAGCGCAACAGGAAGAGTCATGAAGACGATGATTGTGTGAAGCGGAAGGAATCCGAAGATAGAGCAGATGCCTACCCAGATGTATGGGAAAGTCACCTCGAATGCATAAAGGGCCGCAGCGCTCTTCGGACCGAGGCTCATGGCCATGGTGTTGATGCCGGCGCGTTTGTCGGTCTTCATGTCGCGTGTATTGTTCGAATGAAGGATGCCGTCGGTGATAAGACCGATAGGGAGAGCGATGAGAAGTACACTCCAGTCGATTGCCCCTGTTGCCACGTACGAAGTTCCGATGGTAGGGAGGAACGCGAATGTGAGCAGGATGTCAAGGTCTCCGAGCGCGTTGAATTTGAGGTATGGATATGCTAATGTAAGGGCGGCTCCTGCAAGTCCGATCCAGAGCAGAGGCAGTCCTGTGACAAGGAGCAGGCCGATTCCGCATATGAGTGACGCTGCAAGCAGACCTACAGCCAGTTTCTTGATCTCCTCCGGCTGGAACATGCCTGTGGTCAGGGTCTTCGCTCCAAAAGTATCGTCTGCGTCAACCTTCTTCTTATAATCGAAATAATCGCTCCAGGTGTTTCCGGTCATATGGAAAAGGAGCATGCCCACAAGTGCCCAGACGCCGTAGAGCCAGTTTATATCGGCATTTGTCCAGAAAAGGAATGCTAGCGTTGCAATAATAGGCATTGCTGAAGCCGGAAAAGACCATGGCCTCACGGCAATCACCCATTCTTTAAAAGTGTGCTTTTTCATAGTGTTCATAATGATTTTCAATCATGCAAATATAGTAAAAATCCGGTATAAAGATAGAGCCCTCCCGATTCACATCGAGGGCCGCCAGCAATTCTAACCTAAAGCATAGAATTGCAAAAAGGTTAAAAGTGCTGCTATTATCATATAAAACTTGTACAATCTAAAAATTGTATATAGATTTGTCGAAAATTGAGGGTTATGAAGTTTGATAATATTGATGGAAACGGAAGATTGTGGGCGGTGAAGTATGACGAGAATGCTGTAAATGTGCTAAGTATGCTTTTCTGTCAATGGAGCGATGTTGACTGGTTGGCAGATTTCTTTTCATCCAATAAAGCAGATCTGGAGAGGAATTTTCAGATGTATGATTCTTGATCTTGCAGAGGATTCGGATCTTGATAAGATGTTCCGGCCGTTGAACAATATGAGAACTTCTGAGTTATTGTTAGGAAAGGAGAAGGCAAAAGGTCGTAGGGAAACTCATCCGTCGTGGTTAAGATTGTATGCATTGAGGTTGGAAAAGGGAGTTTATCTGATTACAGGCGGTGCCATTAAGCTGACATATACAATGCAGGAGCGTTCTCATACTCTAAAGGAATTAGAAAGAATGGAAGAAGTACGTAATCATCTCATTGATAATGGAGTAAATGATCTGGACGGGTTTGTAGATTTTGTAATGCATAATTAAATATGAAGGCAATAGAATTTTTGATGAAAAATCAGTCTGATACCGCCAGCCAATGGCGTGAAGAGGCTGAGTATCGTAGGAAAAATGCCAGGTGGCTCAGATATTCTGCCATGATAGCTCTTCAGGTAAGGGACAGAATGTCTCAGATCGGGATGACTCAGGTTGTACTGGCTGAAAAACTTGGATGTACCCAGCAGCATATATCAATGCTCCTGAAAGGTAAAAACAACCTGACGCTTGAGACCATTGCCAAACTGGAGGAGGCTCTTGACTTCGACATAATAGGCAAAGCTCTTATACCGGTTGATGGGTATAATCAGAATATCCCCCAATCATCTCGCACATACCTCAGCGAGCCGGAGCAGGCTCCGTATGGCGATAAGGAGGAATAAGATAGTGGCCTCCCGATTCACATCGGAAGGCCACCGCAATTCTAACCTAAAACTTAACCTATGAAAAAACTATTCGAGTTAAGTTTATTGCGAATATTGTGCCATAGATTTCTCGACAAGCTCGAAATGACATAATAAGTATTCCAAAGTATATTTTATATAAGATGTTTCAGTACATCTGTAATCTTTTCGACAGCAATGATGCGGTCTGACTCCGGCATGTCCATCATTTCGTGTACCCATACCACTTCGTGCGGAGTGTGGATGGCCATTCCTCCGATATTCACGACAGGGGCGATGTCTGACTTCACAGAGTTGCCGATCATTATGATTTCCGACGGGTCGAGGTCATTCTTTGCAGCAAGCTCGAGATAGTTCTTCTCGTCTTTGTTCTCCATGACTTCGCAGTGGTGGAAATAGTGTGCCAGGCCGGAGATGCGGAACTTGCCCATCTGCTCGGTGAGGTCTCCCTTGGTGGCGACTATGAGCTTGTAACGGCCTTGGAGCGCCTTGAGTGTCTCCTCTACACCTTCTATGATCTCCAGTTCATGGAAAGCCAGTTCGGTGATGATCTTCTTTACACCATAATATATATGCTCGGGCAGGACGCCGCCGCACAACTCGAGAGCTGCGTCGGTCATGCCTATCATATATGTCTTCGAACCATATCCGAAGAGGGGAATGTTGTCCTCCTGCTTGCGCCAAAGCATGTCCTGCACGCCCTCGGGCGAGGTGTAGTCGGCCAGAAGCTCGATGAACTTCGCTTCCGCCGCCCTGAAATACCTCTCGTTCTCCCAGAGGGTGTCGTCAGCGTCGAAGAATATGGTGCTGAATCTGTTCTTCAGGTCCATCATGTTACTCTGCGGAAGTTGTGTCGGCCGGTTCCACTGCAGTTGAGTCTGCAGGCTCCTCAACAGGAACATATGCCGGCTTGATGCCGAGAATGATGACATCTTCATATGGCCTGTCATAACGGTCTGTCGCAACCTGTGCGATAGCGTCGATGACCTCAAGTCCTTCGGTCACTTCACCGAATACTGTGTACTGTCCGTCGAGCTGTCTGCAGACATTCTCGTCGTGGACGATGTAGAACTGTGATCCTGATGATGCCTTCTTCGGGTTGGCCATGTCTCCCTTGCGAGCGGCAGCGAGGGCGCCTTTCTTATGATAATACTCCTGTACGAACTCAGCGGGAACTGTGTAGTCCGGACCGCCTGTTCCCCAGCTGTTGATCTTTGCTGTGTCGCGTGAGTAAGGGTCACCGGTCTGGATCATGAATCCCTCGATGACTCTGTGGAAGCGGATGCCGTCATAGTAGTTCTCTGACACGAGCTTCGCGAAATTTTCCCTGTGTTTAGGGGTCTTGCTATATAGCTTGACCTTCATTGTGCCATGAGTCGTCTCGATGATGTACTCTGGCTCTTCCATTCTCATTCTTTCCATTTCCATTGCTGTTTTTGTGCTGTCGTCCAGCTCGGCCTCGGCCGCCTTCCTCTTGCCGCCGAACGATCCGCAGGACACAGCTGCCGACATAGCCGTCAGCAGAATTATTGTAATTAACACTGTTCTTTTCATACATTCAAAATTTTCAATCACGCAAAAATAACTAATTTTGCATTCATTATGGCAAATCCGTTGAAACAATTGGCCGGGCAGACTGTCATATATGGTCTGAGCACTATCCTGGCACGCATCATAAACTTCCTTTTTGTTCCGATCTACACCAGGCTTCTCACTCCTGAGAGCTATGGTGTCGTGACGGAGTTCATGGCGTATATCGCAGTCCTGCAGGTTGTCCTCGTGCTTGGCCTCGAGACCGGATGTTTCAGGTTTGCCAACAAGGAGGGCGTAAATCCGAAGAGCGTATATGCCAATGCTATGGTCACCGTCTTCGGCGTGAGCGCGACATTCCTGGCGCTTATGCTGGCCTTCGCCAATCCGATAGCCTCGGCTCTGGGCTATGACGGCTATGGCGCCTGCATAAAGTATATCGGCGGAATATTGGCTTTGGATTCCATAACGGCCATATTGTTCGCAAAACTCCGCCAGGAAAACAAGGCCCTGAAGTTCGCCATAATCAAGACAGTGAAGATCATCACGGAGACTGCGGCCAACCTGGTGCTCTTCCTGTGGTTCCCGAAGCATGTTTCGTCAGCCCCTTGGCTGCTGAACTTCATTCCCGAAACTCCGGACTTCAGCTATGTGATATTCGCCATCTTCATCAGCTGCGTTGTGTGCGGCCTGCTTTTCATCCCGGATTTCTTGCGTCTGAGCTTCAGGCTGGATCCGAAGTTGCTGAAGCAGATGCTGGCATATTCGATTCCTCTGATGATCGCCGCTCTTCCAGGAGTGGTGAACGACTTCCTTGACAGGATTCTGTTCAGGTATTTCGACACCAATGCGGACGCATGGCGCTCGAGCCTGGGACTATATCAGGCGGCAGTGAAGCTGGCCGTAATCATGAATCTCTTTATACAGATGTTCAGATATGCGGCCGAGCCGTTCTTCTTCCGCAGAGCCAAGGACAAGGATTCAAAGCAGCTTTATGCTTCCGTCCAGGAATACTTCACAGCATTCTGCGGCCTGGTATTCCTCGGAGTCATATTATATATAGACATAATCGCCCTTATCCTCGGCCCGCAGTTCCGCTCGGCCGTGGGCATTGTTCCGATCATGCTCCTGTCCTATATGATTCTCGGCATGCTCTTCAATGTCTCGATGTGGTATAAACTTTCCGGAAAGACAGACATGGCCATATGGATCACCTTGTCCGGCCTGGTCGTGACCGCTCTGGTCATCATCCTTTTCATGCCTAAGTATTCATACTGGGCGGCGGCCTTCGGCCATCTGGCCAGCTACATCGTGATGTTCGCCATAAGCTCTGTCCTCGGAGCGAAGTATTACCCGGTCCCATACCGCTGGGGACGTCTGCTGTGCATATTCATAGCAATGGGCGCAGCCTACGGAGCTTCGCTCCTGATAGACCACGCCCTGTTCTCAGGTGTCGTGCTCGGCCAGTCATCTGCTGGAGCAGTGGCCGCCAAGCTCGGCGTTCATACAATCTTGATTCTGGCTTATCTTGCGGGAGCATGGCTGCTCATCCGCAAGCGCCGGTAGAACAATTATCTTACGATTACTTCGTCAATGAACAGGAAGCCCGGACTTCCTGCTCCCGGGTGCCACTCAGGCAATGAGGTGCAGCATCCGGCTGTGACCTTGAGGTATTTTGCCGATGTCTCCGGGAACTGAAGCGTATAATCGATGGCACCGTTTCCGTCATTGATGTTTTCAATGCCGGTGACGTCCATGTGTGCAACCTCAGTGAAGTTCTCTCCGTCATCAGAAGTGAGCACCTTTACATTTTCCGGCTGGAACACCCAGTCGTGCTTGAAGACGAATGTGCTGAGTGTGACCTCGCTGTAGGCAGCTCCGCCCATGTCGAGCACCGCTTCGAAAGGCTGGTTGTACCAGCCTGCGAAGTCGCCGCTGTTGTATGGGCCTTCGCCCACGAGACCGTCTGTGAGGAGGTCAGGGCAGGTGAATGTATAGTTAGGATGTGTCTCAGTCAGAGTCTGCACAGGACGGCCCATGGCCTTGTGTGCAGCGAACGTCTTCTTGAAAGTCCTGCCTGTAAGGCCGTTCTTGTCGCTTCTTGCCATGATGGTGCAGCTCTCGCGGATCTCGATCGGCTCGGTGTAGAGCGGAGACTCGAGGGTAGGCTCTGTGCCGTCAGTGGTATATCTGATCGGAGTCTCGCCCTGTGCGTCAAGGATCACTTCTACGCAGCCCTTCTCATTGTTTACCTTGATGTCGCCTTTTGTGTCGAAGATATGTTTTCCATAGTCATATCCCATCACGTCATAGATTGCGCAGAACTCGTCGGCGCTGTCGAAGAACCTGTCCCAGTTCTTTACCTCAGGCTGACACCACTGCACTTCGCAAAGAGCCGCAAGGCGAGGGAGGAGCATGTAATGGAGGTGGTCAGGGGTTGTGATGTACTCTGTCCAGAGGTTAGCCTGCACTCCGAGTACATGAGCCTTCTCTTCTTCAGTCATATCTTCGGTGAATGGCTCATATGAGTAGCACTTCTCAACAGGGAGGTAGCCGCCGATTGCCAGAGGCTCGTTTTCCTTGTCGAGAGACTGATAGTAGTCAAGATAGTAGAATGTGTTAGGGGTCATGATGGCGTCGTGTCCCATGCGGACTGCCTGGAGGCCGCCTGCGACACCTCTCCATGACATCACTGTAGCATTAGGCGCGATCTCGCCCTCGAGGATCTCGTCCCATCCGATGAGCTTCTTGCCCTTCTCGGAGAGGAACTTCTCCATTCTTGCAGTCACATACCCTTGGAGGTAGTGCTCTGCCTTGTATTTGTCGTCGTCCTTGAGACCGAGCTCCTTGATCTTGGCCTGGCAGTGAGGACATTTTTCCCAGCGGACCTTAGGACACTCGTCGCCGCCGATGTGAACATACTCGGCAGGGAAGAGCTCGCATACTTCAGCGAGTACATCCTCCAGGAACTGCATGGTCTTCTCCTTTCCTACGCAGAGCACGTCGTCTGCGATGCCCCACATACCCCAGACTTCATATGGACCGCCTGTGCATCCGAGCTCCGGATATGCTGCAAGAGCTGCAAGCATGTGGCCTGGAAGGTCGATTTCTGGAATCACTGTGATGCCCTTTGCGGCAGCATATTCGAGAACTTCCTTTACCTGCTCCTGAGTGAAGTAGCAGCCTTCGCCGTAAGGTGTGTTGTCAAACTCGTTGCTCTCGAAGATGTGACCGATGATGGTCTTGTTTCTGATGGATCCCACCTCTGTAAGGCGCGGATATTTCTTGATCTCAAGTCTCCAGCCCTGGTCGTCGGTGAGATGCCAGTGGAGGGTGTTGAGCTTGTGGACTTCCATGATGTCGAGGTATCTCTTCACTTCGTCAAGGTCGAAGAAGTGGCGTGATACGTCCATGTGGAGACCTCTGTATGCGAATCTTGGTGCATCATTGATTACTACGCAAGGAAGAGTCCATGCAAGGTCAGCAGCCTCTGCAGTGCCGTATACCTCTGCAGGAAGCATCTGCTTGATGGTCTGGATGGCATAGTTGAATCCGTTAAGGCCTGAAGCCTTCACTTCAACGCCTTTGCCTGTCACCTTGAGCGTATAAGCCTCAGCCGGCATTGACTGATCGAGAACAAAGCGGAATCCGTTGCCGCCGTTGACAGCGCTCTCGGCGCCTGTCACGAGCGAAAGCTGCTGGGCGAACTTCTCGATGACAGCCACAGACCTTTCGTCAAGGCCCTCGCCGATTGTAAATCCGGCGCCTTTTACATCAAAGCTTCCGTTCTTTACCTGAACCTCGTTTGGATAAGGTACGACATTGATTGTCTGTACATCTTTTGGCGCACAAGCGGCTGCTGCAATGAGTACAGACAGGATGATAAGGGTCTTTTTCATGTGATTATCGTGTTTTAGTGTTTTCCAGTCGCGAAGATAGGGAAAACAACACGATAAAGCAACCTTCTAGGCAAGCAGAAGGATGATTATCTGGGCAGAAATCACCCTGAGGAAGATACTTACAGGGTATACTGTCGCATAGGCTACGGCAGGGTCCTCTCCTTCGGAGGCGGGACCGGCGTAGTCGAGGGCGAAAGGATTCGCCATTCCGCCGCACAGCATGCCGACATTGTCTGCGTATTCGGTCTTGAATATCTTCGCCGCCACGAATCCGGTGATGAATACCGGCAATATGCATATCAGTATGCTGACAGCCACCCATTTGAGGCCTTCGAGAGTGAATACGGTCTCGAAGAATCCGGCTCCGGCGCTCAGGCCCAGACCTGCCAGATAGATGGTCAGTCCGAGCTGGCGAAGCATGAGGTTCGCGCTTCGTGTCGTATATGTCGCGATGTGGAACCTTGGTCCGAACGCTCCCATCAGGATGCCGACAATGATAGGTCCTCCGGCGATGCCGAGCTTGACAGGAGTGCTTATGCCGGGGATTATGATCGGAATGCTTCCAAGGACGAGTCCCAGGATGATACCGATGAACAGCGACAGCAGATTAGGATTCTTGAGCTGCTTTGCCTCGTTTCCGAGGATTGTGCTGACATTCTCCACGGAGCGAGCTTCGCCGACTATGGTGAGCTTGTCGCCGAGCTGAAGGCGGAGGTTTCTGCTTGGCAGAAGGTCGATGCCGGCTCGGTTGACACGTGTGATGTTGATTCCGTATGAGTTGCGCAGGCGCAGGTCCCCGAGCCTTGCTCCGTTATGCTCCGGCTTGGTGACCAGTATCTTGCGTGACACGAGCTGGCTGTCTATGGCATTCCAGTCGATACCTTTCTTGTTCCAGTCGGTGTTCTCCTTGTGGCCGAAGAGTGTCTGTATGCGCTCGACATCCTTCTTGCCGGAAATGACAAGCACGTGCTCGTCTTTCTCCAGCACTGTTTCGGAAGTCGGGATGATCAGTTTCTCATCCTTCCATATTCTCGAAATCACAAACTGGCAGTCAGCATTCTTCCTGACTTCCATGATGGTCTTTCCAAAGATTGCCGGGTTGCTTATCTGATATTCAGCCACATAAGTGTTGTCTGTGTTTGCAGTGCCGCCCTTTTCCTTGATCTTCGGAGCAAGCAGCTTCTTCATCAGCATGACGCTCAGCACCATTCCGAGCAGGCCGAAAGGATAGGCTACGGCGCAGGCCATGGCCATGCTGTTGGATGCCTCGACATTGTCCGGCGCGATCTGCAGGAGCGCCTGCTGGCCTGCTCCCAGCATAGGAGTGTTGGTGACGGCTCCGGCGAGGAGTCCGACGGTGTCCGGAGCTGAAATGTCTGTCAGCCAGAATGTCACTATGGCTGTGAGTGAGCCCGTGATGATCAGCAGGAATGCGAGCAGGTTGAGCTTGAGACCGCCCTGCTTGAACGATGAGAAGAATCCGGGTCCGACCTGAAGTCCGAGAGAGTATATATATAATATGAGTCCGAAATTCTGCGCAAGCGCAAGCATTTCCGGATTTATCGTGATACCGAAATGTCCCGCAATGATTCCTGCGAAGAATACGAATGTCACTCCAAGCGATACGCCGAAGACCTTTATCCTGCCAAGGGCAAGTCCTGTGGCGCATATCAGCGACAGGATCATCACCGCCTGTATGAATGTATGTTCGGTAAACAGTTCTGTGAACCAGTTCATCTCTTTTAATTCTTTAATATAAAATAAGTCCGGCCAGCGCTCCCAATCCCAGTGCGGCGAATGGTCCTATCTTCTTCAGGAAGATTCCCAGGAATGCCAGTCCGCACAGCACGAAGCTCTTCCAGTCGATGAAATTCTCAGGGGTGGCAAGTCCCAGGGCCGCTGTTCCCACAAGGCCGAGAACTGCCGGCTTCAATCCATCCATCACACCTTTGAAGAGGTAGTGGTCCTTGAACTTGTTGTATGCCTTGCAGATTGCGAGCACTATTATGAACGAAGGCAGAACGACGGCAAATGTTGCCGTAACGGAGCCCAATGTGCACATGAATTCAGATGCTCCCGTGTTTGCCAGCACCTCGTATCCTATGTAGGTTGCAGAATTTATTCCTATGGGTCCGGGTGTCATCTGCGATATCGCCACTATGTCTGTGAACGTCGTGGCGTCGATCCATCCGTGTTCCGTGACCACCTGACTCTGGATCAGCGAAAGCATCGCATATCCGCCTCCGATGGTGAACATGCCGATGAGGAAGAAGGTGGTGAAGAGTTCCAGATATATCATTTCAGACCCTCCTTTCTCTTCTTTTCGGTGTAATATGCCACAGCCAGCGCTATGACGATCACACATATCAATATATATATAGGTGAAACCTTCATGAAGCATACGAGAACCAGTGACGCCACGACTATCACCCATGACCACCATCTCATTTTTGTGGCCTTGATCATGTCAATCATAGGTACGCCTATAAGAGCGACAACCACCGGTCTGATTCCCTTGAATGCGCGTATCACATATTCATTGTCCTTGAATCCGGTGAAGAACATCGCAATGAAGAGAATGATAAGGAACGGGGGGAGGCAGCTGGCTATGGTTGCCACAATGCTTCCCTTTGTTCCCCTGAGCCTGTTGCCTGTAAGGATCGCTATGTTTGCCGCAAAAAGCCCGGGTGCAGTCTGGGCCAGGGTTATGATGTCGATGAAATCTTCGTCCTTGAGCCATTTCCTTTCTACCAGCTCGCTTTTGATCGCTGCGATCATCGGGATGCCTCCTCCTATTGTGAAGGCTCCAATCTTAGCGAAAACAAGGAATATTTGCCATAAAGAAATCATATCGAAGACAAAATTATGAATTTTTTTGAAAAAATCTTGAAAAAAATTTGGAGGTAAAGAAAAAATATCTACCTTTGCAGTCCCGTTCGAAAAACGGACACCAACAAGTTCATTGAAAAGACTGATTTACTGTACAAGAAGCAAGTACCGAGAAAAACAATTTATCGAGAAGCGTTAATTCTTTTGAAAGGAATTATAAGTGTCGGAATCAAACTGGAAACAT
>JAFQFD010000044.1 GCA_017415715.1 Bacteroidales bacterium | reverse complement strand
CAGAATGGCAGAGGCCAACAAGGCATTTGCACATTTCAGGTTCTAATCTTATCCCTATACCAGACGAACAATGGCAAGAGATCTTAAATTCACAAGAAACATCGGTATCATGGCTCACATTGATGCCGGTAAGACCACTACCTCAGAGCGTATCCTCTATTATACCGGTAAGACACACAAGCTCGGTGAGGTGCATGAGGGTGGTGCCACAATGGACTGGATGGTTCAGGAGCAGGAGCGCGGTATCACCATTACATCCGCTGCTACAACTGCATTCTGGAACTATAACGGGGATACATATCAGATCAACCTTATCGACACTCCGGGCCACGTTGACTTCACTGTTGAGGTTGAGCGTTCGCTCCGTGTGCTCGACGGTACAGTCGCTACCTTCTGTGCGGTAGGACGTGTACAGCCACAGTCTGAGACTGTATGGCGCCAGGCTGACAAGTATGGCGTTCCAAAGATTGCCTATGTGAACAAGATGGACCGTGTAGGTGCTGACTTCTTCGCAGTAATCGACGAGATGAAGGAGAAGCTCGGTGCGCGTGCAGTTCCTATCTGCATTCCTATCGGAGCAGAGGACAAGTTCGACGGTATCATCGACCTTGTCGCAATGAAGGCAATGATCTATGACCACAACTCAGATGCTCTCGTAAACTATCAGATTACTGACATCCCTGAGAAGTATGTGGATGAGGCAAACGCATGGAGAGAGAAGCTCGTTGAGGCTGCTGCCGAGTATGACGAGACTCTCATGGAGAAGTTCTTCGAGGATCCTGATTCAATCTCTGAGGAAGAGGTTATCGCAGCCCTCAGAAAGGCTACCATCGACATGGCCATCGTTCCTGCATGCTGTGGTTCATCATTCAAGAACAAGGGTGTTCAGTTCCTTCTCAACGCAGTAATGCGTTACCTCCCATCACCACTTGACAAGGGTGCCGTAAAGGGTACAAACCCTAACACAGGTGACGAGGAAGTACGCCAGCCTAGCATCAAGGAGCCATTCGCAGCTCTCGTATTCAAGATCGCTACAGACCCATTCGTAGGTCGTCTCGCGTTCATGAGAGCATATTCAGGTAAGCTTGATGCAGGTTCATACGTGCTTAACACACGTACAGGCAAGAAGGAGCGCGTTTCACGCCTTTTCCAGATGCACTCAAACAAGCAGAACCCTATCGAGTTCGTTGAGGCAGGTGACATCTGCGCAGCAGTAGGTTTCAAGGATCTCCGCACCGGTGATACAATCTGCTTCGAGCAGTCTCCTATCACTCTCGAGTCTATGGAGTTCCCTGATCCGGTTATCGGACTTGCAGTCGAGCCTAAGACCCAGAAGGATCTTGACAAGCTCGGCATTGCACTCGCCAAGCTCGCAGAGGAGGACCCTACATTCACAGTCAAGACTGACCACGAGACAGGCCAGACAGTCATCAGCGGTATGGGTGAGCTTCACCTTGACATCATCGTTGACCGTCTCCGTCGCGAGTTCGGTGTAGACATCAACCAGGGTGCACCTCAGGTTAACTACAAAGAGGCTATCACTCAGACCGTTCAGCATCGTGAGGTATTCAAGAAGCAGACCGGTGGACGTGGTAAGTTCGCAGATATCATCGTTGAGATCGGACCTGCAGATGAGGGAGTTACAGGACTTCAGTTCATTGATGAGGTGAAGGGTGGTAACGTTCCTAAGGAGTTCATCCCGTCTGTAGAGAAGGGCTTCAAGTCAGCAATGTCAAACGGTGTCCTCGCAGGATACGAGGTTCCATCACTCAAGGTTACCCTTAAGGATGGTTCATTCCACCCAGTGGACTCAGACCAGCTCTCATTCGAGCTTGCAGCACGTCTGGCATTCCGTCACGCTTGCCCTAAGGCTAAGCCGGTTCTCCTCGAGCCTATCATGAGCCTCGAAGTCGTTACTCCAGAGGACTACATGGGTGATATCGTAGGTGACCTCAACCGTCGTCGCGGTCAGATCAACGCGATGGACTCGACTCTCGGTGCACGTATCGTAAAGGCATACGTTCCACTCGCAGAGCAGTTCGGTTACGTAACTATCCTCCGTACCATTTCTTCAGGTCGTGCAACCAGCACAATGTCATTCGACCACTATGCTGAGGTTCCTGCAGGACTTGCTAAGGAAGTTATCGAGAAGAGTGGTTACAAGAACACTGATGACGACGAATAATTGTTTAACTGAATTCAACGAAATTTGATATGAGCCAGATAATCAGAATTAAACTCAAATCATTCGATCACATGCTTGTTGACAAGTCAGCAAAGAAGATCGTTGAGACAGTGACAGCTACTGGTGCTCGCGTAAACGGACCTATTCCGCTTCCGACCAACAAGAAGATCTTCACTGTAAACCGCTCGACTTTCGTAAACAAGAAGTCACGCGAGCAGTTTGAGCTCAACTCTTTCCGCCGTCTCCTTGACATCTATGATGCAACTCCAAAGACTGTGGACGCTCTCATGAAGCTTGAGCTTTCAAGCGGAGTAGAGGTTGAGATTAAGCTCAACTAATTCGATAAAATCGAAAAAAGTATTATATTTGCATTGTGGTTCGGTAACCACTCCGAACCACAGCAAATTTAGTTCTTTAATAAGTCTGGTCCCTTAGCTCAGTTGGTTAGTAGCACCTGACTCATAATCAGGGGGTCGCAGGATCATGCCCTGCAGGGACCACGCATTGAAAATCAAGCACTTACGATGTTTTTCGTGAGTGCTTTTTCTTTTTCTGTGAACAAGAGTGAAAACAAAGTGAAAACAGAATCGGCCTGATGCAAAAAATCCTGCACCTTATAGGGGTACAGGATTCGATAGCGGTTTTGACAAAGATCGGAACTTTCCGGCAGATCGGCAAGGGGGTCGGGGGTATGGCCGGAGTCTCGTTTTCGTTGATGTGCGACCTTGAGAAATTTTTATTATAATTTTCTAAAAGTTCGATCATCCTCAAACATGAAGTCATCATATTTACCTGTATCCGGATTATAGTTATACTGATCATATGTCACAAACATAGTATTCCCGGTCACTACTCCCTCCTTAAAGGTCCACTGATGCCAAGGTTTACCATTAAGGTTAAACTTAACAACTTCTCCATCATAACTATATGTACCTGATTGAGCGTCACCTTTGATATTTAATTGCTTGTCTGCTTTAAAAAAGACGACACTCTTTTCAGCAAACTCTAATACCACACTTTCATCTGATCCATAACTTGATGTCCATGTAGTATTAGCCAAAGATAAATTCAATTCGTCTCCACTCTTTGAACACGACAGGAAACCGAATGCCAAAAGCATTAATAAAACTAATTTCTTCATATAACAAGTATTAAATGGTTTATTACTTCCCTTTAAAAATAGGCCCAAGAAAGGCGATAGTACACAAGAGGTATAAGCCAATAGTACCCAATATGTCCGCAAGAAAGCAAACAAGAAAAGCAAACATTACTATACCAGCCACGATCACGGACAAGATCAAGACTCTTTTTTTAGGAGCATAATTATCCATTGAATACCATCCGAAAATCAGACAGGTAACAATGATCACTCCCAATATGACACCTAGCACCCACATAAAAAGCATGGACTAAACCATTCTCTGTTGAGGCCTTAGGACTAACCTTGCGACAGAACGACTCAGCCCATGCAAAGCATGAGCATTAACAGTCATTCCCGATCGCATTGAAGTGTCCTAAGTTCCAACAGCGAGAATAGCGGTTAACGCATAAATTTCAGTATGTTCTGCAAATATATAAAAAATAAAGGGAGAACCTCTCGGCTGTCCCTTTTCCGCTCAACAAAATAATGGATTATGTCAGAAACTATGGAAGAATCATCTGTTTTCTTCTCTCATATTCTTCAGGACTACTGCGCTGATAAGTCAGGAACTTTTCGGCAAGCACCGCTTTGTCCTCAATTATCTCGAAATCATCTTCATATAGTCCATTGTCAGAAAGGTAGTAATGCCTTTTATGAAGCTGGTCGGCAAGTTCCAAAATCTGCTCATATATGCCGAATGCTTCCATTTCTTCGGCTGTCAGCGTGTATGTGCGTTTCTGTATTATTGCATCCTCGATCTCCTGCGATATGACCCACTTCCCGCCAACCTCTCGCACATCTTTATCGAACCTCAACTTGTTTATGGTCATAACGCTCGCAAGTCTTGATATATACTCATTCGGGCAAGATTCCCATGCCTTTTTCCGGAAATCCTCTCGGAAATAGTCCGGCATCCCAGTGCGGTTTATATAGTCCTCACACTCCTGCATAACAGCTTTTCTTTTGTGGTCGGCGCCTTTCTCCTGATATTCGGCTGCTTCTTCAAGGGTCGCTTCTCCGGCTGTTGCAAGTACCGCCTGAATCCTTGATAACTTATCGTTGAGGGTGGCTATCTCCCCCTTAATGAAATCTCGGCTGATTGCCGAAACAAACGATATTGGTATTATCTGTTTCATTGTCATTTATTTTATAAGTCCTTTTGCTCTTAATCTTTTTGCTGTTGAGGTAAAGTCCGGAGTTTCTTCCTCTTTTTCCTCCGGCTCCTGCTTCGTCTCCTCTTCTTTTGGTGGTATGTTTCCTTTTTTGATCTGCGCCATCTGCTCATATAGTGGAGCAACAGCCTTGCTGACTTCTTCGGCTATCATTGCCGATAATTCTTGATTATTCATATCTTAATTGTTGATTTTTAGAACTCGATTGCTTTATCGTTAAACTTGAATGCGTTATCTTCATAATACTGAAGTAGGATTCGCAGAGACTCCTGCATCCTTCGCTGATGTATCAGTCTTGATGCTGTTGCATTTGCGGAGTCCGGAAGTGCTTTTGACTGAAACGCGATGCTGTATGCTTGCCCTGCCGGATATCCGAGAACTGCTGTCAGCAGAAGGAACATCTTTTCTTCCGGTGTGATGCCGAGTGTGATTCTTGCCGGAAGAATCTTCTTGTCGTATCGTCTCATGTTTAGGCTGTATATGGGTGCATAAGTTCGTATATCAATGCCTTCTCATTGTCTTCGTCAATCGCTTGCCTTTCCCATACAGAGAAGTTCAGGCTTTTGCCTATTTCAGCCCAATAGCCGACCTTTCCTCTTTCGGAATGGATAAGTAGATACTTGCATCCGGCTGACTTGATTTGCTCCTGCTTGTCTGCTGAAATGCACACAAGGTCAGCTTTCTTGATCTTTCGGCACTCCAGCCATACGGAGAACTTTTCGCGACCCGTGTCAATGTCTGCGACTGATCCCTCAATTACGATAGATATATTTTCCTTCGGTGTTTTCAGTTCGTGAAAGATTGCTCCCCGAAGTACTGCTTTGATTGAATCTTCTTTTTTCATTTCATTTCTGATTTTGGACAATGGACGAAACGGACGAGATTTTCAAAAGTTTTTTCTATCAGCCTATATATAAGATGTTTGCTTATATATTTTAATATATTGAAACTATGTCCGTAAGTCCAAAGTGGTTAAATATCAATTATTTAGTAGTGGATTTATACTTTCTCTCTCTCCGGTTTAGTCCGTTTTTCGATGTTTCGTCCGCTATATCGGTAGGTCGGAATCTGATTCCATGAACACCTGAGTCGTTCCGACCTTCTTTGTCCGGAATTTAAGTCCGCGAAGTCTGCTTGCAAATGTCCTGTTGGATAGTGGTCTGTAGTTGTTGTCTTTAGTCCAGGCATTAAATATCCGGAAGACTTCTGAAAGTGGTCTCATTTCGGTCTCGCTCGGTCTCAGATCATACTCGTCTATGAAGGTCGCAACTATATCGTTGTCTTTTCTGTATTGCCTTCGGATATTTTCGACAGCCTTACTCTCTGTGAAGTCGGACTCTGAGAGAAGTCGTTTCATTCCTTCGATTATCCACAGCAGAACTCCCATTCTTTCGGGCTTCATTTTTTCGAAAAGCTGTCTATCAACTTTATTCAGAGGTATCTGATGCGGAAAATCAATAATGAGGAATCTTCGGAAATATCCGTCTGAAACATCGGCTGAAACAGGCAAGGCATTGACAGCTATAATGCTGTGCGGATAGTTCGTCGTGATAATGAGTTGCTGATAGAGGACTTTTGCAGTCAAAGGCTCTCCTGATGCATACTGCTTCAGTATGCCCTCATTTCCTACCTTTATGAGATTGCCGGAGTCATGACAGATGTTCGCCAGCTTGCCGACCATGTTAGCGATATAGATACCGCTTGCATCTGTGATCTGCGGTAAACTGAAATGCGTTACATTCTTCTCGCCAAGAGCATACGAAATCATGCTGAGAATGACAGATTTTCCGTTTCGACCTTCTCCGACAAGTACGCCTATCTTCTCATGTCGGCTATCGGGAAATAGAAGATAACCGCATATTTCCTGAAGTACTTTTGCTGTCTCAGGGTCGAGTGCTTCAGATACGACTTTTCTGAAAATAGGACATTCGGATTCGGCATTATAGTCAAGGTCAGAAAATACGATGTTTGTCTGATAATCTGAGCTGTGAGGATGTAGAATCATATCGTCCGTATTCAGCACGCCATTTCGGAAAATCATATATCTGTTGTCCGGCTCCCACACTGCACCGATAGTCAGCATATCTTCGAGAATAGACCTTGCAATCGGTTCGGCTGACTTGTGCCGGTAAACTATGCCGATATTCATTTGCTCCATGGCCTTGCGGATATAGAAGGCAAACTTTTTAACATCCAGCCTTTCGTAGTGTTTCCCGTTGTAGAGGTATAGACTGCATTCGGAATCTGCAAAAGCATATCTGTTTATATGGTCTCCGTCCTTTCCAGATATGTAACGGCTGAAGAACTCTCGGAGATTTGCTTCTGTAGCTACATTCACAGACTGATGTCCTTCTCCCTGACCTGATAGGCTTGCTCCTATAGTCTCGGTCAGGTAGCCGATGAAATCTACATACTTTTCTTGTGCAAGTGGCTGACTTTCACTACATTTGTTCTGGGATTTAACGGCTTTTTCGGTGTAGGCTTCGGGCAAGAGGTCTGCACCGATTATCATTTCTTTCATTATCTGTCCTCCTTTTTTAAGGCTTTATCAACTTCGGAGGTATAGAAAAAGACCCTCCTGCCGACTTCGTAAAACGGCAATATTCCGGCATTCTTCATGTTTTGTGCTTTAGCCGGACTACAGCCGATATATGCGGCTATTCCACGGATGCCGTACACTTTCTGACCCTTGTCGGATGTGTCTCCCTTGTCTGGGATGCTCCCTGCTATCCTTTCTGCAACCTTGTCGGCAAGGAGGTCGTAATCAATTGTTAAATTTAAAACCTGTGTCATAATCGTTTCTTTTAGATTATGTCACGAAGGTATTATATCGTGTTTCTTCCAACAAAAAAGGACAAAAAAACGGGGCGGATTCTGTGTTCCTCCCCGTTTAATGGAATAATTTGCCCTCGTCGAAATCCATATCAAGCACGGCCTTCATATATGGTATAGCTTCGGCACGACTTATCTTGGCTCTCCTTGCTCTCCGAAATGCCTGATTTTCGGACTGATGAACATCTCGGATTATTAAATAGAAGTTCTTTAATGTTTCGTACATCCTCATGTTAAAGTCCTGCCACATTGTTCTCTCGTCCTTGCTTCTCTCAAGAGTCTTCCATAGAAAATCCTTGATAGCTGGAAACTCTGCATCATCTTTATTTACTATCTTCTTTTTCAATGAGAGAATATAGTTAAGTTCTTCGTTATCTTTCAGGTCATAATGCGCCCAATGAATGTATTTGCTATCATCCACCTTCGGCCTGTCTGGTCTAGTCAAGTCTGCCTTAAGTGCGTAAGTCTTACTTGAAGTCACGATGCTGATACCTACAAGCATGCCTTTCTTGATAGTCAGTCGGATGGCCTCTGCTCTGTTTAGGGCTGTTCGTGCATTTTGTCCCTTTTGATCGCGTTCGCTTATACCCTGAATGATTTTTCCACATTCAGGATAGAGGTCCGTTCTTTCAGTCATTATCTTATAATGCTTAACTTCCGGATAGACCTTGATAAAGGTCTCCATGATTGCGTGAAAGGTCGGCTCGTCTCCTTTGCAGATTTCTTCGGTCAGCCGGACAACTCTCAAAAAATCTTCTCTATCATGTTCAGGTCCCTTAATATGTCCGTCCTCGTCATGCGGCCAACTCCTGAATGCCTTTGTTTTATAGTATCTTTCTACATCCATATTCTACTCCTCCTCCGGATCATCGAAAAGCATAGAGTTTATCTTTGCTCTCTTGGTTGCACTTATTTTGCCCTGATAGCCGGAAAGCACCTTTCCGTCAGTATGGCCGACCATATCATCTATGAAGGCATCGCTTATGCCGTGCCATGTCAATGTGGTTATATAGCTGTTTCTTGCCCAGCTTGCCGATACTTCAGGGATGTTCAGGCTCTCGCAGATTGGTTTCAGTCCGACCCTTATGTCGGCATTGAAGTCATGCACTCGGTTGTCGATTGCCTTTTCAGTCCTGGCATCAAGAAGTATCTGAGGGAATACCCTTGCACCTTTCTGCCTTGGTGCAGCATACTTGTCAAGGTATGGCTTGAGCAAATCAGTTATTGGAATATGTACGACTGACGGACTCCGGTTTGCTGTCTTACTGCGAATGAATGTCAGTTCGTTTTCATAGTCTGCTCCCCAAGTCAGCCCTGCGATGTCTCGGAGGTTTGCACCATTACATAAGTATATAATAAGCCACCAATCAGCCCATATCTTGCCCTCTCCTTCATAGTCACGCAGTTTAAGAATGTTCTTGACTTCAAGGAAGCTGTCTGTCCTTCTCTCTCCCTTTGGTATGGTCAGTTTCGGTACTGATTCGATGATTTCCTTCTCCTTCAGGTCATATAGGAAGGCACGGAAAGCACGCAGATACATTCCTTGTGTGCTGACACTATTCTGCTGATCCTTCATGTACTGATACCACTTTTCGATATGGGTTGCTGTCAGTTCCTCTGCTTTCATAGTCAGGATTCTTCCGCTGATATATATCTTTCTTCCGTCCGGAACTTCCTTTGCTCCATTGGCCACAAAGAAACTCTTTCGGGCTTGCAGATACTGCTCCCTTGTTTTGATTGCTTTCTTGCTTTCTGCAAATTCGGTCCAGAGCATTGACAAAGATTTGTCCGTGCCGACCTTCTTGTCACCGATGGACTGCTTCAGCTCTGCAAATGAGAACCTGTTTGCATTCTTCAGACTCTCAACCTTATCGCAGATGTTCTGATGAATCGGCTGAAGTTGTTTCTGAATATCATAATACTTGCCTTTGCTCTTGGCAAGCACCACTTTGTCATAGTCGGCTATGGTCAGCCGGACTCCAGTCGAATAATACCACGATTTGCGGTCATAGGTCACACGAACAGCGACAGGGTATGCTTCGTATGGCTTGCGTGTGTCGAGTGTGGTCGTTATTACGACTCCCTGAACATTGGTTTTAAATACTGATGCTATCCTCATAGTGAAAACAAAGTGAAAACAAAATCAATAACACTGCAAAACTACGAAAAACAAATGATATATACAAGTGTTTATTTTACAATGCTTTACAAGGATAGCCAAAAACTTGAAAAAACGAGAAAACACTAAAAACCTATGCCTCATAATCAGGGGGTCGCAGGATCATGCCCTGCAGGGACCACAGAAAGGCATCCGCAATCGCGGGTGCCTTTTTCGTAGTGTCAAAAGGTGGATTCGCTGAACATATTTGCACATTTGTCAGTATCTTATAATATTTGCATAAATAGGGGTTTCATATTTCTTTCTATAAGCAATCTGTGCTCAATTGTTGTCTGATTGTTGCATTATGTCCTCTCTCACTTAATAAGTATAATAGTAAGTCCTTGAAAATGACCGGGTTAACCTTTGGTTTTGTGGTGGCAGTTTCTTATATTTGTTATTCATAACCAAAAGAAGTCACTATTTATATGCGGTTGATTGGAAGGTCATTATGTACAATAATGATTGTCGTTTCATTTTTTGTACTGTCAGGCTGCAAGGCGCTCGATACCGAGTTCGCCTATCAGCTGACGCTCTCAGAAAGCAGCATCGTCTTTGACATGCATGGTGCAGAGAAGTCTTTGTCTGTCGCCCCGTTCCCGGAGAAAGAAAAGTGGACTGCAGCATATGCAGAGGAAGAGGACTGGTTCACATTTGAGGCGGTCTCGGATGCGTTGCTCGTAGTAGTGGAGCCGAATTATTCGACTCAGTCGCGCTCCGGAGCCATCATTCTTTCAAGTCCCGAGGATCACTTCGAGCCATATCGTGTCGAGGTCCTTCAGGAGGGGGCGGAGCCTCTCGAATTCACAACAACGGTCAAAGACCATGAATTCGATTCTGAAGGAGGCGAGATATGCTTCACAGTCTCTTCAAACTATGACTGGACAGTCGGCTATGAGGCTGACTGGCTTACAGTCGTTCATGAGGTTCCAAGTGACAGGATGCTCGTCCTTTGCCAGCCTAATGAATCTGAAGAGCGGCGTTCAGCAATCCTTACCATGTATATTGGAGAGGGAGAGCAGATGCAGGTGCGTGATGTTGTCATATCGCAGGGAACACGCGCTGAAAATCCATATTTCCAGCTGCTCGGCAAGTGGGAGATCACTGCGGCGAAATGGTATTACTCGCCTAACGGCTCGCTTAATTCCCTGGACTATAATCCGGCTCCGGCAGACTACTATCTGATCTTTGACATCGAGCAGGGAGAGTACGGAAAGACATATGTGATGAGTGACTTCCTCTATCCGGGAACCAGTCTGGAGATCCGTTACGAAAAGGAGACAGGCAACATCGTGATTCCTTTCGGATGGACCGTATTCTCATATGACACATACCTTTATATCACCCTTGTGGGCACGTCGAAGTTCTCATATGCTTCGCTGGAAGTGGACGGAGTGCCGTCTGAAGACTTCTCGTCAATTGCGCTGGAACTCCCTGCGGTTGATGGCTTCAACTATGTGGGATTCGGCCTGTGGACATACAATGACAATGGCGACAAGGTCGCTTTGGGATCGCGCTACATGCCTACTTTGTTCCCTATGGGCCCGATCGTATTCAAGAAACAAACCCTATAATCTGACAGCCGTATGAAAAGATATCTATACATATTGGCAGCCATTGCGGTTGCAGTTTCGTGCGGAAAGGATCCGCAGCCGGTGGAACCTCCTGTTTCAGAGGGCAGGGTTACGCTTGAGGTCTCGTCGGAGAGCCGTCAGCTGGAAATGTCCGAGGACGGCCTTGCAGGCAATATCCTCTTCAAGACCAGGGGAGGCTCGGTCGTACTGGATGTCCTCACCAATCAGGATGAATGGTCATATGAGACAAGCGGAGAAGACTGGCTTGAGGTCAGCGCCGATGACTACTTCCTGACACTGAAGGCAGAGAAGAACGCGTCCGACAAGTCAAACTCGGCTACCGTTGTTATAAAGGCTTCAAACGACAATCAGGAGGCGTCTGTGACCCTCACAGTGACCCAGAACCACGCCGGGGTGCCGGAAGTAAGCCTGGCGGAGAATGAAAAGCGTTTCAAGGCGTATACTGAACTGGTGACTGAGATCGAGGTCGAGACCAACCAGGACGAATGGGACTTCGACTGCACATGCAGCTGGCTCCTGATCGAGAAGGAAGATAACAAGATCAGGTTGACAGCAGATCAGAACAAGACCACAGACCAGAGAATTGCCGAGATCCAGATCAAGGCAGGCGAGGACTCGGACTGGCTGACAGTCAGACAGGACGGAACGGCCTATGTGCGTCTGAGTACACAGAATGTGGCAACAGACGACGAGGGCGACACCAAGTCCGTTACAGTGACATCCAATCCGGAGCTTGACTGGACATTCGAGACTGACGGCAGCGACTGGTTCAGCGTGTCGTCAGATGGAGACCAGCTCAGCGTCTCTATCCAGTCCAATATTGGAGGAAACCAGCGTCTTGGATCGCTGACCGTGACAGTGGGAGAGCCAGACAACTATGCAACTGCAAAGGTGAACATCCGTCAGATAGGCCCTGATACAGAAGAACTTATATATGAAGTGCTCATCTCCGAGCCGGACTTCAGACTGACCGGAGCCCCTGTGATCACCACATCGACAGGCGGCAGCGTGACAGTCGACTGGGGCGACGGATCGCCGAAGGAGACATTTGACTCGAAAAGGCCGGTACATGTATACAAGGAGCCGGGCAGATATACCATAGAAATGAAAGGAACTGCGAAGTCACTCGAATTCAGCGACGGTGAATCTATGTCTCCGGAGATTCAGAGCGTCATCTCGTGGGGTAAGATGGGCTGTACGTCGGCTGCGGACATGTGTCTTGGCTGCAACAACCTCAAGTCCATCCCTAACGATGTCGCAGGTTCATTCGCCTCTGTGAAGTCATTCATCGGAGCATTCTCATGCTGCGAATCCCTCGAAGAGATCCCGTCGGGCCTCTTCAGATATGCAACTGTGGCGAAGAACTTCGAAGACTGCTTCAGCCACTCGGCATCAATTTCAGAGATTCCGGAAGACCTCTTCGCCAACTGCGTGGCTGCCGAGGACTTCTCATATACATTCTACGGTACAGGTTCGGGATATATCCTGACTACCAGCACATTGGCGAATTTTGACGAAGTCAGGGCCCTTGCCTCGGCAGGCAAGATCAGGGAAATCCCGGGAGGCCTTTTCCGCAACTGTCCTGCAGTAAAGCAGATGGACTATGTGTTCGGCGCGACTGCAATATCGTCTATTCCGGAGAATCTTTTCGCAGCCCAGTCTGCAGCCACTATATTTACCGGAGCCTTCTCGGCATGCGTGAACCTCGAGTCCATCCCTGTTTCGCTTATGAAAGGCGCGACAGCGGCTCAGGACATAAAGTATATGTTCGCCGGCTGCGAGTCTGTCACCGAGATTCCTTCTGGAATTTTCACCAACTGCAGCACAGTGACCAATCTTGAGTATATATTCTACAAGACTGGCGTCAGAAAGCTCCAGAAAGGCATCTTCGAGGGTCTTTCGGGCGTCAAGACCATAGGAGCCGTATTCCAGGGCTGCACATCTCTCACAGAGATCGAGCCGGGTGTGTTCGATGGTCTCACAGCAGCCAAGTCATTCAGATACTGCTTCTCGGACTGTACTTCGCTCAGGCAGATTCCTTCAGATCTCTTCAGAGGTCTGACAGCAGCTTACGAGTTTACATACACATTCGAAAATACTGCACTGGAGAGCGTTCCGGAGGATATTTTCGCAGAAGCGAGAGACTATTCTTCAGCAGATTTCACCTACATGTTCGCTGACTGCGCCAACCTCAAGACCGTCCCTGCGGGCCTTTTCAACACATTCACAAAAGTGACCTCGCCGGGCTTCAAGAACCTGTTCTACGGTTCTGGCATCGAGACCATCCCTGCCGGACTGTTTGCAAAGAACACCGCTGTGTCTACAGGCTTTGAGGAAATGTTCAGCAACTGTACTTCCCTCAAGACTATCGAGGGCCCTATATTCCCTGAGTCGACTTCTGTGTCATCACTGGCCTATGCATTCGAGAACTGCACTTCGCTGGAGGCTATCCCTGAGGGACTCTTCGATTCCATAGCAGGCTCGAAGACCAAGTTCACAGCGACATTCGTGAGCTGCACCTCACTCAAGTCGCTTCCTGCTGGCCTTTTCGCCAAGAACTCATTGACAACCAATTTCTCCGGCACATTCTGCGGCTGCTCGTCACTGGAGGAGATCCCGTCAGACCTCATGCCTGTCGACTCCAAGGCGACATCTGTCAAGGAGATGTTTGCCGAGTGCTCGTCCCTGAAGTCTGTTCCGTCAGGCCTCTTCGCCAGCACTCCTGCAGTGAACACATTCGAGGGAACATTCGCAGAGTGCACCGCTCTGGAGACCATTCCGGAAGACCTTTTCAGCGCCATAGGCACGAAGACCTCCAGCGTCACTTTCGCAGAATGCTTCATGAACTGCTCAGCCCTGAAGAGCCTCCCGGCAGGCCTCTTCGACACGGTGAGACGCATAAGCTACATCGACTCATGCTTCGAAGGCTGCTCTTCCCTCACAGGAGAGTCTCCATATACGATGATAACAGGTGCGGATGGAGTGGAGAAGAAAGTACATCTTTATGAACGCGAGAGAGGAGACGACTTCCCTAACGCTCCGGTATCGGCATCGGCCCACGCCGGCTGCTTCGCCGGCTGCACAGGCCTGACCGACTACAACGAAATGCCATCAGATTGGAAATAGCACAACTGTCATCCCGAGCGAAGTCGAGGGATCTAAATAAACGATAATGAAAAATATACAATACATACTACCATTCACCCTCCTCCTGGCCGCCTGCAGCCAGCCCGCAGAAATCCTCTACCCGGAGGCCGACTTCGCTTCGGTGAAGCTCTCGTCCGGCTCTGCCGTAATCTCCGAGGACGGCGGCGAAAAGACCGTTTTCGTCGCGACCAACCGCGAGGAGTGGGACGTGCAGTGCATAGAGGATTGGGTGGACATCAGTGTAGAAGACAACAAGATCACTGTCTATGTGGATGAAAATCCTGACAAGGACAGCCGCCTTGCAGTGGTCGATGTCATAGCCGGAACCAAGCCTGAGGTGGCGAAGGCAAGGCTCAAGGTGCTCCAGAAGGGAGCTGCGACAGCAGACCTGTCTGCAACCGGCACAGCCAACAGCTACATCGCCCATACAAATGCATCATTCAGATTCGATGCATCAGTGAAGGGAAACGGCGCCGATGACGGCAACACATTCTATATAGGCTATCATGGCCTGGAGATCACAGAGGCAGCATATGCAGACCTTGCATGGGAGTCCACATTCGATGCGGACAAGACCCGCAGCACGA
The DNA here is from genome assembly GCA_017415715.1 of Bacteroidales bacterium. GTDB lineage: Bacteria > Bacteroidota > Bacteroidia > Bacteroidales > UBA932 > Cryptobacteroides. Next base: position 35,109 of record JAFQFD010000044.1, on the reverse strand, counting down.
AGATCATCAGCGGCGCTCCTGTATACTCTCAGGAAGAGCAGGCCGTATACTTCTCTACCGGCGAAATTCAGGGAAACGCCGTCATCAGCGTCCATGACGCTGAGGGCGAAATCCTCTGGAGCTGGCACATATGGGTATCTGACGAGCCTGTGAAGACCTCGAGAGGCAATGGTCTTGAATGGATGGACCGCAATCTGGGCGCGCTCAACAATGACCCCGAAGACATGGCCAACAGGGGCATGCTCTACCAGTGGGGCCGCAAGGACCCGTTCCTGCCTTCACCGGAGGCATACCGTGAGGTGCCTTTCCATACATATGACGAAGAAGGCAACCTTCTTGAGACAGAGGAAGAATACTATGCGATCCAGGCTCAGATAGAGCAGGCTCGCGTTGCGCTCAACATCAGCAACACCCAGACAGGAGACGGATCCCTTGAATGGGAATACGTTTCGGTGGCTCCGGTCGCCCTTCAGGCTCCGGGCAACATCGAGCATTCTGTCCAGAACCCAACGACCTTCCTGGGATGCCGTACCGACATTCCTATCGGCGAATACGTCTTTGACTGGTACCTCCAGCAGGACCTCGTCGGCAAGAACGGCTCGCTGCAGCAGTCGCAGTCCGACCTCTGGGGCTACGCCCAGGCCGGCACTGCATACAAGACCATCTTCGACCCTTGCCCTCCGGGCTATGCGGTTCCGCCTCGCGGAGCATTCGACGATATCCAGGATGGATATGCCTGCACATACGTGGACAGGGAGTGGGAACGTAATGCCTATGGATGGACCTGGAAGGGCGGAAACGGTGACTATTTCCCAAGCACCGGCAACCTGGACGTGTCAGGCCTCATAGGCGAGACTAGCGAGAAGATGCTCTACTGGACAGCCGAGACCTTCGGCAGCGGAGCCAACGGCTTCGGCAAGGCCGCAACCCTCTTTGTCGCGTTCAACGAGGTCTATTATGGAATATATCCTATCCTGGATGCGGCTGAGGCAGCAGCCTGGTACTCCTACGGAGCAAAGTGCTTTGCGGCACCTGTAAGATGTGTGAAAGAATAATTAACAACAAATATTAATGAATTATGAAAAAACTGAATGAACTCTATGAAGCTCCCCGCGTGGAAGTTACAGAAATGCAGGTAGAGCAGTGTATTCTTAATGGTTCTTATGGCGATCCGGGTGAACCAGGCCAGGACTCTGGTTACAATGATCCTGATTTTGATCTTTAACTCTTAAATTGAATCAGTGATGAAAAAGATAGTAAAGAGTTTTATCCTCGTTGCAGCAGCTGCAATGGGATTCACAGCATGTCAGAAGGAAATCCAGGAAGAGGTTCCGGTAAATGAAGGCACAGTACAGGTTACTTTCGTATCCGGCTCTCCTGACACAAAGACATCGGTAGATACATCAGACGACGAGACACCTTTATTCTCTTGGGATGAATCAGAGACATTTGCAGTTCTCGAGCAGCAGAATAGCAGTACTCCTACAAAGGCGGGTTCTGTGGAATACGAAAAAGTGGACGGAAAGGCAAAGATCACGGCGACATTCGGTGCAGGTTCTTATGTCAAGGGTGTTACCATGTACCAGTATGTTACCATTTATCCTGCAAGCGGTTATGTAGGTGCTGAAAGTCTTGCTGCTGCTACACTCAGCCTCCCTGCTGAGCAGACAATGGCAACCGGATCATATGATCCTGCTGCCGACCTTATGGTTTCAACGATATTGAAAACACCAGAGCCGCCTACAGAGGCCCAGATGGTAAGTTTCACCCGCATGGCAGCGGTAGTGAAGATGACCCTCAAGAACTTTACACTTGAGTCTGGCGACGAGGTCGAGCAGGTGATCTTCACAGCAGAAGGCAAGTCTCTTGCAGGAAAGGTTTCTACAAACCTTTCAGACCCTCATAAGTTTACCGTAGCAGAAGGTGCTGGTGTTGACAACGTGACAGTAAACACAACATCATCAACTGACGTATACTTCACAGTCCTCCCGACAACTCTCGAGGCAGGCGATGCCTACACAGTAGCAGTAATCACCAACAAGAAACTCTACATAAAGCAAGGCGTCATCCCAGCAGAAAAATCTCTCGTATTCGAAGCCGGCATGGTAAACCGTTTCGGTGTAAACATGGAAGGTGTTGCAGCCAGCGAAAAATGGGTGCTTGTACGTGACGCATCGACACTTGAGGCTGGTGATATCGTGACTATTGCAGCAGTGAACAATAATTTTGTACTGGGTTGCAGCAGTGGAACTAATTACCCATATGCATCATACAATACCGGACTTATCAAGGCTGGTGATTATCTCTATCATCCGATCGTTACGGATAAGAGCAAGTATCAACAGATGGTTCAGCCGCTCATACTTGCTAAGCAGGATGCAGAAAAGGATATGTTTGATTTCTACAATGGAGTAGATTACGAGGGTGACACAAAGACAGGATATCTTACTAATGCTCAGACTGACAACTACCTCCAACTCTCGAATTATCCTTCAAGGAATTCATCTTTTGCAATCTCTGTTAAAGATGGAGTAGCAACAATTGAGGCTACTGGCAGCGAATGGGACAACACTCTCTTGAAATTCTACAATTATAATCCAAACTCAACAACATCTACATATCGCCGTTTTGTTTGCATAGATGCAGCAAGTGTAAATGCAACGAAACATGATGACGTCTGCTTCTACAGATTGGCAGGCGCCAAGGGTGTTGTGCCTACTGCAGGTGCCGTTGTAACTGTTCCAGACGCAGATGAGCCAGTTGTGGTTCCAGTGGAGGGCGTTGCAGAAGAATCTGTCTTCGAAGGCGTTGAATTCACATATGTAGGTGATTGGACAGTCAAGGCTACAACGGATGTTGAGTGGCTGACCCTCAACTATGCAGATGGCGCTCTCAGCTACACTGCAGAGGCAAATGATGGCACAGTGCGCTACGCAACTGTAACCATTACAGCAAGCCTCGAGGGAGAGGAATCAAAGACCTGGACATTCCCTGTTGTTCAGAAGGGAGCTCCTGTAAAGGTTACTGTAGCCGAATTCATTGAGAAGGCAGTAGATGCAAATGTGGAGTATGAGGTTACAGGTATACTTACCAAGAAGGCGACAAGCGCATCCGGCAGCACTACCATAGCTGATGCTGAAGGCAATACAGCTACATTCAAATATATTGATATGACCAATGGTGACGCGTTCATCAATAATACGAGCATAGAACTTGGTGACGTCGTTACCATCGTAGCAGCAGTATCTGACGAAGAAACAGGTGGCTCAAGCACTGCTCACGCTATCTGCAAGGGATACTACAACTTGAAGGCTGAGGTGGAGAACGACCTTGTCGCTTATACTGGAGGCAGTGTAGAAATTGCTCTCAATAAGCTTGGAACTTTGGATCCAGCAGGTAATATCACCGCAGAAGCTGACGTTGACTTTGCCGAGCTCAAATATACAGCAAACTCAGATAAGGCAACCGTTACTTTGCCTGCCAACGACGGGGCCCCTCGTCAGGTGGTGGTGACTTTCACAGACGGTTATGCAACGACTTCTGTTGCTGTCGTGCAGGGTGCTGACACGGCAAAGGGTAATACTTGGGAGCTTGTGACCGACGCCTCTACTCTCGAGGCCGGTGACCAGGTGATCATTGCAGCCAAGGATTACGATGTGGCAATGAGCACAACTATCTCAAGCGAGCGTCGCAGCGCGGTTGCTGCTGCCAAGCTTGGCAACTACTTCCTTACTCCAACTGCTGATGTTCAGACTTTGGTTCTGGCAAACGGTTCGGCTGAGGGTACATTTGCTTTCTATGATGCAACAAACAAGGGCTTCCTTGTTTCGACAAGCACATCATATGAGCTGAACAACCAGACATACATTGATGCTAATACATCGTTCACAGTATCGATAGCAGATGGTGTAGCAACTATTGGAAATAAGGAGGGCGATTACAATGAAAATAAGTTGTACTATCGCGAAGGTTCATCATATAATTACTTCTATAGTGGCGAAACCGAGAAGCAGGCAGTCTGTCTCTATCGTCTTGTAGGCGTCAAGGGTACTATCCCTGTCATACCTGCAGATGTTACAGTCCCTGCTTCTACAGAAAAGGTGGTAATACCAGAGGAGGGTGCAGCAGAGGCAACTCCTATCGATGATGTAGTATTCAACTATGTCGGAGACTGGAATATCTCTGCAACATCGGAGGCTGAATGGATCACCTTCGCATTCGACAAGGCTACTAACAAACTCACCTACATCGCTGCTGCTAACGAGGCTACCGTACGTGAGGCCACTGCTACTATTACTGCTTCTCTCGAGGGTCAGGAGTCGAAGACCTGGACATTCAATATCCTCCAGAAGGGCGCTCCAATGGAAGTTTCTATTGCTGAGTTCATTACCAAGCCTGTAGATCTAAATGTTGCTTATAAATTTACTGGTGTCATAACTGTGGTTTCGACAACGGAGTCGGGCTACTATACTATCTCCGATGGTAATGGCAATGACGCACAAGTTAGATATGTAAGGACCGATGAAGGCAAGGTTGTGGCTACAGCCGATGAAATTGGTCTTCAAGTAGGCGATGTTGTTACCGTTACTACCGTGGTTACAACCAGCGTTGGTAAGGGTGGTACAAGCGCAAATCCTACTATCTATAAGGGACACTATCGCCTCACTGCAACAGCAGATAAAGACCTGATTGATTATGAGGGTGGCACAGCAACCATTACTCTTGCTACATCAGGAAATCTGGTGCCTTCAGGTGAGATCATCAAGGGCGAAATCGTAGAAGGTGCTGACTTTGTGACCTTCGATTATACCGAGAACGCGGCGACAGCAACTGCAACATTTGCAGCAAACAATGGCGCATCACGCGGTGCAGAGTTCAACTTCACATTCGGTCTGGCTTCAGTTACCGTTGCTGTAGGTCAGAACAACCACCCGGACGTTAAGGTCGGCTGGTTCCTTGTAACTGATGTCAATGAACTTGCAGCAGGAGATAAAGTGATCATTGCAGCAAAGAATCCTGATGGTGATAAAAACTATGCGATCAAGAAATATACATCTAGCAACGCATCATCTTCTTCGGGTATCGCTATTGAACTCCAGGGAAATACAATTAAAAGCGTAGATGGTGTAGAGCAGTTTACTCTTGAAAGCGGAGCTGCAGATTATGCAGGCACTTGGTCGTTGAAGTGTGACACTTATAGCAGATATCTATATCCTAATACTAGCAGTATTAAGATTTCGTCTACACTCGATTACAAGAGTTCATGGACTATTGCTGTTGCAGAGGATGGTAAGGCTATATTGACATCAAAGATAGGTAGCAGCAGTTCAAGTAAAAATACGATGATGTTGAACTATACAACAAGTAATCAAACTTTTGGATTGTATACATCATCTACAACCGGCAAGGGAGCAATTTATATCTACAAGTATTATAATAACCAACAGTAATTAGCAGTCTTTCCAACCGTCCGGCAGGAAATTGCTTGAAATGATGTCGGACGGTCGGGAAAATTGCTTGAAATGGGGTGTTTTGGGGACCGTCCGACACCAAATCGGGCAAAAAAGTGATGGACGGGTTCGGATATTGACTCCTGGATACAAAACCTGGATATAGAACCGGGACGCAAATCCGGACACAGAACCGGGACACAAACAGCAACAAACAACAACGAATGAAACTATACCGAACATTTTTCAAGGCAGCTGTGGTCGTGATCGCGGCCATGGCGGTCTTTGCGTGTGAGAAGACTCCGGCAGGAGGCGGAAGCAGCCTCAATGAGGATCTTGAACTGGTGGTGGATGTCGAGGACATCACTCTCACATCTGCAAAGATAAAGGTGACTCACAACGGACAGAAGAGCGATACCTGGTATGGCTTTCTGACCGAAATCGTCGAGGGAGATGAGGAAGAACTCATCTCTCAGGCGGTCGAGGCCTATATGAACGGAGATTCTTCTGAGGGCCTTCGCAAGTCAAAAAGCTATGTGACAGTACTCAAGGATCTCAATCCGGGCACTGCATATAAATACATTGCATTCGGTCTCTCGGCTGACGGCAAGGTATACGGAAGCTCCGCATCAGTGGAGTTCGAGACCAAGCTGGACGGCACTGGAAGCGGCCCCGGCGATGGCGGCCAGACCCCGGGTAATCCGGAAGTGGACGGAATGAAGGTCAACAAGGCATGGACCGTGAACTATGTCGGCGAGGGAGTCGTGAACGGAGAGGATTATGACCATGTGGTGACAGTCAACAGCACAGACCGCAATACATACGCCATCACTATAGTGTACGCAAGCCTGTGGAACCTCGACGACCTTTATGACATGGCAGTCCTGTTTGCCGAGGACCTTGTTGCGTATGTGGACGAGTACAACGAATATTACGGAACGTCGTTCACTGTCGGTGACGCTCTTTATTCCGGCACAGCTTCAGATGCCTTCGACCTCTATCCGGGCTACTATATAGCTGTGGCTCTGGGAATTACTCCGGAAGGAAAGGTCAGCGGACTCTATGCCATCTCTGACGTGTTCGAGGTGAAGGAGGCTATCCCTACAGAGCAGTACAAGTCATGGCTTGGAGACTGGACCATCGTCGGAGAGAACGATGTGGAATTCACCGTGACTTTGAGCAGACACGTGGCCAACAGATCGTTCTGGATGTACGGATGGGAAGGTTTCGAGGATATACCGGTGGACGTAGAGTACAGCGAAGAGCGTAACGACCTGACGTTCTATGCGCAGCTTGTGCAGGAGAATTACTACCTTGAGGAGTATGATGTGACTGCAAACATGTATTTCCTTGGCGGAGATGTAGATGATAATTTCTACACGGTGATTGATGGAAACTATGGAATCGCGATCGCAGGAGTCCTTGAGGACGGACAGCGCGCCCTCGTCAGATATGGTGTGAACCAGCCAGGCTACCCTAAATTCATGTCTATGTTCTATGCGGCAGAGGTCGGTGGACAGTATATGTGCTTCACTGAGACCGAGAATCTTCCGACGTTCCGCGGCATAGCGGAGATGAATCCGGTAGAGACACAGTCAACGGCTGCCAGACGCGCACCGGCAAAGTCAGGATCAATGATCAAGAGCGTGACCGGGCTCCGCTTTCGCTAAACATATCATCACATCAACAAAAAGTCAGCCATCCAGGCTGACTTTTTTCATATCAATCTTCCAGGCTGATGTGCTCAACTTCGGTGAACCAGGATGCGAGCTTGTTTGCTGCCTTTGTCTTGATCTGTGGAGTTACACATTCGTAAACGGACTTGATGCACGCGATGAGCGCTGCAAGGTCGTCGGTGAATCCCACAACCGGGATGAAGTCCGGCAGGAGGTCGATCGGGAGGATGAAATATCCCAGAGCACCGAGAATTATCGCCTTATGCTTCTTCGGTGTGTTCTCATCCTGCAGTATGTAATACAATATAAGTGCGGCATAGATAACCTTGCTGCCGGCCTTTTTCGCCACCTTGGCGATCTTTCCCCAGAGACCGTCCTCTGAATAATGTCCCTGATATTTTTCTATGTCCTTCGGTGCTTTGCTCATATCTTGTCTGTATTTATGAATTCTTCCATTGATGTGTAGAACGGCACTCCGTAATAGTCGCATGTTATCCGCACATTGTCAAACCGATAGAAGTCCTCTTCGCAGATAACATGCAGCTTCCTGCCTTTCGCATGCAGACCCATCTCCAGCAGTGTTATAGGCGATTTGCTGGAGCCTATGATATACATGATTATAATGTCAGCCTCTTCGAGATGCGACAATTCCCAGCGGACCTGATAGTCCATTTCTCCCGGGCGGGACGGATCCCAGTGCTCCTGTCTCGGGTTGAACAGAATATACCTGCCGCCTCTGCTCTTGAACTCCTCAAACAGCTCCGCCTGCCAGTCCCTGCTGTTGCCCATGTCGATAGTGCCGGCCAGGAACACCTTGGTGAAACTCCTGTCCGCCTCAACTCCCTCCGGCAGATCCTCATGCGGACGCAGCATATACACTGCACCTTCCTCCGAAGAACAAGATGCAAATGCCATCAGGCACAGCGTGGTTAAAATGACAAGATAAGTCTTCATATTGATACGTTCCACAAAATAAAAAACAGCCATTTCATTTATTCCGTTGAGCGACCAGAAACTCCCTGTCCTCACATTTCCGCTCAACGGACCATCAGCTACTTCTTCTGCAGGAGGACCTGGGCGTTGCCGTTGAAGGTGTGGATGGTCACGGTCTCGGCAGACGGGTCTGGAACCGGAGTTCCGGTCGGACATGTGGCTGCCGCTCCTGTTGTGAATGGTCTTTCGACATACTGGTATGCAGGGTCTCCATTGCCCCAGCCGAGGATCTTCCAGCCTGCTTCCGGAGCGGTGAATTCGAGCTCGCAGTTGGCTGTAGGCACGAAGCGGCCCTTGGCGTCGCGCATCTCGACATTCGCCACCATGACGTCTCCGACTGTCTCGTATGTCCATACTGCATTGACCGGCTCTCCGGCAGTCTCGATGCGGGTCTCCATGACCTTGCGGCCGTTCTTGTATCCTATCGCCCTTACATACCCCGGCTTATATGTCGCCTCCCATTCAAGATGGCCGTTCACCGGCATCTTCTTGCGGCCGAGCTTCCTGCCGTTGACGATCAGCTGGACCTCGTCGCAGTTGCTGTATGCCCATACGGACACCTTCTCGCCCTCATGGCCGTCAAGGTTCCAGTGCGGAAGTATGTGGAGCACCGGCTCAGATGTCCACCATGACTTAAGATAGTAAGCTTCGTCCTTAGGGAATCCGCAGTAGTCCAGGATGCCGAATTCCGAGCTTGTGGCAGGGAACACCATAGGGTTAGGCTCTCCGCGGTAGTCGAATCCTGTCCAGTAGAACAGACCTGCGAGATAGTCTCTCTCTGCATAGAACTTCCATCCTCTCTCAATGCAGTTATACACGCTGTCCGGACCGTGCTTGCTGCGGTTGAAGGCCACCATGCGACCACCGACTGCATCTACTGCCGAAGGCTTTCTGCCGTCAGTCACATTGAAGTATACTCCGCGTGTGCCGCAGCCCGTAGTCTCCTCCGAGCCGAGAGCGCAGCGTTCAGGGTAGTCTGCACGATGTTTTTCGACAGGGTTCTGGAGTATGTAGTTGTATCCTGCAACATCTGCAGGGATGAGGATGGCCGGACCGCTGCTTGACGCCACCGTCATCAGACGGGTAGGGTCGAAGCGGTGGCAATACTCGCGCATTGTCTCTGCGATGCGTGTGCCGAACTCCTTCCATTCGATGCCCCATTCCTCGTTGCCGACGCTCCACAGAATCACAGAAGGGTGATTCCTGTCTCTTTCGATCATTCTCTGCAGAAGGCGTGTGTGCTCTTCGTTGACTCCTGTCAGGCGGTTCTCCTCGATGACCAGAATGCCGAGACGGTCACATGCGTCAAGCAGCTCCGGAGTCATAGGATTGTGGCTCGAACGGTATGCGTTGCATCCGAACTTCTTCAGCTGGAGAAGCCTCCACTCCTGGAGCCCGTCAGGAATGCCGCTGCCGACTCCTGCATGGTCCTGATGCATGTTCACTCCCTTGAGTTTCACAGACTTTCCGTTGAGGAAGAATCCGCGGTCAGGATCGAAGGCTATATGCCTGATGCCTGTCACGGTCTCATAGGAATCAACAATCTTTCCTCCGGCAGAAACTTCTGTCACTATGGTATAGAGATAAGGATCCTCGCAGCTCCACAGGTGCGGATCCTCCACAGGAATTACAGCTGTGGTGACATGGGATGCCTTGGCCTCGATGACCACTCCGCCTGCATCGGCGGTACCTGCCACATTCCCGTCAGCATCCTTCAGAATGTGCCTTACGGAGTATCCTGAAGGGGCTGCGCCCATGTTCTGCACTTTGGTCTCTATGTGCAGTGAAGCGAGCGAGAGGTCGGGACCGGCCTCGCCGCGAAGGCTGTATGGCACAGCAAACTCCGAGTATGCGAATGTGCCGAACGGAGCAACATGCACCTTGGAAGCCTTGTTGAGCCATACATGACGGTATATTCCGGCTCCTTCATAGAACCATCCTTCCTCGAGAGTGGCGTCTGCGCGCACGCATACAAGGTTCTCTCCGCCGTAATTCAGATATTCCGATATGTCATAGGTCCTGGTCGCATAGCCGCTCGGCTCGTGTCCGATGTAGAATCCGTTCACCCATATGCGCGCGTCGCGGAAAATGCCGTCAAACTGCATCCAGATGTGCTTTCCATAGTCTTCGGCAGGGACGGTGAAGGTCTTTCTGTACCAGCCGACGCTGGTCTCCGGATATTTGTATCCCACGGTTTTATAACCATGGCTATGGCTTGCTTCGCCAGCGTACGGGAGGTCCACCACCCAGTCGTGAGGCAGATCCACAGAAGCCCACGACGAGGCGTCGAACTTCTGAGAATACGGACCCTCGTTGTGTATCGATGCCGCCTTTGTAAGATAGTTGAAATACTCGGTGCCGCATCCGAAGTCCTTGGCTGGAGACGAGGCGTCGCCGAAGGCGAACTGCCAGTCCTTGTCAAAGTTGATGCGCTCGCGCTGGCTCTGCGCCGATGCTGTGAGAACTGCTGCAATGCAGATGATGACTGTAAGAATCTTTTTCATATCAGATTATTGGTTCCAATCCGATGCCCGGGGCATCTGAAAGAGTTATTTTTCCATTCACCACTTCCATTCCGCGGAAGAGGTCGTTTGTGATGAGGAGGTTGCCGTCCAGGTCGGCGAAGTCTACGGCAGGGGAGAGCTGCGCCGCAGCTGACACTGCGCATGACGTTTCGGTCATGCATCCGATCATGACTTTCATGCCCTCTGCACGTGCATAGTTCAGCATCTTCCATGCTTCACGCATGCCTGTGCATTTCATCAGCTTGATGTTTATGCCGTGGTATGCTCCCTTTATGGACGGGATGTCCGCGAGTCTCTGGATGGCCTCGTCGGCGAATATCGGCAGCGGACTCCGCTCCGTGATCCATGCATTGTCATCGATCCGTTCCTTGGCCATAGGCTGCTCGACCATCACGACACCGTTCTCCTTCAGCCAGAAGATCTCGTCCAGGGCTTCTTCCCTGTCCTTCCATCCCTGGTTGGCGTCGACGGCAAGAGGCAGGTCAGTGACTTCTCTGATCGTGCTGATCATCTCCTTGTCGTTCTCCAGTCCGACCTTTACTTTGAGGATGTTGAATCTGTCAGCACACTCGCGGGTCTTCTCACGCACGACATCAGGAGTGTCGATGCCGATTGTGAATGTAGTGTCCGGTGTCTTTGACGGGTCCAGGCCCCACAACCTCCACCAAGGCTGACCTAAAAGCTTGCCGACAAGGTCGTGCAAGGCTATGTCTATGGCAGCCTTCGCTGCTCCGTCCCCGGGAGACAGGCTATCGACATATGCAAGTATGGTCTCAAGCTGGAACGGGTCTCGGAACTGTCCGAGGTCTACGCGTGAGAGAAATGCCGTGACAGTCTCCACACTCTGCCCCAGATATGGCGGCATGGATGCTTCTCCGTATCCCGTAAATCCCTCATAGTCAATCTTTACCTGCACTCCTGGCGTGGTTTTCCGGGAGTATGATGACACAGTGAAAGTATGGCGGAGCTGGAGTTCATATGGCTCGAAGCTCAGCTTAAGTCCTTCTCCTGCACCCAGCCTGTTGAAGTTGAATCCGGCGTTGCCGCCTGAAGGCGCACAACCGCTCAGACCTGCCGCCGCGCCTGCGGTCAGCAGCCCTGCTGTCTTTATGAAGTCTCTGCGTTTCATGTCTAATCTTTGTAAAGATAGGTAATTTTCTTAATTTTGTGACTATGAAGAGACTTGCATATATATTCCTTATGGCAGCCATGGTGCTGTCATGCGGCAGACCTGCCGCTCAGAAGAAGGCACTTCCGATCACCGGAACATTCATCAACCTTCCTTATCAGGACGTCAGGAACAAGTATACAAATCCTGCCGAAATGGACGGCACCGATCCTCAGATGTGGACGGCAAAGATCGCCGAAATGAAGAATATGGGCATGGAATACCTGATATTCATGTCGGTGGCCAATGAGGAAAAGGCATACTATCCTTCCAAGCTGATGGACTGGCACTATCCTGCCGACAGGCAGAGTCCGGTGGATGCGATCATGGATGCTGCTGCAGAGCACGGAATGAAGGTGTTCATGAGCACGGGATGGGCGAAGGACCAGGACGACAACCTGCGCGACCCGGCGATCAAGGGGCGTCAGATAGAGATGATGGAGGAGCTTGCAGGGCTGTATGGAGATCATCAGGCCTTCTATGGCTGGTATCTCCCCGTTGAGGACTGCCTCGGTCCGGTGCTTACAGACTATGCAGTCGAGGCGGTGAATGCGCTCACAGCCCGTGCACGCGAGCTGACCCCTGCGGCGAAGATACTCATATCTCCATATGGAATATTCAACTCTGATTTCCACGATCCTCGCTATGAGGAACAGCTCTCAAGGCTGGAAGTCGACATCATAGCATATCAGGACGAGATAGGCTGTGTCCGCGAGAGGTATCCTCTGACCAACCTTCGCAGCAACTGGAAGAAGCTCCGTGCCATCCACGACAAGACAGGAGTGGAGATGTGGGCCAACTGCGAGACATTCGCATGGGAAAGAGGAACCAACGACCGCACATCGGCTCTCGTTCCTGCGCCGTTCCCGAGGCTGCTTTCGCAGCTTGCGGCTGCTACAGAAGGCGGTGCGGAGAGGATAGTATCATTCATAATGTGCGGTCTGTTCGACGACCCTGCGTCTGAATATCCGCTCGGCCAGCCGGAGTGGTCTGCAAAGGCATATGAGGACTATATGACCTGGCTTTCGGGCGATGAACATTGGGCTCTTGCCGAGGACTTCTTCATTGGAAACCGCGGTCCTGTGGCTTTGGAGGATGTGGATGATCCATGGGATATATATGCTCCGGGATCACATGAGATAGTTCTTGAAGACGCCTCGTCAGAGGTCATAGTCCGTCTGCTGAACTGCCATAAGGACGGCATCGTGCCACCTGCAGCCATTTCGCTTTACACCTCGAAAGACGGCAAGGAATGGACTTTGACAGAAGAAAAGCAGACACCGGTCTGGAAGAACACAGGCCACGACGCTTTCGTGGACATGGTGGTCTTTGAAAACCTGCCGAAGGCCAAACACATGAAGCTTGCCTTCACGGCAGACAACGATGTCTATCTCGAAGTACGATAATTGTCATTCCGACCGTTAAATGTCACTTGACCGTTAAATGTCACCCGACCGTTAAATTGTCATTCCGACCGAAGTGGAGGAATCTAAAACACCAATATATGTTTGAACCGAAAGTATACATAAACCGACGCCGCGTGCTGCTGGAGCAGATGGCGGCGAGGACAGCGGAGGGCAACAGGGGTATCGCTGTGTTCCTCGGCAATGTCGATGCTGCGATGAACTACCGCGGTAATGACTACAAATTCCGTCAGGACAGCAACTTTATCTATTACTGGGGTATAGATGAGCCTTGGTTTGCCGCTGTGCTGGACCTTGACAGTGCTGACGAGTGCCTTTATGGCAATGATGTCGACATAGATGACATCATCTGGATGGGCCCGCAGCCGATAGTGGCGTCAAAGGGCGAGGCGATAGGATGCTCGAAGACTCTGCCGCTGGCGGAGTTTGACAAGGCGGTCATGGCTGCCGTTGCGGCAGGCCGTCCTGTGCATTTCCTCCCGCCAGCAAGGTACTACAACCAGATGAAGCTCGCGGAGCTGACAGGCAAGCCGAATGCGGATGTGCGCAAGGTCGCTCCTGTTGCGGCAGGTGGTGCTTCCGAGGAGCTCGTGAAGTCAGTTGTGGCGATGCGTCTGATCAAGGAGCAGTGCGAGATAGAGGAGATCGACAAGGCATGCGAGCTCGGCTACTGGATGCATACTGAGGCGCGCAGAGGCTGCAAGCCGGGCGCGCTGGAGCAGGACATCGTCGGCAGGATGGAGGGCGTGACCCTCTCGAAGGGCTGGGGAGTGTCGTTCACTACGATCCTTTCGCAGAACGGTGAGACTCTTCACAATCACAGCCATTACCAGATCATCACTCCGGGTCGTCTGCTTGTCGTTGATGCAGGAGCCGAGAGCAACACTCACTATGCGTCAGACTTCACCCGTACATATCCATGCAGCGGCAAGTTCACCACAAAGCAGCGTGAGATCTATGACATCGTGGAGCAGGCGAATGAACTGGCGTTCAGCCTCACAAGGCCGGGCACTTCATACTGGGATGTGCACTGTGCGACCGTGAGGTATATGCTCGAGCAGCTGAAGGCTCTGGATTTCGTGCGCGGAGATGTGGATGAGATGGTTGCCTGCGGCATTTCCGGCCTGTTCATGCCTCACGGACTGGGACATAACATGGGCCTCGATGTGCATGACATGGAGGATCTTGGAGAGAACTATGTTGGATATGGTGACGAGCGTCAGCGTTCGCCGCTTCTGGGAATGGGCAATCTGCGTATGGCCCGTGACCTGAAGCCGGGGCATGTGATCTCGGATGAGCCGGGCATATATTTCATACCTGCGCTTATCGAGCAGTGGAAGAGGGAAGGCACCGACAAGGGATTCGTGAATTATGAGAAGCTGGCTGACTACTACGACTTCGGCGGCATCCGTCTCGAGGACGATGTCCTCGTGACTCCGGAAGGAGCCCGCCGCCTCGGCCCGTACCGCCTCCCGATCAAATCATCAGAAGTAGAGGATATAATGTCTAATGAATAAATAGACTATAGGTGGAGGGTAGAAAAACCGTGGCCGCCCGTGGCCTCGTGAACGGGAGGGGCCCATCGCTAAGCGATGGGAGGGATTTAGTTTTTCTACCCTTCACCTATAGTCCTGAATAATTATTATAATAAATGGAAACGGTAATTATTATTTTGGCGATATTGGCCGGTGTCATTGGTATTGCCGGCAGTATACTCCCTGGTCTTCCGGGCACCCCTTTCAGCTGGATCGGACTCCTGCTGCTTTACATCTGGGGTCCTGAGGAGATGCAGCTCAAGACTCTGATCATATGGGGAGTCGTTGTCCTGATCGTGTCAGTCGTTGATTATGTGGTCCCGATGTATTTCACCAAGGTCACAGGCGGCAGCAGATATGCTGAACGTGGTGCCATGGCCGGTCTGATCATCGGCATCATATTCACCCCGATCGGCATGATCCTCGGTTCCTTCCTCGGAGCCTTCCTCTCGGAAATGTATTGGGGCAAGAAAGGCGCCGCAGACGCCCTCAAGGCGGCATTCGGCTCCTTCCTGGGATTCATAACCGGCACAGGACTCAAGACCATAGTCGCAGTCCTCATAATGTGGAAGATAATCGTATTCGCATTCTGATAGTCAAGTGACTGCAATAGAATCCGGGTTAAAAACACAAATAAAGGTCATTTTGTGCTTTTAACCCGGATTTTCTGTCTCTAAAGCACAAAAACGCCCCTTTTTGTGCTTTTACTTATCATGCTGAATCAGATGTTTTTTATGATCCGGCACATTTCGTCATACTGTTCTTCCATGCTCTGGAGGAGCTTGTACTGTGCGTGTGTGCGGACAAGATTGTGTTCAGGATATGCGATCTTGTAATACTTGTCACCATCGATGTAGTCCATCAGGAAGCGGAGCACCTGCTCGAAGGTGATGTATCTTGCTGAGAATGCAAGCCAGTCGAGCTCGCTCTGCACCATGGAGGCCTTCTGCTCATGGAGATAGCCTTCAGCATAAGCCTTGAACATCTCGAGGCTCATTCCTACATTGTCAAGGTTTCTGTCGTCCTCGGCTCCTGTGTTGGTGTAAGACCTGATTGCGTCGCCGAAGTCGTTCAGAGAAGTCGATGACATCACAGTGTCGAGGTCGATCATGCAGAGCATGCTTCCGTCCGACTCGTTGAAGAGGATGTTGCTGATCTTTGTGTCATTGTGAGTCACGTGCATAGGTATGGTGCCGTCCTCGACGAGAGACCAGAAGTCAAGCATCTCTTTTCTGCGTGACTCTATCCATGAAATCTCTTCCTGCAGCTGTGCAACGCGTCCGACAGGGTCTGCGGCGATGGTCTCGTCCCACTGCTGGAAACGCCAGCGGATGTTGTGGAATCCCTTGATGGTCTCGTTCAGAGGCTTGTCGAAGTCAGCGAGCAGAGCCTGGAAGCGACCTGTGCCGAGGCCTCCCTGGTATGCCAGCTCCGGTGTGTCGGCACGGACCGGAGAAGTGGTGCCGGGAATGAAAAGACATACTGCCCAGTAGTTCTCTCCATCCTTCACATAGAGCTTTCCGTCCTTTGCCGGAATCACAGTAAGCGTCTCGCGGAGCGGGTCAGCGACCTTGGCCTTGATGTGCTCTGTGACGGCCTTGATGTTCTCCATCATGCCTGGAACGTCAGGGAAGATGACATGGTTCTTGCGCTGGAGGATATAGTTCGGCGCGTCACCTTCAGTCTTTATGACGAATGTGTCGTTGATGAATCCCTCTCCGAGGGGCTTGATCTCTGCTATGGTGCCTTCCAGGTCGAACTGGCTGGCGATATTTAAAAGTCTTTCTTGCATATCTTAGTGTTTAAAATGTGATTTCTCCAAAGAATTCCGGGCAGTGGAAGTTCGGCTCCGGAAGGTCTATAGGCGCCCAGCTCAGGAAATGCGGCTGCGCGCACTTGTCTCCGCACTTGTAGAAGTTTCCTTTCAGCATTTCCGGCTTTTCAGTAAGTCCCAGAAGTGAGAACGGTATGATCTTCAGCATACTCCACTCCTGTCCTTCGCCCAGTCTGTCAATGACTTCGTGAGGAAGCGAAGCGACTGTTCCGATCTGGCCCATCTGTTCCGGACCGAACATGTCCGCATCTGTCTTGGAACGCCTGTATGCAGCCAGCGATGTGCCGATACAGTTCGTCTCGAAATTGAAATATCCTTCCTTGCCAGGCACGGAGAGGAATATCTCCACGCAGCTGTCTTCCCACACGGGGCCGTTCGCCTCAAGGCTCACCGCCCGCACATGGTCTTCCTTCACATCGAACAGGACCACAAGCGCCTTGTCTGTGTGAGCGACATGGAAGCTGACCTCGGGGGCATATGGGAATTCCTTCCAGTTTACGCATGACAGAGGATATTCCTGACTGTCTGCGATAGTGCTCAGGATGTCCTCAAATGTCTTGTTCTCAATGTCTGAGAGATAAGCAGATTGTATTTTCATTATTTTATGTGTAGTTTGAGTCCGTCAGTCTTGTCCCATTCGCCGCGTGTGAAGTCAGGCATTGCGACAGGGATGTTTCCGTTTTCTATGGATACTCTTGTAAGTTCTCCCAGGCATGACCATTCTGCGGCGTCATACACGTCCTGGTCAAGAGGCAGGCCGTTTCTGAGGCAATATATCAGGCGATAGTCCATGATGAAGTCCATTCCTCCGTGGCCTCCGACCCTTCTGGCTGTCTCCACAAGGGAGCCTTCGCGAGTGATAGGATGCTGATACTCGGCCATAAGGGCGTCGCGCATCTCGCTGCTTACATAGGCCTCGCCGTCCATGTTCTCAATTATAGAGAATCCCTCGTTTGGATATTTGTTCGCAAATCCTTCAGTTCCTTCAACCTGATACATGCGGTTGTATGGGCGAGGGGTCACGACATTGTGCTGTATCTCTATGGTCTTTCCTTTCTCAGTGCGGATGAGAGTGGTGGTATGGTCTCCGTTCATATAGGACTCTTCGCCATGCTTCTGCGCCAGCTTCTTACCGTTGAAGGCGTCGGTGTCCATGGCGACAAGGGTTTTCATCCTGTCGCCCCTGTGGATGTCAAGAGCCCAGCATGCAGGACCCATTCCGTGGGTAGGATAGATGTCACCGCGATGCTTTTTGTTGTATTCATATCTCCAGTTGTCCTGGTATTCGTCCCAGAACGGGTCGAGGTTATGTATGTATGCTCCTTCGGTGTGTATGATCTCACCGAAAAGGCCCTGCTGGGCCATGTTGAGCGTGGTGAGTTCGAAGAAGTCATATACGCAGTTCTCGAGCATCATGCAGTGGCGTCTGGTCCTTTCGGCTGTGTTCACCAGCTGCCAGCATTCCTCGACGCTCACGGCTGCAGGGACCTCCACTGCGACATGCTTGCCATGCTCCATCGCATATACCGACATGGGCACATGAGTGAGCCAAGGCGTCACTATATACACAAGGTCTATGTCCTCCCTCTCGCATAGTTCCTTCCAGCCGTCTTCGCCGCTGTATTCGGCTGCGCGCGCCTTTCCGCGGCGCTCCAGCAGCCTCTGCACCGGCTCCAGCTTCTCCAGATAGAGGTCGCATATGGCGACCGTCTCTACGCCGTCGATGTATGTGAACCTGTCGATCGCGCTTGGACCGCGCATGCCCAGTCCGATGAATCCTATCCTGACGGTGTCTATAGGATCGACGGCAAAACCGATCATTGAAATCTGGTCTGCGGGACGCTCGGGAGTATTATAGACAGCCGTTCCGTTCTTGATCTTGTATCCGTATTCATCATTGCTGCATGCCACAGAAAAGATGAGGCATATGGCCAGAACGGCGATGGAAGAAAAATGGATTTTCATGACATTGGGTTTATCTTCCCAAATGTACGCTAAATTTTACGAATTCGGAAGACTCCGGTCTCATATTCCTCAAAACCTTCCGAACGGTACAGGGCTCTCGCCTGCACTCTGGACGGGTTGGACGTCAGATATATGCATGATGCCTTGAGCTCCTGACGTGCATATCCCACGGCGGCGCGCAGCAGGGCCCGCCCCGCCCCTTGTCCGCGGAAAGCCTCGTCGACGATGACGTCCTCAATCCAATATCTGTCACGGGCCAGCGTCGGGCAGCATGTCAGAGTCAGCATTCCCATGATGCCGGCATTGTCATCTCTGCATACGAAAAGATGCAGCCTCTCCTCCTCGATCAGTCTTCGCAGCCTTGCGGAGTCGACCGGCTGCGATTTGGGACTAAGCATATGCAGCAGGCTGTCAACCTGCTGCATATGCTCATTGTCAAATGTCGTAAGACGAATAACCTCCATATTACTCATTAGGCAGGAATCCCTTCTCGATGAGCTTCTCGGCGATCTGCACTGCGTTTGTCGCTGCTCCCTTGCGGAGATTGTCGGCAACGCACCAGAAGTTGAGACCTGACTTTACAGAAGGGTCGCGGCGGAAGCGTCCCACGAACACGTCGTTCTTGCCCCATGCATAGAGCGGCATAGGGTATACATTGTTTGCAGGGTCGTCCTGGAGTATTACACCAGGCATCTCTTCCATCATTCTTCTCACATCGGCCATGTCGAACTCCTTCTCGAACTCGAGGTTGATCGACTCCGAGTGTCCGCCCTGGACAGGGACGCGGACGGTGGTCGGAGAAACTCCGATGCTGTCGTCGGCGAAGATCTTGCGTGTCTCGTTGACCATCTTCATCTCCTCCTTGGTGTATCCGGTCTCAAGGAATGAGTCGATGTGAGGGAGAATGTTCTGGTCTATCGGATGCGGATATACGGCAGGGTATTCGCCCCACTTGCCGCCTTCGCGCTCTGCGGTCATCTGGTCCATCGCCTTGTAGCCTGTGCCTGTAACTGACTGATATGTAGATACTACCACACGCTTGATGGTGTATGCCTTGTGGAGTGGCCACAGAGGCAGGAGCATCTGGATTGTCGAGCAGTTAGGGTTTGCGATGATGTAGTCTGACTCTTCGAGCACGTCTCCGTTGATCTCAGGAACGACAAGTTTCTTTGTCGGGTCCATGCGCCACTGTGACGAGTTGTCTACGACTCTTGTGCCGACTG
Source organism: Bacteroidales bacterium (assembly GCA_017415715.1). Taxonomy (GTDB): domain Bacteria; phylum Bacteroidota; class Bacteroidia; order Bacteroidales; family UBA932; genus Cryptobacteroides. The sequence goes on along the minus strand of JAFQFD010000044.1, from coordinate 15,316 downwards.
CCGCGAACTTCGGCGCGAGTTCGGCCGATGTGCCGCCGCCGGCAGAGAAGAGGGCGAGTTCCGGGCGTGCGGCGATCGCCTCCTCAGCGCTCACCACTGTCCACTCCTTACCCTGGAATGTGATCTTGCGTCCTACTGATTTTGATGATGCAACCGGAATGAGTTCCGTTACAGGGAAGTTCCTCTCTGCGAGCACTTCCAGCATTCTTGTGCCAACCAGTCCTGTGGCACCTACTACAGCTACTTTCATATTTTATAACGTTTGTTGTTCTGTTTTGTGTTGTACGCCTTATAGCGTGCTTTATAGCGCAGCTTCAAGGTCGGCTATGAGGTCGTCTATGTTTTCTATGCCGACCGAGAGGCGGAGCATGTTAGGGTATACGCCCGCTGCGACCTGCTCTGCAGGGCTGAGCTGGGAGTGGGTTGTCGATGCCGGGTGCACTATGAGTGACTTGGCGTCGCCCACGCTGCCCACGTGGAGGATGAGCTCCAGGCGTGTCACGAGTGCGGCCGCTGCCTCGAAGCCTCCCTTGACGCGGAATGTAAGCACTCCTCCGAATCCGTTCTTGAGATATTTGCAGCCGAGTTCATGGTATGGATTGCTCTTCAGGCCCGGGTAGTTCACGCTTTCCACTGCCGGGTGCTTCTCCAGGAATTCCGCCACTGCGAGTGTGTTGGCGCAGCAGCGCTCTGCTCTGAGCGACAAGGTCTCCAGGCCTTGGAGCATCAGGAAGGAGTTGAACGGTGATGCTGCAGGACCTATGTTGCGCAGGCCGTCCACGCGTACGCGTCCGGCGAATGCCGCAGGACCGAATACCTCTTTATATACAAGTCCGTGATAGCTCTCTGAAGGAGCAGCCAGAAGCGGATACTTCTCTGCAGTCCAGTCGAAGTTTCCTCCGTCGACTACAACGCCGCCGAGAGCGGTGCCATGACCACAGATCCACTTCGTGGCAGAATGTATGGATACGTTAGCGCCCCATTCGAACGGGCGGAAGAGGTGTCCTCCCATGCCGAATGTATTGTCCACCATCACACAGATGCCCTTGCGGCGGGCCATCTCGATTATAGGCTCATAATCAGGGATGTTGAACGCCGGATTGCCGAGGTTCTCCAGATAGATTGCCTTTGTGCGATTGTCCACAAGCGCCTCCAGATCATCCACGAGGTCGCTTTTTGCAAAACGCACCTCGATGCCCATGTCACGCAGGGTGATGGCGAACATTGTGAATGTGCCTCCATAGAGGAACGGCTGTGCCACGATGTTGTCGCCAGGACCGCAGATGTTGGTGATGGAGAGGAACACGGCAGACTGGCCCGATGCAGTAGCGCATGATGCAACTCCTCCTTCAAGTGCCGCCATCCTCTTCTCGAATACTTCAGTGGTCGTATTAGTTATGCGTGTATATATGTTGCCCGGGCGCTTGAGCTCAAAAAGCTCAGCACCATATTCCATGCTGTCAAAAGTATATGCAGTGCTCTGGTAGATAGGCACAGCCGTACCCTTCGAAACAGGATCGATCTCCTGTCCGGCCCTCACCTGCAAAGTCTCGAACTTATATTTCTTCTGTTCCATACTATATATATGTTATCTTATAAAGGCGCTTCAGCGCCGCGACACTCGCGTCAGCGAGATGTTGCTTGCAACATCGAAGCAGCGATGTCGCCCGACCCGAACGTAGTGAGTGGTCGGTGTGCCCCTCGGGGCTGTCGCCGGAGGCGACTGGGGGTTAAACAGCGGACAGCGTCCGGTGTTCTAAACGATAATGTCGTTTAGAACACCGGATGCTGTCTGGTATGCTCCTGCGCCGGCGCCCTGGATGACCAGTGGTGACGGGTAGAAGTCTGTCTGGATGAGGGCGGCGTTGTCTGTGCCGCTGAGGTTATACAGCGGGTGGGTGCTGTCTATGGCCTCCAGGCCTATCTTCGCCTTGTATCCGAACGGTGCTTCAGCATCCTTTACCAGTGAAGCTATGAACCTCTGTCTCAAACCCTTTGATGCGGCCTCGTTGTATCTTGCAGCAAACATCTCCTCGTTCTCTGCGAGCTTTGCATAGAATGCGTCCACATCTCCCTCGAAGAACTCCTCAGGCAGCAGTGCGGATATCTCCACATCCTTTTCGTCGATGCCGACTCCTGCCTCACGTGAGAGGATCAGCAGCTTGCGGAGCACGTCGCGGCCGCTCAGGTCGAGACGTGGGTCCGGCTCGGTGTATCCGGCCTCCTGCGCCCTCTTCACCACCTCTGCGAATGTTCCGCCTTCTCCTCCAGCATAGTTGCTGAAGATGTAGTTCAGCGTGCCGCTCAGGACAGCCTCGATGCGGAGGATCTCGTCGCCGCTGTGTACGCTGCGTGATATGGACTCCAGGATAGGGAGGGCCGCTCCCACTGTAGTCTCATAGCGGAGTGTCGCTCCGATCTCGATGGCAGCTTCCTTCAGGGCCGCATACTGCTTGTATGGTGATGAGAATGTGATCTTGTTGCATGCGACCACAGAATATCCCTTCTTGAAGAGGTTCATGTACTTGAATGCGATGTCTGCCGAAGCAGTGCAGTCCACGAATACCGAATTCTCAAGAGAAAGTGTTGCAAGATGTGTGAAGTATGCCTCGTCAGCCGAGCTGATTCCGTTGTTGAGCTGCTCCTGTATGTTGTCGAGAGACAGGCCGTTCTTGTCCAGGATGAACCTGCGGCTGTTCGACAGTCCGCAGACATGCAGGCGGCGTCCTGTACGTTTCTCTATCTTTTCTCTGTTCTTGCTGATGATGTCCACGAGAGCCTTTCCGACAACTCCGTATCCTGCTATGAAGAGGTGGATGTCCTTTCCGCTTCTGCGGTCGAAGAACTCGTTGTGGATGGTGCGGATCGCGGCGTCAGTGTCAGATGAAGATATGATCACTGAGATGTTCCTCTCCGAAGAACCCTGAGCTGTCGCCCTGACAGGAATGCTGTTGCGTCCGAGGGCCGCAAGCATCCTTCCGGTCGCTCCGCTCTGGTTGAGCACATCATCACCCACAAGACACACAATGGAGAATCCCTTTTCCACCTTCAGAGGGTTGAGCTTTCCGAGCGAAATCTCATATGCAAAGCACCTGTCGGCCGCTTCGCGCGCCTTCTCGGCGTCTTTCTCGGACACTGCGATACACATTGTGTGTACTGACGATGCCTGAGTGATGAGGATGATGTTGATGTCGTTCTGGCTCAGAGTCTCGAACAGGCGGCTTGAGAAGCCGGGGATGCCGACCATGCCGCTGCCTTCAAGCGAGAGGAGGGCGATGTTGTCGGAATTGGAGATTCCGATGACAGAGTCCTTGCTGCGCGGCGGATGCTTTTCTATGAGTGTGCCGAATGCGTCAGGATCGAAGGTGTTCTTTACATAGATAGGAATGCCTTCTGCCACAACCGGTTGAATGGTAGGCGGATATATGACCTTCGCTCCGAAGTGCGAGAGCTCGAGCGCGGCCTTGTATGAGATGTTGCTGATAGTGCGTGCCGTCGGCACTATCTTAGGATTCGAGGTCATCATTCCCGACACGTCGGTCCATATCTCCAGCACGCGCGCCTTGCAGCCTACTGCATAGAGCGAAGCGGTGTAGTCGGAGCCGCCGCGACCGAGGGTCGTGGTGCGGCCCTGCTTGTCGGAAGCGATGAATCCCGGCAGCACGAAGAGCTGGGTGATCGGGTTGCTCTCGACCATTTCGTTGATGCGTGAATATGTCTTCTGGATATCCACGATGTTCTTGTCGCCCTTGGCTACGGTGCGGATGATCTTGCGGGAATCGATCCACTTGGTGGCGATTCCGATCGATGCCAGCTTGGTGGCGAGGATCTTTGTAGACCACAGTTCGCCGAAGCCCTGGATGGCATCAAGACTGGTCGGAGAGAGCTCTCCGAGGAGGAAAACGCCCTGCGCGATGCTCCTGAGGGAGTCGAAGAGGAAGTCGCAGACTTCCTTTGACTCGTCCTGCTTCTCCAGCGGGAGGAAGTTCCTGATTATCTCGTGATGCTTGTGCTGCAGCTCGTCGATGAGTGCCTTGTAGCTGTCGTCGCGCTGTGATGCGAGGTGGCCGATCTTGATGAGTGTGTCGGTGCATCCGCTGATGGCAGATGCCACAAGGATGGTCCTGTCGCGGTCCACCGCCTTTGTGACGATGTCCACAACCTTTGACATATTGTCCGCATTGGCAACCGAGCTGCCGCCGAATTTCAATACTTGCATATATTAACTTCTTTATCTCTATTATATTGGGACGGGGAATGGGGTTTGAAAACCCTGGCCGCCCGTGGCTATTTGTCATTTCGACCGAACGTAGTGAGTGGAGAAATCCGTCATATGGATGTCTCGACTATGCTCGACATGACAGTGCCTGGTCTATGGCAATAAAGGTTTTATTATTTCTGTAAGCTGGTCGTTCTCGAGGAGGAATCCGTCATGGCCGAATTTTGAGGTTATCTCGTGATATGTGGCTCCGGGTATGACGGAAGCCATATGCTTCTGCTCCTCTACAGGGAACAGCCTGTCGCTGTCGATGCCTATCACAGTACACTCGGTCCTTATGCTCCTTAGTGCCTCGTCCACTCCGCCTCGTCCTCTTCCCACATTGTTGCTGTCCACCGATCCGCACAGATAGTAATATGAATATGCATCGAAACGGTCCGACAGCTTCTTGCCCTGATATCTCTGATATGATCCTGCCCTGTCTGCAAACAGACAGTCCTCATCCTTCTCCCACTGGGTCGCATTGTAGCCCTCGTAGCTTCTGTACGAGATCAGCGCGAGGCTTCGCGCGCACCTCAGGCCGGCCTCGCCGCCCTTGAGCGAAGCGCACTCGCGGAAGGTCGGGTCCGCCTCGAGAGCCATCCTCATGGACTCGTTGAACGCTGTCAGCCAAGGAGTGACCCTGACTCCGCATGCTATATAAACAGCCCTCTTTATCACTTCCGGCTCCATGATGGACCACTCCACAGACTGGAATCCTCCGATCGACCCGCCGACCATGAAGTCTATGTGCTCGATGCCCAGATGCCTGCGCACCAGGTCGTTTGCACGGACTATGTCGCGCACTGTCACGCGCGGAAAATCGAAGAAATATGGCTTCCCGGTCTCGGGACATATGCTTGAAGGTCCGGAAGATCCATATGCCGATCCAAGCATGTTGGCGCATATGACGAAATACTTTTCAGTGTCGAAAAGCTTTCCCGGCCCCACCAGTTCCGGCCACCAGTCTTCCGCGTCGGAATTGGCCGTAAGCGCATGGCAGATCCATATCACCTTGCGCTCGTCGTCCTTCTGCCACTCGCGCTCCGAGCAGTGGTAGACCACCTTGAGCCCGCTCACGCTTCCTCCAGCCTCGAATTCAAAGATATCGTTATGTGTATATTCCTTTCTTATCATACTTGTAGGCGTTCTGTCTCAACCGTTTACCGGCCGGCACAAAAACGTGCAAAGATACATTATTTTCTCTGTTTATGGGGTTACAAAGATGATACAATGACGTAATATATGCAACCTTTCTGAAAAAATCGGAAAATTATTCTAAATTTGTTGTGAATATTGTTTGTAGCAGAATAATATTCTGCATAATTGTTATTTTGACCGAAAAATATGGAATCGTTGGACAAAACTGACATTCTGATCCTTCGCGAGCTGCAGAAGGACGCCAAACTCACCACCAAGGAGCTGGCGGCTAAGGTGAACCTTTCGCCATCACCGGTTTTCGAGCGCCAGAAGAGGCTGGAGAGGGAAGGGTATATCAAGAAGTATGTAGCAGTCGTGGACCCTATCAAGGCAGGCAACGGCATAATGGTCCTGTGCAATGTGCGTCTGAAGCATCACAGCAAGGAGTTCAGCAGGCAGTTCACATCGGTGATCGCAGACATCGACGAGGTGGTGGAGTGCTTCAACACCTCAGGAGACTATGACTACCAGCTGAAGATATATGCCCGCAGCATGCAGGACTACCAGAACTTCGTCCTGGGCACCCTCGGCGACCTGGACTGCATAGGATCCCTGCACAGCATCTTCGTGATAGGCGAAGTAAAAAATACACTTTCCGTCCCTTTGAAGGCATAGAAAGTATGCCCATTTATTCGTATTTTTGTACAGATAATTTTAAAAGCACAAAAAAGCCCTGTTTTGTGCTTTAGACCAGTAAATAAGGGTTCAAAAACACAAATTCGCCCGTTTTTGTGCTTTTGAATGAAACATGTAACAAGATATGATAGCAACACTGATAATATTATTGATTTCGGCCATACTCTTTGTCAGCGGCAAGGTGAGGTCGGACCTCGTGGCCATCTGCGCCCTTCTGGCGCTGCTGCTCTGCCAGGTCCTCACACCTGCTGAAGGTCTCTCGGGCTTCTCCAACACGACGGTCATAATGATGATCGGACTGTTCATAGTCGGAGGCGGCATATTCCAGACAGGTCTGGCTAAGATGATAGGCAGCAAGGTGATGACCCTTGCAGGCAACAGCGAGATCCGTCTTTTCCTTCTCGTGATGATAGTGACATCTGCTATAGGAATGTTCGTCAGCAACACAGGCACGGTGGCCTTGATGCTGCCTATCGTAGTCAGCATGGCCGCTGCGGCAGGCACCTCGCCGCGCCGCCTGCTCATGCCTCTGGCCTTTGCCAGCAGCATGGGCGGCATGATGACCCTCATCGGTACGCCGCCCAACCTTATCGTCAGCGACACACTCGAGAGCGCCGGTTACGAGCCGCTTGCGTTCTTCTCTTTCCTCCCGGTAGGTCTTGTGACCCTCGTGGTTGGCATCCTGTACCTTCTCCCTGTGACCAAGATGCTCGCTCCGAAGGACAAGGCAAAGGACAAGAAGAAGACAGGCAAGTCGTTCAACGAGCTGGTGAATGAATACGGTGTGACCGACAACCTCTTCCGCGTACACATAAAGGAGGAGGATTCTCCGGCCATAGGCAAGACGGTTGCCGAGCTGAATGTATACAGGGAATACGGCATAAATATCCTCGAACTTCGCCGCAGCGCCGGCCAGAACCGCTTCGTACGCACTGTCAATCAGAAGCTTGCCTCTCCAGACCTTGTGCTCAAGCCGGGTGATGTCCTCTATCTGTCAGGAGCTCCGGAGCAGATTGAAAGGTTCGCTCAAGATTATAAGTTCCGTCTGCTGGACAGACACACTGACGAGATCGAAGGCAGCTCTTCAAACCCATCCCTCGACTTCTTCGATATCGGAGTTGCCGAGATCCTCATAATGCCTACCTCGTCAATGATCAACAGGACCATCATAGAGGCCGGCTTCCGCAGCAAGTTCAATGTCAACGTGCTGGGTATCAGGAGGAAGAAGGATTACATCTTGAATGATCTCGGCGCTCAGAAGATGCATGACGGAGACGTCCTTCTCGTGCAGGGAGCATGGTCGGACATCGCCCGCATGAAGAACGAGTCATCCAACTGGGTGGTTCTCGGCGAGCCTCTCCAGGAGGCTGCGAAGGTTACTCTGGACTACAAGGCTCCGGTGGCAGCCCTGATCATGATCGGAATGATCGTGATGATGGTGGTGGACGACATTCCTGTAGCACCCGTGACAGCAGTGCTTCTTGCAGCAGTCCTTATGGTGATAACAGGCTGCGTCCGCAGCGTTGAGGCGGCATACAAGACCATAAACTGGCAGACCATAGTGCTCTTCGCTGCGATGCTTCCGATGTCCATAGCTCTCGAGAAGACAGGTGTGTCAGAGATGATTTCCGGATCGATAGTCACAGGCCTCGGCGGCAGCGGCCCGCGCCTCCTGCTGGCCGGCATCTACGCCGTGACATCGGTGATGACAATATTCATCAGCAACACGGTTACGGCGGTCCTCATGGCGCCGATAGCGCTCCAGTGTGCGATGCAGATAGGCGTAAGCCCTGTTCCGTTCATGTTCGCGGTAACGGTTGCGGCTAGCATGTGCTTCGCCTCGCCGTTCTCGACACCGCCAAACGCACTCGTCATGTCGGCTGGCCAGTACACATTCATGGATTACGTGAAGGTCGGCCTCCCGCTCCAGATCCTTATGGGAGTAGTGATGGTCTTCGTCCTTCCGCTCCTCTTCCCGTTCTAAAAAGACAGACCGGCGCTGCGGATTGCGGCGCCGGTCTGATTTTTCTGTCAGATCAGTTACTCTGCTTTCTTGCAGCACTTGCAGCAGTCGCTGCCGAGGCATTTCCATACGAGAGCACTGAGGGCTGCTCCGGCAAATGGTGCCACGATGAAGAGCCACAACTGCTGGAGGGCCTGGCCGCCTGCGAAGAGGGCAGGTCCTATGCTTCGTGCAGGATTCACTGATGTTCCTGTGATAGGAATGCATACGATGTGTACAAGAACGAGTGTAAGTCCGATTGCAAGGCCTGCGAAGTTGCCTGCACCCTTCTTCTCGTCAGTAGCTCCGAGGACTACAAGGACGAAGACGAATGTGAATACAACCTCGGCAATGAGTGCCTGCCACATTTCACCTGCATCGTAAGTGTTTGCTCCGGTTGCCGTGCAGCCTGCGTCATTTGCTCCTGTCGAAGTCAGGGCAAAGAGTACTGCAGAACCGATTATCGCTCCGATCACCTGGAACAGCATGTACATTCCGGCATCCTTGCCGCTCATGCGTCCTGACATCCACACACCGAGGGTGATCGCAGGATTGATGTGGCATCCTGAAATGCCACCGATACAGTAGGCCATAGCCACCACTGAGAGTCCGAATGCAAGGGCGACTCCAAGAGTGCCTACGCCAGCTCCGCATGCCGCAGCCGCACCGCCGGCCATGACAGCGCTGCCGCATCCCATGAGTACGAGAACCATAGTTCCCAGCATTTCTGCAAAATACTTTTTCATAATTACTTGGTATTAGGGTTGATATAAAGGTTGATCAGACATTATGGATTCTCAGCCAGTTGATTTTTGACTGGGAGTCTTCCTTGCATGACATTTCCAATGTGTGACGGCCCTGTGGCAGGGACAAAGTCACCTTGTGGTTTCTCCAGGAAATGTATGTATTCGGCAGTATCGACGTTCCGAGATCCTTGCCGTCGAGACGGAACTTCAAGGTGTTGTCGGCTTCAGCATTATAGCGGATCTCCAGGGTGTAGTCTCCGGCTTCCGGCAGTTCGATCTGATATTCGGTCCTGTTATCCGGACCCAGACCGTATATCTGCAGCATTCCTCCCTGCTCACTGGCCGGCGCCAGACCAATGGTGCCGCTGTAACCGCTGTAATGCTCGGCCGGAATGACATCTCCCGGCTTGTACCACAGCGTCTTGTCCAGGGTCGACATGTAGACATAGATATTCCCAAGCGGCTTCAGCCCTTTCCCCGGGGCTTCAAGCAGGTTGTTGTGGCAAGGGGATTCCTCGTTTGTCCTCGGGATGAACCATGCATATCGGAACACACCTGCGTCAGACTCCAGATAGTGAAGCACTTCTATCATATATCTGGTCTGCTCCTTCTCGGAAATGTTGCCCTCCCAGCTGCAGAACTCGGTCAGCCATATAGGCTTTCCATATTTCTTGAACTCTCCGACGAACCACTCCAGGGCGGACGGATGGCTCATGTAGCAGTGCACGGCAATGCCGTCCACGTCGTCGATGCTCACTCCGGGCTGTCTGAAGAACTCGTCCAGCCATTTCCACGGGTCGCTGTAGCCCGACAGGGTTCCATAGTTCATGGCAGGTGCTATGATCTTCATGTCCAGTTCCTTCGCCACGGCCACCAGCCTCGGCCAATCCTTGGCTGCGGCGGCCGGAGTCATGTTCGCCTGGTCAGTCAGATTGGGCTCATTGTATGCAAGTATATACCGGCATTCGGGATGCGATGCCTTGAACCTGCGCACTGCCTCCTCGTCCCATGCGGAATTCCATGCCATAGGACAATAGTCCATCTCATACTTCGAGAACAGACTCATTGCCTGCTCGGTCGTGCCCGATCCCCAGTTGTATGACCAGCAGCATCCTGCAGCCAGGAGAGGGATGTCGTCCGAAGCATAGGCTCCGAGGTTGAAGCATACGCCCCTCTTCGCACTCCTCTTCTGAAGCATCACCTCCTCCACCTTCTCCTGAGGCCCCGTCTTGCCGCCTTCGTCATCGCCCTCCTTCCCGCAACTCCAGATGGTCATGGAGGCCGCCGCCAGAAGGCACAATTTAGTCAAAGCATTCATAGCAGTCCGTTTTGGACCATAAAGATATAAAAAATCTTTTTCAGTCAGCACCCTGGCGCGCCTAAGCCTGCAGCCATTTGTGCTTTGCGAGGGAATATATCGGAACGAACGGCAGCAGGAGCGGGGTGGTGCGGGTGTATGCCTGGAATTCGGGGTCTTTGCCGTATGTCTGCGTCTGACGCAGTTCGAGCCTTCGTGCACCGCTGAACATCACATAGATGATTCCTATGTATCCTATGGCGGCAATTAACCATTGCCATACGGTGCAGCTGGCTCCGAAGCAGATCAGGAACGATCCTGTCCATATGATGATCTCGCCCAGATAGTTAGGACAACGGACCAGTCTGTATGGGCCACAGGTAACGAACCTCTTCGGGGCCTTCTTCTTCGCCCTTGCCTTGACGGCATCCGACCAGGCCTCCAGCGCCACGCCGCACGCAGCAATCGCCGTTCCGGCCCATATCCATCCTTCGTGGACATCAGCACCTCCGGCAGAATTCCCGAGATAGAAAGCCAGGGGACTGATCTGGCCCACATAAAGCAGAGCGCAGAAGATCCACACGACGATGACCACGCCGAGCGGCTTCTTCTTCGCCGCGTCCGGCCCGTAGAGAATCTTCTTGTAGTCATCCGACCGCTTCTCGCGTGTCAGAAGATAGAGCCCGAGCCTGCATCCGAAAATGAAGAGCACACCGCACATCAATGCAGTCGGGAGAGTGAGAGAACTGCCGAAAATCAGCGCCACGGCCACCGCCAGCGCAGAAATTCCGAATCCGTAACCGATGCTGAAGAAATAGATGAAGTAAATCCATCCCAAAGCTGAAACGGCAAGAGAAACCGCCAGCAGAATCAAAAGGTACCACATAACACACTAACATTAATATCCTCCCGCTCCCATGAGAATATTATGCCGCAGCGCCGGTGGCAGGAGAGTGGTGGAAGGGTTAAACACACTGCGTTTTCTAACTATTTGATAATCAATTCGTTCTAAAATATCCTGCACTTAACCCCTTGTTTAAAGCGGGGGTTAAGTGCAAGGTATTTCGTATGTTATTGATTTTCAGTGGTTTGTAAATGAGCGTGTGTTTAACCATCCGCAAATATAAACAGGCTTCTCAGTTGTGTTAAACCCGTTTTTTTTCATAACAAAATTTAAGTATAAAGTAAATTCCGGATACACATTGTGTTTATCCTACATCTGCTTACCTATTGAGGGAAGGTTATATCGTATTTGCTCTATTGCTCAACGATTTGTGAAGAATAATATTCTAACCTGTTGCAGATTTATATAAAGCTAAGGAACTATAAGTATCTTCGCATTAATCTGTAAACCAGACTCCGAAATAAGCACAAATCAACCAACTGAAATTTTGATTTAGGTAATTCAGTTAATGTTTAACTTTCATTACTCTATAGGATTATTTTTAAAGTCGTACTCTTCAATCTTTGAGGCATATTTTTCCCATCCTGATGCAGTTTTGTATGTATTTCCTGTGCCAATCGGAACATATATCTTTGTCAATCCGGTATAAAACATATTTGTAGTGCCAGTCGGAGGAGTTGTGGACTTACAATACACATAATCTAATGAATTTGTATTTACAGCATATGAACCTATTATTTTTACTGATTCCTCTAAAATCAATGTAACAATTTTACTGTTTGAAGTATTGTCCGTGCTCGAGTCTCCGAATGCGTACGAGCCAATTTTTATAGCATTTCCACCAAGTGTAACCTTTGTGAAATCTGTATTATGAAATACTCCCGTATGACGTCCATTAGAAGTTGAAGTTCCATCGGGAATGATAGAATAATACACTAATTCACCCGGACACCCAGAGAACAAATATCCCGAAAAATCATTAACTCCTTTGCCGATATATACATATTCAAGATTGGAGCAACTTTGAAATGCAAAATCATCAATTTGGATAATTGTGTCGGGAATTATAACTTCAGTTATGCTTTCACATCCTGAAAATGCTCTATTCCCAATAGTAGTTACATTACCTGGGAATGTTATATAGCACAAACCTGAACATTGCCAGAAAGCATATTGGCCGATTGACGATATTGTATCAGGGAGTGTGATTTTCCACAAGTTTGAACATTTATAAAAAGCATATGCAGGAATCGTTGTTATGCCTGTAAAATATTTTAATTCATTAAATGCTATTATATTGGGGTTGCCCTCACTCGAACTATTCGAAAATACACCATCTATGCTCGACACTGCAGCTGCCTCAGAATATGACAACTCTCCATCGTGATTGGTATCCCAATTCTTACAACATATGGCCTTAACATTTAGATCTTCAAACACGATTGTATCAACATTTCTTTTAGGTAGTGTTATGAGAGATCCATCACTCAAATTGAAATAAACATTCTCTTCATCCTGAGTGATTGAATCAATAATACTATCTCCATCTTCTCCATCGGCACCATTGGCCCCATCAAGACCATTGTTTCCAGTCGCCTTTCCGAGTTTCTGCCATGTTGCGCCATTGTCGTATGATAGGTACCAATATCCATCTTCAATCTTCAACTGTGGGGTAATTCCATCCTGACCATCTTTGCCGTCGACACCGTCCTTACCATCTGTACCATCAGTACCGTTTGTGCCGTCTTTTCCATCTTCTCCTGTAGTTGGAATCATATTGCCGTTATCGTCAAGTAGCCAATTACCATCCAATGTCCAATAGTATTGGCCATCAGTATGTTGTTTTACTCCTATCTTTGGAGTGTATCCGTCTTTTCCATCCTTACCATCCTGTCCATCTTTTCCGTCAGTTCCATTTGTACCATTCTGGCCATCCTTTCCGTTCTCTCCATCTTTGCCATGGTAGATTGTGATAGAACCGCTTTTTGCAAAGGTTATAGTATAACCAATTTCTTTGCTTCCTTCTTTGATAGGAGAGATATTGGTTACGTAATCATTGTTTTGCAAGGCGATGATGATAGTCTGAAGAGATGTGATGTTCGTGTTCATCTGATTGCAGAGTGTTTCTAACTTCACAATACGATCTTCATGTTCTTTGAGTTCTGACCAGATTTCCGAGTCATCAAACTTGCTGCAGGCCACTATTGCTAGTAGTGAGAGTGCAAATAATAAGGTTCTTTTCATGATTTATAGTATTTTAGTTCTTGTTCTATAATTTTGATCTCTTGGGCGATTTCATTCAATAGGTTATCGATTTCTGAATCAAATTCTTTGTCTTTATATGAATCCATCATATTTCCAGTAACATTTGCTCTATCTAAAGCGTTCAGGAATTTGTGGATTGAGTTAAGATAGCAGAAAGCAAACAACTTAAAAGAAGTCTTTGTAGATTCATCTAGATTGGTAGAAAATTCTTTCATTTGTCCACACATGACCCTTGCTAACACACACGATCTGAAAAGACCATTTAATTCAAGGTAGTCAAATATTAAGCTGGAATTAGTATGAGTTAATTTCTCAAGATCAACGAGGCCTTTCCCCAAAGTATCACGATCATCTAACCTGTATTTATAAGTCGTTATATCGTTTAGTGCATTCAGATCATTTTGAATTGCAAGCAGATGGTTTACTCTATTGTCAATTACTTGTTGTGCGTTAAAGCCTCGCTGCTCTTTAAGTGTTATATACAATAGGATTATGCTAACGAGTCCAACAATAGGAGCTGTGATTCCTCCTATCGTGTCTCCGATCTGACCTGTTTCGGTAAAGTCAAAGATTTCACAGCATGAATTACGGGTCAATAATACTGGAGTCACTAATGTTGCAATGAGACCTATAATCATTACAGCCTTATCATTTATAAATTTCATAGTTTTGTCGCAGGGGGAATCGTCATAATAATCTGAACATCATCTCCATCCTTGAGATCCTTGAGAGATTGGATATTTGAATCAAAATCCACATGATATATTAAGTCAGTACTCGGCTCATGAGCATAGAAGATGTTTCCGTTATGATACAGCCTTACATCCTTGCTTTCATTATTATCCCGCAATATAGCAGAATAGAACTCCGTTGCACCGTTGTTGTAACAATGAAACATCAAATTCTCTATCTTGAACATAAAGCGATTTGGTTCCATCCAACCCCAAGATGAAATAGGTATTATACAAAGAAAGTGTGGAGCTGACTTTCGTTTATCTTCTTGAAGGTTGTGGTAAGACCCGATTAGAAATAAACGACACAATACCCCACACTCGAGTAGATATGGGGTATCAAGGCGCAGAATGCACCTATCCTCAAGTATCTACACGAAAGTGTAGTGTTGTTCCGTGCCATCCTTCTAATCAAGAAAACTACCACATTTTCAAGAAAGGATTTGCGAAAAACACTTTCACAATATGTAATGTCAGACGGCAAAAACCGCGTGACCCCACAAATTTAAGAAAAAGTTTTTATAAACGGACAACACTCACAGGGGTATTGCATCGAATGATATACTAATGACATCTTATGACGTTGTCATCCTTTTCCTGACTTATTGTTCTTTCCTCGATAAGAATCAGTAAGTGCATGACAATTAGGGCAGAGAAGCTGGAGATTATCTAACCGGTTGTCTTTGTTGTCTCCATTGATATGATGAAGCTCCAATGGAATGCTGGAGTCAAACCATTTTTCCAATCCGCAGCATTCACATCGATGCTCTTTCAGTCCTTCTTTTAGGAGTCTGTTTTTTAGTTTATATGATTGGTAGGAAGAGTCTTTGACGAGAATCTCTTCGATTGGTTTTGCACAAGTGGGTTGGAAGGATAAACCTACATTCCACCCTTTCCCTCTAAAATGAGATGTGTCGATCCCATGCTGTTCAATGGCATTATGCATGAGTTTATAATTGCCTCCGCATGGCTTGAGCCCCAGATTCCTACACATTCCGGCAATGCTGAATGCTTGTTTGGCTGCGTTCTCAAATTCTTCTTTGGTCCGGTGTCTTATCATGATGTAGCTTTCGTGCAAAGATAATTACAACTTGTGCCAAAGTATGTCTATATGCAAAAATCCCTCTCAGAATTACTTCCAAGAGGGATTGATGTGCTCCGGACGGGAATCGAACCCGTACGGACATTTCTGTCCACGGGATTTTCTTGCTACTCTTGCTTTTACACAAGCCGGCTTCATCCGTAATGCTAAGCCGTTGTAGTCTGGACTATTTCTT
>JAFQFD010000043.1 GCA_017415715.1 Bacteroidales bacterium | reverse complement strand
TAAGTCAGATCAGGTTTACATCGACTGTCTTACTGACTCAGGTACAGGCGCGATGAGCGACCGCCAGTGGGCAGCAATGATGATGGGTGACGAGAGCTACGCAGGCTCTGCATCATTCTTCCAGCTTAAGGAGACTATCACCAAGATCACAGGCTTCGAGTATGTAATCCCTACTCACCAGGGCCGTGCAGCAGAGAACGTGCTCTTCAGCCACCTCGTGAAGGCTGGTGCCATCGTTCCGGGCAACTCGCACTTCGACACTACTAAGGGTCACATCGAGAGCCGCAAGGCGTTCGCTGTTGACTGCACTGTCGATGAGGCGAAGGACACTCAGCTCGAGGTTCCTTTCAAGGGTAATGTTGACCCTAAGAAACTCGAGAAGGTGCTTGCTGAGCAGGCAGAGCTCGTTCCATTCATCATCGTTACAATCACCAACAACACAGCCGGAGGACAGCCTGTATCAATGCAGAACCTTCGCGAGGTTCGCGCAATCGCAGACAAGTATGGCAAGCGCGTGATCTTCGACTCTGCACGTTTCGTCGAGAATGCATACTTCATCCGCACCCGTGAGGAAGGATATGCTGACAAGAGCATCAAGGAGATCTGCAAGGAGATGTTCTCATATGCAGACGGTATGACAATGTCATCGAAGAAGGACGGTCTCGTGAACATGGGTGGTTTCATCGCTACACGTCATGAGGACTGGTACGAGGGAGCAAAGAAGTTCTGTATTCCGTTCGAGGGATTCCTTACCTATGGTGGTATGAACGGCCGTGATATGGCTGCTCTCGCAGTAGGTCTTGACGAGAACACTGAGCTCGAGACCATCGAGACACGCATCCGTCAGGTGCAGTACCTCGCAGCAAAGTTCGACGAGTACGGCATCCCTTACCAGCGTCCTGTAGGCGGTCACGCTATCTTCGTAGATGCTGACAGGGTCCTCACAAATGTTCCTAAGGAAGAGTTCCCTGCACAGACACTCGCCATCGAGCTCTACATCGAGGCCGGTGTACGTGGTTGCGAGATCGGATACATCCTCGCTGACCGTGACCCTGTGACTCGTGAGAACCGCTTCGGAGGTCTTGACCTCCTCCGCCTCTGCATCGCCCGCCGTGTATACACCAACAACCACATGGACGTGATCGCAGCAGCCCTCAAGAACGTATACGACCGCCGCAACGAGATCAAGCGCGGTGTGAAGATCGTATGGGAGACAGAGCTCATGCGTCACTTCACAGTAAAGCTCGAGAGACTCTAATCACGTCATTGCGAGGCTTCGCATGTCGACGATATGTCGTTAGACTTCGTATGTCGACGATATGTCATTGCGAGGCTTCGCAGAAGCCGTGGCAATCTAAGCGCCTGCTGCTTTCCGTGGCAGGCGCTTCTTGTTTACTGACAGAATTTACGTTTCGTGTAATCTGTTGAATATTATTGTGTTAGATATTTGAGGGGAGGAAAATTTTCCGCCCCTCGATTGTGTAAATGGTTGGTTTATAGCATGTTGCGTAACACATGAAGCCCATTCTCCTCTATGGACTTCACAAAAGCATCGCAGCACAGAACACCACCCAAATTGACACCTTCCATGCAGCGAAGCGGACATAGGGGCTCTGTGATGGGCTTCGCGACTGTTTTCCCTTCACATCTTGCCCTTTTAGTGCAGCGAAGCGGACGTGGCGATGCTGTGGTTGGCTTCGCAGTTTGAAATGGGTGGTTATTGAAGCATATTGTTCTGCGAAGCGGACGTAAGGGCTCTGTGATGGGCTTTGCGACTGTGTCTTCTTCAAATCTGGCTCTTTTCGTGCAGCGAAGCGGATGTGGCGGTGCTGTGATGGGCTTCGCGCCCAAAGGTGTTCCAAGGGCCTTGCTTTCGGCTAGTCCCTGGAACGTACACTTATTGTTTAGATACCGCGACGATGCTGGACGGCATGTCGGTGTCGAAGTGTAGGCGGGCCGGCTGGAGGGCCAGGCTGCCGTCCGGGCCGATGCTGAAGACCTGGATGACTTTGTCGTCGCGGCAGGCGACCAGCAGATGATGCCCGTCAGCAGTGATCATGAAGTTTCGCGGATGGCGGGCTGTGCGTGCATAGCCTGTCTTCTCCAGTGTGCCGTCTTGCAGGATCTCGAATATGGCTATGCCGTCGTTGTCAAGTCTGTGGGATGTGTAGAGCCATTTGCCGGAAGGATGGATGTGGATGTCGGCGCTTCCGCCGGCGTTGACCTCATCGGCCAGGATCTGCTGGACCAGGCAGAATGTCGGCACCCCGTCCTGCTCGGAAATCTCATAGACAAGCACCTCTCCAGAAAGTTCGGCGATGCAGTACATGACCTTTCCGTCCGGGCTGAATTCCATATGCCTCGGACCGCTGCCGGGCGGGCATGGGATGTCGCAGATGTGGCATAGTCCTATGCCATCGTCGCCTGCATGACCGCATGAAGCCTTTATAAGTCTGATGACATCTGCTCCCAGGTCGCTTGCAAGGATGTATTCCGGCCAACTCGGAAGTACCTTAAGCTGATGGATATGAGAAGACTCCTGCCTGCCGCTCACCGGGCCGCATCCTTCGAAGGCAAGCTGTTCCACGCGTGGGCACAGATCTCCGTCTATGATAGGGAATACGCTCAAGGATCCGCCGCTGTAGTCGGCAGTCATCATATACTTTCCATCATAGATCATTATGAAACAAGGATCGGCTCCTGTCTGATGCAGTTCTGCTGTCTTGCTGAATGAATCATAGCCAAATGAATACACCCCGGAACCGTCACCGGCTTCGCTGACAGCTAATATACCCCCGTCGCAGGCTAAAGCATACGACGGGTTTGCAGCTTCGGCGGAGCCGAGTATGGTGAAGTTGTCACCGTCAAACGAACATCGGTACAGATGTTCACCATAAGTGCCGATTACGAGTTCGTGACGGGGGCTGCAGCTGCACATGAGCATGACGATGACTGGGAGCAATATCCTTTTCATAATATTATTTCAGTGCTGATGCGAGCTTTTCGGCGAGGGCCAGGAAGGCGAGACCGTCCGGGCGTGAGCTGAGGGCGGCAGGTTCGCCGGCGTCGCCTCCTTCGCGGATGCTCTGCACGATAGGGATCTGACCGAGGAGAGGAATGCCGTATTTCTCTGCCATGCGCAGGCCGCCACCCTGTCCGAAGATGTAGTATTTCTCGTCAGGATGCTCTGCAGGAGTGAACCAGGCCATGTTCTCTACGAGTCCGAAGATAGGCTTGTTCACGCTCTCGTTGCGGAACATGTTGACGCCCTTCTCGACGTCGGCCAGAGCCACGTCCTGCGGTGTGCTGACGATGACCGCTCCTTCGAGCGGAATGTCGTGCACGAGGCTGATGTGGATGTCGCCCGTTCCCGGAGGCATGTCTATGAGAAGAAAGTCCAGCTCGCCCCAGCGTACCTGCAGGATCATCTGTTTCAATGCATTGCAGGCCATGGGGCCACGCCATATGAGCGCCTGCTCGGGCTTTGCGAAGTATCCTATGGACATCCATTTGACACCATATTTCTCAAGCGGCATGATGACTTCCTTGTCACCGTCCTGGAATGCGTCGGGCATCATTCCTTCGCTGGCTGTCATCTTTGGAACAGACGGGCCATATACGTCGGCGTCGGCGAGTCCGACCTTGTATCCGAGGCGGGCGAGTGCGACGGCGAGGTTTACCGAGACGGTCGACTTGCCGACGCCTCCCTTGCCGGAAGCGATGCCTATGATGTGCTTGACGTTTGCTATCTCTTCGAATCCGAGGTCAAGGCCGGGCTTCTTCTTCGGAGCCTCTTCCTTGATTATGGTCTTTATCTCGACCTGGGTGCCTGCAGGAGCGTTTCTGATAATCGCCGCCTTGGCGCTGCCGATGAGGTATTCTGCGAGTGGGTCGCGGTGCTTGGCGAATGCAAGGGTCACGGTTATGGAGCCGTCGCCGGCCTCCACAGACTCGACCATTCCAAGTTCAACGATATTCTTGTCTCCTTTCGCAGGGTGCTCCACCTCCTGGAGCCACTGTTTGATGCTTTCAATCATGTCTGATATACTTTTATCTGACAATATCCATTTCTTCTACCAGATGGCCTGCTCCTCCGAACTTGTCTATGATGAAGAGGACATAGCGGATGTCTACGTTGATGCAGCGCTGGAGATCAGGCTCGAACATCACGTCGCTGCTCATAGACTCCCAGTTTCCGTCGAATGCAAGGCCTATGAGTTCGCCACGTGCATTCATGATCGGGCTTCCTGAGTTACCTCCAGTGATGTCATTGTTGCTGAGGAACGCCACAGGCATCTTGCCGTTCTCCATGGCATACTGTCCGAAATCCTCATTCTTCCAAAGCTCCTTGAGCTTCTCCGGCACCACGAACTCCCAGTTGTCCGGATCTTCCTTCTCCATCACTCCGTCAAGAGTGGTGTAGTGTCTGTATATAACGGCATCCTTCGGAGAATATCCTTTGACCGTACCGTAAGTCAGTCGCATCGTGAAGTTTGCGTCCGGATATGACGGCTCGCCCTTCTTCCACTCGAGAAGGCCCTCGGTGTAGAGCTGCCTTGCCTTTGCAAGTGCCTCCTCGGAAGCCATTGCAAGCATCTGGCTCTGAACACATTCCATGTAGATGACCATGCCGTTCACACATGCCGGGTCAGCAAAGATGTCCTTGCCTTTCTCCTCTATGGCTGTCTCGAGAGTCTCGGCAGAAACGAAGACGCTGTTGTCGAAGATCTGGTCTACGAATGAGTCTATGTCCACATTGGAAAGTTCCTTTGCATATTCGCTCTGGGCGATCTGGCAATAGTGCTTCATCATGGCCTTTGCAACCTTCCTGTCGGTGCCTGCAGAGTAGTCAGCATACTGCGGAGCAATCCTCTCATATGCCTTCCTGATTGCAGAAAGAGTGTCCAGACCTCCCTTGATCTCCCTCTCGGCGAGGGCGGCAAGGGTGAATCCGAAGTTGGTGAGCTCGATCCTGTAGATGGTCTCATATGCCTTGGTGAAGGCGTTGTTCGCAGCCCTGCCGGCCTCGACAGCCGTAGCGAGGTCCTTCACCGCAGTGCCATATTTCTCCTGACGCTTCTTGTTGGCGTTCACCCACTCGTTGAAAGCGGCTTCCTCCTGCTCTGCGCGGCCGATGATGTCCAGCTTGTCAAAGGCAAGCTTCATTCCCTGCCACTTCTTCCAGCCGTTAGATGAGCTTGAATACTTGCTTGCATACTGGATCTTCACCTTCGGGTCTGCGAGCATGTCCTCGAGCATCACCTCCTGGCGGATGGTGCGTGCTGCGATGCGGATGTCGTTCTGCTCGATCTGGAACTTGAGCTCAGGCGAAGTCTGGAAGCGTGTCGTGCGTCCAGGATATCCCATGATCATGGTGTAATCGCCTTCCTGCACACCTGCAAGGGATATCTTGAGGTGATTCTTGGCCTGGAGCGGCACATTCTCAGGAGAATAGTCCGCAGGCGTTCCGTCAGGAGCCATGTATACGCGGAACATGGAGAAGTCGCCGGTATGGCGCGGCCACATCCAGTTGTCGGTGTCAGCGCCGAACTTTCCGATCGATGAAGGCGGTGCGCCGACGAAGCGTACGTCGCGATACTTCTTATATACTATAAGGTAATATACGTTCTGGTTATAGAACGACTCCACTTCCACTTCGCAGTGCGGGAAGTCCTCTCCGGCCTCGGCGATGAGCTCCTGAACGGCCTTGTCGACAGCCGCGGCTACGGCCGCCTCGTCGTCTCCGTACTGCTTCACGGCCTTCTTCTGAGCCTTCTCGACGATGGATGTCACATCCTTCATATACTCAAGGAATGTAACAGAAAGACCCTCGCAAGGGAGTTCCTCGCTGCGGTTCATCGCCCAGTATCCGTCCTTGAGGTAGTCATGCTCTACGGTGCTGAGCTTCTGGATGTTGCCGTATCCGCAGTGGTGGTTGGTCAGCAGGAGACCTTCTGCAGAGACGATCTCTCCTGTGCATCCGCCTCCGAACTGCACGATCGCATCCTTGAGCGAAGTGTTGTTGATGTCATAGATCTGCTTCGGGGTAAGCTCGCATCCGAGCTCCTTCATGGCCTTGCCGTTCATCTTCTGGATGAGAGGCAGCAGCCACATTCCCTCGTCGGCAAGCACGCTGCCGGCAAAAATTGTCATAGCTGTGATGACGCTGATAATCTTTTTCATATTATAAATATTTGTTTTTCCTGTCATTCCGACCTTGTGGAGGAATCTAAAACAATGTCGGTTCCAATTGTTTCAAATGAAAGCTCTTGCGATGGTGAGGCGTATAGCCATGTTCTATGATGGCCTGTATGTGCTCCTTGGTCGGATACCCCATGTTCCTTTCCCATCCGTACTGCGGGTATTCCTGCGCCAGCTTCCTCATATACTCGTCCCTGTAGGTCTTCGCCAGGACGGACGCCGCCGCGATCGACGCGAACTTTGCATCGCCTTTTACCACGCACTGGTATTCATATCCGTCAAACGGCTTGAACTTGTTGCCGTCGATCAGCAGGAATTCCGGCTTGACCTTCAGCTTTCTGACAGCCCTCTGCATGCCTGTTATCGATGCGTTGAGGATGTTGATCGTGTCGATTTCCTCTGCGCTGACCTCCTCCACGGCCCACGCTATCGCCTCCCGCTCGATGATCGGGCGGAGCGTCTCCCTGGCCTTTTCGGTCATCTGCTTGGAATCGTTGAGAAGCGGGTGGTGGAAGTCCTTCGGCAGTATGACGGCGGCAGCGAAGACCGGGCCGGCCAGAGGGCCGCGTCCCGCCTCGTCGCAGCCCGCCTCGATGAGGTCTGCGTTCAGGTAGTTTGACAGATGTGGTTCATTGCGCATTCTGCAAAATTACACAATTTATCCGTCAATCGCTATTTCTGGAGCATTTCTATTATCTGGTTCTTGGTCTGGATGGTGTCTTCCAGATTCCTGACGAGTTTCTTGAGGTATTCTATCTCTTTTTCCAGTTCGCTGATGCGGGTTGCGTATTCCTCTTTCATCTCGTTCAGATGCTCTGCAGGCATCCTGACGGGTGTGTATCCCAGGACAATTTCTTCAGTGGATGTGTCCAGGAGTTCGGCAATCCTTATCAGATGTCCGCTGACTACTGAGGTTCTGCCTGTCTCGAGATCTCTGTATGCAGTGAGAGATATGCCGAGCCTATGGGCCATCTCTTCCTGTGTAAGGCTGTGCCTTTTTCTGATCTTTCTGATGTTGTCCTTGATGGAAGTGTTGTCCATGTCTTTTGATGTTTTTCTGATGTGGACAAAATTATTCCTTAATGAATTGTTATATAAACAAGAAAAACCGATGAAAGAAAAGATAAACTTGTTATAAGAAAAAGAAAAAATTATAAAAAAGAGAAAAATATGACGGGTATTGCGATGATTTTGCCTTTAAAAAGTTGCTTTTGCTTGTCAAATGTCCCAGCTTTGCGGAAAACGAATGCTATGGATGAAATCAATTTCGAGCGCATCTGCGCCATGATCTGCGACGGCAGATGGGGAGAGGCAGGCTTCCCGGTGGAGCTGGACAACATGTTTTATGAAAGGTTCGGCATGTCGGGCGAGGATGTAATGAAGACATTCTCCTGTCTCGGCTGTTAAAAACTATGCCCGTTTTATTGATATTGTGACAATGTTTTATTAGATTTGCGAGGATGTGTCTGAAATGACACTGCAGGAAACACAAAAACAAACACAATAACACACAAAACTGATGAAGACTTATTCAACTCAAAACATCCGTAATGTGGTCCTCCTCGGCAGCACAAAGTCAGGTAAGACCACTTTATCTGAAGCGATGCTTTACGAAGGTAAGGTCATTGACAGAAGGGGTACAGTAGAAGCAAAGAACACTGTCTCTGACAACGCAGAGATAGAGCAGATCAACCAGAGGTCCATCTATGCGACTCCGCTCTACGCCGAGTTCATGGACACAAAGTTCAATATCATCGACACTCCGGGTGCTGACGACTTCGTAGGTGGAGCTGTTTCTGCATTCAAGGTGTGCGACACAGGTGTTCTCGTAGTGAACGCACAGCAGGGCGTTGAGGTAGGAACACAGATTTTCTCACGTTACGCAAAGGAGTATGGTATTCCTCTTATCGTCGCTGTAAACCAGCTCGACGGCGAGAAGGCGACTTGGGAGACCACTCTCGAATCAATGAAAGAGGCGTTCGGCAACAAGCCGGTAGTAGTTCAGTATCCTGTTACCGTAGGTCCTGACTTCGACGGTTTCATCGACGTTCTCAAGATGAAGTATTATCGTTTCGCAGGCGATACAGGAAAGCGCGAGGATCTCGAGATCCCGGCAGACCAGGTGGAAGTAGCCGAGGAGCTCAGAAACGAGCTCATCGAGCGCGCAGCTGAGTATGACGACACTCTCATGGAGACATTCTTCGAGCAGGGCGTCCTCTCAGAGGATGAGATCAGAAAGGGTCTCGGTATCGGTATCCGCCAGGGCGATGTGATGCCTATCTTCTGTCTTTCAGCAAAGAAGGACATCGGAGTAAAGCGTCTCATGGAGTTCACTATCCGCACAGCGGCTTCTCCAGCAGAGCGCATCGGCAAGACAAAGGATGGAAAAGAGGTAGAGTGCAAGCAGGACGGTCCTGTATCACTCTTTATATATAAGACAGCTGTGGAGCAGCACCTCGGTGAGGTTGCATACTTCAAGGTGATGTCCGGTAAGCTCGTCGAGGGTTCAGACCTTGAAAATCCTGAGACAGGCGACAAGGAGAGGATCACAGCTCTCTATGCAGTTGCAGGTAAGAAGAAGGAGAAGGTTACAGAGCTCGTTGCAGGTGACATCGGATGTACCGTGAAGCTCCGCGCAGCAAAGACAAACGTGACCCTCTGCACTCCGGGTTCGGAGATCGCTTATCTTGACATCAAGTTCCCTCACTACAAGTATCGCTGCGCCGTAAAGGCAAAGGATGCAAAGGACGAGGAGAAGGTGAGCGAGGCTATGGCAAAGATTGCAGCCGAGGATCCTACATACATCATCGAGTATCACAAGGAGCAGAAGCAGACCATCCTCAAGGGACAGGGCGAGCAGCATGTCAACACTCTCAAGTGGAGACTCCAGAACGAGAACAAGCTCGAGATCGAGTTCTCGGCTCCTAAGATCTCTTACCGTGAGACCATCACCAAGGTGGCTTGCGCAGACTATCGTCACAAGAAGCAGTCAGGCGGCGCCGGCCAGTTCGGTGAGGTTCACCTCCTTATCGCTCCTTACCAGGAGGGTGTAGACCCGGGCAACCGCTTCAAGGTTGACGGCAAGGAAATTGTCCTCAACATCAAGGGCAAGGAAGAGTTCGATCTCCCATGGGGTGGTAAGCTCGAGTACTACAACTGCGTTGTGGGTGGTGCCATCGATGCGCGCTTCATGCCTGCTATCCTCAAGGGTATCAATGAGAAGATGAGCGAAGGTCCTCTTACAGGTTCGCTTGCACGCGACATCCGCGTATATGTATACGACGGTAAGATGCACCCGGTAGATTCAAATGAAATCTCATTCGTTCTCGCGTCACGTAACGCATTCAAGGAGGCATTCCGCATTGCAGGTCCTAAGATCATGGAGCCTATCTACAATGTAGAGGTGCTTACTCCTTCTGAGTACATGGGTGCTTGTATGTCAGACCTTCAGAACCGCCGCGCCCTCATCGAGGGTATGGGTGAGGACAAGGGATTCAGCACTATCAAGGCCCGCGTTCCGCTCGCAGAGCTCTACCGCTACTCGACAACCCTCAGCTCGCTCTCATCAGGTAGTGCAACATTCACTATGGACTTCGCTGACTACCAGCCTGTTCCGGGTGATGTTCAGGAGAAGTTGCTGAAGGCTTACCTCGAAGAGGAGAAGGAAGACTAATGTCAGCCGACGTCCTAAGAAAACACAACGTCGTCAGATATATAAGTTAAACGCAAAGGCGGCAGGGGCGATCCGGATGGGTCGCCCCTGCTTGTTTTGTATAAGAAAAAGAAAAAATTATAAGAAAGAGAAAAAGTTGATATAAAATAAATTAAAATCGACATTCTGCTGTTGACTGGTGGTGTTCTTTCTGCAAATTTTGCACTATGTAATTTATGAAGAATAGTCATGGACAACAGTCAGAATAAGGGTGAGATTGTCATATATCAACCTGACGAAATCACGAGGTTGGAGGTGCGGGTTGAGGGGGAGACTGTGTGGTTGACGCAGGAGCAGATTGCATTGTTGTTTGGGGTGAAACGCCCAGCTATTACCAAGCATATCCGCAATATATTTGCTATTCAGGAATTAGAGGAGATGGCAGTATGTTCCATTTTGGAACGAACTGCTTCTGACGGCAAGACATATATGACTCAGTTTTATAATATGGACATGATACTGTCAGTAGGATATCGTGTAAATAGTAAGAATGCTGTTATGTTCCGACGTTGGGCAAATAGTGTTTTAAAAGAAGTTCTACTGAAAGGATTCTCCATAAACAATCGTTTTCTTTCTATAGAAAATCAATTGAATGAGCATAAATTGTTACTTGCCAAGCATAGTGAGAAGATAGACTTCTTTGTCCGCACATCGCTGCCGCCTGTCGAGGGGATATTTTATGACGGTCAGATCTTCGATGCCTATGTCTTTGTGTCAGACCTGGTGAAATCTGCGAAACAGAGAATAATCCTGATTGATAATTATGTGGACGAGAGTGTGCTGCTGCTTCTGTCGAAACGGGCGCCGGGCGTGTCGGCTGAAATCCGTACCGGCCGCATGCCGGAGCAGCTGCGGCTGGACATACAGAAGCACAATAGCCAGTATCCTCCTATTGCGATCATCCGGACACAGAACATCCACGACCGTTTCCTGATCGTGGATGATGTGGTTTATCATATCGGAGCCTCCCTGAAGGACCTCGGCAAGAAGTTGTTCGCCTTCTCGAAGATGTGCCTTTCACCGGATATGTTGCAATAGTTATAAATGTGATAATTAATTGATTAATAATGGAGAACAGTCAGAACAGAGGTGAGATCGTCATATATCAGCCAGACGAAGTTACCAGGTTGGAGGTGCGGGTTGAGGGTGAGACTGTGTGGTTGAACCGCCACCAGTTGGCATCTTTATTTGGTAGAGATGTAAAGACTATTGGTAAGCATATCAAAAATGCGTTGCGGGAGGAGTTGCGAAGTCTTTCAACTGTCGCAAATTTTGCGACAGTTCAAAAGGAAGGGGATAGATTGGTCGAAAGAAATGTAGAGTACTATAATCTCGATATGATCATATCAATAGGATATAGAGTTAAATCCGAGAGAGGTGTTTTATTCCGATCTTGGGCAAATGCTATATTGAAAGAGCATCTTGTAAGGGGATATGTTACAAATAGAAGAATAGATGTTATTGAGGAATCTATTCGTAAACACGAGCGTAGACTTGACGAATACGGTGAAAAGATCGACTTCTTCGTGCGTACATCCTTGCCGCCTGTCGAGGGGATATTTTATGACGGTCAGATCTTCGATGCTTATGTCTTTGTGTCAGACCTGGTGAAATCTGCGAAACAGAGAATAATCCTGATTGATAATTATGTGGACGAGAGCGTGCTGCTGCTTTTGTTGAAACGGGCGCCGGGCGTATCGGCCGAAATCCGTACCGGCCGCATGCCGGAGCAGCTGCGGCTGGACATACAGAAGCACAATAGCCAGTATCCTCCTGTCACAATAGTCCAGACACATAACATCCACGATCGTTTCCTGATCGTGGATGATGTGGTTTATCACATCGGAGCCTCCCTGAAGGACCTCGGCAAGAAGCTGTTTGCCTTTTCCAGGATGGGATTTTCTCCCTCTGCGCTATTGTAATGACGTATTAATATTTGATGAGGAGCTGGGTTATGTGATTTCTGTACTCTATCGGAGTCATGCTCTTCCTTTTGGTAAAGAGTCTGATGAAGTTGGATTTGTTGTTGAATCCGCAGTCGTAGCAGATCTCTGATGCGCTGAGATTGGTGTTTGCCAGCAGGTCGCATGCTTTCGCCACTCTGAGGTTGTTGACATATGTAATGAATGATATGCCTGTCTGCTTCTTGAAGAAGTGGCTGAATGCAGAATCAGACATGTTCACAAGCTTGGCTACATCCGACAGGGTGATCTTCTGAGATATGTTTTCCTCTATGTATCTGCATACCTTGCTGATGCGCCTTGACTTGGACTGGTGTATCAGGTTTTCTGTCTCATACATGTTGCTGACCAGCTTGCGTCTTGGCGTATGAGTCAGGGAGTTGAGTATATTCAGGAACATGGTTGCGGTCTGGAACCCCTGTATCCTGGTGAGCTCGACGATTTCGTCTTTGATCCTTTCTGCGTCCGGACCGTAGAACTGTAG
Source organism: Bacteroidales bacterium (assembly GCA_017415715.1). GTDB lineage: Bacteria > Bacteroidota > Bacteroidia > Bacteroidales > UBA932 > Cryptobacteroides. The sequence goes on along the minus strand of JAFQFD010000043.1, from coordinate 32,030 downwards.
TCCCTGCATGGAATCTGCCAGCAGCTGCTTGATCGGCAGGAAGAGGCGCTTGTTCATGATGGGAAAGTTAAGAAGGTCCGGTGAGAACTGGATGGTTATAGCACGGTTGTCGTAATTTGTCGACCTCCATACGTGCGGAATATACGGTCCTATCATCACAAAGTCCAGCCCTGTGAATGATTCTTCGGAATCTCCGATCACCCTGGTGCCGTGTGTGTTGATCACCACATTGATTTCATATTCCGGGTGACAGTGTATGGCATACTCGAATCTTTCGTTCTTTCTGTCCAGAATGATGAACAGATCGTCCCCTGATATAGGACAGATCTCCTGTTGGATTTCGGTCATGTAGTCTGTGTTTTAACAAGTGCAAACATACTGAATAATTCAATTCAATAAACCTGCAAGTTCAAAAAAATATAATATTTTCGACCGTCATATACTGACATTTTTGCATGTAAATGTCAATAATTCAAAATTGTATAACGTTTTGACTGAATACAATCCCTATCACACGTTATCTCAAATTACCTTTGTATGATTTAATATGCCCCTATCGGGTAAAGACCGCAAATAATTAATTATAAACTAAATAACCAAGTTATGAAGAAGATTTTCAGAAATCTGTTTCTGGCAGCAGTTGCGGCCGTTGTCTTCGTTTCATGCGAAAACAAGGAGCGCAACACTGAAGAACTCATTGACCCTTGGCTTCGCGAACGCACACCTGTAAATGTCAGGCTCGAGTCTCAGATCGGTCCTGCACTCATCACTCAGGACTGGCGCCACGATGAGGCTGGATCTGTCTCAGTGAGCCTCATTACAAACGGACTGGACATGTCTGCAGTAAAGGTTGTTGCATTGGACTTCAAGTATCCAGAAAGCGAATTCTGTCCTACGGCCAGCATCAAACCGGGTGATACAGTGGACCTTAGCGATGGCTCCGCAGAGTTTGTTGTGACTTCCAAGAACGGAGAGACGCGTACCTATACGCTCACTTACACCGTCTTCACCGACACGCTCGAGGGAAGCTACAGCTTCACTAAGGTCGGAGGTCTCCTGGATACCAGCGGAGCGGTTCCGCTTGCAAGTCTTGTGATGATCGGAGGATTCGAAGGCTGGATCACATATTGCCAGGTGATGGACAAGTATTGGATCTGGACCGGTGATTACAATCCAAGGGATGAGGATGACAATACATTGAGCTTCCGCCTTGAGAGGGCTGACGACCAGACCGGTGAGACATTCGGAACAATCGTCAACACTCCGGGTCCGGACGGCAAATATGCAAACTACATCTTCAAGACTTATGACATCAATGAGCAGTATCGTCTGATACCTGCCGGCAAGAGCCGCTGGGCGAAGCATGGCGACGGCTTCATCACCATCTATGCGTACGAGGATTCAGAATACAAGAATCCTCTCCACAAGCTCGAGCTGCTCGAGAAGGGTGAGCATAAGTTCTGGTCTGAGGCGGTGCAGGCAGAAGGCGGCAGCGCCGAGAAGACCGTGAATGTGCCGGAACTGGCCCTTCACCGTTCGTTCGGTCCTGGTCCTTTCAACAACGATACAAGCAACTGGGGAGACGAGCGCTGGTATGCAAACAACATCCGCAATGTCTTCTGGCTTATCAAGAAGGACAGCGATTCTCCTATAGCTGATCACGACGAATACTTAGAAAAGTAAACAGATGGACAAGCATATGGGAATTTCGATTCTGGCTGCAGCTGTTTTCATGACGGCTGCCTTGTCGTGTACTGACGGCAAGGAGCAGACCGGAGTAAATGAAGACGAAAGGTCCATCACAGTTCAGGAGAGGGTGGAGATCGACCATGCCGGAGGATTGTTCTCGATCAATGTGGAGGCCAATTTCGACTTTCAGGTCGAGTCTCTGTCCGAATGGATAGAGTTCGACAAGATCGAGGGGACAAAGGTATGGTTCATGGCCCAGGCCAATGAAGGAACAGCCGACCGTATGGGCAAGGTGAAATTCACAGACCCGGCCAGCAAATACTTCTATAAGGAGACCAGGGTTTCGCAGAAGGGCGATAAGACTCCTGTTGAGGTAACCGCTTCCCTGAGCCTCGCAGACAAGAACGCAACGGCTCAGACCAAGGCCCTGTATGCGAATCTTTGGGACATTGCGTCAAAAGGCTTCATGTTCGGTCACCACGACGACCTCTGGTACGGACGCTACTGGTACAATCAGGCAGGAAAGTCTGACACCAAGGCGGTATGTGGCGATTATCCGGCAGTGTTCAGTGTGGATATGGGTCCTATCATGGACAACAGACACAATGACGCGGAGAATGCCATCCGCCGCAGAGTCATCATCGAGGCCTATGACAGGGGAGAGGTCATCACTATGTGCTGTCATCTCAACAATCCTCACACAGGCGGAGACTCATGGGACAATTCAAGCAACGAGGTGGTAAGGAGCATCCTCACCGAAGGTCATGCGACAAGGACAAAGTACCTCGAGTGGCTTGACAGATGTGCGGATTTCGCCAACAATCTGAAGGGTTCTGACGGCAACCTGATCCCGATTATCTTCCGTCCATATCATGAGCATACCCAGACATGGTCATGGTGGAGCTCGAAGTGTACCACCGAGGAGGAGTTCATCAGCTTCTGGCGTTTCACGGTAGAGTACCTGAGAGACACCAAGGGAGTCAGGAACTTCATCTATGCGATTTCTCCTCAGATGGACGAGGACTACAAAGGTGGAGCAAAGGACAGGCTGACCTTCAGGTGGCCTGGCGACGAATATGTGGATTTCATCGGCATGGACTGCTACCACTACAGCTGGAAGCAGGCATTCAAGAGCAATCTCGACGCAATGTCGAAGCTTTCTCTTGAGAAGGGCAAGCCGTGTGGTGTGACCGAGACAGGACCGGAGGGATTCGACTGGACCGACTACTGGACAAACCACATCCTTGAGAGTGCTCTCAATCAGAGAGTCAGCATGATTGTGATGTGGAGGAACAAGTACGTCGGAAGCAACGAGGCAGACAGGCATTTCTACTCTGTCTATCCGGGTCATCCGTCAGAAAATGATTTCCGTGAGATGTATGATCATCCTTCTACTTTCTTCAGCAAAGACCTTCCTGACATGTATACCATGCCTGAGGGATATGAAGTAAAGTGATCCTACCAAGATAATTAACAACAAAACATAACCAAAATGACCAAATCACTCAAATTATTTCTGCTAAGCGGCATCATGCTGCTTTGTGGAGTCATTGCCAGCCCGCTTTACGGACAAAGCAGGACTGTCAGTGGTGTAGTGTCGGACGATAATGGTGAGCCATTGTTCGGTGCATTTGTAGTTGAGAAGGGCACGACAAACGGAACATCTACCGATTTTGACGGTAAGTTCACATTGACGGTCTCTTCCGGTGCGGTGCTCGAGTTCCAGTTCATCGGATTCAAGACACTTGAGATACCGGTTTCAAATCAGGATAACTTCCTGGTGCAGATGGAAACTGACGCCAACGTGATGGAAGAGGTGGTGGTGACGGCTTTCGCGACACAGAAGAAAGTGAACGTGACCGGTGCCATCTCGGCTGTAAACGGTACGGAGCTGGTTGCATCACCGGTGGCCAACATTTCCAACGCCCTCATAGGTAATACTCCTGGTGTCAGCGGTCTCCAGACTTCCGGAGAGCCTGGACGCAACGAGTCGAACATCTTCGTGCGCGGTGTCTCCACATACGGAGAGTCTACACCTCTGATCATCATCGACGGTGTCGAGCAGGCTTCAGAGCAGGCATTCAGCGCGTTCAACGCGATGGACGCGAATGAAATCGCCAGCATTTCAGTCCTGAAGGACGCATCTTCTACAGCGGTATACGGTGTGCGTGGTGCGAACGGTGTCATCATCGTGACCACAAAGCGCGGTAACCTTGGAAAGCCGACCATCAGCGCGTCAGCCAACTTCGGTCTTACTGCAGCGTCGCATCTCCAGGAAGGCACGACAGCTTATGAGTATGCCCTCTTCAGAAACGAGGCCATCCGCAACGAGCAGAAGAGCTACGCCGGAAATGACGGTCTGTCAAACAACATATTTGACGACTATGACCTGTGGAAGTTCAAGAACAACCGTGACTTCACCCCTCAGGAGGTTGACGCCATGACTCAGCTCACTCCTGAGCAGAAGGAGCAGCTCAAGAACACCCCTGCATTGTATTATGCTTCACGCAACCTCTATAAGGAGCAGTTCAACAGGGTGGCTCCTCAGTATCAGGCGAACGTGAACATCAGCGGCGGTACTGAAAGAGTGAAGTATTTCGTATCATTCGGTTATTTCCGTCAGGAAGGTATTACAAACGTTGTCGAGTATCATGGTTCACAGACCGGTTCGACATTCAACCGCTATAACTTCCGAAGCAACTTCGACATCAGCATCACCGACAACCTCAAGATCACAATCAACTCTGCAGGCCAGTTCGGTGAGACTACAGGTCCTGGTAACGTGGCAGACCCATACAACATCTCGGAGCGTTACAAGATCATAATGCAGTACATCTATGATTCCAATCCGTTCATTTCTCCTGGAATCATCGACGGCAAGCTCATCAGCGGCTTTGCCGGCACCACGAGCCTTATCCAGAACCCTCTTGCTACCAAGGTGGACAGCAAGATCGGTATGCAGAATGCGCTCTACAACCTCCTGAACAGTGGTTCGGGCACGATCTTCAACAGCCTCCTGGACAATTCGATCAAGCTTGACCATACAATGGACTACATACACCCTAACCTCAGGGTATATGCCACTGTATCATATCAGGACAACTACAACCGTTATGTGAAGTTCACTCCATCGATACCTTCATATACAGTCCAGCGCAGCCTTGCAAATCCGAACGTGCTCGAGTTCTTCGGCGGTTCGATGGGAGCAGGATCGTTCTCGTCTTACGGATACAGTAACTGGAACAAGCTTTACATGGATGCGGGTATCGACTGGCATGAGTCTTATGGCAAGCATAACGTTTCGGCCCTTCTCCTCGGAAAGGCTTCACGCTACACAATGCCAGGCGACTCATACCATGTTCCTTCAGGTATCATGGGATTTGTAGGCCGTATTACATATAATTATGATGACCGCTACATGCTCGAGGTGAATGCCGGTTACAACGGAACCGAGCAGTTCGCCGAAGGCAAGCGTTTCGGCCTCTTCCCTGCAATCTCTGCAGGTTGGGTCCCTACCAAGGAGAAATGGTTCCCTAAGAACGACATCTTCACGTTCATGAAGATCCGCGGATCGTACGGTGAAGTCGGTAACGACCGTCTCGGAGGATCGAGAAGATACTATTATCTTCCTAATACTTACAACCTCAATCAGGCAGGATATTATATAGGTAGCAGTAACGGTTCGAACAAGAACCCATACTTCTATGGTGCTACAGAAGGTGTGCTCGGTAATCCTGACATCACTTGGGAGAGATCGCGCAAGTATGACGTCGGTGTCGAGACCAAGTTCTTCAGCAACCGCCTCTCTGTAGATTTCGACTACTTCTACGAGAAGCGTGACAACATCCTCACCACCCTCGGAATCATTCCGAGCATCTATGGTGTGGCCGGCAGCGCGGTGCCTCCTGCAAACGTGGGTATCACCCAGAACCAGGGTTATGAGCTCGTCCTCAACTGGTCGGACACAGTCGGTGACCTCACCTACTCGATCGGCGGCGACCTCAGCTGGACACGCAACAAGATCATCTACAAGGCCGAGGCCAACAATCCATATCCATGGATGAGCGCCACAGGCCATGCCATCGGACAGCGCTTCGGACTTGTGAGCGACGGTCTGTTCAACACTCAGGAAGAGCTTGCAAACCGTCCATATAACACATTCACATCAAATCTTGCCACCCTCGGAGATATCCGTTACAAGGACCTCGATGGTGACGGTCTGATCAATCAGAATGACAAGGCGCCTATCGGCTTCCCTAACTATGCCCAGTATCACTTCAACGTGAAGATGCACTTCGCATACAAGGGATTTGACATAAGGCTTCTCTTCACAGGATCTGCAAACGGTTCATATTACCTCAACAGCGGCTACACCATGCCGTTCTTCAAGAACGCAGGTAACGCATGGCTGTGGCAGTATGAGGGCCGCTGGACTCCGGAGAAGTATGCGGCAGGCGAGACCATCACATATCCGCGTGCGACATACAGCCCTACTACAGCGCACAACAACTACCTCACCAGCGACTACTGGATGGTGTCGACCAACCACTTCAAGCTCAAGAATGTCGAATTCGGCTATACTTTCAACGTGAAGAAGGGTATCCTCAGCCAGCTCCAGGTGCAGTCTCTCAGACTGTTCATGAATGCGAACAATGTTTACACATTCAAGAACGCCCTGACTCCTTACGGAATCGATCCTGAGACCACTGACGGAAGTGCATATGTATACCCTCTTACAAGAGTCGTTACATTCGGTGTGAATCTGCGTTTCTAAAACTAAAGAATGAACAAGATGAAAAACATAACAAAGATTTTGGCAGTTCTCGGTCTCCTTGCCCTGACATCCTGCGACTTCTTCCTTCAGAAGCCGGATACGACAGGTACCGTAGACCGCGACGCAGTGTTCGGCACTAAGAAGAACGCCGAAGCGGCATTGATGTCCTGCTACTCAAGCGCCCTGATACACGGCCTTCCAGGCGGCCTGGGTTACACCCACGGCACTCTGGGCGCCATTTCAGGCGAGATCAACAGAGGTGCCAGCTGGCATGGAACATACTTCATAGCACAGCAGGGACTCAGTGTGAACGGAGCAGGATCTGACGCTACAGATGCTTCAAACGGTTCAAGCGCAGGTTCAGAGAACTATGCAAAGAACTGGAGTGTCATCCGTCAGTGCTATATCGTGAAGGAGAACATCGACAAGGTGGCTGACATGACCGACCAGGAGAAGGCGGTCATCAAGGCTGAAGTCACAGCTCTCATAGCATACAGATACATGGGTATGTTCTATCGTTTCGGAGGAGTTCCGATCGTGACAAGGTCTTTCGAGGCTTCAGATGACCTGACAGCAGGCCGTGCTACTCTTGAGGAGACTCTTCAGCACGTCATTGACCTTTGTGACGAGGCATATGCAGTGCTTCCTGCGAAGTGGGATGCCGCAAACAACGGCCGCATGACTCAGGGCGCCGTTCTCGCAATCAAGGCGAGAGCGCTCCAGTTCGCTGCGCGTCCGCTCTTCAACAGTGCGACTCCATACCTGGACAACGGCGACCTCAACAACCTCATCTGCTTCGGCAATGCGGACAAGGAGCGCTGGAATGATGCCATCGAGGCAAACGAGGCTGTCCTGACATGGGCTGCAGCAAACGGCGTTGCACTCATCAACACAGGAAATCCTTTTGTCGATTATGCGACAGCAACCTCGACTCCTTCCAACAAGGAGATCATACTTGCCTTCAAGAACAACAGCACAGCCCAGGACTACAGCACATATATATTCCTATATAATAACTGCTCGGCATACTGGACATGGAACCGCTTTGACTCAGGCGAGTCGGGAGTCCTCTCCAACCATATCAAGCAGTATTATAAGAACGACGGTTCGGAGATGAGCTGGCCTGCAATGGGCGACGCTGCTCCAAGAAACGGCGCAGACTGGATCCAGAATGTGGCGGATATAGAGCCAAGAGCTCTCGCTGACATCAAGTTCGCCGGACACGATGCAATGAACAACCCTGGCGACACCAAGTGGACAAGTCTCGGATGGGGACGTAACGGCTACGATGGAAAGATCGGCATGGGCGACGCCTTCCCTAACAGCGTGGGCGGTTCCGACAAGGGCCAGATTTCCGGCGAGAGGATCAAGTTCTATTACAAGGCCGGTTCAAGGACATGGTTCGAGTTCCCTCTCTTCCGTCTTGCAGAGACATACCTCAACCTTGCAGAGGCGTACAACGAGTATGGCAATTCTACAAAAGCTCTTGAGAATCTTAACAAGATACACGAGCGTGCAGGTCTTCCGGCAATCGCCGAGACAGACCAGACCAAGCTCAGGGAGATTATCCAGAGAGAACGGGCTATCGAATTGTTCTCGGAGAATCACAGATATTTCGATGTGAAGCACTGGAAGCACAAGGACATCGGAAACGGTATCTGCGGAGGCTCGATGCGTGGATTTACGTTCAACATCAAGGCTGGCGCGACCTGGCCATACGACAAGAGCACGATCGATACATACTGGGAAACAGAATACTATCAGTCTTTCTGGTCTCCTGCAATGTACCTCGAGCCATTCCCTCAGACTGAGATAAACAAGGGAACAACTACACAGAATCCAGGTTATTAAAATTCAGAAGACAATGAGAAAACAGAATATATTCAGATGTCTCACTCTGCTGAGTGCATCGATACTGATTTCCACAGGCGTGGCGGCTCAGGAGAAATCCGACTCGCTGTCGACTGCAGCCGTGTCGACTGTATCCGGAGATGAACTGTACCATATCCAGGCATCCAACCTCTCAAACACCTTGGTGGGCATGCTTCCCGGACTTACAGTGCTCCAGGGCAACGGTGCTGTGGGATATGACAATGCCCAGTGGCTCGTCCGCGGTGTGGGCAGCTACGGATCCGGCACTTGGAATTCAGCAAGGATCTTCGTTGACGGATTTGAAGTCAACTCAGAGTATCTTGTGTCTCTTTCTCCGTCGGAGATCGAGAGCGTCTCAGTCCTGAAGGACGGTGCCGCTCTTGCGATCTACGGAGACCGTGGCGCAAACGGCGTGATCAAGATCGAGACCAAGAGGGGAAAGGTGGCGCCTTCTACCGTTACCGCAAAGGTACGCTATGGTGCAACCACTCCTACAGTGCTCAACAAGCCTCTCGGTTCATATGAATTCGCGAACCTCTACAACCAGGCGGTGTCGAATGACAACGGAATGGTATGGACTCCTGCCTACAACGCTGAGCAGCTCAAGGCCTATCAGGTGGGCGCAGGCGTGGATGTGGACTGGTATGACGAAGTCCTCCGTGACGCAGGCTCGTTCGTTGACGGCGACGTCATCTTCAACGGCGGAAACGAGAATGCACGCTACAATGTGAATCTCGGATACCTCAACACACAGGGTCTCTTCAACACCAGAAACACCGACAGCACCAAGAATCTCGGCTACGAAAGATATAACATCAGGGCAAACCTCGACTTCAATATCATGAAGATATTCGAGTTCAGGGTGGACTTCAGCGGAAAGATCGAGATGCGCAGAAGGCCTAACTACGGTGTGACCGACCTCTTCAGCGACCTCGCCCGCACTCCTTCCAACGCTTACAACATCTATGACGACAAGGAGCTCGGACACCTTTCAGGTACTTCCATCTATCCGAACAACCCGTACGCTTCGGCAAACGAGCTCGGATGGTATTCGCAGAAGGCGAGAGCGCTCCAGGGCAACTTCATGCTCAGGGAGAAGCTCGACATCCTGACCCCTGGTCTCTACCTCGAGGAGGCGTTCTCATTCTACAGCTACACCTTGAGTACATACAGCAAGACCAAGGATTATGCCCGCTACTTCAACGGCAACACCACGACCACCAACCAGACAACCTCACTCACTGCCAGCGGCTACGGCTCGGCAGGCATGCAGGACTGGAAGCAGGGCCGTCTGACCGTAGGATATGACCGCACATTCGGCAAGCATGCCGTGTCTGCTGCTGTCAACTACAACATTTCAGCATACAAGGGCAATGACTTCTATACTTACAAGGTGAACTACCTTAACCTCAACGGAATCTTCGACTACAACTATGACAGCCGCTATGTCGCTCAGCTTGCCTTCTCTTACTTCGGCAACGACGCATACGCTCCGGGTCACAGATGGCATTTCTATCCGTCAGCATCTTTCGGATGGATCGCATCGAACGAGGACTTCCTCAAGAACAGTTCATGGGTGGACTTCCTTAAGGTAAGGGCATCATTCGGTATGGCAGGTACTTCGCAGTCCAATGCTACATCGGTGCTCTCAAACTTCGATACAGGCGGACGTTTCCTCTTCAAGCACTACTATACAAGCAGCTACATCGGAGCATTCTACATCGGTCCTAACGGCGGAACAGACAACGGCTCGCTCGTGCCTATGTTCATCAGCAACGCCAATGTGGTGCCTGAGAAGAGCATGAAGTACAATGTCGGCGTCGAGGCTGTCCTCTTCAAGGGCCTCAGCCTCACGGCAGACGCCTTCCTTGACAAGAGAAGCAACATCCTGACGCTCGACAACTCGAAGATGGCATATTACGGAAAGCAGTATGTGTTCTCGAATGTGGGTGAAATGACTACAAGAGGATTCGAGGTTTCGGCAGCCTATGCAGGCAAGAGCGGCGACTTCTCATACAGGCTCAACGGAATGGTTTCATATGCAAAGAACACCATTGACTATATGAACGAGGTGACTCCTGCAAACGCATTCAGCGCCAAGACAGGACGTCCTTACGGAACATATATCGGCCTTGAGGCTGAGAGATTCTATGACATCAGCGACTTCGACAGCGACGGCAACCTCAAGCTTGGTATCCCTACCCCTGCATTCGGTTCAGTGCAGCCGGGTGATGTAAAGTATCGCGACCTTGACAAGAACGGTGTCGTAGACCAGAACGACGTGACTCAGATCGGCAAGTCTCCATATCCTGAGTGGTATTTCAGCTTCGGCGGAAAGATCGCATGGAAGGGCTTCGACCTCGAAGTCCTCTTCCAGGGAGCTGCCGGAATGTCTGTGAACATTCTTGACAACAAGAACCAGGTGATGGCATTCGTCAACAACGGCAATGCATACGAGATCGCAAAGGGCGCATGGGCATATTATCCAGAGCAGGGCATCGACACACGCGCCACTGCAAGATATCCTCGCCTTACAACCCAGAGCAACGAGAACAACTACCAGACAAGCTCAATGTGGGTGAAGAACGCAGACTACCTCAAGCTGCGCAACCTCGAGCTCGGATACAATTTCACAGCCCTGAAGCTTCAGGAGGCAGGCATCGACAACCTCAGACTCTATCTGAGCGCGCAGAACCTCCTCACTTTCAGCGGACTTCTCAAGAACTACAAAATGGATCCGGAGAAGATCAGCGGCTATCCTACAATCAGATCCTACAATGTAGGCGTATCGATCACCTTCTAAAGAATGCAGAGTATGAAAATAAGAACAATATTATCCATTCTTGCGATTGCATTGGCGTCATCTTCCTGCAGCGACTTCCTCAATACAAGCATTGACCGCAACTCGACAGGGGAGACGATAGCCACAAACTACAGCGCGATCTGGGGCTTCGGCCGAGCATTCTACACTCCGATCGGATACGGATTCGGAATGATCGACAGCAACATTTTCGCTACTGCGTCAGATGAGGCTCAGCAGACATCTGCCCAGTCCAATGTGATCTATTTCAACAAGGGTATGCTGAACGAGAACGTAAACCCTCTCTTCACATACTACAGGAACTACTATGAAGGAATCCGCGCCGCGAATTTCTTCCTCGACTACGTTGGAGACGGAAAGGGAGAGGAAATGCTCGCCCAGAACCGTAACCTCGTGACCGACAAGGTGAACTATGAGCGTGACCTTCAGTCACTTGCATGGTTCAAGGCTGAAGCGCATGTTGCCAAGGCATACTACTATTCAGAACTCGCGAAGATGTATGGAGGCGTTCCTATCGTCGAGTCATTCATTGACGACGGTACCATGATCCAGCGTTCTACATACGAAGAGGTTGTGGAGTATGTGGTAAGAGAGATCGATGACTACAAGTCGGAGCTTGCTCTCAACTGGGATGAATTCAAGGACCGCGAAGGCCGCTTCACTCTCGGCGTGGCGCTCGCCATAAAGGCCCGCACCCTCCTCTATGCGGCATCTCCGCTCCACAATCCTGACAATGACGTAACAAAATGGGAGGCTGCGGCCGCTGCTGCAAACGAGCTCCTGACACATCCGGACCTCACTTATTCCCTCGACCCTAGCTATGGCTCATACTTCGTCGGAGGAAACCCTCTGACAAGCCCTGAGACCATCTATGCGGTGCGTCGTTCGCAGTCGAACAACATGGAGAAGAACAACTATCCTATCGCGACACAGGGCGGAAAGAGCGGCGCATGTCCTACTCACAACCTTGTTGCTGCGTATGAGTATGTAGGAACTCCTGACCCTGAAAATCCATATGCAAACCGCGACCCTCGCCTCGCAGCGTCAGTCGTTACAAACGGAAGCACATGGAACGGCCGCGTGATCGACCAGTCTGCCGGTGCGACCGACGACATGGCGAATGCAAACGCAAGCCGCACAGGATACTATCTCAAGAAGTTCCTCACAGACAACCTCAACCTTGTACAGGGCCAGGCGGCTCAGCACAACTGGGTGGCTTACCGTTGGGGAGAGGTGCTCCTCAACTATGCCGAGGCTATGAACGAGGCCTATGGACCTGATGCGGTTCCTGCAGGCTTCACCATCTCGGCAAGGCAGGCTCTCCAGCAGGTGAGAGACCGTGCAAGCACCAAGCTTGCGAAGGTCGTGGCAAGCGACAAGGAGTCCTTCCGCGAGGCTGTGAAGCGTGAAAGACGTGTCGAGCTCGCATTCGAGGATCACCGCTACTGGGACCTCCTCCGCTGGAAGGATGCTATGGACGTACTTAACAAGCCGGTTCTCGGAGTTGCAGTCACAAAGACCGAGACAGGATGGAGCTATCAGGTGCAGGAAGTGGCTACCCGTACATTCTACGAGAGAAACTACTACCTTCCTTTCCTCCGTTCGGAGATCGAGAATTCAGGCAACACATTGGAGCAGAACCCTCAATACTAACAGATCGATATGAGAAAGATTTTATTTGCAATAGTGTCTGTCATCAGCCTCTTCGCGCTGGCTTCCTGCGCGAAGGGTGATGGCGACAAGGATTATGGTGTAGAGAAGGTATATATCCCTCAGTCAATGGCCGACGGCGGCATCACCAACATCTACAATGTACCTTCGGGAGACGGAGAGTATACATATAACTTCTCCGTTGAGGAAGAGACAGTGGAGGTGTTCCTCGGAGTCATCCGCTCCGGCAAGCAGGCCGGCGAGGCCTTCAGCGTGGATGTGGTCGTGAATGACGAGACTACGGCCGCGAAGGCTGCCGAGCTCGGCGCAGAGGTCATGGATCCGGGCATCTATACGCTTCCTTCAAGTGTAAGCGTAGCTGCCGGCACCAACAGCAAGACCTTCCACCTGAGCCTCAGCAAGACCGGTCTCAAGGCAAATGCAGGCAAGAAGCTCGTGCTCTGCATCGCTCTTGCAAGCCCGACGAGATATGAGCTTTCAGAGAAGGCATCAGAGGTGACAGTACTTGTAGACGTAGACGCATTAAAACTATAATCTATGAAAAGAATCATTATAGCGGCATTGGCGCTCTTCCTTGCGGTCGGAGCAGGTGCGCAGATCACTTCTGTGACCCCTTCCGCATCAAAGGTAAAGCAGTATGATGCGATATTCTTCGAAGTAGCCCTCACGGGAGAGTGGGAAAACCCTTATCTGCAGGAAGAGGCTGCACTTGACATGGTGCTGACCGCACCTTCAGGAAAGGAACTCGTGCTTCCTTGCTTCTACAAGGAAGGTGAAAGCGGCGCAGAAAGCGTATGGGAGGCGAGATTCACTCCACAGGAGAAAGGAAGATATACGTATTTCTTCCGTTACAGTGAAGATGGCGAGGTTGTCTCTGAGACAGCTCCAGCTGCATTCAAGTCACGCAGAAGCAGGCTTCAGGGCATACTTCACGTGCGTGACAACTGGACTCTTGCATACGACAACGGCAAGCCTTTCAGAGGTGTCGGCATCAATCTTTGCTGGGAGTCACGCACAAAGGACGACTCGAAGTTCTTCAGCGCTCTGCACGAGCAGCATGACAGGTTCAACTATGACGTGATGCTTCCTGACTTCGCCGAGAACGGCGGAAACTTCACCCGTATGTGGATATGCGACTGGAACTTCCCGATCGACAGACAGGACGGCTTCAACAACCACCGTTATGCCGAGACCACAGAATACATGAACAGGAGCGCTGCAGAGCGTCTTGACCATGTACTGAACCTCTGTGAGGATCTTGACATCAAGGTAATGCTCTGCATGGGCCAGGGCAAGGTGGTGGCAGACCGCGCATTCTTCAACTGCCCGGAGGCAAAGACACGCTATCGCAACTATCTCCGCTACATCGTGGCAAGGTGGGGCTACAGTCCTGCAGTCGGCATGTGGGAGTTCTTCAACGAGATCGACAACGTGCAGCACAATGCTCCGGACGGAGTCATTCCGGCAGAGGAGATTGTCGCTTGGCACGATGAGATGAGCACATATCTCGCTGGTCTGGATCCTTTCCAGCACATCAGGACCACATCCATCTCGCATCGCGACCTCGCGGGCCTCAACGACCTCGCTAACCTTGACATTAACCAGAAACATATATACAACGCAACCCACGTGGTTCCTGAAACCATCGACGCGTACATTGAGAAGCATGGCAAGCCTTACATCGTAGGCGAGGTAGGATATGAGTGGGACTGGTCAAAGAACTTCGACGACTTTGCCGACGGAATGAACATGGACTTCCGCAGGGCGTTCTGGTACGGACTCTTCAGTCAGACTGCACTGACACCTATGACATGGTGGTGGGAGTGGTTCGACGAGCATCAGATGATCCCTTACATGAAGAACGCACGCCTTGTCAGCGACATGATGCTCAAGGCCGGAAAGGGTGACTTCCAGAGATTCCAGACCGTGAAGGACGGCAAGGCTGAGGCCTATGCAGTGCGTTGCGGAAAGAGAACTTTCGTATATGTCTACAACGGCAACGAGGAGGTACTTGACAACATCAGCATCGAGATAGGCAAGGCCGGCAAGGTAAAGGTTTCTGCGCTCGATCCTGATAAGGTGGCCTTTGGCAAGGCTGTCCGCATGACTTCAGACGGAACCCTTGCATTCGAGGGTCTCGGCCTGAACAAATGGGAAGAAAAAGTATTTGTAATAAAGTAGTCTATGACATTCAGGAATCACTTTGTCTCTCTGACGCTCACAGTGCTCTGTGCAGCAAGCCTAAGTGCGCAGCAGCCGCATCAGCAGATGCTGTCGACCAACTTCGGCCTGCCTTCGCCGCAGCCGGAGGAAACTCTGCCAAGGAGCACCGTTCCTGTGCAGATGCCTGAAAGAGTGGCCAGGAAGGCCGCTCAGACAGTGCTTCGCCCTGTGGCTGACAATGCCTGGGAAATCACTTCGGGCTGGGAGCTTTGCGAGGGAGACAAGGTAATGACTGACGACTGGTATAACGCAACCGTTCCCGGCACCGTCCTCAGGACTCTGGTTGACCAGGGTGTTTATCCGGACCCGTATTACGGTCTGAACAACCTGGCCATTCCGGATGACCTCTGCAGGAAGGACTGGTGGTACAGATGCTCTTTCGACCTTTCGGACGAGATGCTTTCGAAGGAGACTCTCGAGCTTCTTTTTGGCGGCATCAACTACAAGGCGGACATCTGGTTCAACGGCAGCAAGATAGGTCATATCGCGGGAGCTTTCATCCGTGGAAGATTCGATATCTCGGAGCTTGCGAAGGCTGAAAACACATTGGCAGTGCATATATTCCCGCCTGCAAATCCGGGCATCCCTCACGAGCAGTCGCCTCGTTCGGGCGGCGGAAAGAACGGAGGCGCCCTCTGTCTGGACGGCCCTACATTCTTCTGTTCGGAAGGATGGGACTGGATGCCGGGTGTGAGAGACAGGAACATAGGTATCTGGCAGGATGTGCAGCTGATCGCTACAGGTGGCATATCTCTCGGAGACACCCAGGTCATCACAGACCTTCCTCTCCCGGATGTTTCATATGCGGACCTGACAGTCCTGACTTCACTCAGGAACAGCACGTCGTCTGAGAAGACCGTGACCCTTGAGGGCAAGATCGGCGATATCGTGTTCACAAAGGAATTCAGTGTCCCTGCAGATTCAGAGTTACCGGTAAGCATCTCTGAGTTGAGGATGCAGGATCCAAAGCTCTGGATGCCGAACGGATACGGAGATCCGAATCTTTATGAACTGGAACTCAGGTGCCTCGACGGCCAGAATGTTTCCGACATACAGAACACCCGTTTCGGAGTCAGGGAACTTTCTTATGAGCTTACGGTCGACGCTCCATCTGCGAAGGGTGTAAGGATAGAGCATAATCCTGTAGCGGACAACCGCCTCGGCGAGATCCTCGACCACAGGATGCTCCGCGACACCCTCGGAGGTCTCCATATTCCTTCCCTCGCCGACGGCATAGACATCAAAGACCTCAATGTCATTCCGAACAACGGCATGAGCCCTTATCTTGTGATCAAGGTCAACGGTGTCAGGATATTCTGCCGCGGAGGAAACTGGGGAATGGACGACATGATGAAGGACGTTTCCAGAGAGCATCTGGAGCCGTATCTCATCCTCCACAAGGAAGCGGGATTCAACATGATCCGCAACTGGACGGGAGCCAGCACATCGGAAACTCTGTACGAGCTGTGCGACGAGTATGGCATGATGGTATGGAATGACTTCTGGCTTTCGACAGAAGGCTTCAACCTCAATCCTCTTGACGAGGACCTGTTCATGCGCAACGCCACAGACGTGGTGCGCAGGTTCCGTCACCATCCTTCAATCGTGATGTGGTGTCCTCGTAACGAAGGTTACGCTACTGAAACCTTGGAGAGAAGACTCTCTGCAATGATACAGAAGGAAGACGTGACACGCAGATATCATCCTAACTCGCGCAACTTCAACCTGCGTTGGAGCGGTCCTTGGCATTATTATAAGGATGCCGGAGTTTATTACAGCTACGATGCTCACGGATTCAATACAGAACTTGGTTCTCCTTCAGTACCGACAGCCGCTTCGATGAGAAAGATGATGCCGGAGGCAGACCAGTGGCCGATTTCAGACACATGGCACTACCATGACCTGCTCAACGGTCTTGAAGAATATGTAGGTGCTGTCGACAGACTTTACGGCAAGGCGGAGAGCCTGGATGATTTCTGCAGGAAGGTCCAGTTCATCAATTATGACAGCTACAGGGCAATGTTCGAGTCATGGAACAGCCGTCTGTGGGGCGACGCTTCCGGAGTGCTGCTGTGGATGAGCCATCCGGCATGGCCAAGCGTGGAATGGCAGACATATTCATGGGATTATGAGACATTCGGCTCATATTACGGCTCACGCAAGGCCTGCGAGCCTGTGCATGTGCAGATGAATCTGGATGATCACGATGTGGCGGTGCTCAACACCACGACATCTCCTCTGGCAGATCTCATGGTGACCATGACCTGCCATGACCTTGCCGGAAAGAAGATTTCCGCAAAGACTGTCAAGGATGTGGATGTCCCGGCCAACTCAAGGGTCGACCTTTTCAGGGCGGAGCTTGACGGCATCAAAGGCAACTTCATGGTGCGCCTTGTGCTTTCCGACAGGAAAGGCAAGGTCATCACAGTCAATGACTATATGATGCGCGGAGAGGGCACGGAAGACTTTACGGCATTCAACTCCGTGGGCAAGGCTGAAGTGAAGGCACGCAGGCTTTCATCGAAGAATCAGTCGGTACAGCGTTTTGAGATTACAAATACATCACGAAATATAGCGATGAACCTCAAGTTCAACCTTCGCAATCCGGAGACGGGAGAAATAATCCTTCCAGCATATTTCAGCGACGGATATTTCCATCTCCTTCCGGGCGAAAAGAGGACTCTGGAGGTCCGCTCGGCTTCAACCGGAGCGATCACGGTAGAAGGATATAATGTAGATAATACAACATTAAAATTATAAACTAATATGAGAAGAATCACAATTCTTTGCATGGCGCTGGCTATGTCGGCGTTCGCATTCAGCAGCTGCGCTTACCAGGATTGGGAGCCGGAGCCTTCGAAAGGAGGATCCGACGGAAACGGTTCCGGTCTGGTGATCCCTGCAGTAACAGACTTTTCTGTGTATGCTTCGATTGCGCAGACCAAGTCGGTAGTTACCGAGGAGGGCGCTCTCGCATGGACGGCCGGTGACCTCATCAACGTCTTCCATGGAGTGGCAGGTGAGGCCGAGCTGGTTTCTGACGGGGTGGTTTTCTTTAATCCGCGTTCGGAGAAACCTAATGAA
The DNA here is from genome assembly GCA_017415715.1 of Bacteroidales bacterium. Taxonomy (GTDB): domain Bacteria; phylum Bacteroidota; class Bacteroidia; order Bacteroidales; family UBA932; genus Cryptobacteroides. Next base: position 13,896 of record JAFQFD010000043.1, on the reverse strand, counting down.
TTCCTCGGCAAGCTCGGAAAGGAGCTCAAGAAGGGCTATACCTATGACTGGTATATCTTCTATCCTTACAATGAGGAACTCTCTATCGTAAACAACACTGGTGCTGCAATCATCGGTTCGAAGGCCGATAAGGCCCAGATCCAGGCAGTTTATGGAGACAAGACTCATGTGTCAGGCGACTACATGCCTATGTTCGGTACAGCAACCGGCGTAGAGGAAGGCAAGACTCCTAATGCTGAGCTTCAGCATCTTTCGTCAATCCTCGAGCTCAACATCGCGAGCTGCATGCCTGCTGATGTCCAGATCTCTGAGGTCAAGGTTACAGCAGGCGAGGCTATCGTAGGTGAGTTCGTATTCGACTTCATCAAAGGTTCCGTAACTCCTGTTGAGGGAACTTCAAGCAATACAGCTGCCCTTACCGTCAAGGAGCCTGCAACTCTCCAGAACGGCGAGTCTGCCAAATTCTACCTCATTGTAAAGCCATTCACAGCAAAAGCTGCTGACGGTCTTACAATTTCTGTAAACGGCAGTGAGAAACAGATCTCCCTCAATGAGGATCTCGTGTTTGCTCCAGGAAAGATGACATCGATTGACTATACTTACTACGATGTAACCCAGATTCATGACAGCCTCCTCGGTAAGTTCAGAATCAAGACAATGTGGGTATATGGAGGTACTGGTGCCGAGTATGGCGGAGCAGGCTGGGTGGATATCTACAACAAGCCATGGTGGTTCGACCAGGATTCAGGTCACAGCATAACAGCTGAGCTTGACAACTACCTCGAGTTCACTCTCACAGACCTTCTCGACGGCGGCAACAAGCTTACCGGAAAGTGCATCAACTGGGCAGGTGAGGACGGAAAGAACTGGAGCTGCTACTTCCACAACACTCAGATCAACGGCGGAGAACCTACAGATGGAAACGCACTCTATCGTCATATCCCTATCGGCGAGAGCACATGGGTACGCGACCTTACCGTAACTCCTAATACGGTTACATTCACCGACGCATGGGGCAAAGTCACAGTGATGGAGGTTTATGAGCCTCAGTACACTTTCGTGCCAGGATACAATGACAGCAATGCCGCTGCCAACACTCGTACATTCCCGAGAACTGACGGTGATGACCTTACATTCCATGCAAAGGTAACGGCAGGAAAGGACAACTGGAGCACTATCTACAACGAGATCGACAAGGTTTATGACAGACCGCGTGACTTCTTCGTGGATGTAGACAGAGTGGACGAGATTCCTGAGACAGCCAAGACTTATGAGAAGCCTTACGAGCCAGCCAGCCCATATCCGGAGTCGATCGCCGGTACATACAAGTACAATTCAGATGTGACTTATGGCGGAAAGGACGGAGGAATCACCGGTAAGGGTCTGACTGTCCAGTATGCTACATGGCAGCCTGCTGCCGAGCACATCAACAAGATGAAGAACGACAAGTATACATTCACTCCAACCGGTACGGATGCTTACCAGAATGAGGTCGGAACCGTGACATTCGATGATGGCGGAGACGGCACATGGGAATATCAGCTGTATGACAACATGAACGGTAACAAGGAGTACAACGGTATCGAGCTGTATGGTATCATTGCTCATGACAATACTACGACATATGTATATGACAGGGCAGCCAGAACCATAACATTCACTACCCGCGGAAAGGAATATGTCGTGGATTATCTTATCCCTGGCTCACATAAGTATCATGGCCTGACCTCGGCAGAGGCGACAGCCGTTGTGCCGGACAATGGATTCGGAATGCATTATGACATGGGATACACTGAGGCGCGCGTCGAGGGTTACGGCACGACCTCTAACGGATTTGCCCGTCATTATGTATGGGCAAGAGACTGGGTCCTCTGTCTTGAGAAGCAGTAAAATCATAATTATAACATAAAACACATTAAAAAATGAAACGATTTTTATCCATTTTGAGCCTTATCATATTAGGCTTGGTATCGACATCCTGCTATGACGATACGGAAATTCGTGAGGCTATCGATGACCTCGATGGAAGAGTCCAGACGCTGGAGACTCTTTGTACAGAGCTGAACACCAATCTGACAGCTCTCTCCACTCTGGTTCAGGCCTTGCAGAAGGGAGACTATGTAGTCAGCGTTTCTCCTCTCATGGAGGACGGTGAAGAGGTCGGCTATCGCATCATCTTCAAGGAAAGCGGCGTTGTGGACCTTTATCACGGACAGGACGGTGCTGACGGAAAAGACGGTGAGAACGGACAGGACGGTGCTGACGGAAAAGACGGCGTCAACGGTGCTGACGGTAAGGATGGCGAAACTCCTGTTCTTGGAACAAAGCAGGATACAGACGGTGCTTACTACTGGACAATCGACGGTGAGTGGGTGCTTGACGGCGAGGGCAACAAGATTCCTCTCGTGACCGTAGGTGCTACTCCACAGCTCAAGATCGAGGACGAGACATGGTTCGTATCTTATGACGACGGCAAGACATGGGAAGAGCTTGGTGCTGCAGTTTCTGTAGGTATCAAGGACATCAAGGAGGAGAACGGCGAGCTTGTCATCACAATGGCAGACGGAACATCAATCGCAGTTCCTCTTGGAAGCCCTATGAAGGTGGTTCTCGGCGAGTTTGACGCGACAGCCCTCCAGTATGGTGCCGATCTCGAGATTCCTTATACTATCGAAGGTGTTGAGGGTGACGTTGTTGTATTCCTTCTCAAGGAAGGTTCTGCATTCGAGGCTGAGCTCGTTGAGGAGTCTGCTCTTGCAGGAAAGGTTGTTGTAAAGCAGCTTGCTGCTGCCACCGAGGAAGCCAAGGGCAAGGTCGGTATCTTCGCATCTGCAGAGGATGGTACAACAGTTTCTCAGGCCGTAAGACTTACTTCAGGCGTATTCTACTCAGTAGAAGGCAATAAGGACATTTATGAGGTTGAGGCTGCCGGTGGACAGGTTCAGTTCACTGTGGCTACCAACACATCATTTGAGGTGAAGACAGACGCTGAGTGGATCTCTTATCTCCAGACCAAGGCTGTAGAGGAGAAGGTTCTCAGCTTCGAAGTTGCGGCTAATGAGGGTGACGCAAGAGAGGCAGGCGTAGAGCTCGTGTCAGGCGACATCGTTCTCAGCTTCACAGTCGCTCAGGCTGGTGGATATGTTCCTGCTCCAGAGGAGTCACTCGTGGGTGCATACAAGATCCAGAAGTTCTGGGTATATGGTGGTACAGGTCCTGAGTACGGCGGAGCCGGCTGGGTTGACATGCACAACAAGACCTGGTGGTTCGACGAGACCACAGGACATGGTATCAAGGCAGAACTTGACAACTATATCGAGTTCACTCTCACAGAGTTCAACGCTGAGGGTACTCAGAGCACAGGAAAGTGCGTGAACTGGGCAGGTGTCGACGGAAAGAACTGGGACTGCTGGTTCTACAATAACCTGAATCCTTCTACCGGTGAATACCGCAATCCTGACGCTCCGCTTGATGCTTCTAACTTCTATCGTCAGATCCCTATCGGTGAGAGCACATGGGTACGTGATTACACTGTTACTCCTAATACAGTGACATTCACAGACGCAGAGGGAAGAAAGACCGTTCTGGAGATTCTCGAACCGGGATATGAGTTCGTTCCAGGTTCTAACGACAAGAACGCTTCTGCAAACACAAGGGTGTTCCCAAGAACAGAGGGTGATGACCTCACTTTCCATGCATCTGTCAAGGGTACAGACAACTGGAACAAGTCATATACTGAGATCGACAAGATCTTCTACAGACCACGTGAGTTCTTCATCGATGTAGACAAGGTTGACGCAGTTCCTGAGGAGTCAAAGACTACTGAGGCAAAATGGGTTCCTGAGTTCCCTGATGCAGAGGAGCCGGCAACTCTCGCAGGTACCTACAAGTTCAGAGACGGCAAGACTGTCGGTGGAAAGGATGGTTCTATCACAGCAAAGGGTCTTATCGAGCAGTACGGCGGATGGGATCCTGTAAAGGCTTCCATCAACTCAATGAAGGATGACAAGTTCACATTCACTGCTACCGGCACAGATGCCAATGGCAATGAGACTGGTACCGTTACATTTGACAAGGGTGCTGATGGTCTTACTTGGGACTATAAGCTTCTTGACAATATGAACGGCAATAAGGAGTATGACGGAACAGAGATGTATTGCATTTTCTCTATTGAAGGAACAACCACTTATGTGTACGATGCAACAGCAGGTACGGTGACTCTTTCAACTGACGGAAGAGAGTACATTGTAGACTTCCTCACACCAGGTACATACAAGTATTCAGGTCTTGATGTTACAGTCCCTGCGGCAGCTGCCTTCGGATTCCACCTTGACCTGGGTTACACAGAGGCGCGTGTTGCAGGATATTCTTCAACATCAAACGGCTTCTCACGCCACTACGTATGGGCACGTGACCATGTCTTCATGTTTGACAAGGAGTAACCTCCGGATAATTGTATAAATATAAAGAGGCTGATTTTTGAAATTCAAAAATCAGCCTCTTTGCTTGTATTTTTACTTGACTATTTCTCTGCGCGTCTGACTTCCAGCTCGCTCTGGATTTCCTTCATCCTCTTGGTTGTAAGAGGATAGATGGATACAAAGAAGAGGGACAGGCCTGCGACAACTGCAGGTACGAAGCTCATGAGGGCTCTCACCCACATCAGCGCTGATTCTGTCTGGACTGCTGTGGCCTCTGTGCTGAAGCCCACAGCGGCCAGGATGGCAGTCACTGCAGATCCTCCGATCGCGCCGCCGAACTTCTGAGCCATTGATGATGATGAGAATATGAGTCCGGTAGAAGCTGTGTTGAACTTGAGCTCTGCATAGTCCGCAATGTCAGCATACATGCTCCATACGAGAGGGGATACGATACCTGTCAGGATGCACATCAGCACCTGGAGAAGCATCATCATCCAGTATCCTCCCGAAGTCAGTGGAATGAAGAAGAACAGGCAGCTCAACACCATCAGGAGAATGAGCGAATAGACGAAAGTGCTCTTCTTTCCGATCTTTGACGTGATGAACGGAGTCATTGCCACACCCGCCATGTTCGAAACCTCGCCGACAGCGAAGAATATACCCGCATAGAAGAGGAATTCTACGGAGAATATCTTGAGCTGTGCGCCGTCTCCGATCACGCTTGCGAAGAAGAACGGACCGGCAGTGTAACGGACTGCACTGAAGAGGTTGAAGAACAGGACGCCTCCGAGAAGGATCCACCAAGGAGCATTCCTCAGAAGGGTCTTGAGGTCTGAACCCACAGAGGTCTCCTTAGGCATGCTCTTGACGGTCTCCTTTGTCATCTTGAAGCAAAGGAGGAAGAGCAGGAAGCAGCATGCTGCTACAACTATCATCGCATACTGCCATGAAGAAGGGTCGTTCACCGAGCTGTCGATGCCCTGCATCCTGTTGAATAGCCTGCAGAGAGGCTCCCAGCCTGCAAGTACGACGAAGCTTCCTGCATATGCGAAGAACATGCGGAATGAAGAGAACACAGTCTTCTCGTCAGAATCGGCCGTCATCACGCCGAGCATCGCCCCGTAAGGCACATTGATGGCGGTGTAGACGGTCATCATGAGAATGTATGTCACGTATGCCCATATGCGTTTTCCGGCATATCCGATCTCCGGAGTTGTGAACAGGAGGACGCCTACTATGGCGAAAGGAAGCGCGATCCAGAGCAGGTATGGCCTGTATTTGCCCCACTTAGTCTGTGTCCTGTCCGCGATGATGCCCATCATCGGATCAGAGACGGCATCCCAGATGCGTGTGACAAGCATCAGGAATGTCGCGTCTACAAGACTCAGTCCGAAGATGGTAGAGTAGAAGAACGGCAGATATGCTGTGAAGATCTTCCAGAACATGGAAGATGACATGTCTCCGAATCCGTATCCTATCTTTTGACTTAAAGGTGCCATGCTTTATTTCAGGTTCTTGTCTATGAGTCTGTTGAGGCGCTTCACGCTCTCGCCTGTGGTGAGGGCGTCAGGCTCTGTGTTCATGCAATAGTCCACAAGACGGTCTACTGTCGATGTGGCGACATGCATGCGGGTGTCGCTTGAAGCATAGTAGATGAATACCTTTCCGTCCTCGTCAACGATCCATCCGTTTGTGAAGAGCACGTTCATCACGTCGCCGATATACTCCTCGCCCTCAGGAACCATGAAGAATCCTGCAGGATCTGCGATCATCTTTGTCGGGTCCTCGAGTGAAGTCATATACATGTAGAGCACATAGCGGAGGCCTGATGCGCATCCGCGTACGCCGTGTGCAAGGTGCAGCCAGCCCTTGTCAGTCTTGATAGGGTGCGGACCTTCACCGTTCTTCACTTCCTTGATTGTATGGTAGAATCTCTGGTTGATGATCTTCTCCTCGGTTACGACTGCCTTCTCCATGCTGTCTACAAGCGCCCAGCCGATTCCTCCGCCGCTTCCGGCGTCGATGAATCCGTCCTGCGGACGGGTGTAGAGGGCATATTTGCCGTCAACGAACTCCGGATGGAGAACCACGTTGCGCTGCTGTGACTTTGACTCAAGGTCTGGGAGGCGCTCCCAGTTCACGAGGTCCTTGGTACGTGCTATACCAGCTGCGGCTACTGCAGAAGAAAGGTCTCCAGGTGCAGCTGCAGGGTCTTTGCGCTCTACGCAGAAGATGCCGTAGATCCAGCCGTCCTCGTGAGCGGTGAGACGCATGTCATACACGTTTGTCGCAGGCTCGCCATACTCAGGCATGGTGATCGGACGGTCCCAGAAACGGAAGTTGTCCACTCCGTTAGGGCTCTCCGCCACTGCGAAGAATGACTTGCGGTCAGCGCCTTCCACGCGAACTACAAGTATATATTTTCCATTCCATTTGATGGCTCCGGAATTGAGTGTGGCATGAATGCCGTAACGCTCCATGAGATATGGGTTTGTCTCCTGGTTGAGGTCATACCTCCAGAAAAGAGGTGAGTGGTCACCTGTGAGGATAGGGTTTACATAGCGCTCATATACGCCGTTGCCTTCGATCGGCTCATTCTTCTTTGTGATGAGGGCCTCGTGCTCGGCCTTGAGCCAGGCAAGTCTCTGTTCGAAATTCATAATTCCAAAATTTTAATATTATTTATATAAACATCATCTGATCCAGTGCGGCGAAAGCCTTGAAGTCTTCTGCCGACCCGTGCCCCGGATAGGGGGCGTAGAAATGGTGCTGCATGCTCTCGTCGCATGCATTCCTCCACAAGAGCACATACGACACGGGGAATCCCTTCATTGCGGGCCAGAGCACTTCCGTCCACCATCTTTCATGTTTGACTCCTTCCCCTCCTGCTTCTGTGAAGGCCATCATCTTGCCGTGCTCGCGGGCGAATGCTTCGGTCAGGGCCAGGCAGTGTCTTGTCCTTTCTACATATTCCTCGTTCGATGTGAACTGGTAGAAGTCTATGCCCACCATGTCTACGTATTCATCTCCCGGATATTTTTCTCCGAAATTGTCGTCTGTGAGGCCTCCCGCATCTGGAGAATATGACCACACGAGGTGGTCGAGTCCTCTCACCTGAGTCATGTAGTCATGTGTCATCTTCCAGAGGGCCACATACTGCTCTATGGTGCAGAGCCCATGTCCCCACCAGAACCAGTCCCTCGTGTGCTCGTGCCAAGGACGGAAGATGATCGGGATCATCTCTCCGTCTTCCGTCTTGAATGAGCCGAGATAGTCTGCTGCCTTCGAAAGCCAGCCCATGAACATCTCGTGCTTCTCTCCGCCAGGAAGTATGGATGCCACTGCTTCTGTAGAGTGATTGTCCCATGTGTCTCCTCCTGTGAGCGGATTGCGAGGATGCCATGAGAAGGTTATCATTCCGCCTCTCTTGTGATGGGCTATGGCGGAATCCCTCATCTGGCGGAAGTCGTTCCTGTCTATGTTGAGCGGCGAGTCCAGCTCGATGCCGCCCAGGTCCAGACCATAGAGTGCAGGATGTCTTCCGGCAACATCATGTATGTCGGACCTGTCGAACACAGTGGCGTCTGCCTCTATCTTCCAAGAATGTCCATAGAGATAGGTGTCCTGATGTCCGAACATTATTTTTCCTTTGGCGATATTCCCGCCAAGACGTGTCATTAAAGCTTCCGCGCTTTTCATAAAGTGCAAATTTAACATTAGCCCTCTGCTTCTGCAAGTACATATTTGTCCTATAATGATACTTTTTTGATATATGCTTTTACTAAACTGAATTTATGGTCAGACGCTTATCATAATCATGTCTTTTTTCCATATATTTGCATAAACACAATATGAATATGACCGCGATAGAAAAGAAGACTTCAGCAGGGCTCCTGGCCTCAAAAGGGCTCGCCGCCGGAATGAAAAGGGAACTTACGGACAACATCCTGCCATACTGGATGAACAAGATGTGCGACAGCGAAGGACGCTTCCATGGCCGCATAAGCGGAATGGAGGCGCTTGATGCAGAGGCTCCTGTCGGAGGCATCATGACGGCGCGCATCCTGTGGACATTCGCATCCGCATACAGGGTGCTCGGCGCTCCGGAATACCTTGAGATGGCTCTCAAGGCAAAGGACATCCTGATCAAGTACTTCTATGATCCCGAGTTCGGCGGCACATACTGGTCATTGAACGCAGACTACACCCCGCTTGACACAAAGAAGCAGATATATGCGATAGCATTCACCATCTACGGCCTCGCCGAGCTCAACAGAGCGACAGGCGATGCGGAGGCGTTGGAGTATGCCATTAAGCTGTTCCATGCCATCGAGGAGCATAGTTTCGATCAGGAGAAGGACGGCTATTTCGAGGCGTTCACACGCACATGGGACCCTATCGAGGACATGCGCCTGAGCGAGAAGGATGCCAACGAAAGCAAGACCATGAACACACATCTGCATGTGATCGAGGCCTATGCCTGCCTCTATCGCGTATGGAAGGATCCGCTTCTGGAGACCCGCCTGCTCGGCCTGCTGAACATATTCGACAGATATATCCTTGCAGACAACGGACATCTCAAGCTCTTCTTCGACGATGACTGGAACTGCAGCTATGACATATTCTCATACGGTCATGACATCGAGGCGTCGTGGCTTCTCCACGAAGCCGCCCTTGTGCTTGGCGACAAGGATATGCTCGCGAGAATCGAGGCAAGGGTGCCGTATGTCGTGGCGGCAGCTTCTGAGGGATTCACTCCTGAGGGAGGCATGATCTATGAGAAGATCGGCGAGGAGATCGACGTCGACCGCCACTGGTGGGTGCAGGCCGAGGCAGTTGTAGGATATTTCAACCTCTGGGAGCATTTCGGTGCCGAAGAGGGATTGGAAAATGCCCTGCATTGCTGGGAGTATATCAAGGCTCAGATCATTGACAAGGAGAACGGCGAATGGTTCTGGAGCGTTCGTGCAGACGGTACGGTCAACCGCGACGACGACAAGGCCGGCTTCTGGAAATGTCCATATCACAACGGCCGCATGTGCCTGGAAATCATAGAACGCACATCCCGATTTATCTGATGAAGTTGGTCATGACAGGCTTTTCCTTGACAGGGTCAGGGATGCCTGCGGCGCGGCCGGCTGCGATGCATTTGAGCAGCCATGCCATGTTGCGGCCGAGCTCTCTCATGACCTGCATTCCCTCCTCGTCCTGAAGGACCTGCTCAGGGGTGCTTCCATGCACCATGTTCCAGTATTTTGATGACACGACCGGCATTGACGAGATTGTGAAATACTTGTTGATCTGGTCGAATGCCGCTGTGGTGCCGCCGCGGCGGGCGCTGACGATGCCCGCAGCCGGCTTGTAGCGATATGTCTTTCCCTTGCCGTAGAACGCTCTGTCCATGAACGAAGTAAGGGCGCCCGAAAGGGCCGCATAGTGCACAGGACTTCCGAATACAAATCCGTCAGCCAGCTCAGCCTTGTCAAGGAACTCGTTCACGATGTCGTTCATGAAGCATCTGCCGCTCGGCTTCTCGCCGTTCGGTCCGCGCTTGATGCATGCTCCGCATCCAAGACATCCTGAAATAGGTTTAACTCCGAGCCAGATGATCTCGGTCTCTATGCCTTCCGCCAGAAGTTCCTTCTCGACCTCCTTCAAGGCTGTGTATGTGCATCCTTCCTTATGAGGACTGCCGTTTACCAATAATACTTTCATATTTTCGTAGGTTTATCTGTAATAGCAAAGGTAGTGAGAGATGCGGGATGTTCCAAATTTTGTGTAGCGGTTACTTTGGAGGTGGCGACTGGTGTTGCACTCAAATACTTGATAATTAGCGCAATAAGGGGCTTAGCCTGCCTTCCCCGCCATGCAGGCTAGACCCCTTATCTTGTTGAATGACAAGTTGTTATGTGTTACAGGAATTATGCCAGCTTCAGTGTCAGGGCTATGAAGTCCTCGACGCTGAGGCGTTCCGGGCGGAGTTCGAAGACAGGGTCGGCTATGAACTCGGCGATCTGCTCTTCTGTCCAGCCGCAGCGGTCCGCCTTGGCGCGGATGAGCGGCTTCAAGGAATTGCGAAGAGTCTTGCGGCGCTGGTTGAAGCCGGTCTTCACGACCGTCTTGAAGAGTGCTTCGTCGCAGCCGAGTTCAGTGCGTGAATTGCGGACGAGCCTGATGACCGCCGACTTGACCTTTGGCGGAGGGTTGAATGCGCCCTCGCCCACAGTGAAGAGGTATTCGATGTCATACCATGCCTGGAGGAGCACCGAAAGTATGCCGTATGTCTTGGTGCCGGGCTTCTCGGCTATGCGCTCTGCGACCTCTTTCTGGATCATGCAGACCACCTGCGGCACCTGCTCCTTGTAGTCCAGGATCTTGAAGAATATCTGAGACGAGATGTTATACGGGAAGTTGCCTATGACGCAGAACCTGTCGGCGAAGAAGCTCTCGAGCTTCAACTTCAGGAAGTCTGCCTCTATGAGCTTGCCGTTGACCTGAGGGAAATGCACAAGAAGGTAGTCAACTGACTCAGTATCAATCTCTACCATTCGCAGGTCAACCTCCGGTCTCTGCAGGAGGTATTGTGTGAGAACTCCCATGCCCGGGCCTACTTCCAACACAGGTGTTGGAAGTTTTTCACCCCCAGTCACTTCGTGACAGCCCCGGTGGGGCATGCGGTCTTCGCATTTGCTCAGACCGGCGACCTTGTCGGTCGCGGCATCTGATGATGCCTTTGGGTAAGGCAGGATGAGGGCATCGGCGATCCTCTGCGCTATGGACAGATCTGTCAAAAAGTGCTGGCCAAGGGCCTTCTTAGCTCTAACTTCCATATCTTATCTTAAGTATTTTCTTGATTTCTTCTGCTTGAAAAGCCACTCCATGAAGTCATCGCGACAGAATGCCGGATTCCAGCTTCCATGGGTGCAGCCGGGGAATTCGATATATTCCACCTTTACGCCCGCTTCCTTGAGGGCTTTATATGCTTCGCGAGAACATCTGACAGGGACAACGGTGTCTGCGTCTCCATGGAATATGCGGAAGCTGACGCCCTCGATGCCGGCGAGGCGCGATGGCTCGACCGCGCCGCAGATCGGAATAGCGGCGGCGAAGATTTCAGGAAATCTCGATACCATGTCATACGTCGCCATGCCTCCCATCGAGAGCCCCATGATGTATACCCTTGACCTGTCTATGTCAGGATAAGTGAGGTAGGTGTCGATCATCTCCTTCACAGCCTTGAAAGGAGCAGGCATCTGCTCTTCCGCATCAAGCGCGTCGAATGACGCAGGTATGTCCTTATATGCCCAGAACGCTGTCTCGGGGCATTGAGGGAAGAGTACATATGCAGGATATTTCTCCATGTTCACCGGGTTGAGGAACATGTTTCCTCCCCATGTAAGCTGCCTGTCATTGTCGGTTCCTCTCTCTCCCAGTCCATGAAGGAAGATGATGAGAGGGAATTTCTTTGCCTTGGCCGTCTCGGCGGGCCTGAGCAGGCGGTAGTTGAGCTCCGTGCCGTCTTCAGCTGTGAAGACCATGCGCTCGAACTCCTGCCCGAATGCTGCGAGGTATCCTCCGAGCAGCAGGGCTATGACGATGAGTGTCCTTTTCATATGTGATTGCATTTGTCTTGCAAATATAACTTCTTTCGGTTGAATATGCTATAGATTGCCACGCTTCGCTCGCAATGACGTAGTGGAATGACTCGCAATGGCGTTCGAGGCGCCACGCAGGGTGGTGTGCTACCTGGTGCCGAGCCAGATGAATGCCATTCCGGCGAGGAGGAGGGCAAGGTCAAGCACCTTGGCCTTGATGTTCCTTTCCTTGAATATGATCACTCCGCAGATGAATGAGATGATCACCGAACTGCGTCGCACCAGCGACACGACCGATATCATGGAGTCAGGATCATTCAGCGATGTGAAATATGCGAAGTCTGCCAGACATATGAATATTGATATCAGCGGTATGGCCCGGCTCCAGTGGAAAGGAGTGGTCTGGTGGCGTCTCGGATACCACATCAGTGCGCATACGACAGCCATTATGATCATCTGATAGAGATTGAACCAGCTCTGCACGAACATCGGGCTGAGCGATTTCATTATATGCTTGTCATACAGCCCGCTTACGGCTCCCATAAGGGTCGCCGCCGCCACGCACCATATCCACCTGTTGCTTCTGAAGTCGATGTTCTCCTTCTTTCCTGCCCTGCTCATGAGGAAAATGGACGAAAGGGAGATGAGCACTCCGATCCATTGATATGCATTCAGTCTCTCTCCGAAGATCAGCATCGCACCGACCAGCACGATGACCGGTCTGGTGGCATTGATCGGCCCGACGATGGTCAGCGGCAGGTGCTTCAGCCCGAAATAGCCGCATATCCATGAAGACAGCACGATGAACGCCTTCAGCACCACCAGCAGGTGTGCTTGAAGCGATGATTCTGCCCCGGAGGCTGTGTCGAGGAAGGTGTCTGTGAACCAGCCGAAGCCGCCGATGTAGTCCAGCAGGAAGGGGGAGAATATCAGTGTCGAGAAGACTGTGTTCAGGAAGAGGACCGGGAGGACGGCGTTGTCCTTCAGGGATGCTTTCTTGGATGTGTCATAGAACCCGAGAAAGGTTGCGGAGATGAATGCGAGTGCCAGCCACATAGTTAAAATCCAATTTAGGGGTGCAAATGTATATACATTTATTATTTATTTCGTATTTTTGTCAGTTTTTATGAGAGATCTCTCCACGCGCTTCGCTTGGTCGAGATGACAATTCTGATAAATATAAATACTGAATATATATGTACAGAACACACACCTGCGGAGAACTCCGCATTGAGAATGTAGGCCAGACAGTTACACTGGCCGGATGGGTACAGAAGTCAAGAAAGCTCGGCGGCATGACCTTCGTCGACCTCAGAGACCGCTACGGCATCACTCAGCTCGTAGTTGACGCTCATGCAGCAGCAGAACTCGTTGAGACAGCAAGTTCACTCGGACGCGAATGGGTGCTCCAGGTGACCGGAGAGGTCATCGAGCGTCAGAGCAAGAATCCTAAGATGCCGACAGGAGACATCGAGATCAGCCTCGCTGAGATCAAGGTCCTCAACAAGGCGAATACTCCTCCGTTCACAATCGAGGACGAGAGCGACGGCGGCGAGGAGCTCAGAGCAAAGTATCGCTACCTTGACCTCCGCAGAAACCCTCTTCAGAAGGCTCTCAAGATCCGTCATCAGATCGCTCACGAGGTGCGCAACTACCTTGACGCGCAGAACTTCCTCGAGATCGAGACCCCATACCTCATCAAGTCCACCCCGGAGGGAGCGCGTGACTTCGTGGTTCCGTCAAGAATGAACCCTGGTCAGTTCTACGCACTTCCACAGTCTCCTCAGACATTCAAGCAGCTCCTGATGGTAGCCGGCTATGACCGCTACTTCCAGATCGTGCGCTGCTTCCGTGACGAGGACCTCCGTGCCGACCGTCAG
>JAFQFD010000042.1 GCA_017415715.1 Bacteroidales bacterium | reverse complement strand
GGCAAACCTGTCCGTTTAATTGTCCGTTTAAATGGATATTTAAGGCCGAAGATTGATTGTTGTGACAATGCGAGGCTAGGGCATCAGGGACAAATACCTATTTGTAATGTCCTTGATGCCCTTCAGAAACGTCTTGTCGGGGACGAAAATGGCATATGACGTCTCTGGCAACATCGACTGAGTGGGTGTCAGGAATATTGCCAGAACTGACTGCTTGGCACTTTTACGCGACTTTGTTCTCTGCCGGTTTGAGTGGATCAGAAAGGATTTGAGCAGTGCCCAAGGCTCACACCTTTACCGCTTTAGGGATGCCTCTTGCTCCGCGAGGCCCACCGCCGCGTCCTCTCGTCCGCTTCGCTGCATCCGCAAGCCTATTCTTGTCTGTCTCCGTGCAGCGAGGCCCATCTCGGTGCCTTCTCGTCCGCTTCGCTGCTCCTGTGCTGCTCCCATTGTGTCTGCATCCGTCCGCTTCTGCCCGTCCTTGTTCCGCGAAGCCCACAACGATCCTTTCCTGTCCGCTTCGCTGCATCAATCCGTCCGTTTCTACATGTTTCCATGCAGCGACGCCCACCATAGCCAGCCTTCGTCCGCTTCGCTGCATCCGCAGGCCCATTTCTGCCTGTTTCCGTGCAGCGAGGCGTATCCCAGCGTCTTTCTGTCCGCTTCGCAGGCCCCGGGCATCTCCTGCCCTGGTTCCGTCCACCCGTCACAGCATGTCCTCGTTCTGCGAAGCCCACAACGATCCTTTCCTGTCCGCTTCGCTGCATGCGTAGAGCCGTTTCTGTGTGTCTCCGTGCGGCGAAGCCTATCTCGGACCCTTCTCGTTTGCCTCGCTGCATCAATCCGTCCGTTTCTACATGTTTCCATACAGCGATGCCCACCATAGCCAGCCTTCGTCCGCTTCGCTGCATCCGCAGGCCCATTTCAGCCTGTTTCCGAGCAGCGAGGCGTATCCCAGCGTCTTTCTGTCCGCTTCGCAGGTCCCGGGCATCTCCTGCCCTGGTTCCGTCCACCCGTCACAGCATGTCCTCGTTCTGCGAAGCCCACAACGATCCTTTCCTGTCCGCTTCGCTGCATGCGTAGATCCGTTTCTGTGTGTTTCCGTGCGGCGAAGCCTATCTCGGACCCTTCTCGTTTGCTTCGCTGCATCAATCTGTCCGTTTCTACATGTTCCTACGCAGCGACGTCCATCCTAGTGCCTTCTCGTTCGCTTCGCAGGCCCCGGGCATCTTCTGCCCTGTTCTCTCTCGTTCGCTCCGATTGCTGGGCAGTGGCGCAGAGTCCGTTTTCAATAGCGAAGCCTCTCTGGGAATCCCTGGAGAGGCTTCGCTATTGAATATTATTATAGTACGCGCGCGTGGGAGGTTACCAGAGTTTTTTCTTGCTGATTGTGGCGACGAATTCTTTGAGGTAGAATGGCTCGAAGTATGCGACATCCTCGAAGTTTCCGGCGCGGAGTGCCGCGACGGCAGGGGAGAGCATCGATGATGCCTTCGGATGGCATTGGCAGAAGTGTGCGTTCGGGTGCTTGATGACATCGGCGCATTTGCCGGCTCCGTCTCCGATGAAGAGGACGGGGCCCTGCTCCAGGTATTCGGCAAAGCTGTTTTCGTCTACTATGACCGGTGTGGTTTCGGTGATCTGGATATAGTGTGGAGATCCCTCGACTTCGCTCGGGACGACAGAGGAAGCGCTCGGGATGACAGGGGAAGCGCTCGGGATGACAGGGGAAGCGTTGGTGAACACTGCGGTGTACACTTCCATTCTGCGGGCGTCGATCATCGGGATTATGAAGAGGGGATCCCCGATCTGGTCGGGGATGACGGTCAGGCGGCCGGAGGTGACGTCGAGGGAGTGGTCGGCAGTGACAACCGGATCGGAGGTGACGTCGAGGGAGCGGTCGGCGGTGACAACCGGATCGGAGTTGACGTTGAGGGAGCGGTCGGCGACGGCCTGAGCTACCAGGGTGTCGAGGGTGCCGACGGCAAGGAGCGGCTTGTCCGCGCCGAAGCAGAGGCCCTTGGCGGTGGATACACCTACGCGCAGGCCTGTGTATGATCCCGGACCCTTGCTGACACATACTGCGTCGCAGTCGCTGAGGGTGATGCCGCGCTCTGCGAGCATTTCCTGTACGAATACGGCTGTGAGAGATGCGTGTGCCTTTGGCGCTGAGCTTTCACGATATGCTGTGATGACTCCGTCCTCGGCAAGGGCTGTCGAACAGAGTGCCGTAGATGTTTCTATCAAAAGTATTCTTTCCATGCTTTATTTCCAGAAAATAAGGGTCTTCAGATATGGGAACACAGTGTATGCGAGGTTCTTGAGATAGCCGTACAATATAGATTCGGCGAGAACCTCTTCGCTTACTATGTGGAGATTGTTGTTCAGCGATGTGAAGAACATGATCACCAGGCCGACAATCAAGGCGGTCTTTATGAAAGCGAAAGCCACGCCGAGCAGCTTGTTCAGCCATCCCAGCATCACGAGGTTGAGGATGCCTTCAAGGAATCTGCCGACGAGACCGAGGACTATGAATACTCCGATCATTATGAGCGCAAATGCTATGATCGACAGAATGTTTTCCGAAGCTTCGATATATTGTCCGAGCCATCCTCCGACTGCGGATGCGAATTCATATGATACCCATATTCCGGCTATAAGCGACACGATCGATATCACCTGGCTTATAAAGCCTTTCCTGATTCCGCTGATCAAAGCCGGTACGAAGCAAATTAAAAGAATGATATCCAGAATGCTCATTATCTCGTGTAAAATTTATATCTTTGCAGTTTAAAATTTTGCGGGGTCTATCCCTGCGCAAAAGTACGAAATTATTTACATAAATATGGCATTTAAGGAATATAAAGGTCTTGACCTGGTTGCGACAGGCAATGAGGTGCTTGACAGATGGAAGAAGAACCATGCGTTCGAAAAGTCACTTGAATTGAGAGAAGGTGCTCCGGAGTTCATATTCTTCGAGGGTCCGCCTTCTGCCAACGGCATGCCGGGCATCCACCATGTGATGGCCCGTTCGATCAAGGACGCCATCTGCCGCTACAAGACCCAGAGCGGATATAAGGTGAACCGTCGTGCTGGATGGGATACTCACGGACTCCCTGTGGAGCTCGGTGTCGAGAAGATGCTCGGCATCACCAAGGAGGACATCGGCTCGAAGATCTCAGTGGAGGAATACAACGACGCATGCCGCAAGGAGGTGATGAAATACACCGCCGAGTGGGTGAACATGACCGAGCGTGTAGGATACTGGGTGGACATGGACGATCCATACATCACATATGACAACCGCTACATCGAGACTCTCTGGTTCCTCCTCAAGAAGATCTATGACAAGGGCCTTCTCTACAAGGGAAAGTCCATCCAGCCATATTCACCGGCTGCCGGTACAGGATTGAGCACGCACGAACTCAACCAGCCTGGCTGCTACCGTGACGTGAAGGACACCACTGCTACAGCACAGTTCAAGGTGGTCCGCGATGAGAAATCAGAGTTCCTCTTCGCCGAGGGCGTACAGCCATATTTCCTTGCATGGACAACAACTCCATGGACCCTCCCGTCAAACACAGCGCTTTGCGTAGGACCTAACATCGACTATGTACGAGTTCTTTCTACTAATCCATATACCGGAGTGCCGGGTCTCTATATCGTAGCTCAGGCTCTCGTTAGTGCACATTTCAATCCTAAGAAGCAGGAATTCACTGTCCTCGAAGGTACTCTCAAGGGATCGGAGCTCACAGACATCCGCTATGAGCAGCTCATTCCATGGTTCAATCCTGGCGAGGGTGCATTCAAGGTAATCCCTGGTGACTATGTGACTACAGAGGACGGTACTGGTATCGTACACATCGCGCCTACATTCGGTGCTGACGACGCCAAGGTGGCAAGACTCGCAGGTGTTCCTGGCCTTCAGGTGGTTGACCGCAACGGTGACCTCCAGGCTCAGGTGGACCTCCGCGGCCGCTTCTTCCGCATCGAGGACCTCAACCCTGAATATGCTGCGGCGAACATGTCGCCTGCATATGCAGAGTGGGAGGGCCGCTATGTAAAGAATGCATACGATGCATCTCTCCCTGCAGACGCTCCTACACTCGACGTCGACATCTGCGTGATGCTCAAACAGGAGAACAAGGCGTTCAAGATCGAGAAGCATACTCATAACTATCCACACTGCTGGCGCACCGACAAGCCGGTCCTCTACTATCCGCTCAACTCATGGTTCATCAAGACCACTGCAGTGCGAGAAAGGATGATGGAGCTCAACGAGCAGATCATGTGGAAGCCGGAGTCTACAGGTACAGGCCGCTTCGGAAAGTGGCTCGAGAACATCCAGGACTGGAACCTCTCGAGAAGCCGCTACTGGGGCACGCCGCTCCCTATCTGGCAGACAGAGGACGGCAAGGAGGCAAAGTGCATCGGTTCCATCAAGGAGCTCTATGCAGAGATCGACAAGGCCGTCGCAGCAGGTTTCATGACAGAGAATCCGTTCGCAGCCAAGGGCTTTGATCCGGAGGACATGTCGAAGGAGAACTACGACAAGATCGACATCCACCGTCCATATGTAGACAACATCTTCCTCGTGTCGGAGACCGGTCGCAAGATGGTCCGCGAGCTTGATCTCATCGATGTGTGGTTCGACTCAGGTGCGATGCCATATGCACAGGAAGGCCTTCGCAACCTCGGCTCTGAGAGGTTCGGCATCACTGCCGACTTCATCGCAGAGGGAGTTGACCAGACTCGTGGATGGTTCTATACTCTCCATGCAATCAACACGATGGTAAGCGACAAGTGCGCATTCAAGAGAGTGATATCAAATGGTCTCGTTCTTGACAAGGACGGAAACAAGATGAGCAAGCGTCTCGGAAACGCTGTGGATCCGTTCTGGGCACTTGATACATACGGAGCAGATGCCCTCAGATGGTATATGCTCACAAACGCGCAGCCTTGGGACAACCTTCGTTTTGACGTGACAGGTGTCGACGAGGTTCGCCGCAAATTCTTCGGAACACTTTACAACACATATTCATTCTTCGCGCTTTACGCGAACATCGACGGATTCGATCCAAAGGCTCCGCAGGTGCCTATGAACGAGCGTCCGGAGATCGACAGATGGGTGATCTCACTGCTCAACACACTTGTGAAGGATGTGGTTGCGGCATATGAGGACTATGACATCACCGCTGCCGGCCGACTCATCCAGGACTTCGTCTGCGACCACGTCAGCAACTGGTACGTGCGTCTCGGCAGAAAGAGATTCTGGGGCGGTACAATGGACACAGACAAACTTTCAGCATACCAGACCCTCTATCAGGTTCTCGTGTCAGTAGCCAAGCTTGCAGCGCCGATAGCACCGTTCTTCATGGACCGCCTCTATCTTGACCTCGTCGAGGGAGAGTCTGAGTCTGTTCACTATGTGGCGATGCCTGCATGCGACGAGACTGTCGTAGACAAGGATCTTGAGGAGCGCATGGCTCTCGCGCAGAGAGCGACCTCTATGGTCCTCGCGCTTCGCCGCAAGGCCGAGATCAATGTCCGCAAGCCTCTCTCGAAGCTCATCATCCCTGTCATCGACGCGCGCGTCAAGGAACAGCTCGAGCTCGTGAAGGATCTCATCCTTGGAGAGGTGAATGTGAAGGAAGCAGAGTTCATCTCTGATACTGCAGGCCTCATCACCAAGAAGATCAAGCCGAACTTCAAGACCCTCGGCAAGATCTACGGCAAGCAGATGAAGGAGATCGCTGCGGCGTTCGGCACCCTCTCACAGGAGGTGATTTCGGAAATTCAGGCTGCAGAGGCATCTGGCACAGGATATGTTTTGAACCTCCCGTCAGGAGATGTGACCCTTAACAAGGGAGACTATGAGATCTCTTCTGAGGACATGCCGGGCTGGCTTGTGGCTACAGAAGGCGCCATGACCATTGCCCTTGATGTGACCATCACAGAGGAACTCAGACAGGAGGGTGTGGCCCGCGAGCTCATCAACCGTATCCAGAACCTCCGCAAGACCAGCGGATTCGATGTGACCGACAAGGTTGAGGTATGCGTATACGCCGATGGCGAGGCATATGACGAGATCGCCGCTTCACTGGCAAACTTCGCAGGATATGTGGGAGCCCAGACCCTTGCCCTTTCGGTAGAAAGCGCGCCTCTGACAGAGGCCGGCGACGCTCCGGAAGTAGAGTGGAACGAGGGTACTATAAGAATTAAAGTAACTAAAAAATAATAAAGCTATGGCAGAAGAAGTAAAGAACGCACCTGAATTCAAGGTTCGCTACAGTGACGAGGAACTCCAGGAGTTCAAGGCCATCATTCTTGAAATGCTCGAGAAGGCAAAACAGGAATACAAGCATCTGCGTGACATCGTGACACACGATTCGAGCAATGACATAGAGGATACATCTCCTACATTCAAGATCATGGAGGAGGGAGCGACTGCGCTTTCGAAGGAAGAGGCAGGCGCGCTTGCTCAGCGTCAGTACAAGTTCATCCAGAACCTCGAGGCAGCGCTCATCAGGATCGAGAACAAGACATACGGTGTGTGCCGCATGACCGGCAAGCTCATCCCTAAGGAGAGACTTCGCCTTGTCCCACACGCAACCCTTACCGTAGAGGCTAAGGAAATGATGGCCAAGAAGTAGCATTATGACACTTTCAAAAGGTCAGAAGCTTATTATACTCGGAGCGGTTCTTGTCGTACTTGACCAGGTCATAAAGATTCTGGTCAAGACGAACATGGACCTGGGCGAGACAATCAATGTGATAGGGGACTGGTTCAAGCTCCACTTTGTCCTGAACAAGGGAATGGCCTTCGGAATGGCTTTCGGAGGGCTCTGGGGCAAGGTCCTGCTGTCTGTCTTCCGCATCTGTCTCTTCGGCTGGCTGTGGTGGTGGATCAGCAGGCTGGCAAAAAGGCCGGACACGCCGACAGGCGTGCTTGTGGGTCTCACCCTCATCACGGCGGGAGCATTGGGCAATATCATAGATTGTTTCTTCTACGGCCTCATATGGCCTGAGACAGTAACGCCGGGAGCGCCTTTTGCGTTCATGTTCGGACAGGTCGTGGACATGTTCTACTTCCCGCTCTTCGACTACAAGCTTCCGTGGATGGACTACCCGCGCACCTTTTTCGGCGCCGTCTTCAACTTCGCCGACAGTTGCGTAACCTGCGGTGCAATCTACTTATTGCTGTTCCAATATAAGTTTTTTGCCAAAGAATAAAAAAATATTTGCAGAATTCGATTTTATTCGTACCTTTGCAATCCCTTCTGAAAGGGATATGCGACCAACGGGAGCAAATCCCATTTCAGAAACATATTGGAGAGTTGGCAGAGTGGTCGAATGCGGCGGTCTTGAAAACCGTTGATCTTAACGGGTCCGGGGGT
>JAFQFD010000041.1 GCA_017415715.1 Bacteroidales bacterium | reverse complement strand
CGAGATCGAGAAGCGTGGTGAGTCACTCCATGAGGTAAACCCTATGATGGGTCACCGTGGTGTACGTCTCCATGTAACATATCCTATGATCTCAGAGACTCAGTTCCGCGCTATCTTCACAGCTGCTGGTGAGCTCAAGAAGGAAGGATTCGATCCTAAGCCAGAGATCATGGTCCCTGTAACAATCTCAGACCGTGAGCTCCGCTTCCAGAAGGCTATCTGCGAGAAGATCCGTGCAGAGGTTGAGGCTGAGTTCGGTTTCGAGATCAAGTACATGTTCGGTACAATGATCGAGATCCCACGTGCAGCCCTCACAGCTGACCGCATGGCTCGTACTGCAGAGTTCTTCTCATTCGGTACAAACGACCTCACTCAGATGACATTCGGATTCTCACGCGACGACGTAGGAACCTTCATGGGCGACTACCTCGGCAACAAGATCCTCGATGCTGACCCATTCAAGACTCTCGACCAGAAGTCAGTAGGTAAGCTCGTAGGCTACGCAGTGAAGGAAGGCCGCGAGACTCGCGAGAACCTCAAGTGCGGTATCTGCGGTGAGCACGGTGGTGATCCTGCATCAGTTGAATTCTGCTTCAAGACAGGCCTCAACTATGTATCATGCTCTCCATTCCGCGTTCCAATCGCACGCCTCGCAGCTGCTCAGGCAGCAATCAAGGCAGCTAAGTAATCAGCGTCTTAATATATCAAGGAAGCCGGCTAGTAATAGTCGGCTTCTTTTTTCATCCCTCCCACCGCTTTGCGGCGGGCCCCTCCAATTCATGTGGCCACGGGTGGCCACACCAGCCAAACTTATCATAGTATACGAATTGGCAGAATTCGTGATTTTTGTTTAAATTTGATTTTTATTTAAGTGAATTGAAGAATGGGAATTGGTAAATGGATTGCCGGTGTGCTCGGATGGGCCATGTTCGGGCCGATAGGAGGCATATTAGGATTTTGGTTAGCATCGATGTTTGGAGACGATGCAGATGTTCCTTCCGGACGAGATGAGGAACAAAGATACAATCAGGGGCAGAGGAACAGCTTCCTGATGAGTCTTCTGGTCCTGTCTGCCGCAGTCATCAAGGCGGACGGCAAGGTCACCTCCCAGGAGATGGCAAGACTCAGGAGCTTCTTTGCCGGCAACTTCGGTGCGCAGGCAGGAGATGAGGCGGAGAATATTGTCAGGGAGATTCTCAAAAAGGAATTCAATCTATATGAAGTATGCACCCAGGTCCGCCAGTGCATGGACTACTCCCAGCGTCTGCAGCTGTATCATTACCTCGTTTCGCTCGGAGCGTGCGACGGTCTGGTACAGAGCGAGGTCGATCTGCTCGAGACCATAGCGAGCTACATCGGACTGTCAAAGAGCGATTCGGATTCAATATTCGCTCAGTTCCGTCCGAACAATGACAGCAACTACAGCATACTCGGAATCACTCCGAACGCAACTGACGAGGAAGTCAAGAAGGCATACAGAAGGATGGCAGTGAAATATCATCCTGACAAGGTAGCCACCCTTGGAGCTGATGTCCAGAAAGCCGCAGAGGAGAAGTTCAAGGCCATCTCACAGGCATACGAGGCAATATGCCGTGAACGCGGAATTTAATTTAAGACCCAAACTACAGACAATATGAAAAAGTTCAGATTTACCATCGCGATCATGACACTTGCCGCACTCTGCTGCATGGTTTCATGCGAAAAGCAGAAGACAGAAGATGACGGGAAGGATGATGACGAAGAAATCTACAGCGAAAACACATGGGCAGTCAACGGCATTCAAAATGACCTTTTCAGCACAGCCTTGACGATGGTAGGTGACAACCTGGCTATAGCAGCCTCGACAGAGGAGGGGCTGACGGACGTCACATCGATAATGGAAAGCTAAGAATTCTTTTACGCAGCAGTAAGTCCTGTGCTGGTGAACAAGGAGTTCAACCCGAAGAACGAAGCTTCTGCTTTCACTCTCATCAGCACACTGACTGACGCAGTACTTGACACCGTTGCACCTGACAAGACCGATGAGATTCAGGACGGAAAATGTTTAATGACTTTTGAGGACAATGTCCTGACACTGAAGGCAAAGCTGATCCTGGCAGACGGAACGGAAGTCGGCCTGCACATCACAGCGGAAGCGCGGGAAGACGAAGAGATCGTCATCAATGAAAACATAATCGGCAGAGGCGACGAAATCAAGCCTTTGAGAGCAGGATTCTACAAAGAGCAGGAAGGTACGACCTACCTCTTCTTCACCCCGGCAAACATATCATATTTCAGCGAACTCGACATTGCGACATGGTATCTTTATCTGGCAATGCCTACCGACCTGATCAGAACGAAGGGAGGATCTGAAGTTCTGCTCGGAATGGTAGACAACACCAATTCTGACAACAACTTTGAAATCAGCAGAGACGCCGGATCAGAAACGATAAAGACTCTCTACATAGCCAATTCCGGAGACGGAAAGTACACTGCTGACATATCTTTCATCATCGATGGGATCACATACTGCATCCAGTTCGACGGAACATGCATCAGCGCAGACATCGAGAAACCTGTCGAAGTCTTTGAAACATCCTTCACATTCAATGGTGAGACCATGGACATAGAGTCAGCAGCATTGATAAAGGGAGACCAGACATGGACACTTGAACTTTCTGTCAGCAACGGCAAGAAGGCAGAAGTCACGATGCCGGTCAAGTTCTGGGCCTATGAAGCCGTCGGCTTCTCATACGATGCTGAAAACATACGTATATCCTATGACGGGAATGTATACAACAAAGCCAGCGGAAGCAGCGGAACCATAAATCTGAAGCTGAATGAAGAACTCTCTCAGATCGAGATCAAATTCACCAACTACAACAATCTGGAGTTCTACTACAACGGTTCCTACTCTACAAGATGACGGATCGACTCAAGTCTGCCCAAGGCAAGTTCGCCGAGGGCGGACTTGTCTTTTATATGGTCACGAACCGAGGCCACAAACGGATCTGACTCAAAATCCGACATTGAGCTCAGAGTGAAATCCTTCCGCGCATCCTCATATATGAGATTGTCCAATGCGATGACAGATTCCTTCCATCTGATGACAAGATGAGCGAGCTCGTCCACTGATGCTGAATGCAGATCAACGCCATAACAAGTTCTGATGGTGTCATACGCCCATTTCCACTCATAGGTATAATAGCTCTCATGCATTTCACGTAGACGAGCCTCCACCAGACGAATGTCCGACACGGTCTCGTCCTCCACATGTTCAAGCAGAGCATTGAATGCATTCTCAGGAACAATCATTCCACCAACATCCAACCACTCGCCATCGCCATAGCCGGTTGTCGGCTGTAAAGCCTCATGCAGTTCGTCCAATGTCGAAAATGACGAATTCATGATCCTGGTTATAAGCGAATTGCCAAGGAATTTATCTATGGCCATCGAGTATAGACGCAAACCCTTCTGAAGCGATGACCTTCGGATCAGACCGCTCTGAAACGAGTATGTATCCGACTTGTCTCCGGAGACAGCCTGCAGGGACTGCAGAATTTCCCTGCCCTTAACCATCTTCCTGATGGTATATGGGCTGAGAAGATTGAAATTTATGCAATCCAGCCTGTCAGGATCGGTCCTGCGGTCCCTCTGCGGCCATTTCTTGGCATCACGGATGGTGCCGACACTCTTCAGATTCGCACCCGGAACTATATATGAAGTGCTCTCCTGCTCTATCAGATATGAGAAAGGGAGATCCCTGGTATCCTGATGGCACACATGCCTTCCCATCACCAGCGAAAACGCACCTATCTTTGCCGGCCAGAGCACATAAGAGTCCGAGGCCGTCTTCGCTCCCCTCTCCAGCAATCCATGATGTATCGGTCCCAGCTTATACATGTGGTTGCTCTGGTTGGAGCCGGATCCGGCATTCATAAATGAGAACATTCCGGCTATAAGCAATGTGGATTTATGGTGCGTGACGGTAAACGGACCGGCAAAGATGGCGCATGCCTCGCCGTTCTCGCCCTGACAGTTGCTGAAGAACAAGGAATCCGTTGCTGAATAATTATGGCCCAGGCGGCAGGCCTGGCCTATGAAGCAGCGGGAGAAGGTCACGCCATCCGTGATGCTGCTGCCACTGCTTATGATGAAGTCATCCCCTATAACACCTATTCCGATATGAACCGGTGCTGAAGCATTGCTGTTTATGCTTCCGTTCTTAAGACGCGCAGCGCCTTCTATCCTGCAGCAATCGCCTATACAGACATTCTTTATATATCCGGAGTCTACTATTATAACATTCTCACCGATCGAGCCCATAGACGAGGTGACAGACTCAGCATACCGCATAGCCATCTCCCTCAGACGCGAAATGAGTTCAGGCTTGCAGCGATATACAGCCATGGCATATGCGATCTGGGCCGACAGCCTGTCATATATGACTACTTCATTGCCCCCGGTCTCGTTGAGTACCGAGACCTGGACACCGTTTCCAAAGGCCGTCGGGCCGTCAGTGAGGATGATGTCGACATTCTCAATGAAGGCTCCACGACCTATCGTATAGTTCGCTATGTAATTGCTGATATTCTCTATGAGACAATCATCGCCGACCGTCACATTATGCAGAGTCGCATGATATATTCCAGAATGCTTGCGGATCCCTCCTGCAAGGGAAAATTCCTTTCTGAACACGCCAAGCCTTATCTTTCCAGAAAACCTGACATTACTTACATGATCCGCCGAAAAGCCTTCGGCAACTTCGATTCCGTTCCAATCAGATGCTGTGCACATCTGTGCCTGCAGCCTCTCGATCTCGGAAGCCTCAAGCCTTCTATAATTCACCATCCTTCGCCTTTCTTATCAAGATATCCACTACTTCGGAAACCTCATCATAAGAGTAGCCTCTTCCCAGGCCGAAGCGGAGCATCTTGAGACGGCACTGCGGGTCATCCTTCAAAGTTCTGAACTTGTTCTCCAACAGCTTCTCAAGCCTCGATCCGGCCTTCTCCTGATCGATTTCCTCGAGAGCCTTATCTATCACGTCGCGTGCCACACCTTTCCCGGCGAGCATATATCTGATCTTCACTGCTCCCCATCCCTGGATGGCGGCCTTGTCGCGCGCAAATGCAGAAGCATAACGCAGGTCATCCACATACTTCTCACTGATCAGCAGATCTACCACCTCCTGTGCTGCCGTACGGTCACCCTCCAGAGCGTCACAGGCCTTCTTCAAGACATCTGCGACGCAATACTCGCGCCTTGAGCACAGGCCCCTGAGCCTGTCCGCCACTTTCTTCTGCTTATCATCCATAACTTTAGAAATTGTAGCCTGCACTGATATAGAAGCCCACCTTGCCGGTCATGTTCGACCAATGGACATTCGCCGAAAGCGGGCCGAAGATCGTATCGAAAGAGTACTCAGCAGCCGCACCGAAATAGCCGAGTCCCTGCACATATTCAGAAAACCTGTCGCAGTCGCGGGCGTAGTTTAAAATAGCCTTGACATAATGGTTCCTGGCCAGGCGGAAACGGAAATCCGTCCTGAACACCGTAAGGATGTTCTTCATTGCAGACAGATGTGTCACACCGACAAAAGGCATCTGCTGGTCCACATAACGTGAGGCAAGCGAGCCACCGACAGCATTGAAATACGGAATCGGAATATCCTTTCCCAACAGGAAACGGAAGTTGAATGACGGAATGAACGCAAAGATGTCTCCCGCAGGGATGACCACCTTTGCATCGGCCGTCAGCGTATGGAAATTGTGGAACCTCTTAGGGAATCCCGTGAAAGTCCATGCATATGAAAGCCCCGCATCCACTCCCCTTGTCGGGAAATATCCGTCATCGAAGGTATATGTGCCGGCATCTATGAATGCCGACACGAAGTCATTGCCAAGAAGCTTCGAATCGTAATCGCCCGGTATCTGTGACTTTATGTTCCTGACCGAGATTATCTCATTGCGCAGACCTCCCTTCACGTCCACCTGCTTCCACTTTATGTTCGACAGATAGAACTCCTGTTTAGCTGACATATAATTGAAACTCAGTCTGTTATTTCCAAAATTCAACAGACCGAGGTCAGTCCAACGCACAGAGACCGAACCGTTCAAAGTCGGGATCTTAGGCATGTCATATGACCAATGGAGGTTGACATACGGGTTGGCGCTGATCTTTGCTGTCAGGTCGAACATATGTCCATGAAGCTTGTGCGCATTCAGACCTATGTTCAACAGTACGGACACTATTTCCTCTGTATCCGCACGCACTCCCAGACCGAACTGATGCACCGGACCTTTCTTGCAGTTGATGACCAGATCGAAAGGTTCGTCCTTGCCGAGAAGTTCATATGTGACATAATCATATGCCTGAGTGCCATATATCTGGGCCACAATATGATCCAGGTCGTCCATGCTAATCTTCTGGCCGTATTTGAGATGAAGCCTGTCCTTGAGCAGTTCCTTCTCACGAGGCAGCACTCCCTTGATGTCCACATTGGCGATCACGAGAGAGTCCGCAGTCATTCCCATTGCCGGTTTCTTCGGCATTGGAGAATATTTCCCCGCAGTCCTTGCCGCGACTTCGCGCAGGAGCGAATCCTGCGCCGCGGCCGCTTCATAGCCGCGTACGATCATCGTATCTATGCTGACAGGATTGAAACTCATCATGTTGTATTCCTTGAGCATAGGCTTGATCTTGACATCAGGTACATCCACATTCCGGTCAAAGGCATCACGGCCCAGCATGTCGATTCCCTGGCCTATGATATCGCCCAGATTATTCACTTCCAGATATGTCTTTCTCGCCTGCGACAGATCGACGCCGATTATTATGTCCGCTCCCATCTCACGTGCAAGGGATGTCGGATAATTGTCCCTCAGGCCTCCGTCTACGAGAACCATTCCGTCCACCCTGACAGGGGCGAAGATGCCCGGGATGGACATTGTGGACCTCATGGCAGTGTTCATCTTGCCGCTATGCCATACCTTTGCCTTTCCCGACACCATGTCCGCAGCCACGCATACATAAGGTATCGGAAATTCCTTGAAATCAATCGAATCCTGATATCCTATGGTGAGAGAGCTGATGAGATTGCTTACATTCTGTCCATATATGTAACCTGACGGAAGGCTTCCCAGGAGATTGCTCTTGAACATCTCTGAACCGTGCTCATTGTCTGCGCCGATGTGCAGAGCAGCATGTCTGCGCACAGGATCGAAGCGGTACTCGTCCGCCACCTTCATCTTATAGTAATCCTTCTCGTAATAGAACGGGATGGATATCATATACTTCTCCTTATACTTGGCATCCGTATATGATATGTATTTGCGGGAGAGTTCATCGCTGAAAGCCCACTTCCAGTCTATGTTCCTGATCAGCGTATCCATCTGGTCAGTGGTATATCCAAGCGAATAGAGACCGCCTATGAGGCCTCCCATGCTCGTTCCGAGCACCATGTCCACCGGGATTCCCAGCGACTCGATATACCTGATCACACCGATATGGGCGGCGCCTTTCGCGCCTCCTCCGCTAAGCACCAGGGCCACGGTAGGACGATGTTTCCTTATACCCTCCATGCGCTGGCGCATCTGCAAGACCGCAACGGAATCGGCCTTCGGGTCGATTCCTCTCGCCTGCAGCGACACGGCCGCAAGGCACAGAAGGAGAAGTATAAGCAAACGTTTCATGTCTTTATTTCTTATTGTGTTCTCCGGCAAGCATTCCGCATGCTGCGAGAATGTCTTCGCCGCGAGAGGCTCGTACCGTAGTCATCAGGCCCATATTGTTAAGGCGGGTCTTGAAGTTCTCTATGATGACATCCGGAGATGTCTCATATGGGAAATCCGGGATCTTATGGAAGCGGATGAGGTTCATCCTGCACTCCAGTCCTCTGAGCATACGCACCAATGCATCTGCATGGACCTTTGTGTCATTGAAACCTGCAAACATCGTGTATTCGAAGCTCACGCGCCTCTGACCGCTGAAGTCATATTGCTTTATCAGGTCTATGACATCCTGAATCGGCCATGCTCCCTGCACAGGCATCACGCTCAGGCGCTCCTCCGGAACAGGATTATGCAGGCTGACAGCCAGATGGCACTTGCACTCGTCAAGATATCGCTTGAGGTTCGGAAGGACTCCTATAGTCGAGAGGGTGATCCTCTTCGGACTCCAGGCGAAGCCCCAGTCTGCTGTCAGAATCTCTATAGCGCGCATGACATTGTCAAAGTTGTCGAGCGGCTCCCCCATTCCCATGAAGACCGCATTTGTCAGCCTGTCCGACTCATCCACTGCAATGAACTGAGAAATGATGTCCGCTGCCGACATATGGCCATGGAAACCCTGACGGCCTGTCATGCAAAATCTGCACCCCATGCGGCATCCAGCCTGAGAAGATACGCATAAAGTTGCACGATCTGCATCCGGAATCATTACTGCCTCGATCGCACTGGTTTCAAGCTCATCTTCATTTACTCTGAGATTGAGACCACGTCTATGGGAACAGCTTACAGGGAACAGATATTTCTTCGTGCCGTCTGACGAAACCTGAAGGCCTGCATAAGGAGTCACTCCGACTTCATATTTCTCTGACAGTCTGGCTCTTGCGGCCTTTGACAGATTGGTCATTTCATCTATGGTGCGGACTTTCTTGACATAAAGCCACTGGGCGATCTGCCTGGCAGTGAAGCCAGGGAGCCCTTCCTCGGCGACGAGCCTCTTGAGCTCATCGAGATTCTTTCCTAAGAGTTTGATCTTCATATTTACAAAATTAATGATTTTTTTCAACAATATTTTACTTGTGCCTCACCTTGGCACATTGTGCATGTAATTTTGCAGCAGAAAAGTTGGAGAAGTTCCTTATTTTCATTAATTTTGCTTTGCTAACATTTAAATTTTTAAACATTTATGGCTAAAGAAGTAGTACAGGACGGTACCGGCAACAATGCTGCGAAACTCAAGGCATTGCAGGCGACGATTGACAAGATTGAGAAAGATTACGGCAAAGGTACGATCATGAAGTTGGGAGATCAGCCTAAATGGGAGGTTTCGGTTATTCCGAGCGGTTCCATTGCTCTTGACGCAGCACTCGGCATCGGAGGTTATCCTCGCGGACGAGTGATCGAGATCTATGGACCGGAGTCCAGCGGTAAGACAACCCTTGCCATCCACGCGATTGCACAGGCACAGAAGCAGGGCGGCATCGCCGCAATCATCGACGCAGAGCACGCGTTCGACAGGACCTACGCCAAGAACCTCGGTGTAGACCTGGACACACTGCTCATCTCGCAGCCTGACAACGGCGAGCAGGCACTCGAGATCGCTGACAACCTCATCCGCTCGGGTGCGATCGACATCATTGTCATCGACTCAGTAGCGGCGCTCACACCGAAGGCCGAGATCGAAGGCGAAATGGGTGACTCGAAGATGGGACTTCAGGCAAGGCTCATGAGCCAGGCGCTCAGAAAGCTCACCGCCAACATCAGTAAGACCAACACATGCTGCATCTTCATCAACCAGCTCCGCGACAAGATCGGCGTAATGTTCGGAAATCCGGAGACAACAACAGGTGGTAACGCACTCAAGTTCTACGCTTCAGTGAGAGTGGATGTCCGCAGGACAACACAGATCAAGGACGGAGACGAGGCGCTCGGAAACCGCACCAAGGTGAAGATCGTCAAGAACAAGATGGCGCCGCCATTCAAGAAAGCCGAGTTCGACATCGTTTACGGAGAGGGCATCTCAAGAGTAGGCGAAATCATAGACCTCGGAGTAGAATACGACATCATCAAGAAGAGTGGATCTTGGTTCAGCTACGGTGAAAGCAAGCTTGCGCAGGGACGTGAGGCTGTGAAGCAGCTCCTTACCGACAATGTAGAGCTCTGCGACGAGATCGAGGCAAAGATCAGGGAAGCTCTCCAGAACATAACTGATTAATGAAGAAATTACTATCGATCATCACAGCAGGGGTCATATCTCTGCTGTGTTTCGCATCCTGCGAGTATCACAGTGACTTTGACAGCAGAAGCTGCGACGCTTACCTCACCTGCTATTATGCAGGAGGGCTCCCTTCTGTGACATCAGAAGATTCGTTCATCCTTGAAGGACCTATGACCGACAGGGATGTCGAAGACATCTTCTACATGCTGTCTGAAGCCGTGCGTCCAGGTTTCACTGAAGCCAGACTGACCATAGATTTCTATGACTGGATGGATTCATACGACTACACCAGAGTCTATGACTTCTGGTGGGTGACCGAAGACCCTTATACAGGCGACGGATATTATGCCTGGGACGAGATCTTCGACTAATCGACGCAGCGGGACAATTTTGATGCAGTCTCCAGACTGATTATACCGCAAGAAGCAAGAGAATCCACAGCCCATGCCCTCGGGTCGCTGTTCTGACGGAACAGCACGATGGCATGGGCTGTTTCGTAGTTCCTTATGTACGGATGAAGACGCAGAGAATCCACCGGGAGCGTCCACAAAGGATAGCGGTATGGCTCCGAAACCGTTACGAGGTCACTGAGGGCATCGAATTTTTCCTGATCGAAACGATAGATGTCCATCAGTTGCTCCTTATATGAATAACCTCCGAGGCGTTCACGATGCTCTATGATCTTTGAAGCAAACCAGCCGCCAATACCCGGCAATGAATCGAACTCTGCCGAATCAGCCTGATTGAGGTCTATGAGGGGAATCGAAATATAAGGCTCCAGACGCTTGTACACCGAATCCGCCACGACATACGACTTGGCAAAGTCTGATTTCCTTCTGAATACACCTCCCTTCTGACGGTAATTGTCTATCGATTGCGCCTGCTTTCGGGAGAATCCCAGTCTTTGCAGGTCTTCAAGGGAAACAGTATTGGGATTGAAAGCGAATGACTCTGTCCGTGGATACGGCATCTCATGACGTACCTTTTCCGCATGCTTGCCATGCGATGCATTCTTCCGGACCACACTGTCTGTAATGCTGCTCCTTTCAACATCGCCCGACATGCTCTCAGGCACAGCACGATATACATACACAGTATCCGGGACATCCCGGTTCGAGGCGACCTTCATCACGGCAGCCTCGTGAATGAACATTGCCGTCTGATATCCAACCAGCAGAAAAACCAACGCGATAACTCCCGTCACAAACGACTGCGCCATTCCTGGCTTTCTCTCTCCATTATCCTTCATGCCGACAAATATATGATGATATGACGGACATGCATAAAAAAAGAAAAACCTGCGATGCAAGTTTTTCTCTTTTTTATATTTTTTTACTTTTTTGTGTATGTTTTCTTTTCTTTTGGCTTCTCCGGGGCGCCAGCAACTATGATTACGATCTCCCCTTTAGGCTCATGCTCCTTATACCAGGCAGCCACTTCAGTCAGCGTACCTCTCTTATGCTCCTCGAATTTCTTTGAAATCTCACGTGCCACTGAGCACTCCCGTTCCGGACCGAAGAACTCGGCAAACTGCTCAAGAGTCTTGACGAGACGATATGGTGATTCGTAGAAGATCATTGTCCTTTGCTCCTCAGACAGCTCGGTCAGACGGGTCTGTCTGCCCTTCTTCTGCGGAAGGAATCCCTCAAAGCAGAATCTGTCACATGGATATCCTGATGACACCAGAGCAGGAACAAAGGCAGTCGCTCCCGGAAGAGTCTGCACCTCTATGCCTTCCTGCACGCATGTGCGGACAAGGAGGAAACCAGGGTCGGAAATACCAGGCGTGCCGGCGTCGCTGATAAGCGCAACATTCAGGCCCGACAGTATACGCTCCTTGATCATCGAGGCAGTCTTGTGCTCATTGAACTTATGGTGGGACTCAAGTCGTCCCTTGATTTCATAATGCTTCAGAAGCACTGAACTTGTGCGGGTGTCCTCGGCAAGAATGAGGTCTGCCTCCTTCAAGACCCTGATGGCTCTGAAAGTCATATCCTCAAGATTACCTACAGGAGTCGGTACTATATATAATATGCCGGGCATATGCTATTTTACCTTACGGCGTACTGCCATCATGAAACGATATACAACCTGAGAGCCCATGTCCCAGTTGAATGTCGAAGTGATGTAGGCTACAGCCTCATCGAGTGTGTTCATGGAATTGATGCGCGCCCTCGCCTGCTGGAACTTCGACGGATCTTCATCAAAAAGCACATTGATGAACTGGACTCTGTCATTCAGAGAGATTGCACTGAGAACGTCTCTGACAGGAGCTCCCGGCATATCCGTACGCCATGCTTCCTTGTCTTCCATGACATCGATCATCGCCTTCCTCGGCTTCTGGGCCTTCTGGGCAGCCTCGAAGATCGACTCCGGCTCTGCAAACAGAGGAAGGTCATCGTCATCTTCCTCAACGGCAGCCACCTCCTCCTTCGGTTCCTCTTCAGCAACAGGATCAGGCTCTACGACAGGCTCCGGTTCTACAACAACAGGCTCCGGCTCGACGACAGGTTCCGGTTCCAAAACGACAGGTTCCGGCTCTACCTCTGGCTCTACGACCTCCTCCTGTACTTCGACCGTCTCCGGAATGTCAAGCTCCACCTGCTCCACGACCTCTGTATTGAGATATTCATCATCTATCTCAATATCTATGGGAGCAGAGATAACACCCTCTGTATCAAACGATTGCTGAAACTCCGACATCTTGGCATCAAGCTTCTCGAGCTGAGTCCTGATCGAAGACATCATCTCCTGGATTTCGGACAAAATTTGCTGCTGTCTATTTTCCATAAGGCAATTAATTTCTATATTTGCGTTCTCAACATACAAAAGTAAGGAAATGTTTTTAGAAAGTACAAAAAAAGCGGGTTCAATTGAAGTAATATGCGGTTCAATGTTTTCAGGAAAGACCGAAGAGCTGATCCGCAGGATGAAAAGGGCGCAGTTTGCAAAACTCAAGGTAGAAATCTACAAGCCATGCATCGACGTGCGCTACTCCGAGGATGAGGTCGTCTCTCACGACGCCCACAGCATCCCGTCTACTCCGATTGACTCACCGGCAAGCATGCTTCTCCTCTCAAACGATGTGCAGGTAGTGGGAATTGACGAGGCCCAGTTCTTCGACGACACTATTGTGGAAGTCGTACAGACATTGGCGAACAGGGGCGTGAGAGTGATCATAGCCGGTCTTGACACAGACTTCATGGGCAAGCCTTTCGGCCCGATGCCGGCCCTCATGGCTGTTGCCGAAGACATCCAGAAGGTGCATGCAATCTGCGTAAAGTGCGGAAGCCCTGCAAATCATTCACACAGACTTTCTAAAAGCGACGAGCTCGTCGTCCTCGGAGAGACGGACATATACGAGCCGCTCTGCAGACATTGCTATAACGAAGCCATACAAGCAGAAAAGGAAGCGTAATCGCTTCCTTTTCTGCTTTATATCTAAAATAAAGTCGGATGATTGTCATCCAGTTCCTTCAAAACCTTCTCCATTATAGCCTCGCGGAACAGCACAGCCTTTGTCCCTACACGGAATTTCTCGCAATATTGTCTGATTGCAGCCATCTCGCTGTCATTCAGATATATGACCTGTCTATGGCGACGCACAAGCGCCTCCTTCTGCTTCTTCAGATAATCCGGATCGACCGGTGCAGATGTCTTTCTCTTCTTTGCCATAGATCAAATTTTCGACAAAGTTAGCATTTTATTCGTACAAATTGTTAACTTTGTATTCATTATGGTCATTCTAAGACAAATATTCGTCCGACTTTAGGAGGGGCTCTCGAGGCAATTCCCTCCCAATTGCAATTGACAATCTCGGTTTGTCTTGCCGTTAGGACACCTATCGACTTCCCTCAGACGAGGGCAATCCGCAAATCCATTAGTTAGTTTAATCAAGTTTCGCGCAAGCGAGACCATATTGTTTATTGGAACAATCATGCACATTGATGTAGTGGTGGCCAATGAAGGCCATGCAGTGTATGCAGATGAAATCTGCGAAGAAATCCTTATTTCAGCCCGTGAGCGAGGCACCGGTATCGCGCGAAGAACTCCCGAGTATCTCATTGAGAAGATGGCGGCCGGCAAAGCCGTCATCGCGATAAGCGAAGAAGGCGAATTCGCCGGCTTCTCATACATCGAGACATGGGGAGGAAAAGAATATGTAGCCAACTCCGGCCTTATAGTTTCCCATAGGTTCCGAGGCATCGGGCTGGCCATGAGGATCAAGGAGCGGATATTCCAGCTCTCAAGGGAAAGATATCCGAAGGCCAAGATCTTCAGTATCACGACAGGAGCCGCTGTGATGAAGATGAATTACGAGCTTGGTTTCAGACCAGTTACATTTGCTGCTCTCACCGACGATCCGGAATTCTGGAAAGGCTGCCAGGGATGCAGAAACTATGCAATTCTCGAAGCGAATGAATACAGGATGTGCCTGTGCACCGGTCTGCTTTTCGACCCGGCAGAGCATATAGAGGTAAAGAATCCGGCAGATCCAAAGATGGCGGATCTGAAGGATGGAGAACAGAAACAGAATAATAATTAAAGCGCAAACATATGAACAACAAAGTTGTACTCGCCTTCAGCGGCGGCCTGGACACATCGTTCTGTGTCCCTTATCTTATAGAAAAAGGTTATGAAGTCCACACCGTAATGGTCAACACCGGAGGATTTTCACCTGAAGAAGAGAAGTTCATCGAGAATCGTGCGCTCACACTTGGCGCAGCGACACATACTACAGTAGATGCTGTAGATACATATTATAATAAAGGTATAAAGTATCTGATCTACGGAAACATCCTCAAGAACGCCACTTACCCGCTCTCGGTAAGTTCCGAGAGAGTATTCCAGGCTCTGGAGGTGCTCAAGCATGTGCAGAAGATCGGAGCTGGAGCCGTAGCGCACGGAAGTACCGGAGCGGGAAATGACCAGGTACGCTTTGACATCGTGTTCGAGATCCTTGCTCCGGAAGTGAAGATAGTCGCGCCGGTACGCGATGAGGGATTCACCCGCCAGTTCGAGATCGACTACCTTCAGCAGCATGGCTTCGATTTTTCATGGGAGAAGGCGAAGTATTCGATCAACCAGGGCCTCTGGGGCACCAGCATCGGAGGAGTGGAGACCCTTCACTCGGACGGATATCTTCCGGAGGAGGCATATCCGACAAAGGTGACGAAGTCTGAGCCCGAGCATATCAAGATCGGTTTCTGCAAGGGTGAGCCTGTTTCTTTCAACGGCATACCGATGAATCCCGTGGAGGTCATCAAGGCAGTACGCGACGTGGCAGCTCCATTCGGTATCGGACGTGACATCCATATAGGAGACACCATCATCGGCATCAAGGGCCGCGTAGGTTTCGAGGCGGCGGCTCCGCTTATCATTGTCAAGGCGCACCACCTTCTTGAGAAACACACTCTGACAAAGGGACAGCTTTATTGGAAGGACCAGATCGCCGGATGGTATGGTCAGCAGATGCACGAGGCAATGTACCTCGATCCAGTGTGCAGGGACATGGAGGCGATGATGGAAAGCATTGAGCAGAATGTTACAGGAGAGGTGGAAATAGCGCTCATGCCATATCATTTCTCGGTGCTCGGATGCACAAGCGATCACGACCTGATGAGTTCGAAGTTCGGAGCGTATGGAGAGGTGAACAATTCATATACAGGACGTGATGTGGTAGGCTTCACCAAAGTGATAGCCAATCCGTTGAAGATATATTATTCAGTAAACGGATCCATTGATGAGTAAGATAAGAGTTGCTATTGCAGGAGGTACGGGTTATACCGGTGGGGAACTGTTCCGCATTCTGCTGAATCATCCGAATGTGGAGATCGTGGCAGCGACTACAACTTCTTCTGATGGTACTCCTGTCGCTTCTGTGCACAGGGATCTCATCGGAGAGACCGACCTCTGTTTCGGTACGGAGCTGAATGACCCTGATGTGATCTTCCTATGTCTGGGTCACGGCATTTCAAGGCAGTTTGTGGACAGCCATGAGATCGGTCCGGACTGCAGGATCATAGACCTGGGTAATGACTTCAGGCTCGACGGAGACTATGCCGGAAGGCAATTCGTATATGGACTGTGCGAAAGTGCCCGCAAGGAAATCAGCAAGGCTCACGATGTGGCAAACCCCGGCTGCTTCGCTTCTGCGATCCAGCTTGCAGTGTTGCCGCTGGCCGCGGCAGGACTCATCAAAGATGAAATCCACGTCACAGCCATTACCGGTTCGACAGGAGCTGGCAAGAAGCCTGGCGAGACTACACATTTCAGTTACAGGAGCGACAACATATCCATATACAAACTGTTCTCGCATCAGCATCTGGCGGAGATCAGGCAGAACCTGCAAAGGGTATCCGGTACGGAGCCTCAGATTAACTTTGTACCATTGAGAGGTGATTTTGCGAGAGGCATCTTTGCCAGCGTCTACACAAAAGCAGCAGATGGAATGACACAGGAGGACTACAGGGAACTTTATGAAAACTATTACGCTGAGTCTCCGTTTGTATTCCATAGCAATGAAGGCATTTCCCTGAAAGAGGTTGTGAATACGAACAAATGTCTGCTGCACGTGGAGCTTCATGACGGATATGTACACATAGCTTCGGTTATAGACAACCTGGTGAAAGGAGCCGCAGGACAGGCGGTACAGAACATGAACCTGCTCTTCGGCCTTCCAGAAGATACAGGACTTCATCTTAAACCGTCAGCTTTTTAAATTAAAACAAGATCATGCATTTATTTGATGTATATCCCTTATGGGACATAGAGCCGGTCAAGGGACTGGACACAACTCTATGGGACAAGGACGGCGTTGAATACACCGACCTGTACGGCGGCCATGCCGTGATCTCGGTAGGCCATTGCCATCCGCATTACGTCAAGGCTCTCTCTGAGCAGCTCGGCAATCTCGGGTTCTACTCGAACGCCGTGCAGAACTCTCTGCAAAAGGACCTTGCAACAAGGCTTGGCAAGGCGTGCGGATATGAAGACTACGCCCTTTTCCTCTGCAACAGCGGGGCAGAAGCAAATGAAAATGCCCTCAAAGTGGCATCATTCCACACCGGGAAGGCCAAGGTCCTTGCATTCCGCAAGGCATTCCATGGCAGGACATCCGGAGCTGTGGCCGCCACTGACAACCCGAAGATACAGGCTCCGTTCAACTCGACGGAGAATATTGCATTCTCCCCTCTCAACGACCTGGAATCAGCCGAGCGGGAGCTGGCGGCCGGAGGATTTGCCGCAGTCATCATCGAGGGCATACAGGGTGTGGCTGGAATATACGAGCCGACAGGCGAGTTCCTTCACGGCCTGCGTTCGCTTTGCGACAAGTACGGATGCCTTCTTATCATTGATGAAATCCAGTCCGGATATGGCAGGACCGGAAGGTTCTTCGCTCACCAGCACCATGGAGTACGCGCAGATATAATCACAACCGCAAAGGGAATGGCCAACGGCTTTCCCATCGGCGGCGTGTTGATCAGCCCGTCTGTCAAGGCAACATACGGCATGCTCGGCACTACATTCGGAGGCAATCATCTCGCATGTACTGCAGCACTTGCGGTACTCGATATAATTGAGAATGAACATCTTATAGAAAACGCTCAAAAGATTGGAGAATACTTCAAGACTGCATTCAAAGGAGACAAAGCCGTCAAGGAATACAGAGGAAAGGGGCTGATGATCGGCCTGGAACTCAACGAAGAACATATCGGACTCCGTAACCGTCTTCTGTTCGAAAAGCATTTCTTCACAGGAGCGGCAGGTGCAGGCGTAATACGTCTTCTTCCATCACTCACAATATCACAGGCAACAGCCGAATCATTCGTCACCGCCTGGAAAGAACTGACATTATGAGACATTTCACATCGATCACCCAGCTTCCGGACCTCAAGCAGGCGCTGGAAGCGGCAAAATACGTAAAGGAGAATCCTTTTGCAGACCAGGAACTCGGCAGGAACAAGACCCTGCTGATGATATTCTTCAACTCCAGCCTCCGTACAAGGCTCAGCACCCAGAAGGCCGCCCTGAACCTCGGCATGAACGTAATCGTGCTGGACGTGAATCAGGGAGCATGGAAACTGGAGACCGAGCACGGAGTCATCATGGACGGGGACAAACCTGAGCATCTGCTCGAAGCGATTCCGGTAATGGGAAGCTACTGCGACATTATCGGAGTGCGCGCATTCGCCGGCCTGCAGAGCAGAGACTATGACTATAACGAGGTAATAATCAATCAGTTCATACAATATTCCGGCAAGCCGGTCTTCAGCATGGAGGCTGCCACCAGACATCCTCTGCAGACTCTCGCCGATCTGCTCACAATCGAAGAGCACAAGACTGTGGAGAAGCCTAAGATCGTAATGACCTGGGCTCCGCATCCAAAGGCATTGCCGCAGGCGGTTCCGAATTCATTCGCAGAAGGTATAAACATGACAGACTATGAATTCGTGATCACCCATCCGCACGGATATGAACTCGATCCGGCATTCACCGGCCGCGCCCGCATCGAATATGACCAGCGCAAGGCATTCGAAGGCGCGCACTTCATATATGCAAAGAACTGGTCGGCATATGCTGGAGAGAACTATGGCCGGATCCTCTGCACAGACCATGACTGGACGGTAGATGCCGAAAAGATGGCACTGACCGACAACGCCTTCTTCATGCACTGCCTCCCGGTCCGCCGCAACATGATTGTGACGGACGAAGTGATCGAAAGTCCACAGTCACTGGTCATTCCGGAAGCGGCCAACCGCGTCGTCTCGGCACAGACGATCCTGAAGGAAATTCTCATGACACTTAACACCTTGTAATCCAACACCTTACAAAGATGCGCGTGCTCCCCTTTGGTGGCACGCTTCCACAAGGATATCATTGATTATCAATTATTTAAACGTCATAAGATGATAAAGATCATTAAGATCGGAGGGAATGTGGTCGACAATCCTGTGCTTCTGCAGGAGTTTGTCAGGGATTTTGCGGCCATGCCGGGGATGAAGGTGCTCGTGCATGGAGGCGGAGTGATGGCGAGCCAGATGCAGAAGAGCATGGGCATGGCGCCGCAGATGATCGAGGGCAGAAGGGTGACCGACGAGGAGACTCTGAAGGTGGTCACGATGGTTTATGCCGGATGGTGCAACAAGAACCTTGTGGCACTGCTGCAGGCGGAAGGATGCAATGCGGTCGGACTGACAGGTGCTGATGGCAATGTCATCAAGGCACGAAGGAGAGCGCCTCTATACGTCGAGAGCATTGGCGAGGAGGTGGATTACGGGTTTGTTGGTGACGTCGACGCAGGATGTGTGAATGCAGGATTCATCTATACTCTGCTTGAAAGAGGCATTACCCCCGTATTATGCGCCATAAATCACGACGGAGAAGGCAGTCTGCTGAATACTAATGCTGACACTATAGCGTCATCTGTCGCTGTCGCAATGGCAAACTACAGGTACAGAAGCCCGAGAGAAGTATGCTGCAGATGTGAAGAATGCACACATTGCAGCGATGACGGAAGACTGACTCATGTCACTGAGCTGATTTACTGTTTTGAGAAAGACGGTGTTCTACATGACAAGGACGACGATTCAAGCGTCATTTCCGAAATAGACAGAAGTATGTTTGAAGACCTCAAAAGCAAAGGCATAATTGCAGACGGAATGATTCCTAAACTGGCAAATTCATTCAAGGCGATTGAGTCGGGAGTATCAAAGGTGAAGATCAAGCACGCAAGAAACCTTCTTAATGAAACTGGCACGACATTATTAAAATGATAAGAGAAGAATACATAGCGGAGTCGGTTGAGCTGCTCAAGGATATGGTTAGGATACCGTCGCCTTCATTCAGCGAGGATGCGGTCTGCAGCCATATTTCCAAGTGGATGGACGAGCATGGAATTGCACACGAGCGGACAGGCAATAACATTGTGGCAGAGCATGTTGCAGATAGCAGCAAGCCTATGTTGATGCTTTGCGCACATATTGACACAGTATCCCCTTGCGAAGGCTACAGCTTTGACCCGTACGATCCGGGAGCAGGAGGATCCGACGTGATTACAGGCCTTGGCAGCAACGACGACGGAGCATCTGCAGTAGCAATGATTGCCGTCTACAGATACCTGTGCGGCAATACTCCAACAATAAACACCAATGTAACTTTAGTACTTAGTTGCGAGGAGGAGAGATCCGGGAAAGGCGGAATGACAGGATTATGGGGCAAGCGGCTCAGTCGGATTGATTATGCGATTGTCGGAGAGCCTACCGGAATGAAGGCCGCGACATCGGAAAGAGGATTACTCGTAATTGACGCAACTGCACACGGAACAAGCGGTCACGCAGCCAGAAACGAAGGAGTAAACGCATTATACATAGCACTTGAAGACATTGAGAAGATACGCAAGCATGCATTTGCAAGGAAATCCCCACTGATGGGAGATGTAAATGTCAATGTAACACAGATCAATGCAGGAAGCGCACACAATGTCATTCCGGACAGGTGCGACTTCGTAATCGACATACGCCCTACCGAACAATACACCAACGAGGATATCCTCAACGAACTTCAAGGCATATGCAGAAGCGAGCTCAAACCGCGCAATCTGTCTAACACATCCAGCGCAACCCGGGCCGGTTCCCCCCTCTTGAAAGCAGCAGAGGCGACCGGCATCGAGACCTTCTCCTCACCAACGACTTCAGACTGGATGAGGATAAGCTGCGATGCGATAAAAATGGGGCCTGGAGACTCGGCAAGATCGCATAGAAAAGACGAGTTCGTCACTGTAAAGGAGATTAAAGACGGAGTGGATACATATATTGATTTTATAGGAAATTTATATGAGCACATTATGGAATAAGGGAACACAGGCGACGGAGCTTGTCGACAGCTTTACTGTCGGCAATGACCGCGTGCTGGACATGAGACTGGCAAAGTATGACGTTATGGGATCAAAGGCCCACATCGCCATGCTTGAATCTATCGGCCTGCTGAGCAAGGAAGAGCTGGATACCCTCACAGCCGCACTTGATGCCATACTGCAGGAGATCGAAAATGGCACATTCGTCCTTGAAGACGACGTGGAAGACATTCATTCCCAGGTGGAGCTTCTGCTTACCAGAAGGCTGGGAGATGTCGGCAAGAAGATCCACTCAGGCCGTTCAAGAAACGACCAGGTGCTCGTTGACGTAAAGCTGTTCCTGAAGGACGAAGTATTGAAGCTTCGCGGAGAGGTTCTCGAACTCTTTGCCACACTTCAGACACTCAGCGAGAAACACAAGAATGTACTGCTCCCCGGCTACACACACGGCCAGGTCGCGATGCCGTCATCTTTCGGACTTTGGTTCGGAGCGTATGCAGAAGCATTGGCGGACGATATGTACATGCTCCGCGGAGCATATGATGTCACAGACCAGAACCCGCTCGGCTCTGCTGCAGGATATGGAAGTTCATTCCCGCTTGACAGGCAGATGACCACTGATCTGCTCGGCTTTGCGAGCCTTGACTATAACGCGGTCGCAGCGCAGCTGAGCCGCGGCAGGTCGGAGCGCGCCGTGGCATCAGCAATGGGAGCCATAGCACTGACTCTCAACAAGTTCGCCGCAGACTGCTGCATGTATATGAGTCCGAATTACGGCTTCATAAAATTCCCCGACGAACTGACCACGGGATCGAGCATAATGCCGCACAAGAAGAATCCCGATGTATGGGAGATCATGCGCGGAAACTGCAACAGGATCATGGCGACAGAGACCCAAATCAGCATGCTCTGCAGCAACATGCCGCACGGTTACCACCGTGAGTTCCAGCTTCTGAAGGACATCCTATTCCCTAGTCTTGAACTGATGCACAAGTGCCTGCAGATGGCAGACTATATGCTTCAGCACATCATTATCAACGAGAATATCCTCGATGCTCCTATATACGACTACCTGTTCACAGTAGAGGAAGTCAACCGCCGTACACTTGAAGGCATGCCGTTCAGAGACGCCTACAAGTCAGTCGGTATAGAGGTGAATGAGGGTAAGTTCCGCTACCAGAGAGCCGAAGGAAAGACAAACGGCCAGCTTACGCCGGCCGATCTGAAGCATTCGTCTATGGGAAGCCTCGGCAACCTATGCACAGAACAGATCCGCGCCAAGATGGAGGCTGCAGGGACCTTTTAACCCCCGATATGCTATCGCATATCACCCCAAGTGGTATCTAGCCCTACCCGGGCCGGTCGTCAAGTTGTCAACAACTTGACTCCTTATTTTACATATTCACTAGGCGAAACGCCGAACTGCTTCTTGAAACTTGTCGAGAAGTGCGACAGAGTGCTGAAGCCGGTCATGTCTGCAATCTCCGAGATGTTGTACTTACGTTCCTTCAGAAGCTGAGCTGCACGATTCAGCTTATACCTTTTGAAGAACACGCTAGGATTCTCGCCCGTGAGTCCTTTCACCTTATAATAGAACTTTGTCC
Organism: Bacteroidales bacterium; assembly: GCA_017415715.1. Lineage (GTDB taxonomy): Bacteria > Bacteroidota > Bacteroidia > Bacteroidales > UBA932 > Cryptobacteroides. Next base: position 971 of record JAFQFD010000041.1, on the reverse strand, counting down.
TTGAAATATGGAGAAGTTCCGTCATGCGCGACACATCCAGTTCAGAGTTTGACAATTCGTTCTCCATGAGCTGGTACAGTTCATTCATAAACGCGCTGTCCTGAGGCGAGAGTGTATCTTCCTCTATCTCCTCCACATCTGTAACCTTGCTGAGTATAGCGCGTATCTTCTCCTTGTTCTTGAGTTGAGATTGGATAAGAGCAAGAAGGTACTGAGGCTCAAACGGTTTGGTCACATAAGCGTCCGCACCACAATCCAGACCTTGAACCTGATCTACCACAGTAGCCTTTGCTGTAAGAAGAATCACCGGCACATGCGAAAGCTGTATATTCTCCTTTATCTGACGGCAAAGCTCATAACCGCTCTTGCCCGGCATAGCCACATCAGAGACAAGGATATCCGGAGCCTCTTCCTTCATGACAACATACGCAGACTCCGCATCAAAACGACTCAGAACATCATAATAAGGAGACAGAAGCTCCTTCATATAATATATGACATCAGCATCATCATCCACAACAAGCACCTTCTTCCTATCCTCGCAAGGAAGCTCCGCCGGACGTCCCGTATACTTGACACTCCTTACTTTGTAGGGGCTGTTCAGTTCCGCACCCATATGATCTTTTTCCGCTTCCGCATAAGACATTTCAGAGACCGGAAGGACAAGTGTAAACATCGCACCCGGCCCTGTCGTACGGTTACCTGCCTTCAGATATCCATGATGCAGAACAGCCAGAGCCCTGGCGAAATACAGTCCGATACCGGTTCCCCAACGATACTGGCCGCCGGCAGTATTTTCAAGCTGATAATATCTTTCGAATATCTTCTCAAATTTATCCCCCGGGATGCCAGGACCGCTGTCCTTCACAACAATCTTCAGATAGCGGGAATCCACATCCTTATCGCTCAGTTCAAAAAGATGAGAGGTTTCCTCACGGGAAATGACATCCAGACTGAATTCGACCTTTCCT
>JAFQFD010000040.1 GCA_017415715.1 Bacteroidales bacterium | reverse complement strand
TCGTTCACCAGACCCTTCAGGAGGGTGTTGTTGACCCTGCGCTCGATGTCTGTGTCGTCGCGTACGCAGCGGTCGGACCATATGACTTCAGGGAATGTATACTTGAACCATTCAGGGAAGCTGAATGGCTCTGCAGTGAACTCTACGATATGCACGAAGTCGCAGAACTGCGCTGTGCAGTCGTTGAGCCACTCTGTGCCGAGGCAGAATTCCGGATCTATAGCCTTGATGTGGTCACGGATCTCCTTGAGAGCCTCAGCCTTGTAACGGCCGGTGTATATGTCCTGGACAGGGAATTCTCCTGAAATGTCCCAGTTCGGGAACTCCTCGGCAACACCGAGCTGGTCATAGAACACTGCGTCAGCTCCATATGACATCGCCCTGTCGGCCCAGTCGAGGAGCATGTCACGCCATTCGCGGTTGGCCATGTTGGCTATAGAGAATGTGCGTGTGTCATAGTATCCGAGGGTGGTTCCTTCGCCTGTGAACTTATAATGTTCGGCGAACTCGGCGCCTGTGTTGTCCCTGTTCACGGCCTTCTTTCCGTTCCCATGCTTATACCAGTCGCTCTCGCGGTCCACGAGGCGTCCGTTGTAATAGAGGATGAGGCGGTTGCCGTCTTCACGATACTCGGCGATGGCCTTTTTCCATGCCTCTTCGCCACCCTGTGTCTCGTCTATGTAGTAGTTAGGATATCCGTTGTCCATGCCGTCGCTCCACCATCCGAATGCAAGCACTGCGTTGCATCCGACGCTCTTTCCACAGTCGTTGATGCGGCCCGGGAGGTCGGTGTATCTGCGGAGGTATTCACCGTACTGGTGCTTGAATATGATACGCTGCCAGCCGGTCATTTCCTTTACCCACTGAGGTGTATCCTGCTTGTCCCACCATGTATTGATCCACTCTCTATAGATATGCGATGTCTCTGTCCATGAGCCCATATACGGCTTCACGACGCTCGCGTCGCAGCTCCATGTGTCGCCGCACATCGCGTTCGGATAGCGGTAGAAGCCTGCTTCGAGACGGTCGAACTGATTGGGAGCGGACGGATATGCGCGCAGGCCATGCCATGTCTGCTGGAGGCTCTGGTCGTGGCTTCCGAAGTAGAGTCCGTCGTTCTCGCCGAAGAACGCGTAGCAGTTCGATGCGGCGTGACGGGGGTACTGAAGGTCATACTGACGGAAATACTGGTCAGGCTTCATGTAGAGGGTCTTCGGGTTGACATTCACGATGAGGTCGAGGGCGTCATCGTGCACCTGGCCTCCGGTGTGAGTTGTGAGAAGTTTATGTCCCTCGGGAAGTCTCATGTTGCCCACGAGAGGATACTGGAGCTCGCGGATTATGGTTCCCGGCTCGTTATTGCTCACTACAGAGCCGAAGCGAACAGCTCCGTCCTCAACCTCTACAGTGAGGGTGAGGTCCATCCTGAGGGCCTTTCCCCTGTGTACGAGGTCTTTGTATGCAATGGTGATCACATCACCCTCTTGCGACACTGCAGGGGTGTTTTCTGTGCCGTCAATCTGCATTTCCTTCTCCTGGTGGGTGTTGTAGAACATCCTCCAGAGGCCTTCTCCGGAAGCGTAGTTGTGTCCGGTCTCTTTGTTGACAAGCGACAGGAGCGCACCGTCTTCTCCGATCTTCACCTCGACATTTCCGTCACTGAGGACGAAGCCGGGAGTATCAGCAGTTAAGTTTTCCGTTGCTTCTGGCTCATTGCAGCCTGGAATCAGTACCAGAATTGTCAGGATTGTTATCAGTCTTTTCATATTATTGTCTCAATGGGTTTTCTACTATGAATCTGCAGTATTCAAGGTACATTTCGCGGTCTTTTTCGTCTGGCGATGTCGCCAGTTCATACATGGCATTTGTGCCTGAATATGTCGCTATGCGGGATTTGCCGTAGTGTCCTGCCTTCTTGAATTCTTCCATATAGTCACGCAGCAGCTGCTTGTTGCGCGCCGCCTGCGGGTTAGGCTTGCCCTTGGCAGTGCCCTGGGCGTCATTATTCGTGCGGACGGTCTCCAGTATCGATGAACTTGTCCTTGCGACTCCTTCTTCCCACTGGCTCCATCCGGCTTCGCCGTGCGAGCCCTCGAACTCGATCTCCATTCCGTGACCATAAGTGTTCATTGTGCTGAACACCCAGCTCCAGCTCTTCTTCTGCTCCTTTTCAGGATAGTCCCAGTATTTGTTCGGCTGAATCCATGTGTAATCTATGCCGAGCTCTTCTGTCATGTCATATCCGTCCGCCTGGTAATATGGGATCCAATATAGGCCATATTTCATCTCATGGAGGTATGAAGCCACCGGAGGGAGGATCTTGTCCCACCTTTTATACTTGTAGTTCCATCCGCTCGGCTTGGCCACAAGGATTTCTGAAAGGATATAGAAGCCGGCCAGCTCCACGTTCTGAGGCGTCAGCTTCTCCCACTGCTCTATCACATAGTTGATGTACCACTGATAGGCAAGCACCTGGTCTGCAGTGTTCTGGAAGTCCAGTGTCCTGTCGTGTACCGAGCCCCAATATGTGGTGGACGAGCCCTTGTCCGTGAAGTATTCCAGCATTATCGGGTCCGGCATGGTGATCACCACTTTATGTCTGAATGAAGGCCTTCCTATGCGTGTCTTGGCATTTGTGATGGTCTGATCCAGCACGTCCACAACGCCGCCGTCCTTGAGCCAGTAATCAGCGAAATCCGTCCATGCTTCCTGAGTGCCCGACCTCCGTCCTCCGGAGTCGATGGACAGGATCATATCCCTCTTGGCATCTTCTCCTCCGATGAGCAGGAATGCCTCGTGGAGCCACTGCTCCTGCCCGTTCTCGTCGGTAAAGGTCACATGCGGCTTTATCCTGTCCTCATCCCATGTGTTCGGTGTCTTGTTGGTGATGCCTCCTGGAATCAGGTCCAGATCTGCAAAAACAGGAATCTCTGTTCTTTCGGTGCTTCTGAACGGAGTGGTGAACAGGCATTCGGATATCTTGCTGTATCTGTCCTCCAGCCTGCCCACGGCATAGGCGGCATAGTCAGTGTCAGACTCCAGCCCGCCTATGAAGACATCTTCCTCCTCTGCCGGTTTTCCCTCGTTGCATATCTGTTCCACTGAAGGCTTTTCTGCGCCCATAGGCAGTACAAGCACATGAATTGCGTCTGTGTTGAGGCTTTTGACCTCCAAGATCACCCCGTCTTCATGAAAACTCTTGAATGATAGTTCGATTACAGGGTTGGGAACATACACGGGTCTCTTCTCCCTTCCGCAGGAAAGAAGGAGGAGAAGCATCGGCAGTATGTAGATCAATTTCTTTGTCATGGATTTCTCGACTTCGCTCGAAATGACAATTTAATGCTTCAAAGGGTTTTCTATGATGAATTTTCCGAGCTGGTGGTACATCTTCTGGTCCTCCGGATCCTCGGATACGGCTATTTCGTAGAGCGCGTTGGTGCCTGTGTAGAGCACAAAAGGCCTTGTGCCGTATATGCCGCGCGCCTTGGCGTTGTCCAGGTATTCCTGGAAACGCGCCTTGTTGCGCGCAGCGTATGGGTTGGCCTGGCCGTTCTTGAGCTTGCTGAGAATAGATGACTTCAGCGGCTCGCCATGCGTGCCTTCGAACTCAAGCTCCATGCCGAGGCCGTTGTCCTCTATCTTCTTCTCGATCTGGTCCCAGCTCCATTTTGCATCAGTCCAGTAGTAGTTCGGCTGCATCACCACGAGGTCGAAGCCGAATTCCTTGCTGCTTTCGATTCCGGGAGCCATTGCATACGGCACCCAGTAGAAGCCTTCGCCTACAGAATGGCAGTAATCGGCCGCCGCCTTGATGGTCTTGTCGTGCTCCTTGTACTCATAGCGGAAGCTGCCCGGAGCGGAGAGCTCCTCGGAAAGAATATAGAATCCTATGAGTTCGATATGCTTATATTTCGCCTCTGCGAACTTCGCGCGCACCTGGTCGATCATCCACTTGTATGCCTTGACGCGGTCCTCTGCCTTTGCGAAATCCATCTGCACGCCGTCGATCTCGCCCCAATACACAGTATTCCTGTTTATGCCTTTCATGGCATTGGTGTAATGCTCGAAATAGACAGGATCCGGCAGTGAGAATATGATTCCGCGCTTTGCAGGAGGGTTTCCTATCCTCTTCGCTGCATCGGCGATGCACTGCTCCAGAGCGGCGAATCCATGCTGAGGGTCAAACCAGTAGTCCAGCTGCTCCTGCCAGTGCTCCTTTCTTGAGGAATATCTGCCGTCGTTGGCGATGGAATACGTCACGCCGTAGTTGTCGGTCCACAGTTCCATCATTATCATATTGTCAAAGAACCAGTGCTCCTGACCCTGCTCGTCGGTGTAGATGACGCTCTTCTCGAAACGCTCAGGTGTCCAGAGATACGGGTTGCGGGCGCTGTGGCCGCCATAGCATATGGTGGCGTCAGCGATCGGACGTATTTCGTCCTTCTCCCACTTGTAAAGGTTCTTCTGTGCTCCGCAGCCTGTCAGAAGCAACGCTGCAATGATATATGATGACAATTTCTTCATACTAAGATATTTTTAAATGGGACTGAACGGAATTCAGTCCCATAAAATTATCAAAATTCAGTAAAATCTGCAAAAAGATTACTCTGCGATGAAGCCTGCGTTCATCTTGAATACAGAGATACCTACGTTCTGGATCATTACTGCCATGTAGGTCTCTCCATTGATTTCACGTACTACGCAGTCACCTGTAGAGTGGGTTGCAGGGCATGGTGAAAGCACAGTTGCGTCCATTGCATCCTGTACAGGAGCCTCGAAGATGACCTCGTTCTTCTGGAGCACGCTCATGAATCCGTCAGCTGTACCGTTGAAGTCTGAGATAACCTTTACGCTTCCCTGATCCTGGTTTGCAGTGAGAGCAACGTATGCGATGTAGTTCAGGTTGGTCTTGTCATCCTTGAAGAAACTGTATCCGTGAGTCAGCGGCAGGCCGAGGTCTGCAGATGATGCGTATACATTACCTGAAACATTTGCTACATAATGAGCACTTGCAGTTGAAGAAACGAGGAATCCTGGAACTGTGCCTGCTACAGCTCCTGCTGCGCCAGGATAGATGTATGCAGAACCGATGCAGCCTGCAGCGTCAGCAACTGATGCGTTGTAGTCGCAACGTCCGCGTGCGTATGCAAGGCCGTCAGCGCCTGGCCATTCACCGAAGCGTCCGTCAAGCATTGCGTAGCGAACGATGTTTCCTGTGTTGTAGTCCTTGCAGTATACCTCACCGTTGTTCCAGCTTCCGACAACGATGTACTTGTCACCGAGACGACGTCCTGAGTCCTCTACCATGCTGAGGGTAGGAGCGTTGTCGATGCCGTTGAGCCATACATAGAAGTGGAGGTGTGAACCGTCTCCGACAGACAGACAGCATGCAGAAAGGATGTCCTTACCATTATTGACTGCAGGGTCTGTGTTAGGAATCATTCTGGCGCATGAGAGTGTGTGGGTACCACCTGCTACGCCCTCGACATTCACGTTCTTCACCTGAGTAGGGTCAGTGATGCTGATAGCCTTGAATACAGGGTCTCCGCCTGCAGACTGAGGAACATAGATATACTGATCGTCCATAGTGAAGTTACGGCAGTCAGAAAGTCCGAATGTAGCCTGCCATGGATTTGTAGATGAAGTGGCATAGATGCCCCATACGCGGTTGAAGAGCTGTGGAGGTATAGGCTCGAGACCCTTCACTACGATGTAAGTAAGGTCATTGCTGACCTTCACGCCGTCAACAGACATGCCTGAAAGCTTGAGAGGAACCACATATCCGTCCCAGTTTCTCTTCACAAGATGCCTGGTTTCCTTCACACCGTCCACCTCGATCTCCATATCCTCGGCGATAGCCTCGGTGTTGATGGTCACAGGGAGAAGGACATATCCCTCACCAGCCTTGAGGACAGGGTCGGCACCTATGGTGACAAGTCCTTCCGGAGCCGCCTCATAGTTGGTTCCGTTAGCCTCGTTGTATGCGGCGATAAGGCTGTTGTCAACCTCGAAATCGACTGTGAGGTCGATGCCCGGGATGGCCTTGTCGATGCGTACTGTGATGTCCATAGTCTCAGAAGCAGGCTCAGACTCCCACTCGTAAGTGCGGCTGAGGAGTGTCTGCTCTGCAGTGATAGTAGAAGTCACGAGGTTGAGGATGAACACCTCTCTTCCTTCGTTCACTTCAAGATTGTCCGAACGGAGAGCCACAGGGATGCAATACTGGTTTGCAGGCTCCTGCTCCATGAAAGCGGCAACCTTGGCAACATCCCATGACACGGTCACAGGCTTGGTCACATCGTCCAGACCGAAAGTCAGACTCTCGGTGCTGAATGAGTAAAGGTCCTGGTCGCTTGGGAGAGGAATGTACTCGACACCATACTGCTTGTTGAAGTTGAGCAGGTCATGGTTTGAAGTAGTTATGTTCACAACTCCTTCGTTGAGTCCCTTTCCGCTCTTGATCACGTCGATGTCATATGAACCTCCGTAGAGAGGAAGGGTAAGCACGTTTTCACCGGCCTTGTTGTTGAAGCCGAATGAATCTTCAGGCAGAAAGTTGTTTCTGTCATCCGCACAGGATGCTACGGCAGCAATCGTCAGTGCAGAAAGCAAGATATTCTTGAAAATCTTCTTCATATTCATTCAGATTAGAATCCGTAGTTCTGTGTATAGTTTGTCATCTCTGCGAGCTGATCCGAATCGAGAGGGAAGAGATAGTCTCTCTTTGTGAACTTCGCATGCTTTGCAAGAGGGAAGTCATCGCTTGAGCGAACCCATGAATCATGATAGTCGACTGCGTCGTTGAGGTTGAGTGTCCAGTTGAGAACAGGGAAGTTCTCCTCGGCGGTCATCCAGCGGCAACTGTCATAGAAATGCATAGGACCCTCGATAGCGAACTCGATCATCTTCTCCTGACGGAAGCACCATCTGAGGAACTCAGGATCGCTTGCAATGCCCGGATAAGCCTCTTCGAGGTTGTTCAGGCCTGAACGGTTACGGATCATGTTGAGGTATTTGATTGCCTCTGCATAGTCACCTGTCTCGATGCAGCACTCTGCATAGTTGAAGTAGATCTCGGCAAGACGGAATGCAGGGTAGACATACTTTATCTGCTGGTAGTCCGCACCTACATCAAGAGGGTTGTCCGCCTTGTAGAGACGGCGCCATGCATAACCGAAGTAGTTGTTTGACGAAGTCTGGTCCCAACGCTCGCAAAGCGCGCCTGAACCTCTCCAGAAATGACATCTCATGTCCTCTGCAGTCCATGTTGTAGACGATGTCTTAGGATTGGTCATGGTCTTGAGCTTAGGGTCGCATGGCCAGTAGTATCCGTTAGGAACGAGTGAAGCATAGTAGCGCGGCTCACGTCCGAGAGTAGAGTTGTGTGCCTCGAATTCGCCTGCCCACTCAGCTTCGTACTGAGTTGTCATGCTGAATCCTTCAGCCTCATATCCTGCCTGTGCGTCAATGATCGGCTTGGAATAGTCGTCCATTCCCGAAGTCCTGTCATAACCGGTCACAGGATAACGGCCTGACTCATACATTGCATAAGCATCGACAAGCTTGAATGAAGGAGTACATGACTGCCATCCCTCGACGGTGATGTTACGTGGAGCGCAAGCACCGATGAATCCGCCTGTACGGCCGAGCCAGTCAGTGTAGAAGTTCATCCACCATCCCCAGATGGTCTCATCGTTCCACTGCTCGAAGAAGATGTTCTGGTATGCCTTGATACCGTCGGTGAACTTGTCTCCGGTAGCTTCTGTACCTGCACCAACGAGCTTGTAATAGTTGAGGTCTATGACAGCCTTGGCTGCCTTCTTGGCCTCTTCCCATTTCTTTGCATCATAGGTCTGAGGGAATATCTCCTTGCCGTAGTAGTTTGTCATGCCGGCATAAAGCTCGTTTCCGTTGTAAAGCGGAGACGCTGCATAAAGGAGCACTCTTGACTTGAGGGCCATGGCTGCACCCTTTGTCGCGCGGCCCATGTCCGATCCTTCCTGAAGACCGACTTCGGTAATGCTCATAGGAAGCACCTCGATGGCCTTGTCAAGTTCTGACACGATGAAGTCGATGTTCTCCTCGAGAGTGTTTCTGTCAAGAGTAGAACCCACTGCATCTGAAGGAGCGGCTTTGTCGCCCCACACGATGACAGGACCGTATGTACGGAAAAGGCAGAAATAGTAGAAAGCGCGCATGAAGCGGGCCTCAGCCTTCATATAATCACGAACCTGCTCATTATCCTCCTTGTCGAGGTGAATGTTATCGATGACGAGAGTACAGTGAGCGATTGCCTTGTAGTAATTCTCCCAAAGCTGATAGCCTGTGATTGACGCAGGGCTGTAGTCACCTACGCGGAGGTCGAATACGTTGTTCGCATATGCGGAAGCGTTGACCTGGCGTGCATCAGTACGTCCTGAGAAACCTCCCTCGGTGGTGGCATCCACAGGATTCTCCTCCTTAGGAAGGTAAGCATACATGTGTGCTGCGAGCTGACGGGCTGTTCCTCTCTTGCTGAACATCTCCTCGATGGTCGCCTGGTCCTGAAGCTCCACATCGAAGTATGAGTCGCAAGACACGGCGCCGAGCGCAAGCACTACGAATGTCGATAATGTATATATGATTTTTTTCATTTTTTATATGTTTTTCGTCCCTACCCGGGACGGCTTCGAAAACTGAAGTTTTCTCGCTGGTTAGAAATTGATGTTCAATCCGAGACTTACGTTGCGTGTGATAGGATATCTTGCACCTGTTGCTGTCTCAAGCTCAGGATCCCAGAGCTTGAACTCGGAGAAGGTGAGGAGGTTGGTTCCTGCCACATAGAGGCGGAGGGCCTGGATTCCTGCCTTCTTTGTCCACTTCTTAGGGAAGGTGTATCCGAACTCTGCGTTCTTCAGACGGAGGAAGCTCATGTCGCGAGTCCAGTAGTCTGAAGTCTGTACGTTGTTGTTCGAACGTGTAGTGCCGAGTCTTGGATATGGTGCGTTCGGATTTGGATTGCTTACTGTCCAGTGATTGAGGGCTACATCCTTGAACACCTGTCCTGTGAGCTGAGGTGACGATGATGCACCGTAGAGGTTGGAACCTCCGATCTGGCGTGTAACGTTTGCAACACCGCTGAAGAATACAGAGAGGTCGAAGCCCTTGTAGCCGAGGCTGACACCGAATCCGTAGTTGATTTCAGGGATTGCGGTATATCCGATGGCCACCTTGTCATACTGGTCAACATAACCGTCACCGTTGATGTCCTTATACTTGATGTCACCCGGCTGAACGTCACCGAATGTCTGCTCAGGCCAGTTGTCGATGTCCTCCTGGCTCTCGAAGAGACCGCATGAGATCAGACCCTTTCTCTGGTTGTATGCGAATCCTACGTTGCTGAGGTATTCCTCGACCGGTGTAGGCTGGTCGTCATAGATGAGGCGGTTGCGGTTGAATGTGAAGTTTCCTCTTGCAGAAACGCGGAAGCCGTTGAGGAATGTGTGGTCATACTCTACAGACATGTCGAAACCGCGGTTGAGCATCTCTCCGATGTTCACATACTGGTCTTTCTGGAGACCTACTGCAGATGGAGTGGACTGACGCATGAGGAAGATGCCGTCACGGTAGTCGCGGAAGAGGTCCGCCTGGATGGTGAGGTCGTTGAAGAGACCGAGCTCGATGCCGACGTTGCTCTTTGTTGCCTGCTCCCACTCGACCTCGGAGTTACCCATTTCTGATGTCGTGATACCGCCTACGGTCTGATATCCGGTAGCAGAAGAGTTAGGCACCGTACCCCATGCAGCGCCTGTTGCGCTTGTATTGATGGTGGTGTTATATGCGAAACGGCGGCTTCCACCGATCTGGTCATTACCTACAGAACCGTATGAAGCCTTGAACTTGAGGAGGTTGATCACGTCTGAAACAGGCTCCCACCAAGGCTCGTTGCTGATCATGTATCCGACAGCGACTGCAGGGAAGAAACCGAAGCGGTGTCCTGGAGCGAAGTTCTCAGATCCGTTGTAACCCATGTTGAACTCGAAGAAGTAGCGGTCCTTGTATGAGTATGTCGCACGTGCTGCAACACCCATTGACTTGTATGGGAAGGCTGCGATATAGGAGCCAGGGTGAGTATGAGAAAGAGATCTCATGCTGTAGAGTACCATTGCGCTCACGCGGTGAGCATAAGCGAACTGACGCTCATAGTTCACCGAACCCTCGAAGTTGATATAGCGTGTTCCGCTGTGTGATGTGTCAAGGGTGATGTAACCTGCATAATCGTCGATCACCTCATACTGGATATTGCCGTCGTCATCTCTTCCGATCGCTCTGTATGTCTTTGGAAGGATAGAGCGGTTGAGAGTGTTTACGTTGGTAGCATCGAATGAGAATGCGACACGCGCGGTAAGACCCTCTGTCACAAAGTCTGAGAAGTCCTGAGTGAGGGAGACGGTAGACTGCGCTACGTTGCTGCTGGTGTTTGAATAACCTCTCTCGTTGAGGAGGTTGTAAGGGTTTGGAGTACCCTTGATTGAAGCAAGTGTTCCGTCTGTATACTTGAGCGGAATCGCAGTAGGGGTCATGGTCATTGTCTGAGTGAGGAGAGCGTCAAGACCCGCAGCAGGAGAGTTTTTCACTGTGAACTGAGTAGACACATTCATACCGAGTACTGTAGACTTGGTAAGGTTGATGTCGACATTAGTTCGGAAGTTGAACCTCTGATAGCTCATCTGGGCGTCATAACGGTCGTTTGCAGCAGTGTTGAGGATACCGTCCTCGAGATAGTATGAACCGCCGACATAGTAGCGTACGTTCTTGGTACCGCCCGATACTCCGACATTTGCCTTTGTAGTCATCGCCTGGTTCTTGAACGTCTCGTTCACCCAGTCTACTGACGGATAGAGGTCAGGATCACATCCCTCGAGTCCCATGGCTGTAGCAAGATACTGCTCCTTCTGGAAATCATTGAAGATAGCTGCCTGGCCGCTGTTTACATACATATTGTTGAGGAAGTCGATGAACTCGCCTGTGCTTGCCATTTCAGGAAGCTTCACAGGAGAAGTCATACCTGTCTCCACCTTTATTGTGAGCTGAGGCTTCGACTCCGCACCGCGCTTTGTCGTGATGAGCACGATACCGTTCGCACCGCGCACACCGTAAAGAGCTGTAGCGGAAGCATCCTTCAGGATAGAGAGGGAAGCGATGTCCTCAGTGTCTACCATATCCATGCTGCGCTCTACGCCATCCACGAGGATGAGAGGAGTAGAGTTGGCTCCGAAGGTACTCACACCACGAATCCAGAAATCTGCCGAAGCACCCGGCTCACCGGTCTTCTGGATTGCAACCACACCGGCGAGTTTACCGGCAAGGCTGGTGGAGAGGTTACCTTGTGACTGCTGGAGGACTCCCATGTCCACGGTACTGATGGATCCGATAACGGATGCCTTTCTCTGTGTACCGTAAGCCACTTTCACTACGCCCTCGAGTTCGTTCTCTGCAGGGACGAGCTTGATGGTCACTTTAGTCTGGTCGCCGACTTTCACTTCCTCGTCAAGATATCCGAGGAATGATGCGACGAGTACATCTGATGGAGAGACGCTGATGTTGAATCTACCCTGGTCGTCGGTCATCGCGCCGCGGGTCTCTCCCTTTACTACAACGTAGGCACCGGCGATTCCTGTATCTGTTTCATCCAGGATGACACCGGAGACGTTTCTGTCTTGCGCGAATGCTGAAAGCATGGCGCAAGCGGATACGAAGCATAGTGCAAGCACTCTTCTTAATCCGTTCATACGTTTTGTTAGCATCATAATAAGGTTAGTTTGTTATTATTTTTCTGTGAATTTACAATGAAGCGATTCCCACGAGGACGGTGCCCTGGATGTCATCCACCACGGACACTTCCACATTGTCGCCAAGTCCTTCTACGATTTCCTTCTCCATGAGATCGAAGGATTTCGCTATCTGACCTGCGAAGAGAAGGTGGCCGATCTGAAGCCTCTCCACGACATCCTTCGCTCCGGCGGCATAATGCCTGCCTGCGCAGCGGAATGCCTCGAGAGCCTTCTCGTCACCTTCACGCGCCTTGTCGGCTACCTCCTTCACATCCTCTCCTTCGGCAAGGACTCCGCCCTGCTCGGCAAAGAAGCGCAGGATGGCTCTCCTTGATACGAAGTCTTCAAGGATGCCACCATTATAAGGTGCATTCCAGAGGTCGACAGCGGGTGAGCCCATAGGGGATTCCTGGATTACGCCGTCCTTTGCATAAGCGAATCCGAGACCTGTTCCGAGGGTTGACATGGCCACGTTTCCTTTCTTCAGCTCGGGACGCAGCATCAGGGCTCCGGCAAGGGCTCCGTTCACGTCATGCGCGAAGACAAGACGAGTCTCGGGAGCGATGACATCTCCGAGTATTTCACGGAAAGTCTTTCCGTATACTGCCGCGAACTTGTGCTTCATAAGGAATATGCCGCCGTTCTTATAGTCAAACGGCCCTGGCATGACCACGCTTACGGTCCTGATGCATGCTCCGCATGCCGCAGCCCTTTCCATCTGGCCTGCCACAGCTGCACGGAATGCCACTGCGATCTCCTCCGCAGATCCGTCCGATGACATCGGTGTGCTCGCAAAGGTCCCCTCGACAGCGCCTTTGCCAGCGATGCCCAGAGAGGACTTCACGAAAGTGCCTCCGACGTCAAGGAGAATCATGTCGCTATTTTTCATCGTTTTCAAATCCTTCACGAAGGGTTGTCTTGTGGATGCGGATCGGCTCCCTGCCGAGGTTTTCCACAACATATTTTCCCATGTCTGCAGGCACGCATACGATGTCCATGAACTCCATGTCATAGTGACGCTCAGGATGCTCCACGCTGCGTACGCGAGCTCTGTCGCCGTCTACGAGAGTAAGGACATGGAACTTCTCGTTCTTTGTGTCCTGCTCGCACATCTTCTCGAACTCGAGGCGGCGGAGCGAGATGTACATCTGAGGGTTCTCGCCGAGGATGTACTCCTCCCAGCCTTCTCCCTTCGCGTCGAGGCGAGGCTTCTGCACTATGTAGTCAGGGCTGTTCGGATCGTGGATCACGGAAGCCCTTCTGTTCTGGTTCACGCACTTCTCTCCGAGGTAAGTGTGGATAGGACGCTGCTTGCCGTCGAAGTCGAGGCGGAGGTAGTCATACATCTTATATGTATAAGAACCGATAGTGAGCGAGCCGATCTCGAGGATCACCTGGTTGCGTCCGCTTGAGTGGATTGTTCCTGCAGGAAACATCACCTGGAGGCCTGGAACCGAATCCTCATAGCTTACATACTTCATGTAGTCGCATGGGATCTGCTTTGTGTCGGCATCCTCGATCTCCTTGAAGAACTGAGGGATGTCCGCATCGTCGCGGAATCCGATGAAAGTCTTAGCCTCATGGCCTGTGACCACCACATAGTAGCTCTCGTCCTGACGGCCGAACTCGTTGTAGTTCTCGATGTTGAACTTGCCGTCCGAGTGGCACTGGATGGACATGTTGCCTGTAGAGTGGTATGAGTCGTCCCAGTTGAAGCGGATAGGGAAGTATCCCTGGTATTTGTTCACGCACTTCTCACCCATGAGGTTGATGCCTTCCTTGTGAACGAATGAGCAGTAGTTGATGTCGAGCATTTCCTTGCCTGCCTCTACAAGTACGCTGACCTCCATTGGGATGAAGTCGAACACCCATGCGGCGTTCCTCATCTCCTCAGGAAGGTTGCGATGCTTCTTCATATATGAACCGCCCCATACTCCCTCGAGGTAGCATGGCTTTGCTCGGAACGGATATTTCACGAGCTCTGCGCAGATCTCCGAGAAAGCCTCGAAAGGCATCATCTGGAGCTTCTTAGGGTCGTTGTCAAGGAAGAAATAGTCTGGAACGTTGTTTTTCCAGAGGTCCTTTCTCAGCTGCACCGCGCACTCGAAGTCGCAGTAGTAGCAGCGGCGGATGGTGCGGTTGATGATGCCCGGACGTTCCTTGCCGATGTTTGAATATTCACCGCCTCTGATGCGGAGCATGGTCTTCATCGGAGTGATGTCGAACCAGCACTTGATGTCATAGAGGTCGCGGAGCTCTGCGGTCATGCAGCCGTATCCGGCAACAACGACGAGCTTTCCAGGTGCCTTCATGGCAGGAACATCATTGCGGAACTGCTCCATCTTCGTCTGGTCGAAAAGACCGATGTAACCTCCGTGGTAAAGCTTTCCGTAGAGGAGGGTAGGGTCGATCTTTGTGTCCCAGATCAGGAGCGGGTCGATCATGTCGTCGATCTCCTTGCCTGACTTGAAGACAGCCTTGGCTGCATCGACAACTTCAAGCTCAAGGCCGTTGATGACGCACTCTCTTGCCACAAGGTTGACGAAGAGGTTCCAGTTGGCTGTGGTGTATCCGTCGATACCGACGATCACACCCTCTGCCTTTGCCCTGTCGGCGATCTGCGCGACAAATTTCTTTGCGACATTCGGAGTTCCTCCTGCCACTATGGAGTTGATGGTCTTTTCTGAAAGTTTCGGTCTGTTGATCGGTTTCGGATCGTCAAACGGAAACGGGTTGTACATGAAACTCATTGTTGATATCTGTTTTTTAGATCCCCGATCAGGTCGGGGATGACGTTTCTATTTTATGGGGATGACGTTTCTATTTTATGAGGATGACGTTTCTATTTTATGTCGTCATTGCCGGCTTGACCGGCAATCTTTATTTTATACTATAAAATTCGAAGTTCATCATCTCAGCGAAGTCCTCGAGCTCCTTGCGCCAGTCGCCGTCTACGATGGCGTAGTGCTGTGTCGCTCCGATACGGAGCACCTGCTCCCACAGCTCCTTTGCAGGGACAACCGGCCTGAATATAGTGTGGCTGTATGTTGCCAGGAGATGCTTCTTGTCGCTCTGCGGAGTGTCCTTCTCCGAGAGACTCTCTGCCATGAAGGTGATGAGCTTGTACTTTCCACCCTCCTCGTAGAGGCCTGCGACAGTCTTCATTCCCGGGCTGAAGCGGTACCATGCGAATGGAGCTCCCGCATACTTCCAGCTGGTCTTTGCGAAGCGTACGTCGCGTGAGATGATGACGTTCTCCTGCCAGTCTGGGTCGTTGTGGTCGTTAGGACCAGCGTGTCCTCCGGCGAATGTGCCGAACTCATCCTCGATGTGGAACGGCTCCACGAAGTTCACGTTCCTGCCGCTCATCAGCTTGAGGATGTATGTGATAAGACCTGCTCCTATGTCGGCCTCAGGCACGAGCACGCTCACGTTCTCGTTGAACCACTGAGGATAGAATCCGGCACGGCAGCCTGCTGTCCTGAATGTTGCCTGGTCTATGTCATTATATACATAGCAGTCTATGTCGTTCTTTTCTGCGAGCTTCTTGATGCCGAGGGTCGCCTTGACGCATCCGATGAACTTGTCATATTCCACGTCCTCCATCATCCTGTACTTGCCTGTGAGCTCGTCGGCGTATGCCTTCACCTCCTCGTCGGTGAGATTGTCGATCTCAGTGCCGTAGTCGCTGTATGGGAGATAATGGATCTCAGGACCTATCTTGGTGAAGAGGTCGTAATTGTCGAAATATGTGCTCCACATCGCCTCGTTCATGTTGGCCATGAGGCCTACGTTCGAGTGGCGGAGGATTGCGCGTGTCCTTGCTGCATTTGCATAGACCTTGAGCTTTTCGGTAACTTCCTCGCGTGTTCCCATGACGGTCTTCACGTTCTTGCGAGGCACCCTCCTGATGCTTCCGGAAGCCTCGAGAGAGCCTACGAGCGTGCCGGCGCATAGATAATCAACGAAGTCATCCTCGTCAAGAGTGGTCTCGAAAGTCATCTTAGGCTTTGCCACGTTGCAGAAGATGATAGGGATATCAGGGCAGTCGCGCAGGAAGCGGATCCATGCGAAGTCCTCGCTCCATGAGAGGAACTCGGCATAGATGAAGTCTACTTTTTCAGCGTAGAACATGTCCATGGCCTTCTGTGCATCCTCTCTTTCATAGGTTATGCCCGGATACACCAAGTCAAGGAAGTCCATCGTTCCGAGGATTTCCTTGACCGCTTTTTCCTTTCTCTCTCCGTATGTTCCTCTCTGAGGACCGGAAAGGTTCTTGAACCTTGGGGAAGCTATCAGAAGTACTCCTGCTTTCGGCTTCCTGTTTTTAAGTTCGGCTTTCATAATTATCTGTTTATTTTGTCATAATCCTTCTGGTAGTGCGTCCTGCTGACAATGAGCATCAGGATTCCGCATACGATCCATACGGCTCCAAGGACAGGGAATGTCGCCGAGAGGCTGCCCATGCTGTCCTTCATTGCTCCGAGTATCACCGGAGCGAGGGCACCGACGGCGAATCCTGTGGTGATGAGGGCGCTTGAGCATGAGGCATGGAGTCTTGCCGGCGTCACGTCATAGAGCACTGTATATATGTTTGCATCGAAGAATGCCCTGAAGAATCCCCATCCGGCGAAGCAGAGATAGATGAGCCAGAGGGTCATGTTGCTTCCCACGAAGAAGAGGAACGCGGCTCCGAGGATGAGTCCCACGCCCTGGATTACCATCCTTACCTTGCGGTCACGGACAGCGAACTTGTCTGAAAGCGTGCCGGCGAGGAGCACTCCGGCGAATGCGGCGAGGTATGTCCAGAACATCGAGTTGAAGCCTGCTGCGGCCTGTGTCTGGCCGAACTCCTCCTGGAGGAAGGCAGGCACCCAGGTCATGTAGCCTGTGATAACGAAGATGAATCCGCTGAATCCTATTGTCAGAACGAGGGCTGTAGGTGTGGTGAACACTGTTTTGAAGCCGTCGAAGATGCCTGGCTTTTGAGATTCCCGATCAAGTCGGGAATGACGGTCGGATATCTCTTCGTCATTACAGTTCAGCATATTGTCGTCATGCCCGTTGTCATATTCCACGTCCTCCATCGTCCTGTCATGCCCGTTGTCATTACAGTTCTGCACATTGTCGTCATGCCCGACCTGATCGGGCATCTCCTTATCCTTGAGACGGAAGGCCATCACAATGCCCCAGATGATGCCGGCTGCACCGAAGATGATGAACGAGTACTGCCAGCCGAGCTTGTCAGCGATATATCCCGCAAGCCATCCTGCGAGGATCACTCCCACATAGTATGAAGTCTGGTGGATGGACATCGCGCGGGCTCTGGTGTCTGTGTGATACTGACCCAGGAGCGAATAGTTGGCAGGTCCGAAGAATGCTTCTCCGCCGCCGGTGGCCACACTTCGCATGAGTATGAGCATCACAACGCCTGTTGCAAGTCCTGTGAACATGGTCGCAACGCTCCAGAAGAGGATCGCTATGGTGGTCACCCACTTGCGGCTGAGGCGGTCGCCGGCCATTCCTCCGAGCGGCACCATGAATGCGTAGCAGAGGTTGAATACGGTGGCGATGAGACCTACCGATGTGTCAGTGAGGTTGAGAGAATCACGGATTGCAGGGAGTACTGTATTGAACACCTGACGGTCTGCCTGGTTGAGCAGATATGCCATCCAGAGGAGTCCCAGAACCTCCCATTTATAGTACTTGTGAGTGCCTTTCATCGTGCTGAAAATGTGTTTTTTTAATTTAGTGTGGTGTAGTGTGGTGCAAAAGTACGCAAATTCTTGCAATATCCAATACAAAATTACTAATTTTGCACCCGATAATTCAGTGATTATGAAAATTCACCTTACACTTCTTGCCATCGTGATGATGGCTTCTTCATGTCAGAAGCCGGCTCCGGAAGCAGCACCTCTTGCAGACCCTTCAGGTCTCAAGGCGGAGCCGAAAGACCTTACGACCGTAGTCCTCACCTGGACCGACAACGCCCAGGGCGAAAAAGGATACAGGCTCTTCCTCCGTGGAGAAGGGGATTCATACTATGTGGATCCGGTGGCAACCGTAGCGGCAGATGCTGTTGAATATGAGTTTTCGGGGCTTGAGGCCGGGGCTGTCTATGACTTCGGTGTCCAGGCCGTCTCGGAAGATTTCAAGTTGAATTCCCAGGTGGTTTATCTTCTGAACTATGAGCTTCCTGCCCCAGAGATTCCAGAGGACCCGGAGGATCCTGAAGACCCCGAAACACCTGCAGATCCGGAGGACCCGAAGGACGACCCTGCAGTGCCTGAAACGGACCCGAAAAAGATACCTGAAATAAAGTCAGTCAAGACCTCATATGCTTATGTAGCAGTCAGTTACAAAGTACAGCAGATCGCGGGAGCCAATCCGGAGCATGGTATCTGCTTCAGCGAGACTGGCGCGCCTTCTGTGGATGACATAAAGGTGCTTGGACCTCAGATTTCTGCCAACGCTGAAATCCTCCAGGTAGTGCCGAACGCATACCTCGAGGACGGCAAGGAATATCAGATGAGCGCATTCATCAAGGACGGCGACACATACCGCTACAGCGAGCCTCAGACAGTGAAGCTTGAAGCTCAGCCGGAAACACCTCAGCTTGCATGGGAAAAGCAGACTTACGAAGGTATGGAAGGAGTCGAGATCTATAAGACCACATCGCAGCTGAACGGCCGCAATTTCAATGCATGGTATGCCGTTGCAGACCCTTCCAAGGTCGATTTCCGCGTTATGTATCCTGAAACCAAAGGCTCAAAGAAGACTGTCCAGTCCCAGGCTGAGGCCGCAGGAGACTGCCTTGCTCTGATCAACGGAGCCATATATGGAAACTACAACATCGGAGTGATCTTCACTGAAGGTCAGATGACCCAGGAGTGGCATGGTGAGATAGAAGGTTGTTACTGGGCCTCAAACAGTCAGCTATATCAGGTCACCAGACCGATAATAGGCGTTGACAAGGATGGAAAGGCAGCTGCATACTGGGTGGGGGTCCCTCAGCAGGGCACATTCTATTACTATGACCGCCCGCAGGCAAATGTCGTAGGTCAGGCGAAATATGGAAAAGTAAGCGCCACATCACCTGTGGATGCTGTGGAGTGGAAGCCGTATTATGCAATCAGCTGCGGCCCTATGGTCCTCTATGACGGAAAGGTTTCTGCAGACAACACCATGGTCGACGACACTCATTATTATACAAATTACGAGTGCTGGGACGAGTCGGGAGTATATTCCGCTCATCCGGACAGGTCTGCTGTCGGAGTGACAGCAGACGGCAAGATCGTCCTCTTCATATGCGACGGCCGCATTGATGCTAGCCAGGGAGCATACATGAAGGAGCTCGGCCCGATCATGAAGAGTCTCGGCTGCGTGCATGCCATGAACCTTGACGGCGGCGGCTCCACTGGAATGTGGGTCAGCGGAGCCGGCATGATCAACCACATGGACGGCAGCTGGAGAGCAGTGAAATCAACCCTCGGATTCTTCAAGAAATAAATGACGGAGCGGCGTGACATGAATTCGTGTTTTCTTGTTACGCCGCCCTCCAGATCAGACTTAAATAGTACATTTTACTAACCAGCGTGACATTTTATTGTCATTTTATGTAACACCGCCAGTTCAGGATGAAAAAAGTACTTGCAATATTTGCTTTTATAGCGGCATCTGCCGCAATTCATGCCCAGGAGTATGTTTTCAACCGTGCGCCTCTGGCTCCGACAGCTTTTGCGGAGCTTCCGATCGGTGCCATCAAGGCCGATGGCTGGCTCCATGACCAGCTCGTGCGTCAGAAGGACGGGATGACCGGACATCTTGACGAACTCTACAGTGAGGTGGTCGGCGCCGACAACGCCTGGATAGGCGGCGAAGGCGACACCTGGGAGCGTGGTCCATACTGGCTTGACGGTCTCGTGCCGCTTGCTTATCTTCTTGGTGACGAGGAACTTATAGCCAAATCAAGGGTCTGGACGGAGTCGATGCTCACCATGACCTTCGAGGACGGATACTTCGGCAACAGGATATCGCGTAAATACATAGAAGGGTTCCAGCGCGGAAAGGCCGAGGACTGGTGGCCGAAGATGGTCGCCCTGAAGATCCTCAAGCAATATTACATGGCAACAGGCGACGAGCGCGTCATCATCGTGATGACCAACTACTTCAAGTACCAGCTCGCCAACCTTCCGGAGAAGCCGCTCGACTACTGGACATTCTGGGGAGAATGGAGAGGTGGTGACAACCTTGACATGGTATATTGGCTCTACAACATCACAGGAGACGAGTTCCTTCTTGAGCTCGGCGACCTGATCCACAGCCAGACAACTCCTTGGACAGCGATGTTCTGGGGCGAGACCAACGAACTAAGAGTCCAGAATTCGATGCACACGGTAAACCTCGCTCACGGCTTCAAGGAGCCGGTGATCTGGTGGCAGAGGTCGCACGACGAGAAGGACCTGAACGCTCCGAAGAACGCCCTGAAGATAATGAGGCACACATTCGGTCTCCCTACAGGTCTGTGGGCCGGCGACGAGCAGGTGCATTTCGGCGACCCGACACGCGGATCAGAGCTCTGCACCGCAGTGGAGATGATGTATTCTCTCGAGGAAATGCTCCAGGCCACGGCAGACCTCCAGTGGGCCGACCACCTGGAAAGGGTGGCGTACAACGCCCTTCCGACCCAGGCGACGGACGCCTATGACGGACGCCAATACTACCAGCAGACAAACCAGATAGCATGCTCCCGCGAGTGGAGGAATTTCGTGACCCAGCATGAGGACAATGACAATGTATTCGGTGTCCTGAACGGATATCCATGCTGCTCATGCAACATGCACCAGGGCTGGCCGAAATTCACCCAGAACCTCTGGTATGCAAGCAAGGACGGCGGTCTGGCCGCATTCGTATATGCTCCGTCAACAGTGACTGCAAAGGTCTCGGGCGGCGTTGAGGTATCCCTGAAGCAGGAGACTCTCTACCCGTTCGAGGAGACAGTGAAAGTGACTGTAAGCTACCCGTCAAGGAAGGTGAAGAAAGCGGAGTTCCCGTTATATTTCAGAATTCCCGAGTGGTGTCAGAATGCTCAGGTGCAGGTGAACGGAGAATCAGTATGTGATGCTCCGAAGGCCGGCGAGGCCGTACGAATAGAGCGTGTATGGGCAAAGGGTGACGTGGTCACACTCACTTTCCCTATGGAAGTGCGCATCAGCCACTGGTATGACGGCGCGACAGTCGTGGAGCGTGGACCGCTCGTGTATGCGCTTAAGATGGAAGAAAAGTGGGAGAAGCACGAATTCGAGTCTTCATATGAAGGAAAATACGGACCATACTACTGGACATGTGTCTCTGACACTCCATGGAACTATGGCTTCCGCCTCAAGGACATGACTCCGGAGAAGATGACGGAGAACTTCAAGGTAGAAGTCCGTCAGGACGCCGGCCTGTATCCATGGAACCTCGAAAATGCCCCTGTGACCATCAGGGCGAAGGCCGTTGTCATCAAGCCATGGAAGGAATACAACGGATCCACAGGCCAGATTGCATACTACCGTGAAGACGGAGACGACACAGGCGAAGAAGTATGGATAGAGCTCATTCCATACGGCTGCACAACCCTCCGCATAGCGGAATTCCCTACCAGACTCTGACGCAGATCCTACGCATCAATTGTCATTTCGACCGAGCGAAGCGAGTGGAGAAATCTTTATAACCATGATTGAAATAAAAAACGATACCCTGAAGATAACCCTTCACGCTCCAGACGGCGAGAAGGGTTATTATCGTGGAACCCGCTTCGACTGGGCGGGAGTCTTCCATAGCATAGAATACAAAGGCTGCAACTACACCGAGGAGTGGTTCGAGAGCTATTCTCCGGTGATGCATGACGCAGTCTGCGGCCCTGCCGAGGAGTTCAGCCCCATAGGTCTGGATGATGCCCGGCCAGGTGAGCCGTTTCTGAAGATCGGCGTCGGAGTGCTTGAAAAGATGGAAGGTCCATATGACCGTTTCAAGCTGCACAAGATCATAGACCCCGGTCGCAGGACGCTCTGCGTGACTGAAAATACAGCTGTGTTCGGACATTTCATAGATTCGGAATATGAATACATGAAGGAGATCACCATCACCGGCGAGAATTCATTCCGCATCAGCCACTGCCTCAGAAACACAGGCAGAAAGGCCCTCATGGGCGATGTCTATAATCATAACTTCTTCACTCTCGGCCTCCTTGAGACGGGAGAGTCGCGTCAGCTGGATTTCCCGTTCAAGCCAGAAGGAGACTGGCGTGCCGAGTACTCTGAAGTCGGGTTTTCCGGCAGTGGCATCCGCTTTACAAGGACATTGCAGAAAGGGGAATCGGTGTTTACCGGTAATCTTCATGAGTCAGGGAAAGGCCTTTCAGGAAGTCCGAATGCGTTTGCGCTTCGCGAAGAGCAGACCGGCAGAGGAGTTGACGCCTCCTGTTCCGAGCCTATGACAAAGGCAGTCTTCTGGTCCAACCACCGCATAGCATGCATAGAGCCTTACATAGACTTCTGCATAGACCCGGGTCAGACTCTCGCCTTTTCCATAGAATACAGACTGTCATGACTTCAACCAGACAGTTTTATTGTCATTTCGACCTAACAAAGTGAGTGGAGAAATCTCTTTTTATTATATTTGTAGGATTAACCGCATAATCAATAACACTTAGATATGAAAAAGACCATCATCCTGTCGGCAGCGGCCCTTCTTCTGGCTGCCTGCTGCAACCAGCCGAAATTCGACGGCCCGACCTATCTCAATCCGAACGCTCCTGTTGAGGAGAGGGTTGAGGATGCTCTTGCACGCATGACCCTCGAGGAGAAGGTAGGCATGACCACAGCACAGTCAAAGTTCAGTTCACGCGGCGTTCCGCGCCTCGGCATTCCTGAAGTATGGCATACAGACGGTCCTCACGGCATCCGTCCTGAGGTACTCTGGGACGAGTGGGACCAGGCAGGCTGGACAAACGACTCATGTACGGCATTCCCAGCGCTCATCAACCTCGCAGCGACATGGGACAAGGAAATGTCCCTCCTCTACGGCCGCAGCATCGGTGAGGAGGCGCGCTACCGCAAGAAGGACATCCTCCTGGGACCTGGCATCAACATCTGCCGCACTCCGCTCAACGGACGTAACTTCGAGTACATGGGTGAGGACCCATATCTTGCAGGTCAGATGGTTGTCCCTTACGTAAAAGGTGTTCAGGAAAACGGTGTCGCTGCCTGCGTAAAGCACTATGCAGTGAACAACCAGGAGTTCCAGCGCACACAGTCTAACTCTGTGGTTGACGACAGGACTCTCTATGAAATCTATCTCCCGGCCTTCAAGGCAGCCGTTCAGGAAGGAAATGCCTGGGCCATCATGGGATCATACAACCTCTACAACGGCCAGTTCAACTGCCACAACAAGAAACTCCTCGTGGACATCCTCAAGGGCGAATGGGGCTTTGACGGAGTCGTAGTCAGCGACTGGGGCGGATGCCGCGACGACGAGGAAGCTGTCCTCAACGGTCTTGACATCGAGATGGGCACATGGACAAACGGCCTCACAGGCGCAGCAAGCGACGGTTACAGGAACTATCATATGGCTGACCCATATCTGAAGGGTCTCCGTGAGGGTACATACACCACAAAGGAGCTCGACGACAAGGTGCGCCGCATCCTCCGCACGATCTTCCGCACAAGCATGCGTCCTGAGCCTAACTACGGCCGCTTCGTATGCCCTGAGCACTATCAGGCAGCGCGCGACATCTCTGCGGCAGGTGTAGTCCTTCTCAAGAACGACAACAACACTCTTCCTCTCAACGTGCCGGAAGGCGGCAAGATCCTCCTCGTGGGCGAGAACGTAGTGAAGAAGATGGTAGTGGGCGGCGGAAGCTCAAACCTCAAGACAGCATATGAGGTCAACCCTCTCGAGGGTATCCAGAATGCTTATGGCGACAAGGCTGAGGTGGTATGGGCTCGCGGTTATGTGGGTGACACTTCAACATCATACAATGCGGTTGATACAGGTCAGGACCTCACTGACAACCGTTCTCCTGAAGTCCTCATCGCAGAGGCTGTAGAGGCTGCAAAGGACGCGGACTATGTGATCTTCGTCGGCGGTCTGAACAAGAGCGCGCACCAGGACAACGAGAGCACAGACCGTCTCCAGATCACTCTTCCATATGGTCAGGAAAAGGTCATAGAGGCCCTTGCAGAGGTGGCAAAGAACCTCGTGGTTGTGAACATTTCAGGTTCTGCAGTGGCTATGCCATGGGCTGACAAGGTCGGCGCCATCGTTCAGGGTTGGTATGGCGGTACCGAGACCGGAAACGCCCTCGCAGACGTTCTCACCGGTAAGGTCAATCCTTCAGGAAGACTTCCGTTCTCTGTTCCGTTCTGCTATGAGGACGGCCCTATCAAGACCGAGCGCCAGTATCCTGGCATCAAGGAGCCGGGCGACCAGTATTGGCAGACACACTATGACGAGGGTGTCTATGTAGGATACAGATGGTATGACACAAAGGAGATTCCAGTCCAGTTCCCGTTCGGACATGGTCTCAGCTATACGACATTCGAGTACAGCAACGCAAAGGCGGCAAAACCGTCCATGACAGCTTCTGGCACGCTCAAGGTTTCTGTTGACGTGGCTAATACCGGAGACTATGACGGAGCCGAGGTTGTTCAGCTCTATATCGCTGATCCTGAGGCGTCTATCGACCGTCCTGCAAAGGAACTCAAGGGCTTTGAGAAGGTATTCCTCAAGGCAGGCCAGAAGAAGACGGTGACATTCGAGATCGATGCTGAAGACCTCAGCTGGTTCGATGCAGACAAGCACGAGTGGGTTGCAGAGCCAGGTGAGTTCCAGGCCCTCTTCGCAAGGTCGGCAGGCGATATCCAGACAATGGTAAATTTCATGTTGAATTAACAATCCTAAAATTTAATTTTAGATTATGAAAAAGTTTTTCTTGGTGTCATTGGTTCTGGCATTCTTCGGCATTGCAGCCAATGCACAGCCAGCAGGTTTGGTTGGAACATGGAAGAGTACAACTATAGATGTCCTCAGCGATGGCGAGGTCATTATGTCCATGAATTGTGAAGAAGCAGGGCTTTCGATGGAATTCAAGTTCAAGTCTGACAATACTGTGACGGGAGTAATCATATCAGAAGGTGAGAGGGAAGATTCTACTGAAATGGTATATGCGGTCGATGGTACTGATATTCTGGTTACGGACGAGGAAGGGGAGACGATTACTTTTAAGTATGCAAAAGGAAAGCTTTCTCTTACAATGCAGGAAGATGGAATGGATGTACGTCTGAATTTCGAAAAGTAATAGAATGCGAAGGTATTTACATATCATGATTGTGGCAGCATTATCATTGCTGCCACAGTTTGCTATCGCGCAGTCTTCCGAGCTGAAGGTAATGTCGTATAATATCCGTCAGGGCATTGCCAAAGACGGTACCAATTCGTGGATGTATCGCTGCCCGGCGACGCTGGAGATGCTGGAAGACCAGCAGCCTGATGTGTTCGGAGTGCAGGAGGCGCTTGGCGACCAGATCAAGTTCCTTGAGGAGTTCACCAAGGATTATGACTGTGTAGGTGTCGGCAGGGACGACGGCAAGAAGAAAGGCGAATATATGTCCATATTCTGGAACAAGAAGACAGTGAAGATGCTCAAATGGGGCACTTTCTGGCTCTCAGAGACTCCGGACAAGCCTTCCAAGGGTTGGGATGCTGCCTGCTACAGGACAGCAACCTGGGCCCTTATGAAGGACAAGAGGACAGGAAAGAAGTTCTACTTCGTGAACACTCATCTGGATCATGTAGGAGTCGAGGCGCGTAAGAACGGACTTGACCTGATTGTAGACAGGATAGCGGAAATCAACCCCGAGGGATATCCTATGGTCCTCACGGGAGACTTCAACATCAAGCCGACAGCACCGGAACTCAAGGGTCTCGACGCGAAGATGAAGAGTACCCGTAAGGTCGCCCTCAAGACCGACAATCACAACACATTCAACGGCTGGGGAAAGGCAAAGGCAGATGATGTGATAGACTACATCTACATCTCAGGCTTCAGCTCCTGCCCGGAGTATCAGACAGTAACGAAAAAGTACGCCCAGAGGACGTACGTTTCCGATCATTACCCGATAGTCGCAAGACTTATTTTTTAGACACTGAATAGCGGATGCCCAGGCTTTTGAGTTCTTCGATGAACGGCTGGGATATCTGCACGCTGAACTTGTGTGACAGGAATTCTATATTCCATTTCTTCTGAGGATCAAAGAGGAACATTGTGAGAGGCACCTTTCCTTTGTTCCTCTTCAGCATTTTGACCAGTCTGTCTCTGAAGTCCGGGCTGAGCATAGGTGTGGTCACATATATCGAGAAGCCCTTCACGAGCTCTTCTGTGACGTTTCCAAGCAGTTTCATGCCCTTTGGCTTGAAGATCAGGTCCGGTTTAGGATTCTTCTCGTTTGGTCTGTACCTTTCTTCGATGACTCCTTCAATGAAGATTGCTGTATGGAGCTTCAGATATGCCATGAATTCCTCATGGTTCTTGCCGAAGAATGCGAATTCATAGCTTCCGCTATAGTCCTCCACTGTCATCTTTGACATAGGGCTTCCGCTCTTGGTCGTGGTCTCCTGCACAGCTGTGATGAATCCCGCCACCCTTACCTTCGCCGGCGTCCTGGTCGCATTGCATTCGCTGATGAGCGTTCCAAGTTCGCTCACCTGGCAGGTGGTGAAGTTCTCCATCTCGAACGTGAAGGTGTCGAGAGGATGAGCTGAGAGGTACATTCCCACGAGCTCCTTCTCTGCTTTCAATTTCTCCATAATATCCTCTTCTCCAACGAGTTCCGGAATCTCTGGCCTTTCAGGCTTCATTTCATCGGAATCTCCGAAGAGTGATATGGCGCTTTCCATCTCGTCGCGCTTGTAGAGCTCTCCATATTTGAGGAGAGTGTCAATGAAGATGTCTCCGCTCTTGCCTGGAGTGGTGAACTGCTTGCGGCTGATGCCGAAGCTGTCGAATGCTCCCGAGTGCAGGAGGGCCTCGAACGCCTTCCTGTTCACTACGCCCGACATTCTCTCCACGAAGTTGTATATGTCAGGGAATATGCCGTTTTCTTCGCGCTCGGCCAGGATGGCCTTCACAATGTTGTCACCGAATCCCTTGATGCCTCCCAGTCCGAAGCGGATCTGGCCCTGCTTGTTCACGGTGAACTTCGAATCGGACTCGTTGATGTCCGGGTTGAGGACCTTGATGCCGTTCTTCTTGCAGTCGTCCATGATCTTCTTGATCTCGTCCATGTTGGAGAGATTCTTCGTGAGGTTGGCCGCCTGGAATTCGGCAGGGTAGTGCGCCTTGAGCCAGCCTGTCTGGTAGCTTACCCAGGCGTAGCAGGTCGCGTGGGACTTGTTGAACGCATATGAGGCGAACTTCTCCCAGTCTGCCCATATCTTCTCGAGCATGTCCTTAGGGTGTCCGTTCTTGGTTCCTCCTTCGATGAACAGGCCCTTGAGGCCGTCCAGTACGTCCTTGAGCTTCTTACCCATGGCCTTACGGAGTGTATCCGCCTGTCCTCGGGTGAAGTCCGCAAGCTTGCGGGACAGGAGCATCACCTGCTCCTGGTATACCGTGATGCCGTATGTGTCCTGGAGAATGTCCTCCATCTGCGGAAGATCGTATTTGATCTCCTGACGGCCCTGCTTGCGCTCCACGAAGTCCGGAATATAGTCCATAGGACCCGGACGGTAGAGGGCGTTCATGGCGATGAGGTCCTCGAATCGTGTAGGCTGGAGCTTTATGAGCCACTCCTTCATGCCCGGAGACTCGAACTGGAACACGCTGGTGGTGTCTCCACGGCTATACAAAGCATATGTCTCAGGGTCGTCGATCGGAATCTGCTCTATGTCGAACTCGATGCCGTGGCGCTTCTTGATATTTGCCTGGCATTCCTTGATGATGGACAGGGTCCTCAGACCCAGGAAGTCCATCTTGAGCATGCCCACTTCCTCGATGTAGTGGCCGTCATACTGCGACACCCATACTTCTTCGCCTGTGAGCTTGTCGTTTGCTATGGATATAGGAATGAACTCGGTCAGGTTTCCTCTTCCGATGATCATCGCGCAGGCGTGCACGCCGGTCTGGCGGATGCAGCCCTCGAGCTTCTCCGCGTAGGTCAGCACCTCCTTGACCAGAGGCGTTCCGTTCTCCATTTCGGCCTTGAGGTCGCCGTATTTGATGCAGAACTTGAGTTTCGGCTTGAATTCCTTGGTGACTTTCTTTCCATCTTCTACAATAGTGGCTTCAAAAGGCTTGTCCGGCACCAGTTTGGTGAGCCTGTTGGACTCCTCGATGGGCAGCTTGCTCACGCGCGCCACATCCTTGATGGCGCTCTTCGCCGCCATTGTTCCGTATGTGATCACATGAGAGATGTGGTCTTTTCCGTATTTTTCCTCTATGTACTGGAATACCCTGTATCGGCCGTCATCGTCGAAATCGATGTCCACATCGGGCATGTTGATTCGGTCAGGGTTGAGAAATCGCTCGAAGAGGAGGTCATACTTGATAGGGTCTATATTGGTGATCTTCAGACAGTATGCTACCGCCGATCCTGCAGCCGAACCACGGCCCGGGCCCACTGAAATGCCCTCGGAACGCGCTGCGGCGATGAAATCCTGGACTATGAGGAAGTAGTCAGGGAAACCCATCTTGCAGATGGTCTTGAGCTCGAACTCTATGCGCTCGGCCTGCTCGTCGGTAAGCGTCTCTCCATATCTCCAGTGCGCTCCCTTGTATGTAAGGTGGCAGAGGTATGCTACGGAGTTGCAGAACTCCTCGCCACGCTCGTTTCCGTTCTTGTCGCAGCGTCCTTCGTCAATGATATGCTTATATGTCTCAAGGTGAGTGTCGATCTGTGCAAGGAACTCCTCCGGAAGGTCAAATTTAGGGAGGATAGGGTCCTTGTCCACCTTGTAGCTTTCGATCTTGTCAGCGACCTCCAATGTGTTGCTGAGTGTCTCGAGATGGTCATAGAACAAGTCTGCCATCTCTTCCTCGCTCTTGAGATATTCCTGCTGGGTGTATCTCATTCTGTTTGGATCGTCGATGTCGGCGTTGGTCGTCAGACAGATAAGCCTGTCGTGCGCCGGACCGTCCTCCTTGCGCACAAAGTGCACGTCGTTGCTGGCGATGACCTTGATGCCGGTCTTCTCAGCAAGCTCGTATATGCCTGCGTTGGCTATGAGCTGGCGCTCATAAACCTCCTGCGACTGTCCCGGAATCTCGGTCTTGTGCTGCTGCACCTCGAGATAGTAGTCATCTCCGAAGACCTTCTTATGCCATTCTATGACCTTCATGGCCCCTTCCATGTCTCCTGCGATGACGGCTCTCGGGAGCTCTCCGGCTATACATGCGGAGCAGCATATGAGGTCCTGCGCGTATTGTTCCACGATTTCGTGGCACACGCGCGGCCTGTCATAATACTTACCCTCGATGTGTCCTGTAGACACGATCTTCATGAGGTTCTTGTATCCGTTGTAGTTCTTCGCGAGCAGGATGAGGTGGTAGTATCCTCTGTGATCCTTGTCCCTGAGCTTATGGTCATAGTGGCGTGTCACATAAATCTCGCAGCCTATGATAGGCTTCACCTCCGGGAACTTCTTCGCTACCTTCAGAAACTCCTTCACACCATACATGTTGCCGTGATCTGTGATGGCAAGGGCGGGCATGCCAAGCTCCTTGGCCCTCTCGAAAAGGCCGGAAATGGACGCTTGACCGTCTAGAATCGAATATTGTGTATGGACGTGAAGATGTACGAATGACATAGCGGAAAAATCTGTTTAATATAGGTCAGCAAAAATACACAAAATGCCCTTATGTATCAAACAAACTTATCAACAAAAAACAGAGCGGCCCTTTGGGGTCGCCCTGTCGTTCATTTATATTCCGGAAGGCTTATTTCTTCTCGAAATAGACCTTCACCTTTGCCGTATCGCTTCCGAGGCCGAAGATCTCTCCGCTCATTTCCGCCACCATTGTCTTCTTGTCGAATGAGATAGGAATGCCGGTGGTGTCGTCACCTTCGATCAGAGAGAGCAGGTTGCCGTTGACCGAGTATTCGAATGTGCTCTTCTCGCTCTTTCCGCCAGTTTCTACAAGCATGCTTCCTGTTCCGTCTGCATTGAAAGTGAATTCCATGTTCATTTCCTTTTCGGCCATGTCGATGGTCATGTTGATTCCGGCTATTGCAGCCTCCATCTTCATTGCTTTCCATGTGCCTACGATTGCCTTGGACGGCTCTTTCTCACAAGAAGTGAGTCCGAAGACGGTCAGAATCGCCGTCAGAATAAAAAATCTTTTCATTTTTCAGTTGATTTTAGTATTTGTATTCAATAAGATGCATAAAAGTCGGAAATAGTTGCAAAAGGAATAAATAAAAACAGAGGCGATCCTTCTGGACCGCCTCTGCTTGAGTTATGTGATTATCAGATTATTTCTTAGCCTTCTTTGCTTCTGCCTTCTTTGTCACGTCGTACATGATAGGAGTAGCGATGAAGATTGATGCGTAAGTACCAACAATGATACCGAGGATCAATGCTACTGCGAGACCTCTGATCACCTCGCCGCCGAAGATTGCGATTGCAAGCATGGTAACGAGAGTTGTGAGTGAGGTGTTCATTGTACGTGAGAGAGTGCTGTTGAGGGCCTCGTTCACGTTCTGGCGAAGATCTGCCTTAGGATGCATCTCCTTGTACTCACGGATGCGGTCGAAGATAACCACTGTATCGTTGATTGCGTAACCGATGATGGTAAGGATCGCTGCGATGAATGTCTGGTCGATGTCAAGGCTGAATGGAAGGATGCCTGAGAACAGCGAGAAGAATCCGATCACGATAAGCGCAGTGTGTGCAAGACCTGTCACACCGCCCAGACCCCATGTCCATCCCTTGAAACGGATGGCGATGTAGCCGAAGATCACGATGAGGGCGAGGATCACAGCGATGATCGCGTCTCTTGTGATGTCGTTTGCGATGGTAGGACCTACCTTGTCAGAACTGATGATACCGTTAGGGTTTGTCTGGGTAGAAGTGAAGTCCTCAAGGCTTACCTCTGCTGCGAAGAAGCCCTTGAGAGCGTTGTAGAGGATGTTCTCAACCTCAACGTCAACGTCTGAAGATTCGTTTGCCACCTTATAGGTAGTAGTGATCTTGATCTGGCTCTCACCACCGAACTGCTTCACCTCAGCTGCAGAGTTGTCTACAGTCTCATCGTTTGCAGCAGCGTTGTCGAATGCCTCGTTCACTGCGGCACGTACAGCCTCAACGTTTGCCGGCTGGTCGAATCTTACAACGTAAGTACGTCCACCTGTGAAGTCAACACCATAGGTGAAGCCCTTGAAGCTGATAGAGAGGATAGAGATGAGGATGAGCGCTCCAGAGAGGATGTAAGCGAACTTCTTCTTGCCGATGAAGTCTACATGAGTGTTCTGGAGGAAGTTCCTTGTAAGCTTGTTGTCGAAAGTGATGTTCTTGCCCTTTGTCACTCTGTCATCGAAGATCATTCTTGTGATGAAGATAGATGTCGCCATAGAAGTGATGATACCGATGATGAGGGTTGTTGCGAAGCCCTGTACAGGACCTGAACCGAACACGAAGAGCACGAGACCGGTGAGGAGTGTAGTCACCTGACCGTCGATGATTGCAGAGTATGCGTTCGAGTAACCGTCAGCGATAGCCTTGCTGAGACCCTTTCCTGCGCGAAGCTCTTCCTTCACACGCTCATAGATGATCACGTTTGCGTCCACTGCCATACCGAGGGTCAGTACGAGACCGGCGATACCAGGGAGTGTAAGCACTGCTCCGAATGAAACGAGCGTACCGAAGAGGAGAAGCACGTTGCAGAGGAGTGCGATGTCAGCTACGAGACCTGCGCCTGCGTAGAAGAAGATCATGTAGATGAGGACGAGGATGAACGCGATGATGAATGAGATCATACCTGCGTTGATTGACTCGGCACCGAGTGAAGGTCCTACAACCTGCTCCTGGATGATTGTTGCAGGTGCAGGGAGCTTACCTGACTTGAGGACGTTTGCAAGGTCCTCAGCCTCCTCGATGGTGAACTGTCCTGTGATCTGTGAAGAACCACCTTCGATCTTGCCGTTTACTACAGGATAAGAGTAAACCATGCCGTCGAGAACGATTGCGATCTGCTTTCCGATGTTGTCGCCGGTGAGTCTTGCCCAGATGCCTGCGCCCTCACCGTTCATAGACATAGATACCTCAGGAGTACCTGCAGTGTTGCCGAACTGTACGCGTGCGTCAGTTACATATCCTCCGTCGAGAGGTGCCTTTCCGTCTGCTGAAGCAGCCTTGATGGCAACGAGCTCATAGATGTTCTCATCCATCTGAGAAGCGTGAACTGTCCACATAGGCTTGAACTCTGCAGGGAAGAGCTCCTTCACCTGAGGCATAGCGAAGTATCTGTTGATCTTTGCTGTGTCAGCGTAGTGAGCATATCCGATGCATGCGCCCTTGTACTGTGCAGGAACGAGGACAGAGAAGAGAGGGTTCTGCTTGAGAAGCTCAGCCTCTGCGTCCTTCTGTGCGAGCTCTGCAGCGAGGAGTGAGTCAACCTCTGCAGTCTCTTCTGCAACCTCCTCAACCTCTGCGGTCTCGTCTTCGAGAAGCTGAGCGAGGAGAGTGTTGGCCTCTGTGAGGTAGCCCTGGAGCTCAGTGTTGTCGTATGTAGGCCAGAACTCGAGTGATGCAGTTCCCTGGAGGAGCTTTCTTACACGCTCAGGCTCCTTCACACCTGGGAGCTCGACGAGGATACGTCCGCTGTTTCCGAGCTTCTGGATGTTTGGCTGTGTCACACCGAAACGGTCGATACGGTTTCTGAGGACGTTGAATGAGTTTGCGATTGCGCTCTCAGACTCTGCTCTGATCACATCGATCACCTCTGCGTCAGTAGACTCGGGGCCGATCTTGCCGACCATGTCGATTGTTCCGAATACGTGTGCGAGAGGAAGACCGTTTGAAGTCTGCTTCCAAGCCTCTGCGAAGAGGGTGATGAAGTCCTCTCTTGAGTCAACGCTGTTCTGCTTTGCGAGTGCGATTGCGTCGTTGAACTCCTTGGTCTGGTTGTTCTTTGAAAGTGCTCTGACGAGGTCCTCGAGCTGCACCTGCAGCATTACGTTCATACCTCCCTTGAGGTCGAGACCGAGGTTGATTGACTTCGCCTGAACGTCCTTGAATGTGTATCCAAGATAGATGTTCTTGGATGAAATGGAATCAATGTACATTCTGTTCGCCACCTTTCTGATGGAGTCAAGATAGAATGCCTTGTCCACATCTGCCACCTTGCTGAAGGCGGCTGACTGCTCTGCAGCGATTGCCTTTGCCTCTGCATACTTCTCCGCCTTATTCTCCTGAATGCTGTTTACCAGGGTGAATGAAAGCTGCCAGAGAGATGCGATAGCGAGAAGGATCGCTACAAATCTGATTGCACCTTTACTTTGCATAATGTTTTATAGTTTTGTTGTTATTTGTTTCTACCTATCGCAAAATAGGGTGCAAATTTACAATTTTTTTCTTATAAATAAAGAAACTGGCACGTTTTATCCTATGTTTATGTAAAAATTTATAAATTTGTAGATTGAAAATTGTGAGCGAGACTAAAGATGATTAGAGGGAAAGCCTTTCATAATATGATTTTCACTGCGGTTCTGGCCGTTCTTTCCGTGCTTCCTGCGTCTGCGCAGGTCGACGGACTGCTGCGCCGTGCCGACTCGCTTCATGTTTCATACGACTTTGTCGGCGCACGCGAAATATATATGGAAGTGCTTGATTCTCTTGATGTTGAGGCAGATTCTCTGCTTCTGAGATCTGTGCAGCAGAAGCTTGTCCAGGTGGAGAACGGAAGGAACATGTCCCGCTTCGTGCAGAAACCGAAGGTGGCGGGCAAGCGCAAGTTCTCGCTCGAGGAGTTCTTCCTGTATTATCCTCTCGAGGACAGGAGTTGGAGGCCTGTGCCGAATGTCCTGGACAAAAACGGTCCCGATGCCGCTGTGAAGGCTCTTTATGCTCCCGACTGGGATGACATGATATATTTCTCGGCCGCTTCTGAAGGCGGTTCAAGGGATATTCTCATGACTGAGCAGCTGGACACCGCATGGTCGGCTCCGGTTGTCGATTCGGTTCTCTCTACAACCACAGCGGACGAGATCTACCCGATGCTTTCTCCGGACAGGAAGACCGTGTTCTTCGCCTCCCGAGGCCTCTATGGCGTCGGCGGCTACGACTTGTATAAGTCGGAATGGGATGCCGCCGCCCGCAGGTGGTCGGCTCCGCAGAACATGGGATTTCCATATTCGTCACCTGCCGACGACTTCCTGTATGCTGAGTCTGAGGACGGAGAATATGCGGTCTTCGCGTCCAACAGGGAATGCGCGTCGCGCGACAGCGTGTATGTGTATGTGCTTCATTATGAAACCAATCCGGTGCATGTGCCGATGACCTCTCCGGAGGAGCTTCGCCAGCTTTCCCTCCTGGATATCCCAGTAAAGGAAAAGAAGGAGGAGGCGGTTCCTGACATACCGGATAACGAGCTGACACTCAAGTATATGTCCAAGATGGACGAGGTCAAGATGCTGAGGGATTCCATCTCGTCAAACTCGTCCGCCCTCGAGGCGTTGCGAAATGAATATGTTTTCAGCAACGATCCGGGCGAGAGGGTCAGGCTGACCAACGAGATCCTCTCTCTGGAGATGGTGATTCCTGGTCTGCAGAGGTCCCTGGACAGGGCGAATAACGAGCTTCGCGGCATCGAGATGGAGTTCCTCAAGGAAGGAATATTCCTGAACATGGACATGGCGGGCGGTGATGACGAGGACGAAGGTCCTGAAATCCCTGAATATGAGTTCCGCCGCAGGTCTATGGGTGACTCGCTTGCCATAAACGTAATGGTGCCGGAGGTGAAGTTTGACTACACATTCAGGATAGGTCCGGAAGCTATATTTGCAGAGGATCAGAACCTCCCTGCCGGTATAGTATACCAGATCCAGCTCTTCAGCGGCGGACGTAAGGCCGATCTGGCGGAGCTTAAGGGCTTATGTCCTGTGTATGAGCATCGTACGCCGTCCGGAATGTATACTTATAGAGTCGGACTTTTCCGTTCATATGAAGATGCCAAGGCGGCCATAGACAAGGTCAGAAGACGTGGCTTCAGCGATGCGTATATCGCTGCGTTCATCGACTCGCAGGAGGTGTCCGTGGTGACCGCCAGGACTGCGGAAGCGAAGGCTTCCAATGAGGTGCTCCTGTATGAAGTAAGGATCATGCCAGACTCCGGAGAACTTGAGCAGGAAGTTGTCGAGGGCATGATAAGGCTGGCGATGGGCAAGGACATAGCCCGCGTCGAGGCTGAGGACGGAACACAGGTGTTCATCGTCGGTCCGTTCGACAACAAGGCCATGGCAGAGGAGCTTGCGGCATATGTCCGCTCGAAGATTTCGGGCAAGGTGACCTGCGAGCTGCGTGGAAACGAACTTATAGTAAACTAAACATATGGGATTGATAATCACTTTGATACTGGTCGGTCTCATACTGATCCTGGCGGAGATCCTTCTGATTCCGGGAGTCGGTGTGGCCGGTATCCTCGGCCTTCTGTCCATGGGAGGTTCATGTGCCTATGCATTCATGGAATTCGGAAATCAGACAGGTGCCATAGTCACAGCGGTCAATTCGGTGCTTCTGGTGGCCTTTACGGTCTGGGTGCTGCGCGCAAAGACCTGGAAGAGGCTTGCACTCGACACCAATATTGAAGCCAAGGCAGTGGTGCCTGAGGTCGCTGTCGCTCCCGGCGACCGCGGCAAGGCCACTACAAGGCTTGCCCCTATGGGCATGGCCCGTTTCGGAGACAGTACTCTTGAAGTAACTGCTCTTGAGGGAATCATTGATTCCGGCTCCGAGATAGAGGTTTCCCATATCGACGATAACAAGATTTTTGTCAAACAGTTAAACTAATACTATGGACGCTATGATTATTGTATGGATTGCCGTGGCCATCGTCGGCCTCGTGATTTTCCTCTGGTTCTTCCCTGTGACCCTGTGGTTCCAGGCTCTCATTTCCGGAGTACGCATTTCTCTCATCCAGCTCGTTCTCATGCGCTGGAGAGGTGTTTCACCTAACACTATCGTCATGGCGATGGTGACAGGAACAAAGGCAGGTCTCAAGCTCTACGCCAACGAACTCGAGGCTCACTACCTTGCAAAGGGAAATGTTCCTAAGGTTGTAAATGCTTTGATATCAGCCGATAAGGCGAATATCTCTCTTGATTTCAAGATGGCTGCAGCCATTGACCTTGCTGGTCGTGACGTATTCGAGGCAGTGCAGATGTCCGTTAACCCTAAGGTCATCAACACACCTCCTGTGACAGCCGTTGCAAAAGACGGTATCCAGCTCATCGCAAAGGCGCGTGTGACAGTACGCGCAAACATCAAGCAGCTCGTCGGAGGAGCCGGTGAGGAGACCGTGCTCGCACGAGTAGGCGAGGGTATCGTCTCGTCAATCGGTTCTGCAGAGAGCCACAAGCTCGTTCTCGAGAATCCTGACAGCATCTCAAAGGTGGTATTGAACAAGGGACTCGACGCAGGAACAGCATTCGAGATCCTCTCCATCGACATCGCCGACATCGACATCGGAAAGAACATCGGTGCAGTCCTCCAGATGGACCAGGCAGAGGCTGACAAGAACATCGCCCAGGCCCGCGCAGAGGAGCGCCGCGCCATGGCGGTCGCCCTCGAGCAGGAAATGAAGGCGAAGGCTCAGGAGGCACGCGCACGCGTGATCGAGGCCGAAGCTGAAGTACCTCTCGCAATGGCTGAAGCATTCCGTACAGGAAACCTCGGCATCATGGACTACTACAGGATGAAGAACATCCAGGCAGACACTGAAATGCGCGAGAACATCGCAAAGCAGTAATTTCCGCACAGCCTGCCGTTCTGGCGTTTTTCATAACGCGCAGATTGATAATGATTTACATGTTTTAGGGTCGGATTTTTGTCCGACCCTAAAATGTT